>PBLG01000036.1 GCA_002722315.1 Lysobacterales bacterium | reverse complement strand
TTTGGAACAACCAAACCACGCTCGCCCAAGCCAAGCCGGAGCCTCCCGCAAAGGCGCCGTCGCGCCCGTGCAGAGTTGTTCAGAGGTTCCCTATAACAGCTGCCGCCTGTAAAGCGCATTTTTGGTTACTTTTTTTGCAACCGAAAAAAGTCACTCGCCCGCAAGCGCGAAGCGCGGGGCGAAACGGATTTGAAGTTGAAGTCAGAAGTTAGAAGTTGAATCAAAGAAAAAACCGCCCGCACCCGGCCCGGTGCAAATAACCACCCGCCGGGCGCGCAGCGTCAAGAAATCAACGAATGACCCGATAACAAGGCTCGTAAGCCTTGTCCCCCGGCAGCTTCATCCGATGCTGCCGGACGAACCGGTCGAGCAGACGATCGAGCTTGTCCATCAGGTCGGCCTCGCCCCGAATCTCGAACGGGCCGTGCTCGCGGATGCGCCGGATGCCGTCCGACTTGACGTTGCCCGAGACAATGGCTGAAAACACCCGCCTGAGATTGGCGGCGAGTTCGTGGCGCGGGAGGTCGCGCGACACCGGCATCGCGGCGACCGCTTCGTGCGTGGGATCGAACGGATGCTGGAACTGCGGATCGATCTGCAGCTGCCAGTTGAAGTAGAACGCGTCCTTGGTCTCGACGCGGTAGTCGCGCACCGACTTCAGGCCGTTCTTCATCTCGACCGCCACGGCTTCCGGGTCGTCGATGATGATCTTGTAGCGCGAAGCGGCGTCATCGCCCAGGGCGTGGCGCACGAACTGGTCGATTTCCTCGAAATAGTCGGCCGACGAGGCCGGGCCGGTGAAGATCAACGGAAACGGCATGTCCCGATTCGCCGGGTTGAGCAGCACGCCGAGCAGGAACAGGATTTCTTCCGCGGTACCCGCTCCACCGGGAAACACCACGATGCCATGACCCAGGCGCACGAACGCTTCGAGTCGCTTTTCGATATCCGGCAGGATCACCAGCTCGTTGACGATCGGGTTCGGCGACTCGGCCGCGATGATCCCGGGCTCGGTAATGCCGACGTAGCGGCCGGGCAGCGTACGCTGCTTGGCGTGGCCTATGGTCGCGCCCTTCATCGGACCCTTCATCGCGCCGGGCCCGCAGCCGGTGCCGATGTTGCAGCCCCTCAAGCCCAGCTGGTACCCGACCTCCTTGGAATAGTCGTACTCGTAATCGGGTATCGAGTGACCGCCCCAGCAGATCACCAGGCTGGGCTCGTTGTCGGCGTCCAGCAGCCGCCCGTTGCGAAGAATCTCGAACACGGTATTGCTGATCCCCTCGGACGAGCCCTGGTCGAAATAGGGATTGGGCCGGATCTCGGTATGAAAATAAACGATGTCGCGAACCACCGCCGAGAGCAGTTCGCGGATGCCGTAGATGATCTCACCGTCGACAAACGCGCAGCCCGGCGCGTTCTCCAGCTCCAGCCTTATGCCGCGGTTGACCTGGTTGACGCGGATCGCGAAGTCGCTGTATTGCTGAAGCATGGCCTCGGCATCGTCGCCGGCCTCACCGCTGTTGAGCACCGCCAGCGCGCAACGGCGCAACATGTCGCCCACTTCCTCGGTCGCGTCCGACAGGCGCGAGACCTCTTCGCGCGACAGGATGTTGAGGCTGCCGGCGGGATAGACACGGGTCGAGTGGGTCTGCCGCTTGCAGACCTGGGAGGATCGGGCTGATTCGTTCATTCGATTCCTGTTCTTGTGATTTTTTCGGGCAAGACGGTCGATTTTAGCGAAGCCGGCAGTGTCGTGCCTGCAAAGAAAAAAGCCAGCCGGGTTCCGGCTGGCTTTTCTTGTTTGTTCCGACTCGGGGGCCGAGTCGGAAGGCGGTGCCTGGCTGGCTGAGCTCAGAAGTCGTAGCGCAGCGTCAGGCGGATTTCGTAGACCGAGTTGGCGCGGTTCGTGAACTGCGTCGGGTCGTTGTCGAAATCGGTGTAGCGGTAAAGGCAGTCGCTGGCCTGCAGGCAGGTCGTACGCGGCGCATCACCGGTGAGTGCCGTGGCACCATCGATACCGTTGGCGGCGACGTCGGCGGCGGACACGAGGTCAGCCTGGACGATGCCGGCCTGGCCGAAGCCCGGGCCGTTGGTGAACTTGCCCCAGTCGCTGTTGAGCAGGTTGGCGAAGTTCTCGATATCGAGGATCAGCTTGAACCGGTTCTCGCCGACGAAGCGGCTGAGGCCCGGAATGCCCGGCAGTTCCTGCTGGAAGCGCAGATCCCAGATATTGTTCCAGTCGCCCAGCGTCTCCGAGTACGGGTCGTGGATCTTGCCGACCGGGATGCCGTTGCGCTCGACGTAGTCGAAGAAGCCGGCGACGTCGAAGCCCGAGCCGTAGACGACGCGCGGATCGTTGACCGGGGTCGGGATGTACAGCGGGTTGTTGTCGAACGGGCTCTCGCGGTTGCCGGCCCGGCCGAACAGCGCGTTGCGGCTGCTCACATCGAACGCGGTACTCCAGACGTCGCCCTTGAACAGCCGGCCGAACAGGTCGACGCGGGTCATCAGGTTGGAGACGAAGTTGCGCTCGTAGCCGAAGTTGAACTTGAACGAGTGCTCCTGCTGGAACGGCGAGGTGCGCGGATCCGGGTTGTTGCGATCGGCCGCGAAGATTCCGCGCCAGTTGGAGATGCCGCGCGACGACGTGCCTTCGCTGACCACTTCGGCGTCGGTGTAGGCGTAGCTGACGTCGAAGTTGAAGCCGAAGTCGTAGCGCTTGGCCAGTGCCAGCGTCAGCGTGCTGCTCTCGGCGCCGTCGTTGTTGGTCAGCTTGGTCAGGTTCGGAATGCCCAGATCATCCAGGTCGGCGTAGATCGGGCGACCGTCCGGCGCTTCGCCGATCGGCAGGGCTTCGTTCAACTGTGTCTGGGCGATATTGACCCAGTTGAAGCCGTCCTTGGCGCGGGTGTACAGGTACTGGGCGGTGAACACATAGTTGTCGCCCAGGTCCATGCCGCCGATGACGGCGTCGAAGCTCTGCTGGAAGCGCAGCGAGGCCTTCCAGTCCGACGGGGTGTCGAAATCTTCGCCGACATAATCGATCGGCTGGGCAACCCCCTGGGCAACGGCGTCGAGAAGTTCCTGCGGCACCTGGGTCAGGTTGACAGCGCCCGGCATGAAGGCGAATTCACCAAATACCGGTGCCTGGAACGCATTCGAGACCCAGACTTCGGGGTTGCCGCCGGAGAACAGGCCGAACCCACCGCTGATGCTGGTGCGTGCAAGCGGCGTCCACAGGAAGCCGACGCGCGGCATGAACAGGTCATTGCCGTCGAGGTTGTTGTCTGTGCGCACACCGTAAGTGTCGAACACCGGCTGGCTGAAGACCGGCTTGTCGTCCTGCTCGATCCGCTCGTAGCGCAGGCCGTAGCTCAGTTCGAAGTCCGGCGTGATCGACCAGCGATCCTGCAGGAAGAACGCGTAGCGGTCGTAACCCCACTTGGCCGCGCCGTCGTTGACGTTGTTCGACGACACGTTGCTGTAGAACACGCCCTGCGGGTTGTTGTTGATCAACTGGTCGGCGGTTTCGAAGATGAAGTCGCCCCGGGAACTCGGCACGAACAGGTTGAACAGGTCGTACTGATCGATTTCGGTGCCGAAAGTCAGCACGTGGTCACCGGCGAAGTATTCGCCCGAGGCCAGGATTTCCAGGCGCTCGTCGTCGAATTCGTTGGCGTGCCGGAAGGTGTCGCAGCCGGCGATGAAGTCCGCACCTTCGGTCAGCAGGCCTTCCAGCGGTGAACCGGCAACGCTGCCCGGGAAGCCGTCTTCGAAATCGAGCGAAATCTGCCCGACGTCGGAACCGGCACGGCAGATCTGGCCGCGGGTGAACTCGGTGTAGTTGACGCGGAGGTTTGTCGAGAAGTTGTTGCTCCAGTCCGAGAACAGCTGGGCCGTGTAGGCCTCGATTTCGAGCGGCGTGTCATACCAGGCCGAGGTGAACTCGTCGGCGCCGACGCTGACGTCGGATTCCTCGGTGTTCTGGTAAGTGAACGACAGGCGGTGGTCGAGGTTGATGTTCCAGTCGAGCTTGATCAGCGTGCGCTCGGACGTTTCGGGCACGTTGGCGACGTCGGGGCGGGTGCCCGGGTCGAAGCCGTAGGTCGACTGGATGATCTCGCGAACCGCGTCGAAGAAGCCGGGCTGGACGCCGTTGACGCGGTCGAAGTTCGTGAAATCGACCGGTGCCGCGTTCTCGTATTCATCGTAGGAAACGAAGAAGAACAGCTTGTCCTTGATGATCGGCCCGCCGAGCGTGAAACCGTATTCCTTTTCCTCGAAATCGCCCGGATCGAAGTTGCCGCCATCGAAGCTGTTGCCGACGAAGCTGTCGTCCTTGTACGCATAGAAGACGGAGCCGTCGATCTCGTTGGTCCCCGACTTGGTCACGACGTTGACCTGACCGCCGACGAAGTCCGAGGCCAGCACCGAATAATCGGCGACCGACAGCGTGGCTGATTCGACCGCGTCGAGGTTGATCGGCGAACGCGAAGTGGCGTAGGTGCCGTCGCTGAGGCCGAAGTTGTCGGTCTGGGTCGCGCCGTCGATCGAGAACGTGTTGAAGCGCGGGTTCACCCCGGCCACGGAAAGCTGGCCTTCGCCGTCGGACTGGGCCAGCGGGTCGCGCAGCAGCGTCTGGATGACGTCGCGGTTGATTGCCGGCTGCTCGGCAATATCCTGCGCGCTGAAGGACGAGCCGACGCCATTGTTCAGGCTGCCCAGAACCGAGCGCTGTGCCGTGACCGTGACGACGTCCGTCGTATCTGCGACCGGCTCGACGGTAATCGCCAGCGGATTCTGCGAGCCAGGCTGCAGGAATATGTTGTCCCGCACGACGGTCTGATAATCGTCGGAAACCACGCGGATTTCGTAGGGGCCGCCGACGCGCAGGCCGCTGGCGAAGAACTGGCCGCCGTTACCGGTCTGGCTTCGAGCTATCGTTCCCGACGGCACGTGCCTGACGGTCACCTCGGCGCCGGCGACGGGGTTGCCGTCGACCGACAGGACCTGGCCTCGGACGCTCGACGACGTTTCCTGCGCCAGGACGGCCTGGCTGCAGAGGCCGATTACCAGCACCAGCAGGGCCAGCATCGGCAGCGCCCGCGCCGCGCGGGCCAGTTCAACGATATTCATGTGCACTTACTCCCAAAATTTGTGACTTGGTGGACTATTGCAAGGCGTTCGGACGAACGGATTTCACGCGCGGAAGCCATCCGGGCTCCTGCACTCGCGATGAGAAGGTTAGCGATCCCTGATGACAGACTCGTTACGAAATTTATGCAAATTTAACAGAAACCGTTCCGTGAGGGGACGATTTCAACCGCCTGTTCGGCAATTTTTTGGCGTTCTCTCTTTTCACGCCGACAATGCCGTCGATTCTGTTGTCAAGCAGCCGGATCTGCAGTACAATTCCCGGCTTGATTTCGGGGTGTAGCTCAGCCTGGTAGAGCACTGTCTTCGGGAGGCAGGGGCCGGAGGTTCGAATCCTCTCACCCCGACCACCTTTCCCTTCAAAGGGATTCGGGTGGTCGTCGATCAGCGCCATCCCGAGGCGCCTCGGGGCTGAAATCCTGCCGGTCGCCGGCATTCGAGCCTCGATTGAATCTCGCCCGTTCAGGGCCCATCAAGACCCCGAATCCGCTCAGCCTCTGCGCGTCAGATTGTCCGGCGTCTCGGGGCGAACGACCACGTCGTCCTCGATCCTGATTCCGCCGTAAGGCACCAGCTGTTCGATCGCCCGCCAGTCCATGCGCCCGGAGATCGGTTTCTCCTTCAGCTCGGCCAGCAGGCTGGGGATGAAGTAAAGGCCCGGCTCCACGGTCACCACGTTGCCCGACTCGAGTTCGCGCGTCAGCCGCAGCATCGGATATTCGGAAGGCGGCGGCAGCGGGCTGCCGTCGGGCGCCCGCTGCCCGGCCACGTCGTGCACCTGCACGCCCAGGAAATGGCCCAGCCCGTGCGGCAGAAATGTCGACGTCACCTCGGCTTCGAGCATCGCGTCGATCTCCATGTCGCATATTCCGGACTGACGCAGGATTTCGGCCACGCCGCGATGCGCTTCCCGGTGCAGATCCACGTAACTCCGTCCGGCCTGCATGCGGCCGGCCAGGCGCTGCTGCAGCGCGTCCATCTCCCGGATCAGGTCGCCAAACACCCCCTCGTCTGCGCTGTAGGTCCGGGTAATGTCGGCGGCGTAGCCATGGCAATCGGCGCCGGCATCGATCAGGAAACTCCGCGACCGACGCGGCGGCGATACTTCCCGATACTGGTAGTGCAGGATCGCGCAGTGCTCGTTGAGGCCGACGATGCTGTTGTACGGCAGCGTGTTGGGCTCGTGGCCCGCGGCCTTCAGGTAGGCCAGGTGAATCTCGAGTTCCGACGCACCGGAAGCGAATGCCTCGGCCGCGGCCTGGTGCCCGCGCATGGCAATGCGATTGGCCTCGCGCATGCACTCGATCTGCCACTCCGTCTTGACCGTGCGCATTTCGTCCAGCCGGCCCAGCAACTCCGGCGGGTTCAGGTCGGCGTGACGCCCCAGCGTGCCGAAATCCGCCGGGTCTCCGATCAGCGCGGTCGCGGTCGGCGCTTCCAATGCCGGCTGCCAGGCATCGGCATCTGCGACGATCTCGACGTCGTAGTGATCGGCCCACCACGAGGCCGGCGCTTCCGGGGGCGCATGCCAGAAATCATCCGGAACGACCAGCCATAGTTTCGGCCGTGAACCCGGCTGGATTTCGAGCAGGCAATCGGCGTTGAGCGGCAGCGGCAGCCAGGCGACGAAATGAGGATGAGCCCGGAACGGCGCGTGGTAGTCGTCCTGGAACCGCGGATGCGAGCGGCCGGAGTGCAGCAGCAGGCGATCGTACCCGGCCCGGGCCAGCAGGCGTTCGGTCTTGTCCGAAAGGGTTGCGACATGGTGACGATAAAGCGAATCGCGGTGCTCGGGTCTGGGCATTTCGGTCATGAATTCGATCTCGATCCGGTAGACTTCAGGAAACGAAGTCTAGCCTACCGCGTCGGCGTTCGATTGATGCGCCGGGCTGGGCCGTTTCCCACACTCAATCCCGGCAACCGACCATGACGCTGCAGCTCTACAACACGCTGACCCGATCGAAACAATCCTTCGAGCCGCTGGACCCGGATCGCGTGACGATGTACGCCTGCGGCCCGACCGTTTACAACTACGCGCACATCGGCAACGCGCGCCCGGCAGTGGTCTTCGATCTGCTCTACCGTTTGCTGAAAACGCGCTATCCCAACGTGGTCTACGCCCGCAACATCACCGACGTGGACGACAAGATCAACGCCGCAGCGGCCGAACAGGGACTGGAAATCGGCGTCATCCCCCGCCGCTTCACCGAGGCCTACCACGCCGACATGGCGGCGCTCGGCGTCGGCCGACCGACAATCGAACCGCGCGCCACCGAACACATCGGCGAGATCGTCGCGATGATCGAGCGGCTGATCGCGGCCGGGCACGCCTACGAAGCCGAGCGACACGTACTGTTCGACGTCGACACTTTCGACAGCTACGGACGGCTGTCGGGCCGGGACCGCCGCGAAATGATCGCCGGCGCCCGGGTCGAGGTCGCACCGTACAAGCGAAACCCGGGCGATTTCGTGCTGTGGAAACCCTCCGACGACAGCCAGCCGGGCTGGGACAGCCCGTGGGGCCGCGGCCGACCGGGATGGCATATCGAGTGCTCGGCGATGAGCGCGGCCCACCTGGGCGAGGTGATCGACATCCACGCCGGCGGCCAGGACCTGGTGTTTCCGCACCACGAAAACGAGATCGCGCAGAGCTGCTGCGCGCACGGGACGAAGCTTTTCGCCCGCTACTGGCTGCACAACGGCTTCGTCACGGTCGAAAAGCGCAAGATGTCCAAGAGCCTGGGCAATACGCTGGTGGTGCACGAACTGCTCCGGCACTGGCCCGGCGAGGCGATGCGCTACCTGCTGCTGTCGGCCCATTATCGCCAGCCGCTGGACTGGTCCGAGAGCGCCCTGCGCCAGGCCGTGACCACCCTGGACCGCCTGTACCGGGTGCTGGAAGACCATCCCGCCGAACAGGCGGCCAAGCCCGCCGCCACCGTGGTCGAAGCGCTCGACGACGATCTCAACACGCCGGCGGCGCTTGCCGCGCTGAATGCCCTGGCCCGAGAACTCGGCCAGTGCGAGGACCCCGCACAACACGCTCGCCTGGCCGGCGAACTTCGGGCGTCGGGCGAGCTGCTCGGGCTGCTCCAGCAGCCGGCGCAGTGGACCGAGCAGCGACAGGCCGAGGCCGGCCTCGACCCGGATCACATCGATCGGCTGGTCGCGCAGCGAACCGAAGCCAGGCAGCAGCGGAATTTCGCCGAAGCCGACCGACTCAGGGACGAGCTGGACGAAATGGGCGTGGAACTGGAGGATTCGGCCGAAGGCACCCGCTGGCGCGTCAAGGCCCGGGAAAGCGGACAGGCGACCGAGACTTGATGACCCCCGACAAGGCTGGCGAAATGACGATTGACGAAGTCCAGGACGAAATCATCGACGAGTTCTCGCTGTTCGACGACTGGCTGGACCGCTACCAGTACATCATCGATCTCGGGCGCAAGCTCGAGCCTTTGGCGCCGGAGGAAATGCGCGACGATGCACTGCTGGCCGGCTGTCAGTCGAGCGTATGGCTGCACGCCTCGGGCGACGCCGAAAAACTGGAGTTTCGCGCCAACAGCGACGCGGCCATCGTGTCCGGGCTCATCTACCTGCTGTTGCGGGTCTACTCCGGGCGCTCGGCGCGCGAAATCCTGGACGCCCAGCCCAGGTTCGTCAGCGAACTCGGATTGGGCGAGCACCTGTCCCCTACCCGGGCCAACGGTCTGAACGCCATGCTCGAAGCCGTGCGCCATCACGCCCGAAGCGCTCAAAATCGCTGACCTGAAAGGGGAGCTCGACGCCCGGTGACCGGGCTTGTGCGGTTCGGTAGAAACGAAAAGACCCGCCGGCGGCGGGTCTTTTCTTTATCCTGTGGCGAACAACCGGCTCAGTTGGCTCTATCCAGGATGGACAGCACGACGCGGCGGTTCAGCTGGCGGTTCGCCGGGGTGTCGTTGGGCGCCTTCGGGCGGGTCTCGCCGAACCCGACCACGCGCAGTCGATCGCGCGAGACGCCGTTCTGCACCAGGTAATCGGCGACGGCCTGCGCGCGGCGGACCGAAAGATCCTGGTTGTATTCCTCGGTGCCGATGCTGTCGGTATGCCCGGCAACCTCGATCAGGATGATGTCGTCGCGCGGGGCCAGAATGTCGGCCGCGCGGTTGAGCTCGGCCCGCGCTTCATCGCGCAGCGCCGACGAATCGAAATCGAACAGCACGGTGCTGTCGAACTCGAACATCACCTCGGGCTCCGGCTTGGGACGCGGCGCCGGAGGCGGCGGCGCGGGACGAACCGGCTCGGCCGGCGGTGCCGGTTGGGGCTGGCGCGGCGGCTCGCCGAACGAGAAGCTCAGGCCCACGGATGCGATCATGTCGACGAAACCGTTGTCCGAATTCCGGGTTGCACGGTCGTTGTCGTAGCGGCCCTCGAGCTGGGTCCGAAGGCGGACGTTCTCGCCCAGCTTCGACTGGATCCCGACGCCCCAGGAGACGTACATGTCACGACCCTCGTCCAGGAAATTGTCGTGTTCGGCTATGCCCAGCCCGACCAGGCCGTAGGGCCGATGGCGGTTGTCCATGTCTCCGAAGTGGTAGCGACCGGTCAGGCCGTAGCCGTAGATGTCGAAATCGCGGCTGAACCCGGCCGGCGTGGTGATCCCGGCCGAGGCCAGTTCGCGACGCTCGAAATCCGCCGAGTAAGTGTCAAGCGTGAGATCCAGGCTGAAATTCGGGCTGAAAAAGCGGCCGAAATATGCCCCGAAGTATGGCGTCGTCGACTCGGTCAGGCGGTCATCGCCCGGGCGAGCCACGCCGCCCATCACGCCGGCGTACCAGCGATCGTCGAAAACACGGTCCTCGGACTGGGCCGAAACCAAGGTGGGCCCGAGGAAAAGAACTGCCAACAGGATGCGCTTCATGCGAATGCTCCAGATATTTGAAACTGCAATTGATGTGACCGAGATGATACCCGATAGACAGTCTGGGGCAAAACGTGCCCGTTGCCAACTGGAATCAGTATTTATCGGCTGTCCTTCATCTGTTTCTGCTTGAGCTCCCAGCGCTCCTGTGCGTCCAGGCACAGCGTCGCGATCGGGCGCGCTTCCAGGCGCGCGAGGCCGATTTCCTCGCCGGTCTCTTCACAATAGCCGTAACTGCCGTCCTCGACCCGGGACAACGCCTGGTCGATCTTGCCCAGCAGCTTGCGATAACGATCGCGCGTGCGCAGCTCCAGGCTGTTTTCGGTCTCGTGGGACGCACGCTCGGCCTCATCGCCGACGTCGCGCACTTCGCCGCGAAGGTTGTTGATCGTCTCCTGCGATTCTTCGATAAGCTCCTGACGCCAGTTCAGAAGCTTCTGGCGGAAATATTCCAGCTGTTTCGGATTCATGTATTCTTCTTTTTCCGAAGGCCGGTAATTCTTAGGCAGCTTTACTTCTTTCTTGGTCATGTGTCGGATGCCCTCAAGACTCGCGTCATTGCCAACAAGATGTCGGGGAAACCGGCGATTATATACCGCGATCCCGGAGTAGAATCAACCTTCGTGCAATACTTTCTGATCAAGAGCATTCATGTCTATCGCCGGCTGCTGTCTCCGGTGATCGGGCAGCAGTGCCGATTCACGCCGACCTGCTCGCGCTACGCCGAGGAGGCCATCGAGCTGTACGGCCCGGCCCGCGGCAGCTGGATGGCGGCCAGGCGCATCCTGCGCTGCCATCCCCTGTGCGAAGGCGGACACGACCCGGTACCCGGCAACGAGGACCTGTCCAGGACCGAAGAGCACTCCGGGTGAACTGGCTCGTCCGTCGTCTCGACCATCTCGGCAGCGCTGCCGCCGGCGGCGTGGGCGGCCTGGGCTTTTCCCAGGCCCCGGCCTTCACCCATGCCTACCTGCAGCGCCTGGGCGGCCACATCGACGAGGCGCGCCGGACCATCGACAAGCTGGCGGCGGGCGACATCCTGCCCTGGCTGGGCGGCGAGGGCCGCGAACAGGCGGTCGCCGAACTGTCGCTCCGCCTGGCCGAACTCGAACGCTTCCGCGAAGTGCTGCTCGAGTCGCCGGCCATACTGCGGCCGTTCACGCTGCTGCGTCACGCCGACTGGTCCATCGCCCGCGGCGCCGCCGACGCTTTCGTTCCGGCCATACCCGTGGATCCGGCCTCGATCGTCTGGACGCTGATAGGCGTGGTCCTGGCCGCGCTGGCATGGGACGCGACGAAGATCCCTTTCTGGGCTGCCGGCAAGGCGCGCGCGCGCCGCGAGACCGGCAAGGCTACATCGCAACAATCACCGAAACCCCGGCAAAAGTCAGGCAAACGCCGCCAACCCGCCGGAGACTCATCGGCTCCTTGAGCACCCACCAGGCGAACAGCACGATGAAGGCGGCGGCGGTTTCGTTGAGCACCGAGGCCACCGAGGCCGGCGCCAGCCGGTACCCGCCGAGCCACAGCAGCATGGAGACATAACTGGCCAGGACACTGGCAAGCGCGATCGTAGGCCACGGCTGGGGCTGGCGATAGCGGTCCATCATCGCCGACCAGCCGCGCGTGGCCGACACGAAAGCAAGCATCGCCAGCGTACCGGCAGCCAGGCGCAACCCCGCGGTGGCGAAAAAGTGGTCGCCCTCCAGCACCGGCTTGACCATGACGATGCCGATCGCCATCATCAGCACCGCGCCGGCCCCGTAGTACACGCCGAGGCGCAGCGCGCGCCGTGAAACATCCATTCGATTGCTGCGCCAGGTCACCAGCAAAATGCCCGCCAGCACCAGGCTGAAACCGGCCAACTGCCAGCCGCGCAGGAGTTCGCCGAGATACATCGCCGACAGCAGCACCACGAACGGGCTGTACAGGCTCGCGACCACCCCGGTGCGCGCAGCGCCCATCAGGTTCAGCGCGCGCAGGTACCAGGTATCGGCCACGGCGATCCCGATGACGCCCGAGGCGCAGACGATCAGCCATTCCCGGGCGGAAAACGCCGGCAGCGCATCGTTCTCGACCGCCAGCACGGTCAGCCCCATCAACACCACGCCCAGCACGTTCTTGAACAGGTTGAGCTCGAACGCCGGCAGGGTTTCACCCGAGCGGCGAAACAGCACCACCGCCAGCGCCCAGACGGCCGCGCAGGCAATCGAGAAGAATTCGCCCACTGGTCAGTCTGCGACCGGATCGCGCCCGCGGCGCAGCGCGAACCACCACGGCGCGAGCATCAGCAACGCGATGGCCAGCTTCACCCCGTAATCGCCGATCGCCAGCGTCACCCAGGGCATGCCGGTGGCATAGAACGCCAGCGCGAAGAACAGCAAGGTGTCCACGGCCGAGCCCACGGCGGACGAAAAAAGCGGCGGCTGCCACCAGGCACGGCGACGCAGCCTGTCGAACACCTTGATATCGAGCATCTGCGAAACCAGGAACGCGGTTCCCGAAGCAAGCGCAATCCGCGGCCCGGCAAGAAACGCCGAGACCGCCACCGCCAGCGCGAACCCGAACCAGACGACCTTGCGCGCCGTGTCGGGACCCTTGATGCGGTTGGTCAGGTCGGTGATGAAATAGCTCACCGGGTAGGTCAACGCGCCCCAGGTGAGCCAGTCGTTGATCGGAAACTGGACCAGCCAGTTGGCGCTGGCCACGATCAGCATCATGGCCAGCACCATCACCACGGTCAGACGCATGCCCGGCGCTCCGGGTCCAGGTCCGCGCCGGCGGCCGAGCGCGTGCCGGGCAGGGGGCGGTTGCTTTCGGGCCGATAGGAAAAGACCACGGCACGCTTTCGCCGCTCGGTCAGGTTGCGCCCGGCGGCGTGCAGCACGGCGGCGTGAAAGAACAGCACGTCGCCGGGTTGCAGGTCCACCTGGACCGCGCTGTCGATCCAGGGCCGGTTCGGCGGGTGCTCGCTGCGAAAGAATCGATCCGTATCGAAGGCCTCCGAATCGAACACGGCCCGGTGAGAAGCCGGGATCAGGCGCATGCCGCCGTTGTCGCGCGACTCGCAGTCCAGCGCCGTCCAGGCGTTGAGAAGTTCCGGACGATCGAACGACCAGTACCGGATGTCCTGGTGCCATCCGGTGGCGCTGGAATAATCGGGATGCTTGGTCATGATGCAGTTGTGGTGCGCTCGCACCACGCGTATTCTCCGGGTGCCGAGCAGTCCCCTCGCCCAGCGCGTCATTGCGCTGCAACAGGCCCAGTCGGCGAAAACCGGGTCGCGGCCCAGCGCATCCAGCAATCGACGCACGGTATGCCCGCCGGGCGCCTCGCGGCCCGAAGGCGCGCCCGGATAGGCCACGTCGGCCTCGTATTCCACAGGCGCGAGCGCGGCGGCAAGGTCACGTTCCACCGAAAGCCGCATCCGCTGCAGTTGTTCCGGTGGGCAAAGCCCGCCTGCGATGACGAAACCGTCACGCTCGAACGACGCTTGCGCGGCTGACATATCGGCAGTAATCTCGGGCATATCGGGTTCGTTCATGACTTTCCGGAGGCGCCGTGCGGCGCGGGCGGCCGGGGGCCGAAAATGAGCCTGTACGCTTGATCGAGAGACACTACACTACAGATAACGATTTTAGCATCCCGCACTATATGTCGATCCCGGTTCTCATCCTGATCGCGCTGCTGGTCCTCGTGGGCCTGTGGGCATTCATGCCCGCCCCGCTTGCAATGTGTTTCCGGGCGCTGGACCGGCGCGGCGGCCGGCTGAAATCCTGCCGCGTCGAAGCCGCCGGCATCGACTGGCACGTGCTCGAGGGCGGCCACGGCGAAACGCTGGTGCTGCTGCACGGGTTCAATGCAGACGCCGATCATTTCAACCGGGTCGCCCGCCACCTGACCGGGCACTTCCGGATTCTCGCGCCCGACCTGCCCGGCTTCGGCGAGACCCGCTGTCCCGACGCAGTCGACTACCGGATCGAGGCCCAGGCCGAGTCGGTGGTCAAGTGGATGGATCGGGTCGGCATCCAGCGCTGCTATCTCGGCGGCAGTTCCATGGGCGGCTACATTGCCTGCGCGATCGCCGCGCGCTACCCGGACCGCGTTCGGGCGCTCTGGCTGCTCGCGCCCGGCGGCGTGGAGGGCGTGGCGCATTCCCCGCTTTTCCAGGAGATCGCCGAGGAACGCCACAACCCGCTGGTCATCCGCGACCGGTCCGATTTTCGACGGCTCATCGATTTCTGTTTCGTCCACCCACCCTGGATTCCGTCCCCGCTGGCGCGCTTCCTGGCCGATCGGGCGGCGGCCCGGGCGGTCGATCACCAGCGCGCGTTCGACGCCATTCGCTTCGATTCCGCGCCGGCCGAGAAGCTGGCCCACGGCCTGGACGTGCCAGCATTGATCGTCTGGGGCAGGTCCGACCAGATCCTGAATCCCGCCGGCGCCCAGGTGCTTCACGGCTGCATGAACCGGGCAGAAACCCTGATGCTCCCGGATACCGGCCACCTGCCGATGCTGGAGAACCCACGCACGGTCGCCGAATGCTGGATCAGCTACACCGAACGACTGGCCAGGAGCGACGGCGAAGACCCCGCGCATCGGCCCTGATCGCAATTCCGGCCGAACCGGCCTTGAGCTACAATCGACGTCCAGTCACAGCGTTCAGGAAGGGCATGGCCTTATCGCGTATTCCACCGGCAGACCTGCGCTGGCGCGTCGACCCCGGCCGCCTGGTCGACGAGGAGGCCACGCGAACGGCGCATTCGGCGACGCTGGACCGACTGGTGAACTCGCTCAGCCAGGCAGTGGCCGACAACTCGCCGGCTCGCGGGCATATCTTCGTCCGGGGCCACGCCGCCAGCGACCGTGGCATGCTGCTGAAGTCAGGCCTGGAATCCATCCGGCCGCCCAGGCGCGAACTCCATGACTATTGCCTGGTGCACAATTTCGTCTATCCCGACCGCCCTCGCCTGTTGCGACTGCCGGCCGGCAGCGGCCGGAAACTGCGCGCCGCGCTGGGCGAGATAAACCGGTTCATTCGCGACCAGCTCGAATCCGCGCTGGAAGCCCGTCCGATCCGCAACCGCCTGCAGGCGCTCTCGGACCGTTCCGACGCCGAAATGCGTCGCCTGACCGGCCCACTGGAAAAGAAGCTCAAGCCGCACGGCCTGGTGCTGGTGCGCGAAGAGGTGGGGCAACTGGTCCGGCTGACGGTGCACGTGCAGCAGACCGGGCGGGTCATCACCCAGGACGACCTGGCCAACCTGGTCGCCAAGGGCCAGGTCAGCCCCGAGGAATTCGAGCAGATCCGGACCGTGATTCGCGACGCACAGCCGCAGATCCGCAAACTCACCGACGCAATCAACAAGACCTGGAATCACGCCCACCAGCTTCGCGGCCGCCTGCTGCGGGCCGAGACCCGGCGGCTGCTGGCCGACCTGGCGCAGCCGGTGCTGCGGCAGTTCGCCGACCCGGGCGTCAAGGAGCATATCGAGGCCATCATCGCTGACGTCCTCGAAAAGCGCGTCGACACCCCGACCGCGCACCTTGCGGATCCGGAACTGCTCTACAGCATCAACCTCGTCCACACCGCCATCGACGACGGACTGAACTTGGTTCACGAGCATGCGCCCACGCCGCGCAACCTGGGCGGCACGATAGACCCTTCATGGCTGGAGAACAGGCGCTCGGTGGCCTCTTTCCTGGGCGTTCGCGGCGGCAGTCTGCTGACCGCCAACGGTGGATTCCTGGTCATCGACGCCGAAGACCTTCTTGAAAACCCCCGCAGCATTTCGCTGCTGCGCAACGCGCTGACCAACGGCATGATCGGCATCGAGCCGCCACCGGACAACTCGTCGTCGCCGGCGATTTCGCTGCGGCCGGAGCCGATTCCGATTGACGCACGCCTGATCCTGTGTGGTACCCAGCGGCACTGGCAGCGGCTGCAGCAGGAGTATCCCGAATTCATCGGTCTGTTCGCCGCCCCGATCGACATTCCGGATTCGATACCGCGCGATGCCGCGGGCGTGACCTGGATTGCGGCAAGACTGCGTGACGCGGCCGAGCGCGTCCACTCCGCCCCGATCAGCGACGAGGCCATTGCTGCGCTGGTCGAACAGGCCGCCCGCATGGGCGGGCGCAACCGGCTGTCGACACGCATGGGTGATCTGCTCACCGTGCTGCGCACGGCCGCGGTGCTGGCCGGCGGCCCGGAAAGCGACCACGTGTCCGCCGTGCACGTGCACGAAGCGATCGACCGGATGCGCCCGCTTCGCCCGGTCAGCTCGAACCCGCACTTCGAGACATCGGGATTTCCCGCCCGCCAGCACCAGCTGGGCCAGGTTCACGTATGCGGCCTCGAGCCCGACGGCGACCGCAATTACGGCCAGCTGATCCGGATCCAGGCCAGCCTGGCGCACGCGCCGGATACCCGCATCGCCTTCGAGGGTGCGGATCAGGCGCCGGGATCCGAAATCAGCATCAGAATCGAAAGCGCACTTGCCCACTCGATGCGCATGGACAAGTCGATCGGCCTGCACGCGCTCATAAGCTGCGGAAGCACATCCACCGGAACCGCGCCGCGGACCGGCGGCGCGCTGATCCTGGGGTCTGTCCTGGCGCTTGTCAGCCGCCTGTCCGACATCCCGTTGCGCCAGGACCTGGCGGTCATCGGCAGCCTGGACAGCGACTGTCGACTCACCCCGGTCGAGGGAATCAACGCCCGCATCGAGGACTGTTTCCAGATCGCGCAGCAGAGTCAGACCAGCGGCAGCCCGGGCGTCATCATCCCGACCATCCAGCGCGAGGAGCTGATGCTCCGGCCCGAATTGATCCAGGCCGTGCGCAACGACCTGTTCCAGGTCTATGCCGCCGGCAACCTCAGCCAGGTGCTGGAGATGCTCACCGGCGCCAGTCCCGGCCACTGGCGCGACGGCAAGTTCACCGCCGACAGCATGTTCGACCGGGCGCGCAAGCGCCTGACCGCCGCCTGAATGGTCTGCAGCCGAGGCGCGAGATCCGGCCCTCGATCAAAGCGCGCTCCCTCTTGTTGCATCCCGGAAAAACAGGGTATAATTGCGCGCTTGATCAGCGGTGATCGGGGCTTTTGCACAAAGCCCGCCTTCGGCAGCCTTGCGGCTGCTTGCATTCGAGGAGGGGGTTTTCTGGAAAAGCCCGGTCGCCAGACTTTACGCAATATCAGTTTGCCATCAATAGTTTGGAGTTGAGACAACATGTCTTTGAGTGCAGAACAGAAACAGCAGATTGTTTCGGAATACCAGCTCTCGAGCAGCGACACCGGGTCGCCGGAAGTGCAGATCGCGTTGCTGACCGCGCGCATCAAGCACCTGACCGGCCATTTCCAGGATCACAAGAAGGATCACCATTCCCGGAAGGGCCTGATTCGGCTGGTCAACCAGCGCCGCTCGCTGCTTGATTACGTCCGCAACAAGGACGTCCAGCGGTATCGCGACATCGTGCAGCGCCTCGGCCTGCGCAGAT
This sequence comes from Lysobacterales bacterium, assembly GCA_002722315.1. Classification (GTDB taxonomy): domain Bacteria; phylum Pseudomonadota; class Gammaproteobacteria; order Xanthomonadales; family Wenzhouxiangellaceae. The sequence goes on along the minus strand of PBLG01000036.1, from coordinate 20,898 downwards.
AATCGTCGACATTCGTCGGCCCTCGGTTCCATGATCTGACGAAGCACCGGTTGTTGCAGACAGCGACCGGTGCTTCGTCGTACCTGAATTTCCTCTTTGTGACTGGAGTTTTCAAGTGTTCAATAAAGTAAGCAAGTCCTTTCAGTACGGTGAGCACACCGTAACCCTGGAAACCGGCCACCTGGCCCGCCAGGCCACCGGCGCTGTGCTGGTGACCATGGGCGACACGGTGGTGCTGGTCACCGCGGTAGCGCGCCCCGAAGCCAAGCCCGGCCAGGCGTTCTTCCCGCTGACGATCAACTACCAGGAAAAATTCTATTCCGCCGGCAAGATTCCCGGCGGCTTCTTCAAGCGCGAAGGCCGACCGACCGAAAAGGAAACGCTGACCTCGCGCCTGATCGACCGCCCGCTGCGCCCGCTGTTCCCGCAGGGCTTCATGAACGAGATCCAGGTCATCGCCACCGTGATGAGCCTGAATCCGGAAGTCGATGGTGACATCCCGGCCATGATCGGCGCCTCGGCCGCCCTCGCGCTGTCCGGCGCCCCCTTCCAGGGCCCGATCGGCGGCGCGCGCGTCGGCTTCATCGACGGTGAGTACGTACTCAACCCGGTTGCCAGCCAGCTCGAGAATTCGCGCCTGAACCTGGTCGTTGCCGGTACCGAACACGCCGTGCTGATGGTCGAATCCGAAGCCGACCTGCTGACCGAAGACGAAATGCTCGGCGCGGTCACCTTCGGCCACGACCAGATGCAGACGGCAATCAAGGCGATCAAGGAGCTGGCAGACGAAGCCGGCAAGCCGAAGTGGGACTGGCAGGCGCCCGAAAAGCCGGCCGGCCTGGCCGAGAAAGTCGAGGAAGTCGCACTGGCAGGCCTGCAGCAGGCCTACACGCTGACCGACAAGACCCAGCGCCACGAGGCGATCTCGGAGGTCAAGAAGAAGCTGGTCGAGACCCTGGCGCCGGAAGGCGAGGAAAGCGAATTCAGCGCCGAAGACGTCAAGGCCGCCTTCTCCAAGCTCGAGAAGAACCTGGTCCGAGGGCAGATCATCGAAGGCAAGCCCCGCATCGACGGTCGCGACCTGACAACGGTTCGCCCGATCGACATCGAGGTCGGGACGCTCCCGCGCACTCACGGCTCGTCGATCTTCACCCGCGGCGAGACCCAGGCCATGGTCGTGGTCACGCTGGGCACCGGTCGCGACGCGCAGATCATCGACGCGATCGAGGGCGAGTACAAGGATCCGTTCATGCTGCACTACAACTCCCCGCCGTTCTGCGTCGGGGAGACCAGCTTCATGCTCGGCCCGAAACGGCGTGAAATCGGCCACGGCCGACTGGCCCGTCGAGGCGTCTCCGCGGTTCTGCCCAGCCAGGAAGACTTTCCGTACGTGATGCGCGTGGTCTCGGAAATCACCGAGTCCAACGGCTCCAGCTCGATGGCTTCGGTCTGCGGCACCTCGCTGGCGCTGATGGATGCCGGCGTACCGCTCAAGGCGCCGGTGGCCGGCATCGCGATGGGCCTGATCAAGGAAGGCGACAAGTTCGCCGTGCTGACCGACATCCTGGGCGACGAGGATCACCTCGGCGACATGGACTTCAAGGTCGCCGGCACCGCCGACGGCGTCAGCGCGCTGCAGATGGACATCAAGATCGACGGCATCACCCGCGAAATCATGCACGCCGCGCTCGAGCAGGCCCGCGCCGGCCGCACCCACATCCTGGGTGAAATGAACAAGGTGCTGGACAAGCCGCGCGGCGAGATGAGCGAGTACGCTCCGCGCCTGTTCACGATGCGCGTGCATCCGGACAAGATCCGCGAAGTGATCGGCAAGGGCGGCTCCACCATCCGCCAGATCACCGAAGCGACCGGCACCACGATCGACATCGCCGACGACGGCACGATCACCATCGCCTCGGCCAACAAGGACGCCGCCGACGAGGCGCGCCGCCAGATCGAGCAGATCACCGCCGACGTCGAGGTGGGCAAGATCTACGAGGGCACGGTTCAGAAGATCATGAACTTCGGCGCCTTCGTCCAGATCCTGCCGGGCAAGGACGGCCTGGTGCACATCTCGCAGATCTCCGACCAGCGCGTCGAGAACGTCACCGACGAACTGTCGGAAGGTCAGAAGGTGCGCGTCAAGGTGCTCGAAGTCGACAAGCAGGGCCGCATCCGGCTCAGCATGAAAGACCTCGACCAGCCGAGCTGATCTCCCCTCAACCGTTCCCGTCCGGGGCGCCCCGCGCCCCGGATTCGGCAGTGGCAGTGAAGACATGACCAAACCCATTCCCGTACCCATTTCGCCGGGCGAGTTGCTCGACAAGATTTCCATTCTCGAAATCAAGTCCGAGCGCATCGGCGACCCGAACAAGCGCGCCAACGTAGAGCGCGAACTCGATCTGCTGACCGGCCTCTGGCACGGCGAAGCCGCCGAGACCACCGAGGTCACAGCCGGTCGAACCGAACTCAAGACCCTCAACGAAAAGCTCTGGGACATCGAAGACGCGATCCGCGACTGCGAACGCGAAGGCGACTTCGGCCCGCGCTTCGTCGAACTGGCCCGAAGCGTCTACAAGACCAACGACCAGCGCGCCGCGGTCAAGCGCCGCATCAACGAAGCGCTGGGCTCGACCATCCTCGAAGAGAAAAGCTACAAGGAATACTGAAACGCGAGCGCGTTTCCGGTTTTTGGAAACCCATACCCGTGCCTCGATTCTTGCGCAAGCGGCCTCCCGGCCGCGAGCATGCCTTGACAAATCCGTAGTGCACAACCCCGATGCCGGATTCGGCGGGGCTCGCTCGCTTCGGTTCGACGCGTGGCGAGGCCCTCAGCGGGCAAGCCCCGCCGAATCCTCCCCTTTTGATCATGCGGCGCGCTTGATCAAGTTCGACAATACAGTTTCAAAACCGTTGGCCGAGCTAACGAGGCGCACCAGATCTACGGGGCCTCGCACGGCGAATCCGCCCTGGCAAAGGACTGCTGTGGGAGGCGCGCCTCGCGCCGATGGAACCATCTCGATGGTGGGGCGACTTCATCGGCGCGAGACGCGCCTCCCACAGAAAAGCCGAGGAAAACCGCGCGCGGCTTTCTTCGCAAGTGCGTGACTCGGCCTTTCGAACCTTTGCGGCAGTTCGATTCACCCCAGAACCGTTTCCAGGCGCTCGATGACGGCCGCCGGCTCGACCAGGTCCATCACGCCGGGCTTTTCGATGCGCTTGCCCCACTTGACCTGCTCGGGCTCGCGGTCGAGGTATTTGCGGCAGGCCTCGGGGAAGCGGTCCACGCAGTGCTCCAGGCTGCCCAGCGGTCCGGAGCGGCGCGACCAGGTGGACGCGTAAAGACCGACCACGGGCGTGCCCAGGGCTGCAGCGAAGTGGACCGGGCCGGAGTCCGGGGCGAGCAGGCAGGCGGCGCGCTCCAGCATCGCCAGCGACTGACCGAGCGTATCCTTTCCAATGAGGTTGACGGGCGCATGCCGCATTGCCGACTCGATCTCGGCGCCGACCCGCTTTTCCATTTCCGACGGCCCGCCGATCAGGATCACGGGCCGCTCCGTCTGTTCGATCACCCAGTCGGCGACTTCGGCGTAGCCGGCGACCGACCAATTTCGCGCGGCGTGGCTGGAACACGGACTGATCAGCACCGCCCTGCCCGGCTCGGGCTGGTGTTCGCGTGCGAACTCCCGGTCATCCTCGCGGATCGGCGGTGCCCTATCGATACCATGCGTGTCGGCGCCCAGCGTGCGCGCGAACGACAGCAGGGCTTCGGCCTGGTGCTGAAAGTTCGCGGCCGGAATCCGCTCGCTGATCACCAATCCGTGGCCCTCGCGGGCGCGGTCGGCATCGAATCCGATGCGCCGGTCGGCGCGGACCAGCAATGCAATCAGGTTCGCGCGCGTCGAGACCTGGGCGTGCAGCAGCACGTCGAAGCGACGTTGCAGATTCCGGCGAAGCTCGAGAAATGCGGTCATGCCTCCGCGCTTGTCGTAGACGACGAACTCGACGCCCGGCAGATCGCGCACCAGCCGATACTCGCCCTTGCCGATGATCCATGTCAGCCGGGCTTCGGGCCACCGACGCTGGATCGCGCGCACGGTTGATATACAGTGGCAGACGTCGCCCAGCGCAGACAGCCGTAGCAGGCAGATCGAGTTCGGCGCGCTCATTCCGGCGGGCATTGCACAGTGTGGGAAAATGGAGAGAAAATCGCGCAACCCGGGTGATTCATGATCCGGGCGTTGCGAGACGGCGCCAGGTCCTGCAGCTGGGACGTTTTGCGACCGAGCGGGCCGGAGGCGCACTTGCCAGTACGTCGAGGACACGCGACCCGCTTGCGGGTGCGTGTACCCGCAAATCGAACCACGCGGCCGCAGGCCGCGCGAGCTGGCCCAACAGGGCCTTCCAGGTTTTTGCATTTATCGGGGCCTGGGGTCGTCACAGCAGATTGGATCATGGATCAGCCGGGTTAACCATCATGGAAAGCATTCTACGGTCAGGCCCGGTCGAGATTCTGTTCGATTCCCGCCTGGATGCGAAACCCGAGGCCGGCTGGTTCGACCCCGACTGGTGGCGGGAACGAAAAGCGATCCTGGCCGAACTGGGCGGGCGCGGCCAGGCGCTGGCGGTGGCGTCGCCGCTTGGCGAAGCCGTCCTGCGCGTCTACCATCGCGGCGGCCTGGTGCGCCACCTGAGTACATCGAGCTACGTCTACACCGGCGCGGCCCGCACGCGCCCCTTCGTCGAGTGGCGGGTGAATCGCACGCTTCTCGATGCCGGGCTGCCGGTGCCCGAACCGCTGGCCGCGGCCTTCGAGCGTCGGGGGCCGTTCTACACGGGCGCCCTGCTCACCCGCCGAATCCCCGGTGCCGAGCCGCTGCCCGAGGCCGCCGAGCACATGGATTCGGCCGACTGGAACACGCTCGGCCGAATGCTCGGCCGGGCCGCCGGGGCAGGTCTGCGTCACCCGGATCTCAACGCCAACAATATCCTGATGGATGCGAGCGGCAAATTCTGGCTGCTGGATTTCGACCGCGCCTGGATCGCCGACAACGCCTTCGATCCCGGTCCGATGATCGGCCGCCTGCAACGCTCGATGCGCAAGCTGGGCATCGAGCACGACGAATCGGCGCTATGGGACGTCGTCAGGGACTGAAGCGACCCGCGTGCCGAACAGCACGTCGCAGATCGGCCAGGTGATGTTGAAGTTGCCTGTCTGCATGATCGACGGATCATGGTGCGAGAGATGCAGTTGCCGCATGCGCTCGACCCCGGGCAGGCGCATGATCCAGGAATCCTCGTCCTGGTGATAGGCGAAGTGAAGGATCTCGTAGCTTCCGTAGTAGCCGATCGCGGTCATCACGAACAGCCACGCGACGTTGGCCGAGAACAGCCACGTCAGCACCAGGCCGGCGGGCAATGCGAACGCGGTGGCGAAAAACACCATCAGCATGGGCGGGAACAGCACGGCGCGAAAGTCGTCGCTTGAGTCGAACTGCATCGCCCGGTGGGTGAAGAATCGATGGTGCTGCAGCGTATGGCGCTCGTAAATCATCCCGAGACCCGGGCGCCGGCGGTGCATCACGAAGCGGTGGCCGAGGTATTCGGCCAGGTTGGCGTAGAGGAAAGTCAGCGGCACGGCCAGCCACTCCAGCGGCTGAATGGCCTCGAGCCGCACTACGCCGATCACCAGCACGGCGGCGACGAAACCCAGAATCAGGGTGAAATGAAGCCGCCCCGAGTACCCTTCGGGGATCAGTTCCCGACGATATCGCTCGCGGTATTCGGCGGTTTTTGCGTCGATCATGGACCAAGCCTGCCACGAAGCCCGCGCCCGCACAAGAGCCCCGGCGCACCCGGGTGAACGCCCTGCATGGCCGGGAGCCATTACACTGTAGATTCGGAACGAGTGGACCGATCACGATGACTGAACGAAACGCATCCCGCCTGATGGTCGAATGCCTGGAAGCCGAGGGCGTGGACAAGATCTTCGCGGTGCCGGGCGAAGAAAACCTGGACCTGCTCGAAGCGCTGCGAGAGTCGTCGATCGAAGTCGTGATCACGCGCCACGAGCAGGGCGCCGGCTTCATGGCCGCCTGCCACGGCCGCCTGACCGGCAAGCCCGGCGTGTGTATGTCGACGCTGGGGCCCGGTGCGACCAACTTCGTGACCGCCGCAGCCTACGCCCAGCTCGGCGCCATGCCGATGGTGATGATTACCGGCCAGAAGCCGATCAAGACCTCCAAGCAGGGCCATTTCCAGATTCTCGACATCGTCGACCTGATGCGCCCGGTGACCCACTACACACGCCAGATCGTATCGGCGGCGACCATCCCTTCGAGAGTGCGCGAGGCGTTCCGCCAGGCCGAGGAAGAGCGACCCGGTGCCGCCCACCTGGAGCTTCCCGAGGACATTGCGCGCGAGCCTGCCGGGGACCTGAAGCCGCTGGCCGCCAGCCTCACCCGTCGCCCGGTGGCCGAGGAAAAGGCCATTGCGCGCGCAGTCGAGGCCATCCAGAGCGCCAGAAGCCCGTTGATGATGTGCGGCGCCGGGGCCAACCGCAAGCTCACCGCGAAGATGCTCCGGCAATTCATCAATTCGACCGGCATCCCGTTTTTCACCACCCAGATGGGCAAGGGCGTGGTGGGCGAACCCAACGACTGCTGGATGGGCACCGCGGCGCTTTCCGACGGCGATTACGTCCATCGGCTGATCGAGAAGTCCGACTGCATCATCAACGTCGGCCACGACGTGGTCGAGAAGCCGCCGTTCTTCATGCACGAAGGCAAGCGCACGGTCATCCACGTCAACTTCTTCACCGCCGAGGTCGACCCGGTCTATTTCCCGCAGATCGAGGTCACCGGCGACATCGCCAACGCCATATGGCAGTTCAGCGAGCGCATCCGGCCCCAGGACCACTGGGATTTTTCCTTTGCGAAAAAGGTGCGCAAGGCGTTGTTCGACGACCTGGATTCGGGCCGCGAACTCAACGATTTCCCGATTCACCCCAGGCGCCTGGTGCACGCCGTGCGCGACGCGCTGCCCGAGGACGGCATCGTGTCGCTGGATAACGGCCTGTACAAGGTCTGGTTCGCGCGCAACTACCGCGCGGTAAAGCCCAATACCCTGCTGCTGGACAACGCCCTGGCCACCATGGGCGCCGGGCTGCCGGTGGCCATGGGTGCGGCCATGCTGTATCCGAATCGCAAGGTGCTTGCCGTCTGTGGCGACGGCGGCTTCATGATGAATTCGCAGGAGCTCGAAACCGCGGTCAGGCTGGGGCTGAACCTGGTCGTGCTCGTCGTGCGCGACGATGCTTACGGCATGATCCGCTGGAAACAGGCCGACATGCAGCTGCCCGACTACGGCCTGCAGTTCGGCAACCCCGATTTCGTCAGGTATGCCGAAAGCTACGGCGCGCGCGGCCACCGCGCCGACAGCGTCGAATCGCTGGAGACCCTGCTGGCAAAAGCGCTGGATTCATCGGGCGTCGACCTGATCGACTGCCCGATCGACTACCGGGACAGCCAGCGGGTCCTGTTCGAGGAGATCCCGGCGGCGAGCGCGCGACTGGGCTAGAACGTTTTAGGTTTTAGGTTTTAGGTTTTAAGTGTTAGGTGTTGAGCCCGGCAGTCGATCTCTTGCCAAGGGAAGGCGCCTGACGCTTACAACCAACAACCAACAACCAACAACCAACAATCAACAATCAACAATCAACAACCAACAATCAACAACCTAACACCTAACACTTAAAACCTAAAACGCCCTACCCGCCCCCACAGCGGGTCGAAGCCTGTACGCACCGAAATCACCCGCTACCGAGAAGGACTCCCGTACCCCCCGCCGCCCGGCGTCTCGATGGTCAGTACCTGTCCGGCTTCGACCTCGATCGAGATCTTCGACGGCAGTTCTTCGCCGTCGAGCAGGTTGCGGCCGGGTTGTCCGTCCTCGCCGCCGGCCAGGCCCCAGGGGGCATTGACGCGCCGCTCGGTGATCAGCGTTGCCTGTGCCGGCTCCAGGAATTCGAATTCTCGCACCAGGCCGTCGCCCCCTGAACACCGTCCTTGCCCGCCGCTGCCGGACCGGTATTGATACCGAACGATGCGAAGCGGGAAATGCATCTCCAGCACTTCGGCCGGGGTGTTCAGCGTGTTGGTCATGTGGCTGTGCGCGGCATGCCGGCCGGGCGTGTCCGCGGTGGCGCCGCAGCCGCCGGCCATGGTCTCGTAGTAGCTCCAGCGCTTGCCGCCCAGGCCCAGGTTGTTCATAGTGCCCTGGCTGGCGGCCGGAATCCGCTCCGGCAGTGCCTCGGCCAGCGCCCGGAACACCACGTCGACGATGCGCTGGCTGGTCTCCACGTTGCCGGCCGCAGTCGCCGCCGGTGACCTGGCGTTGACCAGGCAGCCGGCCGGGGCACTCAGGTGCATGCATTCCAGCGCTCCGGCGCAGGTCGGGGTTTCGGCGGGCAGAAGACAGCGCAGCGCGTAGTAGACGGCCGCGGCGGTCACGCTCATCGGGCAGTTCAGGTTGCCCGCCACCTGGTCGTCGGTGCCGTCGAAATCAACCTCGATTCGTCCGGCCTGTACCCGAAGCGCGACGCGGATCGACGGCCCCGGGCCACCCGCGCCGTCGCAGTCCATCCGGTCGACAGCCTGCCAGCAGCCTTCGGGCAGGTCGGAAATGCTGGCCGAAGCCAGGCGCGCCGCATAGTCGTTGAGGGCCTGGGAAAACTCGGCCAGCCTTTCCCGCCCAAGTTCCTCGACCAGCGCACCGAAGGCCTTTTCGCCGAAGGCCGACGCCGCCACCTGGGCCTGGAAGTCGCCGGCCGAAAGATCGGGATTGCGCATCCGGCGACAGATCCCGTCCAGGGCGTCTTGGTCCAGGCTGCCGTCGCGATAAAGCCACTGCGGGCTGATCAGGACGCCCTCTTCTTCCAGCGATCGGCTCAGCGGCATGGAGCCGGGCGTCGCGCTGCCGATATCGGCGTGATGCGCCCGGTTGGCGACGAAACCGACGCAGTCGCCGGAATCGAATACCGGGGCGATCACGGTCACGTCGGGCAGGTGGGTGCCGCCGGCGTAAGGATCGTTGAGCATCAGTCGCGACCCGGGCCGCCACTCGTGCTTGTCGACCAGGTCGCGCATGGCCCAGGCCATGGACCCCAGGTGCACGGGAATATGGGTGGCCTGGCTCAGCAGCCGGCCATCGGCGCTGAACAGGGCACAGGAAAAATCGAGCCGGTCGCGGATGTTTGGGGAAAAGGCGCTGCGCCGGAGTACCGCGCCCATGGTTTCGCAAATCGCCGCCGCGCGGCTTTCGAAAATGCGCAATTCGATCAGGTCGAGCCCGGAATCGCCGGTCGCGGCGGCGTGCGGATCGGACTGGGGCATCTGGGAGGCGCTTTCCTCTTGAATACACGCGCTACGGTACCATGTCTGACTACAACCCTCATTCAAACCAGCCAAGGAGCACGCCAATGTCGTTTACGCTTCCCGATCTCCCCTATCCGAAAAATGCGCTCGAGCCGCATATTTCCGAGGAAACCCTCGAATACCACTACGGCAAGCATCACAAGACCTACGTCGACAAGCTCAACGGCCTTGTCGAGGGCACCGACGATGCCGACAAGTCCCTGGAGGAAATCATCCGGAGTGCGACCGGCGGGCTGTTCAACAACGCCGCACAGGTCTGGAACCACACCTTTTACTGGAACTGCATGAGCCCCAGCGGCGGCGGCGAGCCCGACGGCGCGCTGGCCGATGCGATCAATCGTGATTTCGGCTCGTTCGACAACTTCAAGCAGAAGTTCAACGACAGCGCCGTGGGCAACTTCGGTTCCGGCTGGACATGGCTGGTGCAGAACCGGGACGGTTCGCTGGCGCTGGTCAACACCGACGACGCCGAAACCCCGCTGACCGGGGACGCGACGCCGCTGCTGACCTGCGACGTCTGGGAACACGCCTACTACATCGACTACCGCAACGCCCGTCCGAAGTACCTGGAGGCGTTCTGGCACCTGGTGAACTGGGACTTCGTCGCCAAGCAGATGAAAAAATAGCCGAGAAGCTATTGCGCGGCTGTCTGGCGGCGTCCGGCGGTGCTCGAATTCCTCATGTACCAGCGTGTACACTCCGGATTCTGCGCTCCGGCGGCCACCGCCAGAAAGCCGCTCTTGACGCTTCTCAGCGATTTTTACCCACAAACGTATTGGTCCTGCCCGCGCACCGCGCGGGCTTTTCGTATCATAGGCGCATGACCGATTCCTACCTGATGAATACCTACGCCCGGATGCCGGTGGCTTTCGAGCGTGGCGAGGGTGCGTGGCTGTTCGACGAACACGGCACGCGCTACCTGGATGCCATCAGCGGCATCGCGGTCTGCAGCCTGGGCCATTCCGACCCGGTGCTGGCCGAGGCGATCTGCGACCAGGCGCGCACCCTCATTCATACCGCCAATCTCGGCCATATCCGGCTACAGGAGCGCCTGGCCGAGGCGCTGTGCGAGCTTTCCGGAATGGACCGTGCATTCATCACCAATACCGGCGCCGAGGCGGTCGAATGCGCTTTCAAGATCGCGCGCAAGCACGGTCATTCGCGAAACATCGAAACCCCCAGAATCCTGGTCGTCGAGGGGGCTTTCCACGGCCGCACGCTGGCTGCCATCAGCGCTTCGGCGCCGGGCAAGCTGCAGCTCGGGTTCACGCCGCTGGTCGACGGCTTCCACCGCGTGCCGTTCGGCGACGCCGATGCCGCCGCGCGCGCACTCGAAGCCGATTCGAGCATCGTCGCGGTCATGCTTGAACCCATTCAGGGCGAAGGCGGCGTTCGCATCCCGCCGGACGGTTATCTCACCGCGTTGCGCAAGGCCTGCGACAGGCACGGCGTCCTGCTGATGCTCGACGAAATACAGGCCGGCATGGGACGCACCGGACGCTGGTTCGCACACCAGCACGAAGCCGAAAGCCTGCCCGACGTCATCACGGTGGCCAAGGCGCTGGGCAACGGCGTCCCGGTGGCCGCCTGCGTGGCGCGCGGCGCCGCGGCCAACGTGCTGACGCCCGGCAGCCACGGCACCACCTTCGGCGGCAGCCCGCTGGCCTGCCGGGTGGCGCTCACAGTCATCGAGCGCATGCGCGAGCTGGATATCTGCGAGCGGGCCGAACGGCAGGGGCAGCGGCTGCGCGATCGACTGCGCGACAGACTCGAAGGCAGCAAGCGGGTCGTCGAAATCCGCGGACGCGGATTGATGATCGGGGTGGAACTGGTCGACGACGCGGCCGACGTCCGCCAATATGCGCTGGATGCCGGCGTGCTGGTCAACGTCACCCACGAGCGCGTGGTGCGCCTGCTGCCCCCGCTGATCATCAGCGACGAACAGGCGCGCAGGATCGCCGACACGGTAGCCGAGGCGATCGACGCCGGGGCTTGATTCGGGCTTGCGGTTTTGTAGCCCGGATAAGCGCGAAGCGCGCATCCGGGGCCGCAGGCCAATCGCTCTGATCCGCGTGCGCTCAGGTCGCGCCCAGCGCCGAATCCAGTTCGCGCAGAAGATCGGAGTCCAGCAGACCGTCGAGTCTCGGCAGCATCGATTTCAACGCCTCGGCATCCGGTGCACACAGCGTCGCATGCCCCACCTTGCGCCCCTCGCGCGCCGACTTGCCGTAGTCGTGCCAGTGCAGGTCCGGCAGTTCCAGCCACGGGCACGGGGCCGGCATACGGCCGATGAAGTTCACCATCACCGACGCGCCCCGGGCCTCGGTCGCGCCCAACGGCAGGCCGCATACGGCCCTCAGGTGATTCTCGAACTGCGAGCACACCGCGCCCTCGATCGTCCAGTGCGCCGAGTTGTGCACCCTCGGGGCGAACTCGTTGGCCAGCAGCCGATCGCCCACGGCAAACAGTTCCAGCGTCAGGCAACCGACATAGTCCAGGTCTTCGGCCAGCGTCCTGATCAGCCTCTCCGCGGCACGCTGACGGCTCTCGGCAACCGACAGCGAGGCGGCCAGGCGCAGGATGCCGTCGCGGTGCCAGGTGCGGCTGACCGGCCAGCAGCGCAGTTCTCCGTCGCCGGAACGCACCGCGGTGATCGAACACTCGTGGTCGAACGCCACCCATTGCTCGACGATCAGCGGGTATTCGCCCAGCTTCCGCCATGCCAGCTCGAGATCCTCGGCATCGCGCAGCACCATCTGGCCCTTGCCGTCGTATCCCATCCGGCGCGTCTTGACCACTGCCGGGAGTCCCAGCGCTTCGACCGCGGCCTGCAGATCGGTGCGCGAGTTCACCTCGGCATACCCAGGGGTTTCCATGCCCAGCCGGGTGAAGCGATCTTTCTCGGACAAACGATCCTGGGCCGCGGCGAGCGCCGCGGCCGACGGCCGAACCGCGACGCGATCGTCGATCACGGCCAGCGCATCGGCCGGCACGTTCTCGAAATCGCAGGTCACCCGGTCGCAGGCCGCAAGACAGTCCAGCGCATCGGGATCGGTGTAATCGGCGTGGATGAACCGACCCATGCCGGCCGCACAGGCATCGGCCTTGGGATCGACGATGGTGAAGTCCAGACCCAGCGGCGTACCGGCCTCGACCAGCATGCGCGCGAGCTGACCGCCCCCGAGGATGCCGACTTTCATGCCTGGCGCGGATCCTGGTGCATGTCCTGGCGTGGGTCGGGCTCGGCCAGCACCTGTTCGGTCTGGCGCGCGCGCCAGGCCCGGTAGCGCTCGGCCAGCTGGGGATCGGATATGCCCAGGATGGAGGCCGCCAGCAGGCCCGCGTTGGCGGCGCCGGAATCGCCGATCGCGAGCGTGGCCACCGGCACGCCGCGGGGCATCTGAACGATCGACAGCAGCGAATCGAGTCCGTTGAGCGCGCGGCTCTTGACCGGAACGCCCAGCACCGGCAGCTCGGTGGCCGCGGCAAGCATGCCCGGCAGGTGCGCCGCGCCGCCGGCGCCGGCAATGATCAGCGCCAGGCCGCGCTTGCTTGCCGAGCGGGCGTAGTCGAGCATCTTCTCCGGCGTGCGATGCGCGGAGACGACTTCGGTCTCGTAGGGAATCTCGAGCTCGTCGAGCACTTCTGCAGCCTTGCACATCGTCGGCCAGTCGCTTTTGGACCCCATGACGATGCCGACCCGTGGATTGCCCGGCATGAGCACAAACCTTGTCGATTACCAGGCAATCAATGGTAGCAGAACCGGTCGCGGGCACGTCTACCCGAACATTCCATGAAATTGCACGCGCCCTCGCTTGTCTATTGCCCGCAGGTGGAGTTTTACTCAGTCGGTCGTATTCCTGGATACGACGCTCCCTCGGAAAATTCCACCTGCGGGCAATATCCTGCGCGATCATCACGTGAATTCATGAAATGTTCGGGTTAGAATCTCACCCATGACGATTCCCGAATCCCTGCTCGACATCCTGTGCTGCCCGGTCAGCCACGAACCGCTCCGGCCGCTGGAAAAAGCGCGAGTCAAGAAGCTCAACGATGTCATCGGCCGCGGCGAGCTGCTGTTCGTAGACGGCAGCACGGTCGACAAGCCCATCTCCGAGGCGCTGGTCACCCGGGACGCCAAAGTCGTATACATCGTCGACGACGGCATCCCGGTCCTGCTGCCGGACCGCGGCATCGGCACCACGCAGCTCGAGAACTTCTGAGCATCGAAAGATTCCGGGAGTCCGTGGTCGGTGGTCGATAGAAGGTTGCAGCTTCCGGTTTCCGGAAAACCATCGCTTGCAGGGCAAGCTCCCACACCCGTAGTGAATTCAGGCGCCTGACGGAGGGCTCGTGACTCTTCTACGGGTGTGGGAGCCGGCCTTGCCGGCGAAAGATTTTTCCGATTTCCGACCTAGAGTACCTCGACATTCTCCCTGATCCAGTTGGCGCGTTTCGTGATCGCCGCCTTTTCGGCAGGCTCGAGCCTTTCGACGTTCCGATACATCATGCGCATCCGCGGGTTGCCGCCCAGCTTTTTTTCGTTGCGCATCAGGAAATCCCAATACAGCGCATTGAACGGGCAGGCGTCGTCGGCGGTTCGCTCGGCAACGTTGTACTTGCAGTTCGCGCAGTGGTCGCCCATCCGCTGGATGTACTTGCCGCTGGCCGCGTACGGCTTTGACGCCAGCAGCCCGCCGTCGCCGAACATCACCATGCCCAGCGTGTTCGGCAATTCCACCCATTCGTAGGCGTCGGCGTACACCGCGAGGTACCACTCGCAGACCTCCCGCGGGCGGACGCCCAGCAACAGGGCGAAATTTCCCGTCACCATCAGCCTCTGGATATGGTGGGCATAGGCATTGCGGCGCGTGTTGCCGATCGCGCGCTCCAGGCAGCGCATTCCGGTCTCGCCTGTCCAGTACCACGCCGGCAGGGGCTGGTCGCCGGCAAGATGATTGCCGTCGGCATAGTCCGGCATCTTCAACCAGTAGATGCCGCGAACGAACTCGCGCCAGCCGATGATCTGGCGTATGTAGCCTTCGGCTGCGTTCAGCGGCACTTCGCCGGAGCGCCAGGCGCCCTCCACCGCCTCGCAGACCTCGAGCGGATCCAGCAGGCCGATATTGAGGTAGGCCGACAGACGGCTGTGGAAACGGTAGTCCTCGTCGTCGGGGAGCGCGTCCTGGTAGTCGCCGAACCACGCCAGCCCGGTTCTGACGAAGTGCGCCAGTGCGCGCCTGGCCTGCGCGCGCGTCACGCCGAAGTCGAAACCGTCGAGCTCGCCGAAGCCGTCGATGCTCGACGACACCAGCGCGATCACCTCGCGCGTGATGTCGTCGGGCACGAAGCTCATGGGACTGGCGCTTTCCGGACTGCCCTTCCATTTCCTGCGATTGTCCGCGTCGAAATTCCACTGGCCGCCTTCGGGCTCGCCCTGCTGGTCCATCAGCAATCCCGTCCGCTTGCGCATCAGGCGGTAGAAGAACTCCATGCGCAGGCTCTTGCGACCCTCGGCCCAGTCGGCAAATTCACCCGGGGTCGAGACGAAGCGGTCGTCCTCGAGCATGCGCACCGGAATGCCCAGTGATTTCTCGAGCTTGTTGAACTCGTCGAAGACGCGCCATTCGCCGGGCCGGGTGACGACGACCTCGTCGATCGCGTGTCGCTGGCAGTGCGCTGCGACGGCGTCGGAAAACGACCTGATGGAAGCATCCGGATCGAAGCGGTGATAGTGAACGCAGTGGCCGGCCGCCTGCAGTTCCTCGGCGAAATGCCGCATGGCCGAAAAGATCAGCACGATCTTTTTGAGGTGATGGCGAACGTACCGCACCTCGTCGCAGAGCTCGGCCATAAGCACGTGGTCCTTGCCGCGCTCCATGGCCTTCAACGCGGAAAGACCCGGGCTCAGTTGATCGCCAGTGATAATCGTAAGCGTTGTCATTTGCATCACGCACAGCTTCGTATATTCGCCACTTTATGGGATCGGGTTCGATCAGAAATGAACCCGCTTTTTGACGCCGGTCAACTCTCCTGAGCGACCGGATGGATAGCATGTTAACCAGCAATGTCGGCCTATCAAGGAGCCACGCAAAATGAAAACCGTATTCACCCGTAATCTGCTTGCCGCCGCCGTCGTTTCGGTCGTGGCAGCCATGCCCGCAGTTGCCCAGGAAGCAGGCGACTGGCAACTCCGTTTCGGCCTGGGCTATGTCGCGCCCGACACCGGCAACGATGATCTTGTTTTTGCCGGAATGCCGCTGGATACGTTCAACATAGATGTCGACGGTCAACTCGGCGTCGTATTCGACCTGACCTACTTCCTGTCGCCGAACTGGGGCATCGAGTTGCTCGCATCGACGCCGTTCACTCACGATATCGACGGCGCCGGCGCGCTGGCGCCGCTGGGCAAGATCGGCGAAACCAAGCACCTGCCGCCGACCCTGAGCCTGCAGTATCACTTCAGCCCGGGCCAGAAGTTCCGTCCCTATGTCGGTGCCGGCCTCAACTACACGCTGTTCTTCGATGACGCGACGAACCCCGGCCTGCACGACGGCGTCGTTGCCACGGCCAACGGCGCGCTGGGCACCAGCTTCTCGGGCGGCAGCACGAACCTGAGCATCGACGAATCGTTCGGCGCCGCGTTCCAGGCCGGCCTGGATGTCGACCTCAATGAAAAATGGTTCTGGAACATCAACGTACGCTACATCATGATCGATGTGGACGCCAGCCTGAGGACTTCCACTTTCGATCCTGCCGGGAACGAACAGTTGTTCTTCAGCCGGCTCGAAACCGAGATCGACCCGTTCGTGTACAGCACCCAGATCGGTTTCAGGTTCTAGCCGACCGACGGTATCCTGTAAAACTCTCCAACAGCTTCGGCCGGGGTTCGCCCCGGCCTTTTTTATGGGCCGCACCAACAAGGGCGCCTATTTGAATCCCGGCTCGTGCCCCGACTTGCATCCGGCGTTATCATTGCAACGATGGGACCTTCGACCAACTATTACATTCACCGCGAGCGATTTCCGCTGTATCGCGGATCGAGCCTCCCGGGCGTCCAACTGGCCTGGGAAAGCTGGGGCACGCTCAACGCGGACAAGTCAAACGCGGTGCTGCTGTTCACGGGGTTGTCGCCCGGCGCACACGCCGCATCGTCCGTGCGCGATCCGGAGCCCGGCTGGTGGGAAGCCATGGTGGGACCCGGCAAGCCCATCGACACCGACCGGCACTTCGTCCTGTGCGTCAACTCGCTGGGATCCTGCAAGGGCTCGACCGGCCCGGCCAGCATCAATCCGGCGACCGGTCAGCCGTGGCGGCTGAAGTTTCCCGAGCTGACGATCGACGACGTCGCACGCGCCACCCAGCTTGTCGTGGAGCATCTGGAAATTGAGCACCTGCACGCCGTCGTCGGGCCTTCCATGGGCGGACTGACGGCGCTGGCCTGGATAAAGCATTTTCCCAATTCCACCGATCGACTTGCGCTGATCTCCACGGCGTGCTCGGCCACGCCGTTCGCCATCGCCATCCGCTCGCTGCAGCGCGAGGCCATCGTCACCGACAGGAACTTCCGCGACGGCACCTATACCGAAGACGACTGGCCGGAAGTCGGCATGCGGATCGCACGCAAGCTGGGCATGATCTCCTACCGCTCGGCGTCCGAATGGCAGGAACGTTTCGGCAGAAAGCACCAGGACTATTTTCCGGCCACGCTGTTCGGCATGCGTTTCGAGGTCGAATCCTATCTCGAGACCCATGCGCGGAAATTCGTCGGCCAGTTCGACCCGTGCTGCTACCTGTACCTGTCGCGCGCAATGGACGTGTTCGACGCCTGCGACTCGGATGCCGGACTGCGCGCCCTGTTCCGCCGCAGTTTCTCCGGCAATGCGCTGGTCATCGGCGTCGAATCCGACATCCTGTTTCCGCTCTGGCAGCAGCAGGAACTGGCCGCGTCTCTGGAAGCCGTCGAGGCAGACGTGACCTACGAGGCGCTGCCCTCCAGCCAGGGGCACGATGCATTTCTGGTAGACTTCGAGCGATTCGGCCCGCCGATTGCGAAATGGCTGAAATGAACTCGCGGAGACTGCAATGACCCTGGAATTCGAAGGCAAACAGGAGCTGATCCGGCGCATCGACGCCGTGGTCGACGGCGACTGCGCCAAGAAGACCACGCAATGCGTACGCGACGTGCTGTGCGCGATGATGGACGAACACAAGCTCGACCTGCCCGAATGCGTCTATGACTGCCCCGGCGACCACTACGCCAGGCGCCTGATCCACAAGGACCAGGCTCGCGGCTACACCATCATGGCGATGACCTGGGGGCCCGGACAGGGCACGCCGGTGCACGACCATTCCGGCATGTGGTGCGTCGAGGCCGTCTGGAACGGGCAGATCGAAGTCACCCAGTACGAACTGACCGAAGTCCAGGGCGACCGCTACAAGCTCGAGCCACGTACCACGATGCGCGCCGGGATCGGCAGCGCCGGAAGCCTGATTCCGCCGCACGAGCACCATACGATCCGCAATCCGCGCGCGAACGAATCGGCGGTCACGATCCACATCTACAGCGGGGAAATGAACAGCTGCGCCCTGTTTCGCCCGATTTCGGACGACTGGCACATCAAGGAACGCTGCGAACTGCAGCTCGATGCCGCCTGAATCAAGCCCCGAGCTTTACAGCGGCTCGGCGACAGGCGAAAATGCCCCCACAGCTTGATCCACTCCTGCCGGGGTGGCGGAACTGGTAGACGCGCCGGACTCAAAATCCGGTTCTGGAAACAGAGTGCGGGTTCGATTCCCGCCCCCGGCACCATAATAAAAACAGTTACTTAGAGCGCGCGAAGTCACCTCGCTCTAGGCTCTCCAAAATCTCGTGTAGGCACTATGTAGGCAGTAGCGCAAGATCTGAGGCGGGCCTATGTAGGAAAATTCCTACTCCTTCCCGCCGAATTTCCTACCGAGTTCCGGGAAGTTTGCCTATAGCCCGGAGAGTCGCCCGACGCGAGAATGACTGCGCATGCTCGGCAAGTCAGGCGCAAGCCGACGGAGAGCACGCCAGCCGGGTTCGTCCAGGTGTCCAGGTGTTGCCATCGCGGCCCGTGAACCGACGCAGACCGGCACAGGGCAGCCCATGGAGCGGCTCCGTCGCTTCGATCGGGCACATCCGCAGCAGTGGCACGTTTCCTGATTTTCGGCGTCGTTTCACAGATTTGAGGCTCAGGACGAAATCGCCTAGGCTTGACCATAGAACCGAGGGCACTGGGCAGCTGCCCGCATCGTTATTCGTAGGGACGTATTTCTGCAGATTTGACGAGAATCAATTGACAAAGCACTTATGCTCAGTATGTTTTGCACGGGTGATGGCCAAAACCATTCAATGGCAGTGGCATAAGCCGAAAAATGGGCAGCTGAAAAATATGCAAAAAACTAGGATGAACCCATTATGTGGCGGCCTTCTAAAAAACCAAGGCGGCAATGCTGAAAAAGCTCTTTCTGTACTGCAATTATGACTGCAGCGTGGCCTCTACCAACGTAAACGCATAAATCACCGGCAATCACCGGCAACCTCGGTCCGGTCTACGCAAACGTTGCGCGGGCTGATTAAACTTGTAAGGAACGCCCGATGTCTCGAAACCTCTTGATATTGATCGCCTTGCTCCTAAGCGGCTGCGGCCCTTCTGAACGGGAAATAGACGATATTGCATCTGTTACGTGCAATATTATTAGCGAATCTAACGCCTTTCAATCCTCGTATAGAATAAAGGAGCTGAATGCAGCGAGGCAAGCGATTGGCGCTGTTCCATTTCTCGGCTCTGACGATGATATACGGGTAGCTTTAAGTTACGGGCTTTGTAAGGAGCTTGTGAAGAACGAAAAACATTACTCAGAGAAACTTGATGCCATCCTGCGGGAGGAATCAGAAAATAAAGCGCGAGAGCTGGCAAAATTAAGGGAGGCGGAGAGGGAACAAAGGGAGTGGCAAAGGAAGGTGGACAAAAAGAACGCGAGCATTCGTGCGGCAACAGAACAAATGCTTCGCGCCGCAGAGGATCGCCAGGTGAGGGAGATGATTGCTTCAAGGAATAAGTTTGCGTCCGTCGACGACCGCAATTCTATCCCGCCATACGAGCAGGACTCCTTCGGCCCGGATACTCTGAGCTTCAGAATCTTCTTTTCTGATGACGTGAATACAAAAACGGGGGAGGGGAGCGGCCCTACGTTTGATGGGGAGCGTATCGTTAAGGTCAAGATTCTAGATCAAGTTGTCGAGGGGCGGATGACCTGCATGATCGAAGTTCTTTGCGTGATTGGAATAAAAAAGGATTTTCCGCAGGACTTCCATGAAAAGCTAATGCCTTTTGTTGAGGAAGGCGATTTGTCAAATGAAGCCTATGCACTCGTCGAGCAGCTCGATACTGATCCAGCCAAAGAACGCCTTTACCAAGCGTTCTTAGAGGCGGGGATCGAGAAAGTGCTCATAGCTAAACAGACCCCCCCTTCCATTGAATTGGTCCTCAGATTCGTAGATTGTCCGCCCGACGAATATTACGGCAAAAAGCTCGGCGTCACTGTGCTTGGTTTGTCGATGCGGGGCAGTCTTTCCAAGTCTTACATGGACGGACCCGAAAAACCAAGCTGCAGCATAACGGTCAAGAGGAATGCACCACCATCTTTCTTCGAGCAGCTCAATGCTGTGACTATTAATCCCTTGTTCTCTGATCCCTATATACGTAAGGGCAACTACGACCTCGAAACAATTGAATGACCGGGATCGCTAAAGTACAACTTAACTGCTGGTGTTCGGCGGCCGGGGAATATGACGTCCTCGCCGCGCTGAACGAATGACCACGAGGTCAGCTCGCCTATCGTCTTGCGGTCGATGTTCGGCTGAAGGTTGAAGTCGAACACCTCCAATATGCGTCGCCGAGAGGCGGGTCTGGCACTCTGTCGCCGGGGCTTTGGACAGGAAATTCGGGCAGTACTCACACACGTGGAAACCTTTCGAAACCGGTCCTGGGACTCGATCCACCTATCTATCGGTGGAGCGTTGAAGCCGGGCGGCATCGGAAAACTCCGACACCAAACTTCCGATAGCCGTACGCTGATTCTGGTATTTGTCCGATTGTCCGCGATCTTGGGCGTAGGCACACTGACGATGCGCTCTCGGGAAGTCCGGGCACGTTGCCGACGAAGACCACGCCAGCCGGGTTCGTCCAGGTGTTGCCATCGCGGCCCGTGAACCGACGCAGATTGGCAACAGACCCGCCACGTGCAGGCCATTTCTTGTTCAAAGGTCTTAGATTTGATCAAAATCAAGAAGCCATAAGCACTAGCAATCCCAAACCGTCTCGACACCCCAAAAAGTTTTAGGCTCTTCACTGAATCGTGTGGGTAGCGTTCATTTCCGCACCGCCGCCGGGTAGAGATCGAGACCGCCCAAGTGGAAGTAGATTGCTGCCTTGAACCG
>PBLG01000035.1 GCA_002722315.1 Lysobacterales bacterium | reverse complement strand
GCTGGCGCGGGTGGCATTCGCCCTGCTCAAGAACCAAACTGAATATCAACCGAAAATCCGTGAGGAGGGTTGCATCGCGACATAGAATCTCCCACACTCGTAGCGGGCTCGAATCCGATGACCGCCGAATTCCCGGCTACAGGTGTGGGAGCCGGCCTTGCCGGCGAAGAGTTTTGCCCGATCCCCGATCCCCGACCTCCGACCACTGATTACGCCATTCCGGAAACCCGAAACCGGAACCCGGAAACCGTGCGCTCGATACCTCCGCGCTGAAAATCGCCCGCCGCTGCCGCGATAATGAACCGAACCCGACGCATGCGAGTTCCAATGAACCACGACGACCTCCCTTCCGACCTGGTCGGCTGCCTGCGCTCGGCATCGCGGGTTGCGGTGCTCACCGGCGCCGGGGTTTCGGCCGAGTCGGGGATTCCGACGTTCCGCGACGCGCAGACCGGGCTCTGGGCGAAGCACGATCCGATGCAGCTGGCCTCTCCGGAAGGCTTCGACGCCGATCCGGGGCTGGTCTGGGACTGGTACCAGTGGCGACGGAAGTTGATCGCCGAATCGAACCCCAACGCCGGTCACTTCGCGCTGGCGGAGATGGCGCAGCACTTCGACGGTTTCGTGCTGGTCACCCAGAACGTCGACGGCTTCCACCAGCTGGCCGGCTCCGAGGGGGTGCTGGAGCTGCACGGCAATATCCAGCGCAGCGTCTGTTCGAAGACGCGAAAACTCATCGAGCCCGACTGGCTCGCCCGCCACGCCGACGCTCGCCCCCCGCCCTCGCCCCACCACGCGCAGGGCCTGGCTCGGCCGGACGTCGTGTGGTTCGGCGAGGCGCTACCAGAGGCCACGCTTGACGCCGCATTTTCGGCCGCGGGCGAATGCGACCTGATGATCGTGGCCGGCACCGCCGGCGCCGTGCAGCCGGCCGCCAGCCTGCCGTTCGTTGCCCGCGAATCCGGCGCGCGGGTGCTCGGCATCAATCCCGAAACCACCGGGATTTCCCGCATCGCCGAGTGGCATCTCGCCGGCCCCGGCGCCACCTGGCTCCCGGCGCTGGCGCGGGTGATGTCGAATACCTAACGCTGAACGCCTCACGCCACGCCTCGGCGGCGCATGAGGCGAAGATTTATAATTGCACCCCTTTCGAATCGAGGTGGCACCCATGACCCGTCAAATGCGCGCGCTGGTCAAGCCCGAAGCCGCACCCGGCCTGGTACTGCGCGAGGTCGCGGTGCCGTCGCCCGGTCCCGGCGAGGTCCTGGTGAAGCTCGAGAAGACCGCGATCTGCGGCACCGACCTGCACATCTACCAGTGGGACGCCTGGGCCGCCAGGACCATCAAGCCGCCGCTGGTGCTCGGCCACGAGTTCGTCGGACGCATCGTCGAAATTGGTCTGGGCGTCAAGGGCTACGCCGAGGGCCAGCGGGTCTCGGCCGAGGGCCACATCGTGTGCGGCGTCTGCCGCAATTGTCGCGCCGGCAAGCCTCACCTATGCCCGCACACCGTCGGCATCGGGGTCAATCGCGACGGCGGCTTCGCAGAATACGTGGTGGTGCCTGCCACCAACCTCTGGCCCATCCCCGATGAAATTCCCAGCGAGGTCGCCGCATTCTTCGACCCGTTCGGCAACGCGGCGCACTGCGCGCTGCAGTTCGACCTGGTCGGCGAAGACGTGCTGATCACCGGCGCCGGCCCCATCGGCATCATCGCCGCCGGCATCGCCAAGCACGTCGGCGCCCGCCATATCGTGATCAGCGACCTGAACGACTACCGGTTGAACCTGGCCAAGGAAATGGGCGCGACGCGCACCATCAACGTCAGGAACGAAAACCTCCTGGACATACTCGAAGAACTCGACATCGACGGCTTCGACATCGGGATGGAAATGTCGGGCAATCCGCGCGCCTTCAACGACATGCTCAAGGCCATGTACAACGGCGGAAAGATCGCGCTGCTCGGTCTCCTGCCGTCCGATACCGCAATCGACTGGGACAACGTGATCTTCAAGGGCCTTGAAATGCACGGCATCTACGGCCGGCGCATGTACGAGACCTGGTACAAGATGACCCAGATGGTGCTCACCGGCTTCCCGCTGCACAAGGTGCTGACGCACCAGATCCCGATCGACGACTTCGAAACCGGCTTCGAGCTGATGGCCAACGGCCAGTGCGGCAAAGTCGTCTGCGACTGGACGGGCGAGGTCGCTTGACGCTCCGGTCTCAGGTTTCAGGTGTTAACTTAAAACCTAACACTTAGCACTTAACACCTAAAACTCAATACCCGATTCAGCCGTCGACCGGATAGAACGATAGCAACGGAGATTCCATGACCGACCCCGCAACATATGACCGACTGAAATCCGAACTCGCCGAAATCGAATCGGCCGGCTTGTACAAACGTGAGCGCCAGATCACCACGCCGCAGCGCGTGGCCATCCAGACCGCCGAGCGCGGCGAGGTGCTGAACTTCTGCGCCAACAACTACCTCGGCCTGGCCGACAACGCCGAGATCATCGATGCGGCCAAGCGCGCGCTCGACGATCACGGCTTCGGCATGGCCTCGGTGCGCTTCATCTGCGGCACGCAGGACCTGCACAAGCAGCTCGAGAAGGTCATCGCCGATTTCCACGGCAAGGAAGACAGCATCCTCTATGCGGCCTGCTTCGACGCCAACGGCGGCCTGTTCGAACCGCTGCTGGGGCCGGAAGACGCGATCATTTCCGACGCGCTCAATCACGCCTCCATCATCGACGGCATTCGACTGTGCAAGGCCGAGCGGCATCGTTATCCGAACTCCGACATGAACGCGCTGGAAGAGGCGCTGAAGAAGACGCAGGACAAGCGCACGCGGCTGATCGCCACAGACGGCGTGTTCTCCATGGACGGCACCGTCGCGAAGCTCGACGAGATCACGCAGCTGGCCGAGAAGTACGACGCGCTGGTCATGGTCGACGACTGCCACGCCACCGGCTTCTTCGGGCCCACCGGCCGCGGCTCGCCCGAACACCACGGCGTGCTCGAGAAGGTCGACATCATCACCTCGACGCTGGGCAAGGCCCTGGGCGGCGGCATGGGCGGCTTCACCGTGGCCCGGCAGGAAGTCGTCGACATCCTGCGCCAGCGCTCGCGTCCCTACCTGTTCTCGAATTCGCTGGCGCCACCACTGGTGGCGGCCAGCATCAAGGTCTTCGAGATTCTCAACGAGTCCACGGCGCTCAGGGACAAGCTGGCCGAGAACAAGAAATTCTTCCGCAAGGCCATGACGGACGCCGGCTTCGACATAAAGCCGGGCGAACATCCGATCGTGCCGGTGATGCTCTACGACGCGCCGCTGGCGCAGAAGATGGCCGATGCGCTTCTCGAGGAAGGCATCTACGTGATCGGCTTCTTCTATCCCGTAGTGCCCAAGGGCGAAGCGCGCATTCGTCTGCAGATCTCCGCCGCGCACGAACGCGAACACCTCGAGCGCGCGGTCGATGCGTTCACGCGGATCGGGAAGAAACTCGGGGTAATCGAGTAATTCGAAGTTTCAGGTTTTAAGTTTTAAGTGTTAGGTTTTAGGTGTTAAGGCAAAACCTGACACCTAACACCAACAACCAACAACCAACAACCAACAACCAACAACTTAAAACCTAAAACCTAAAACCTAAAACCGCTTGAAGCGCGAACCGCGCTTCAAGCGAGATTGATCTCCCGGATTCTCTCCTGCAGATAATCGTCCGACGAAATCGGCTCGGGATAACGATTCGGATTGTCTTGCGTAATGCACTGCGGCAGGGTTTCGATGACGAAATCCGGGTTCGGGTGCAGGAAGAACGGAATCGAATAGCGCGGCTTGGACGCCGCATCGCCGGGCGGATTGACGACCTGGTGGGTGGTCGACTGGTAAACGTGATTGGTCAGCCGCTGCAGCATGTCGCCGACGTTGACGATGATGGTGCCCGGCAGCGTCGTGACCGGCACCCACTCGCCACGCTTGTTGAGCACTTCCAGCCCCTGCTCGCGCGAGCCGATCAGCAGCGTGATCAGGTTGATGTCCTCGTGCCGCGCGGCGCGCACCGCGCCCGGCACCGCGTCGCGGATCGGCGGGTAGTGGATCGGCCGCAGGATCGAGTTGCCGCGATTGACCTGGTCGGCAAACCAGTCCGAGGGGAGTCCCAGGTCGAGCGCGATCGCCGAAAGCATGCGCTGGCCGAGGTTGTCCAGGGCACCGTAGAGCGCAAGAGAGGCTTCGCGGAATCCTTCGACTTCCTCGGGCCACAGGTTGGGCAGGAGGATGTCGGGATGCGGGTTCGCCCCTTCGATCTCGCGACCGACGTGCCAGAACTCCTTGAGATCGGGCACGTCGTGGTCCTTGGCCTGCTCGACGCCGAACCCGGTATAGCCGCGCTTGCCGCCACCGCCGGACTGGTGATAGCGGCGCTTGATCTCTTCGGGCAGCGCGAAGAACTCGCGAAAACGCGCATAGGCGCTCTCGACCAGGTCGTCGTCGAGGCCGTGGCCGGTAATGCCGGCAAAACCGTACTCTCGATAAGCCTCACCCAGCGCGGCCGTGAAATCATCGCGTCTTCCGGTGAAGTCCTCGAGATCGAGTACCGGTATGCCGTACTTCTGAATCGCGTCTTCGGTGTTCACTGGTCTACCCCGCCGCTAGCTGCTCCATTCTTGACCACGCCGGCCAGTTCCTCGGCCAGCGTCTGAACCATTGGCTGGTCGCGTCCTTCGACCATGACCCGCACCACCGGCTCGGTGCCCGACGGTCTGAGCACTACCCGGCCCTGTCCGTCCAGCTGGCGTTCGACGTCGTTTATTGCTTCGGCGATCGCCGGACGCCGCTCGATATCTCCGGATACCGTACCGTCGACAGGGACGTTGATCATCACCTGCGGATACTTGAACATGTCGGCCGCCAGGGATGCCAGGGTTCGACCGCTCTGGACCAGAACCTCCAGCACCTGCAGGGCGCTTACGATGCCGCAGCCGGTGGTCGCGCGATCCAGGCACAGGATATGTCCCGACGCTTCGCCGCCGAGCACCCAGTCATTTCGAACCAGCTGCTCGTGCACGTAGCGATCGCCCACGCGCGCGCGCAGGAAATCGATGTCGAGCCGAGCGAACGCTTCCTCCAGACCGAAATTGCTCATCACGGTGCCGACCACGCCGCCCTTCAGATCCCCCCGCGCGGCGCGTGCGGTCGCGAGTATGAACAGGATCTGGTCGCCGTCGACCAGGCGGCCTTCGTGATCGACCATCACCACCCGGTCGCCGTCGCCGTCGAAAGCCACGCCGACGTCGGCGCCGTGAGCCACCACCGCTTCGCAAAGGCCTTCGGGATGGGTCGAGCCGCAGTCCAGGTTGATGTTCAGCCCGTCGGGCTTGTGGTTCAACGCGATCACTTCCGCGCCCAGCTCCCTGAAAACGTCGGGTGCAATCCTGTATGTCGCGCCATTGGCGCAGTCGACCACGATCTTCAGTCCGTCGAAACGGGTGCCGTAGGTGACCGTGCCCTTGCAGTATTCGACGTAGCGCCCGGTGGCATCGTCGATGCGCCTGGCCTTGCCCAGTTCGTGCGGGGCGACATGGGTCATGCCGTTCTGCCGGCAGTCATCGAGCCGCGCCTCTATCATCTGCTGCAGTTCGTCCGGCAGCTTCTGCCCGGCGTCCGAAAAGAACTTGATGCCGTTGTCCTCGAACGAATTGTGCGAGGCCGAGATCACGATGCCGGCAGCCGCGCCCAGCGAACGCGTCATGTGCGCGATGGCCGGCGTGGGCATCGGGCCGAGCAGCATCACGTCCACGCCGGCGGCCGACAAACCTGATTCCAGCGCGGACTCGAACATGTAACCCGAAATGCGGGTGTCCTTGCCGATCACCACCGCCGCGCGGCCTCCGTGATGCTCGGAAAGCACCCGGCCGGCGGCCCAGCCGAGCCGCAGCGTGAATTCCGCGGTAATCGCGCCTTCCCCGACCCGGCCGCGAATGCCGTCGGTACCGAAATATCGAAAAGTCATGCCGCGTATTTTACGCCCCCGAGCCCCCGCGCGCGCATCGTCCGAGTTGACAGGCCGGGCGATTTCTGCTCAGCTTGTCGAATCGATTGCAAACGCGGGAGCAACCCATGCGCAGCGCCGACTCGTGGCTGAATGAATACGGCGAAAGCCACCGGAATCCGACCAACAAGATGATTCACTGGATCTGCGTGCCGCTGATCGTATGGACCGTCACGGCACTGGTCTGGGCGATCCCGTCTCCCGCCGAATGGCTGAACTGGGCCGTGCTGATGGCGCTCCTGGCAATGGCCTGGTACATCGCCCTTTCGCCGAAGCTGGCGGTCGGCATCGGCCTGTTCCTGGCGCTTTGCCTGGCCGTCAGCGCCTGGGTCGAAGCGACCTTCGCCACGCCGTTGTGGCTGATCGCGCTGGTGGTATTCATCGCCGCGTGGATCGGTCAGTTCATCGGCCACAACATCGAGGGCAAGAAACCCAGCTTCTTCAAGGATCTCCAGTTCCTGCTGGTCGGCCCGGCCTGGCTGATGGGCTTCGTATACCGCAAGATGGGCTGGAAATACTAGGAAACCACTGCAAAACTACTGCGCGGGCGGCTGACGGCGCTCGGCGGTGCTCGTAATCCTCATGTACAAAACACGTACACTGCGGTTTCTGCGCGCCGGCGATCACCGCCAGCCACCCGCTCGCTACGTTTTTCAGAGGTTTCCCAAGCAACCAATGCCGGTTTCTGCGGGAGGGGCTTCCAGCCCCGATTCCCTGAAACCAATCGGCGCAGGATGCGCCTCCCACATCGACCAAACGAAGATTCGTTGCGGACTGCGGCAGGCGACTCCGGCGCCGACTGTATTACCCCGCTCGCGGCCGGCGCTGGCTCCCGCGGACGCGGGCTTTACTCGTCCGTGTGCTCGGCGTACGCGTCGGCGTCCATCAGCTCGTCGAGATCGTTCTCGTCGGTCGGCTTTATCGTGAACAGCCAGCCGTCGCCGTAGGGATCGTTGTTGACCGTCTCCGGCGAATCGTTGAGCGCTTCGTTGACGCTGACGACTTCACCGGTGATCGGGGCGTAGATATCCGACGCGGCCTTGACCGATTCGACCACCGCACAGGCTTCACCGCGCGTGATCTCTTCGCCCTCCTCGGGCAATTCGACAAACACCAGGTCGCCGAGCTGCTCCTGGGCATGATCGCTCACGCCGACGCGCACCGTGCCGTCTTCGAGCAGTTCGGCCCATTCGTGGGTCTCGGCAAAACGAAGTTCAGACGGGATATTGCTCATTTTGTGTGTCCTCGCACTCGGGTTCCGGTGTTTGCTGGGTGAATTCTAGCGTTTGCGCGCGATGTCTGTCACAACGACGGAAGGCCTTCGCGGGGTTTTCCGTTCCTGACGAAAGGCAACTTGACCGCCCTGGCCTGCAACTCGCGCCCTCGCAACTCCACGACCGCTTCGTCGCCGGCGTCCTGCGGAATCCTGGCCATGGCCACCGGGCGCTCAAGCGTCGGGCTGAAGCCGCCGCTGGTGACCACGCCGTCGCCGGCATCGGTCACCACGCGCGCGCCCTGGCGCGGGATGCCGCCGGTGCCCAGCACCAGGCCGACCAGCTTGCGCGAAACGCCCTCGGACTTCTGCTTTTCCAGCGCCCCGCGGCCGATGAACTCTCGATCGGGCGGTTCGAACGCCACGGTCCAGGCCAGGTTGGACTCCAGCGGCGTGGTGTCTCTATCCATGTCCTGGCCGTAGAGATTCAGTCCGGCCTCCAGTCTCAGCGAATCGCGCGCGCCCAGGCCGCACGGCACCACGCCGCGTTCGACCAGCTTGCGCCAGGTTTCCACCGCAACCTGGTCGGGCAGGATAATCTCGCAGCCATCCTCGCCGGTATAGCCGGTGCGCGCGATGAAACAGTCGCCGTGCACCAACGAGCGGAACGGCTTGAGGCTGGCCACGTCCGGCGCGCCCAGCAGCTCGACCACGTGGTCTATCGCTTCGGGCCCCTGGACGGCGATCATCGCCAGGTCGTCGCGCTCGGTCACCTTCGCGTCGAAATCGGCCAACTGGCGTTCGATCCACTCCAGGTCGCCCGCGCGGGTTGCGGCGTTGACCACCATGCGGTAGAAGTCGTCTTCCAGCCGGTAGGTGATCAGGTCGTCGATGATGCCGCCGCGCTCGTCCAGCATGCAGCCATAGATGGCCTGGCCGGGCTCGCGGATCTTGTCGACGTCGTTGGCCAGCAGGCGGCGCAGCGCATCGCGCGCACCGGCGCCCTCGATATCGACCACGGTCATGTGAGAGACGTCGAACATGCCTGCGTGCCTGCGCACCGCGTGGTGCTCTTCGACCAGCGATCCGTAGCGTATCGGCAACTGCCAGCCGGCGAATTCCACCATCCGGGCGCCGGCCTTCACGTGTTCGTCGTACAGAGGCGTTTTCTGCGACATTCGGGTATGGCCTTCAATGCGATCAGGGCTATAGTTTAACGAGGCGGCGTGGAAAGCGTTCCGGTTTGGGAAACCGGTGGTCGGTGGTCGGAAGAAGGTTACAGCTACCGGTTTCCGGAAAATCATCGCTTGCAGGGCAAGCTCCCACACCCGTAGTGGATTCAGGTGCCTGACGGCGGCTCAGGATACTTCTACGGGTGTGGGAGCCGGTCTTGCCGGCGAATGGTTTTCCGACTTCCGACTTCCGACTTCCGACTTCCGACCACAGATTTCGCCTTTCCGGAAACCGTCGTTATCGTCACGGCTCCCGAATCGCCAGCAACCGGATCTCGGTCATGTCCTCGATGGCGTAGCGGATGCCCTCGCGCCCCAGCCCCGAATCCTTGACCCCGCCATAGGGCATGTGATCGACGCGGAAGCTCGGCACGTCGTTGATAATCACGCCGCCGACTTCCAGCAGATCCCAGGCCTTGCGGATCTTGCCGATGTCGCGGATGAACAGGCCCGCCTGAAGCCCGTAGCGCGACCGATTGATCACCCGCAGCGCGTCGTCGAAATCCTCGAACGGTTCGATCACCATGGCCGGGCCGAACAGTTCGTGGTCGTAGATGCGGCAGTCGCGCGGCACGTTTTCGAGCACCGCCGGGCGCACGACGGCGCCGTCGCGTTCGCCGCCGACCAGGCGGGTCGCGCCCTTCTGTTCGGCTTCCTCTATCCAGTCGACCACGCGCTTTGCGTCGTCCTCGCTGATCAGCGGCCCGATGAAAGTGTCCGGGTCGCGCGGGTCGCCGCCCTTGAGCGCGCCCACCTTCTCGACCAGCTTGCGCTTGACCTCGTCGTAGACGTCGCGGTGGATCTGCACGCGCTGCACCGAGATGCAGCTCTGGCCTGACTGGTAGAAGCCGCCGAACACCAGCCGGTCCACCGCATCGTCGATATCGGCGTCGGCATCGACCAGGCAGGCCGCATTGCCGCCCAGCTCCATGACCACCGGCTTCTTGCCGGCCTTGGACTTGAGCATCCAGCCGACCTTGTCGGAGCCTGTGAAACTCAAAAGCTTCAGCCGTTCGTCCTCGGTAAAGCGCTCGGCCGCATCGCGCGGCACCGGCAGGATCGAAAACGCGCCTTCGGGCAGGTCGCATTCGGCCAGGATTTCTCCCAGCACCAGCGCGCCCACCGGCGTCTTCTCGGCGGGCTTGAGCACGAAAGGACAGCCTGCCGCGATGGCCGGAGCGATCTTGTGGGCCACCAGGTTGTACGGGAAGTTGAACGGCGTGATGAACGAGACCGGGCCGATCGGCACGCGCTTCCACATGCCGATGAACGACTCGGAACGCGGTGCAATGTCCATGGGCAGCACTTCGCCGCCGATCCGGGTCGCCTCTTCTGCGGCAATCCGGAAGGTATCGATCAGACGCTGCACTTCGCCCTCGGCATCCTTGATCACCTTGCCGCCCTCGACGACCAGGATCTCGGCCAACTCGTCGTAGCGTTCCTCGAAGCGGTCGGCGCAGTGGTGCAGCACGTCACGGCGCCGGTGGGAAGGCAGGCGGGCCATCGCCGGCGCGGCCCGCTCGGCGGCCGCCACCGCCTCGTCCGCCACCGAATCGTCGGCCTGCGCCACGCGCGTGGCGATCTCACCGGTGTGCTTGTCGATCACCTCGAGCTCTTCGTTGGCGAAAACGGCCTTGTTGGCCAGGTAATAGGGATATGCGGATTTCATGCCCATGGGTCACCACCGGATTTCGGATTCGAATCAACAGTCTGAAAGCATAACAGGCCGCTCGGTTTCCGGTTTCCGGTTTCCGGAAAATCATCGCTTGCAGGGCAAGCTCCCACACTCGTAGCGAATTCGGGTGCCTGACGGCAGCTCAGGCTTCTTCTACGGGTGTGGGCGCCGGCCTTGCCGGCGAAAGGTTTTTCCGACTTCCGACTATCGTCGCGACAATCCCACCCCCGGTTCGCTACACTTTCCAGTCTTATCGTTCAGGACCGAATCATGGGCAACAGGCTTTCGAAAATCTACACGCGTACCGGCGACGACGGCACCACCGGGCTTGGCGACGGTTCGCGTACCCAGAAGGACAGCCTGAGGGTGGAAGCCTACGGCACGGTCGACGAACTCAACAGTGCCCTGGGCGTGCTGATCGCGCAGCTCAAGGACGAAAATCTCTGTTCGGTGCTGCTGGATGTGCAGCACGACCTGTTCGACCTGGGCGGGGAACTGTGCATCCCGGGGATGGAGATGATCGGCGACCGCCATACCGAACGACTGGAAAAAGAGCTTGACCGGCTCAACGCGGATCTGCCCCCGCTGAAGGATTTCATCCTGCCCGGCGGCAGCACGGCCGCCGCGCAGGCGCACCTTGCGCGAACCGTCTGCAGGCGCTCCGAGCGCCGCGTGATCGCGCTGGTCCGACACGAAGAGGTCAACGAGCCGGTGATCCGATACCTCAACCGGCTGTCCGACCTTCTGTTCGTCGTCGCGCGGACGATCGCGCGCGCATCGGGGGTAGGCGAGATACTCTGGGACCATGACCGAGATCGTTAAGGAACCTCTGAACAACGCTGCGCGGAGCGCGTTTCAGTCGGAAAAGCCGCAGATCGTGTGGTGCGACCCGAGCGACAGTAGCCATAGCTACGACCGAGGGGCGCAACGCGCGAGGTGCGGCTTTTCCGGCGAAACCCCTACGGGACGGGCCTTTGCGGGGCCTCCGCCTTGTTTGGACTCGCTTATTTGGAACAACCAAACCGCGCTCACCCAAGCCAAGCCGGAGCCTCCCGCAAAGGCGCCGTCGCGCCCGTGCAGAGTTGTTCAGAGGTTCCTTCAAGCTACTGCGCGGGCGCCTGACGGCGTCCGGCGGTGCTCAAAATCCTCATGCACTTCGTGTGCACTGCGGTTTCTGCGCTCCGGCGGCCACCGTCAGCCACCCGCTCGCTACGCTTTTTTAGCGATCTGGAACGGTTAATTTTGCGAGCATGACTGAATTGCTGCTGATCTCGCACCCCGACTGCGCCCTGCACAATCCCGTGCCGGGGCATCCCGAGCAACCCCGGCGCCTGCAGGCCGTGCTCGACGGGCTGAACCAGCTCGACCGTTTCGAAGCCGTTACCGCCATGGCCGCAACGCGCGAGCAGTTGTTGCGGGTCCACCAACCTGCCTACGTGGACCAGCTGGACCGGATCGACAGGCAGGTCCGCGACCGCCGCGAGACGATATCGCTGGATGCCGACACGCACGCGGCAGTCGGCAGCGTTCAGGCCGCGCGCCTTGCCGCCGGCGCGGCGTGCCAGGCCGTGGAAGGCTGCATCGAACGACCCGAGCACCCGGCGTTTGCCGTGGTCCGTCCACCGGGACACCATGCCGAATCCGGTCGCGCGATGGGATTCTGCCTGTTCAACTCGATCGCCGCGGCGGCCGAACAGGCGCTGGCGAATCCGGCCATACGCAAGGTGGCCATCTGCGACTTCGACGTCCATCACGGCAACGGCACCGAGGCAATATTCGCCGGGCGGCGCGACGTGCTGTTCGCCTCCAGCCACCAGCTGCCGCTGTATCCCGGCACCGGGGACCCGGCGCAGAAGGTCGCGTCGAACATCTTCAACGCCGGACTGCCGCCCGGATCGGGCAGCGACGAATTCCGGACCGCCTGGCAGGCCAGGCTGTTCGACCCGATAGATCGGTTCGCCCCGGACCTGATCCTGGTCTCGGCCGGCTTCGACGCGCACTGGCGCGACCCGCTCGCCCAGCTCAACCTGAAGGACGAGGATTTCTTCTGGATCGGACACCAGCTGAAGGTGCTCGCCGACACCCACGCCGGCGGTCGCATCGCCGCATCGCTGGAAGGCGGCTACGACCTGCACGCGCTCACCGAAAGCGCGCTGGCGTTCGCCGAGGGACTGACGCTGGCGCATTAGGGTTGGTTGGTTGTTGGTTGTTGGTTGTTGGTTGTTGGTTGTTGGTTGTTGGTTGTTGGTTGCTGGTTCGCTGGTTCGCTGGTTGGCTTGGGTTAAGGGAAAGGCGAAACCCGGTAGTCGGAAGTCAGTGGTCAGTCGTCGGAAAAATCCGACAAGAAAACCAACAACCAACAACCAACAACCAACAACCAACAACCTGCCAGACGGGTCGATTTATTGCGACGCAAAGCCGACGGCCCTGGAGCCGGAACGGCCCTTGCCGGTAGGGAATGGAGCGGGCGAACGGAATCGAACCGTCGTCACGAGCTTGGGAAGCTCGCGTGACCGTTCTTAGTACACCAAGCTATCGGCCGCCTCGAAACCCAGCCAGACGGGTCGATTTATTGCGAAGCAAAGCCGACGGCCCTGGAGCCGGAACGGCCCTTGCCGGTAGGGAATGGAGCGGGCGAACGGAATCGAACCGTCGTCACGAGCTTGGGAAGCTCGGGTAATACCATTATACGACGCCCGCTTTTTGCGGCCCGCCCAAAGCCGGGTGGGCCGTCAAGATGATACTCCCGTACCGGCAATCCTCGCAACCGCTCAGCGCACCACGAAGATCGAGACGTTCGAGTGCTTGACCATGTAGGCGGCGTTCGAACTGATCAGGTGCAGCCTGTCGGCGATGCCGGGAATGTGCGAGGCCATCACGATCAGGTCCGCGCCCACCTCGTCGACCGCACCGAGCAGCTTGTCGTCGAGTTCCACCGGCACATCCACGCTGGGCACCGCCTTGCATTCGGTTTCGATGCCGTACTTGGCGGCCTGCTCGCGCGCGAACATGTTCAGCTCCGCCTCGAATTTCTCCGGGCTGGGGGCGACGCGATTGGGCACCCTGCCCATGATCGCCACGTAGCAGACCGGCACGTCGTAACTCTTGGCAAGTTCCGCGGCGCCGTGCAACGCCTTCTCGATCTTGTCGGTATGTTCCAGGTCCACCGGAACCATGATTTTCTTGTACATGAAATTCTCCCCGGGTTACCGCTGCAGGACTTCGTTGTACTGAAGCAGTTGGCGTTCGTGATATAGGCCGCGCGACAGACTGACGCACATCGCGAGCAGGACAAAGGTAAACGGCAGGCCCATGCTCACGGCGCCGGCCTGGAGCGCCTGCAGTGCCGCGCTGCCACCGACGGTCAACAGCACGGCGGCGATCACGCCCTCGGCGGTCGCCCAGAACACGCGCTGCGTCACCGGCGCGGTGGTCTTGCCTCCGGAGGTAATGCTGTCGATCACCAGGGATCCCGAGTCCGAGGATGTCACGAAGAACACCAGCACCAGACAGATCGCCAGGAACGACGTGATGCTTGTCAACGGGAGATGCGTCAGCATCTGGAACAGCGCCAGGGTCGAATCACTGATGCCGTCGGCCAGCTCGCCGATGCCGTCGGCGGCCTGGTCGAGACCGTTGCCGCCGAAAGCGCTCATCCAGACGATCGTCACGAGCGTGGGCACGATGAGTACGGCGGTCAGGAACTGGCGCACCGTCCGGCCGCGGGACACACGAGCGATGAACATGCCGACGAACGGCGACCAGGAGATCCACCAGGCCCAGAAGAAGATCGTCCAGCTATGGTAGAAGGTATCGTCGGCGCGCCCGACCGGATTGCTCAGCGGCAGGATGTACTCGACATAGCCGGTCACGGTACGACCGAGGTTGCTGAAGAATCCCCCCAGGCTTCCGGCGACGATCACGAACGCCAGCAGCAGGAACGCCAGCACCATGTTCAGGTTGCTGAGCAGCTTGACGCCGCCGTCGATCCCGCGCACGACCGACACGATGGCCACCGCGGTCACCCCGGTGATCACGATCACCTGGGTCTGGAGTCCCGCGCCGATGTCGAACAGGAAGTTCAATCCGCTGGCCGCCTGCTGTGCCCCCAGCCCCAGCGAGGTGGCCAGGCCGAAGATGGTCGCCAGCACGGCCACGGTATCGATGACGTGGCCCGGCCAGCCCCAGACGCGGTCGCCCAGCAGCGGGTAGAAGGTCGAGCGGATTGTCAGCGGCAGGCCCTTGTTGAAGCTGAAGAACGCAAGCGAAAGCGCCACGACGCCGTAGATGGCCCACGGGTGCAGTCCCCAGTGATACATCGTCGTGCCCAGCGCCGCGGTCCTGGATTCGTCGGTGAATCCGGCCACGTTCAACGGTGTTCCGAACCACTCGGTGAAATAGCCCACCGGCTCGGCGACACTCCAGAACATGAGCCCGATGCCCATGCCCGCGGCAAACAGCATGGCAAACCACGACATGATCGAGAAGTCGGGAACGGCATCCTCACCGCCCAGGCGAATCTTGCCGACCGGGAGCACGATCAGGGCGAGACAGAACAATACGAAGAAATTGCCTGCCGACAGGAACATCCAGTCGAACACGTTCTGGATCCAGTTTCGCGTCGCCTCCAGCCCCTGCTTGGACTCCTCGGGGAACATCAGCGACCCCACCACGAACACGAGGATCAGAAACGCACTGACCGGAAAGACCGGCGCGTGCATGTCGAATCCCCATTTCTCGATGTTGTCCTGGCCTATCTCGTAGTCGGTATCGTATAAATCCTCGATCTCCGAGATCGCTTCCTGTGCTTGCTTTCTGTCATCACTCAAAACTCGTTCTCCCCGGATGTCTTTCAGAAATAAAACCCGATGTTGACGTTCAGGCGCGAACGCCATTTGCCGGCCGTCGCGGCGTTGCGGCCTATGCCGTCACCGCCGGCAAACCACATGTTCTTGCCGGTGATCCAGTCGAAGTAGGCGAAG
Organism: Lysobacterales bacterium; assembly: GCA_002722315.1. Lineage (GTDB taxonomy): Bacteria > Pseudomonadota > Gammaproteobacteria > Xanthomonadales > Wenzhouxiangellaceae. The sequence goes on along the minus strand of PBLG01000035.1, from coordinate 4,439 downwards.
ACGCCGCCGGCGATCAGCGAGCAGCCGGTCACGTTCTGGATCGAATCGGCGCTGTCGCGCACGTTCGGGTTGATGAAGGTGAAATCGTTGTAACAGGCCCCACCGGTGATCGGGCCCAGCGAGGCGTTGAAGCGGCGCGCTACGTTGACCGAGTAAACGTCGCCTTTTGCCGCCATCAGGAACGGAAAATCGAACGCGCCGGCCTGGACGAAACCGTCGTCCACGCCGACCGGATTCTCCGGATCGAACTCGTAACGAATGCCCTGCAGCTGAAAATTCCACCGACCGAAATTCGCGTCCGCATGGCCCGCCACGGCGTACCGATCGCCCTTGCGCTGTGTAAGGCTGTTGAAGACACGGCCTTGCTGGAGACTCAAACCGACATCGAGCGTACCCAGACCATCGATAAGCAGATGGCGCTCGCCGCGCAGATTGAACTGGTTGGTTTCGCTGTTCTGCTGTTCGCCGCCCGTGACCAGGTCGAACGAATAGCGTCCGAACCTGCTGTCGTCGGCATATTCGGGATTCTTGTAGAACGCATAGTGAAACGTCCAGTCTTCGTTCGGCTTGTGAATGAATTTCACGCCGGTGTCGTAATCGTCCTCGAAGCCCAGGTAGTAGGTCCCGCCGAACCAGAAACCGTGACTGGCGAACGGCAGGATGCCGAACGGCACCTGGCTGATACCCAGGTGCATTTCGACTTCATCGTTGAATTCATAGCCGACCCAGGCGTGATGGATGGCGTGGAAGTCGTTGTAGCGCCGCCACTCGGCGCTCAGCTTGACGTCGCCGACCTCCCCGTCGGCATTGATACGGAACAGCTCGAGTTCGAAATCGCCGACGCGATCCTTGTTGCCCTCGTCGTAATCGCGCCAGGCGTAGTTCAACCGCACGGCGCCGCCGAATCGGATCGCGCTGGTCCAGTCATCGGCAACGGTTTCGAGGCTGGAAATTCTCTGGTCGAGCTGGGCTCGCGTCGGTGTCTGGGACTGCGACTCGACGACATGCTCGGGCTCGTCGGCCTCGTCATTCGCGTCGATCGCGACTACATAATCGGAACCGGAACGCGCGTCCGGCAGTTCGGTCAGTTCCGGCGCTTCGACCGCTTCGGCTGCATCATCGCGGGTCGATTCTTCCTGGATTTCGGAAAGACGCGCCTGCAGGTAATCCAGCTGCGCCTGCATCGCCTCTATCTGCTGGCGAAGTTCGCGGATTTCCGGGTCTGTTTCAGGTTCCTGCGCAATCGCCTGCCCGGTCGCTTCCACAAGCAACCACAGGCAAAACGCCAGATGAATTCGGTTCATTCGCCCTCTCATCGCTGAAAGTGGCAACCGGCAGCAACCGGTTGAACTTGTCCATCATACCGACATCGCGACTACTTTTCCGGCCGGCTCCGGCTTCAGACCAGGCCCCGGGGGCGGAACCACTGGTCGTGCAGGCTCAATGCATAGCGATCGGTCATGCCGGCGACGTAGTCGAGCACGCGGGTCTGGAGCGGCTCGTCTTCCAGCTGGTAGGTCTCGGGGATCAGCTTCGGGTGCCGGGTCAGGTGTTCGACCAGGTCGTGAATCACCCGCCGCGCCCGCTCGGCCTGGGCGCGTGACTCCGGACGCAGATAGACCCGCTCGAACATGAATTCGCGCATCAGGCGCATCGCGTTGAGGGCGTCGGCCTGCATGCAGATTCGGCCCCGGCGAATGGACTCGTCCAGGACCGCCTGGATCATCGACCCGATCCAGTGTCCGCCGGTAAACGGGCCAAGCACCTCGACGACGTCGGCCGGCAGCTCGCCAGGCTCGAGCACGCCGGCGCGCACCGCATCGAGAAGATCATGATTGAGATAGGCGATGCGGTCGGCGAACCTGCAAACCCACCCTTCCGGCGTATGCGGCGGCGGCTTGACCCGCCAGGTATGGGCACGAATGCCATCGAGCACTTCCCAGCTCAGGTTCTTCGGTTCCAGCACCTGGAAAATGCGGACGCCCTGCGCCGAGTGCAGCCACTCGCCTTCTTCGATATATTCCGAAAGCGCCGCCTCGCCGGTGTGTCCGAACGGGGTGTGACCGCAGTCGTGCCCGATGCAGATGGCCTCGGTCAGATCCTCGTTGAGATCCAGCGCCCGGGCGATCGAGCGGGCGATCTGGGTCACCTGGAGGGTATGGCTCATCCGGGTGACGAAATGGTCGCCTTCCGGGTTGATGAACACCTGGGTCTTGTGCTTGAGTCGACGAAAGGCCTTGGAGTGCGCGATCCGGTCGCGATCGACCTCGAATGCGGTCCGCAGGGGATCGGGCGTCTCGGGCTCGGCACGGCCACGCGAGTCGGCCACGCGGGTGGCGATCGGAGAGAGTTCGCGCTCGCGGGCCTCGCGAATCTCACGGGTGACAAGCTGCAGCGACGGACGGTTTGTTGCGGTATTGCTCATGCCGTGATTTTACACCGTCGAGCACCAGCGCCTTTCACCCGAGCCTCAATCAGTCGTGCCCCGACGAAGGCGGAAGCATCGGTTTCCGGTTTCCGGTTTCCGGAAAATCATCGCTTGCAGGGCAAGCTCCCACACTCGTAGTAAATTCGGGTGCCTGACGGCGGCTCAGGATTCTTCTACGGGCGTGGGAGCCGGCCTTGCCGGCGAAAGATTTTTCCGACCTCCGACTACCGGCCGCCGAGCCCCGCCTTTCCGGAAACCGGAACCCGGATACCGTCAGACCGCGTCCAGCGCGGTCTCGAGGTCGCGGATCAGGTCGTCGACATCTTCGATTCCCACCGACAGCCGGATCAGCGTATCGGTCACCCCTAGCGCCTCACGCTGTTCCCGCGGCACGGTCGCGTGGGTCATGATGGCCGGGTGGTTGACCAGGCTCTCGACGCCGCCCAGCGACTCGGCCAGCGCGAACAGCCGGGTGTTTTCCAGCAGGCGGCGAGCGGCGGCCAGGTCGCCTTTCAGGTCGAAACTCACCATTCCGCCAAAGCCCGACATCTGCCTCTCGGCCAGGGCTTTCTGGGGGTGGCTGTCGAGTCCCGGGTAGATCACCTTGCGCACCTTGTCCTGGCCGGTCAGCCACTCGGCGATCCGCCCGGCGTTCTCGCAGTGTGCCTTCATCCTCAGCGCCAGCGTCTTGACCCCGCGCATGACCAGGAATGAATCGAACGGCCCCTGGACGGCACCGGCCGAATTCTGGATAAATCCTATCCTCTCGCCGAGTTCCCGGCCATTGACCACAAGCGCACCACCGACCATGTCGGAGTGACCGTTGAGATACTTGGTAACCGAGTGCACCACGATATCGGCGCCCAGCGTGATCGGCCGCTGCAGCATCGGCGTGGCGAAGGTGTTGTCGACCACCAGCAGGCAGTCGTTGGCCCGCGCCAGCTCCGACATCCGCGCGATGTCGACGAGCTGCAGCATCGGATTGGTCGGCGTCTCGACCCAGATGATCTTCGTTTCCGGCCGTATCGCGCTGCTGGCCGCATCCTCGTCGGCCAGGTCGGCGAACGTGAAATCGAGCCCGGACGAGCGCCTGCGGACCCGCTCGAACAATCGCCAGGTCCCGCCGTAGAGGTCGTTCATTGCCAGCACGTGGTCGCCGGGCGCCAGCAGGTGCATCACGGTATCCACGGCCGCCATGCCGGAGGCAAAGGCGAACCCGTGCGTGCCGCCCTCGAGGTCGGCGATGCAGTCCTCCCAGGCCTTGCGTGTGGGGTTATGGGTGCGCGAATACTCGTAGCCCTGGTGGTCGCCGGGGCTCTTCTGGACATACGTGCTGGTGGTGTAGATCGGCGTCATGATCGCGCCGGTCGACGGATCGGGTTCCTGCCCGGCGTGGATCACGCGCGTGGCAAGCTTGTCGTGGAACTTGGCCATTGGATTCTCGCGGCGCTCAAAGCGGCTATCGTATCCGAACGCGTGCGAACGCACAGGCCGGCACGACCTTCGCCGGGGCAGATCCTGAGAAAGCCCTGAACGACAATCGCCCGGACAATGCCGGGCGATCGAGTTTCAGTTCGGCTGGCGGGGCCTAGCCCGGATCAACGCCCGCGACCGCCACGACCCCTGCCACGCCCGCGGTCATCATCGTCGTCGTCCCCGTCATCGGCTTCGTCGTCATCATCGTCGTCATCGCCCTCGTTCCCGTTGCCGCAATTGTTGACATTCCCGTCGCCGCCTCCATTGCCGATGCCGCAACCCCGGCCGCCGTTGCCACCGCCGTTGCCGTTGCCGTTGCCGTTACCGTTGCCGTTGCCGTTGCCGTTACCGTTGCCGTTGCCGCCACTGTTGCCGTTGCCGTCTTCACGATCTTCACGATCTTCACGATCTTCACGATCTTCACGATCTTCACGATCTTCACGATCTTCCCGGTCTTCCCGGTCTTCCCGGTCTTCCCGGTCTTCCCGGTCTTCCCGGTCTTCCCGGTCTTCCCGGTCTTCCCGGTCTTCCCGGT
>PBLG01000034.1 GCA_002722315.1 Lysobacterales bacterium | reverse complement strand
TCTCCCACAGTCTGTGCCGAAAGGCCAGAAGGCGCATCAGTCCCTCCACCCCGACAGGTCCCTTTTTAGACCTGCGTGGAAGAACATACAAGGCGCATCTTGCGCCGATAGCTTCCGGTTAATCGCGGCCGAAAACCCCTCCCCCCAAAACCAACCAACAACGCTTATTTGCCTGCGTAAACCGTAAAGCGTCCGACCGTAAACCGGCGTTCCTACCTAAGACCCAAAACCGCCGCGCAGCATCGTAATCCGGCAGCGCCCGCGACCCCAATACCCGCCCCAATAACATTCATCCCCAGATCATAAAAACTGAACGTTCGCGCGGGAATCGCCAGTTGAAGGATCTCGACACCCATTCCCACAGCCGCGGTCAAAACGAACGCAAGAATCAGTCCCCGCAGGGAGGGGCCAACCAGCGACCCCGCCAGCACTCCGAGAACCGAATACGCCAGCAAATGCGTCATCCCCGGCGAAATACCCGGCGGAAAGCGCGTCATGGGCCCGGAGGACATCAGCGAACCGACCACGATCGCGACCACCAACGCCGCCAGCGCAACCCACAACAAAATCCGCATCGAACACCCCTCAACTGAAGCCGAACCCAACCTACCAGAACCCCGAACCCCAAGCACAAAAAAAGCGGCCGAAGCCGCTTGAATCTGTCGGAGCGGCCTCCCGGCCGCGATCATCCCAACGCTATCGGCGCCGTGAAGGTGGGTGCTTACCTACTATCTCTGACCGGGCGGATCACTTCCTCGATCAAGCGTCGGCCGGTCGCTCGCAGGGCTGGGAGGCTGATCCGGTACCCGGCAAGCAACCCTGCAATACATGTATGGTGAGCCTCTTCGAGGTCATTTCCATGTGCGTCGGACAGCAGTTCTTCCAGCCCTGTACCGAGGTTACGGTGCAAGCCATCGGACTCGTCGGGAAATGTTTTCCGGAGTGCCTCCAGCCACTGCGCTGGCCATGACTCCAATGCGCTCTCGGATTCTCTTTCCGCCAGATATGCCAATGCCAGCACGCGCCCGAGATCCTTGTTGGCGCGCTTGATTCTGCGGTCACCGATCAACCCGGCCATCTTCTCGGCCCCGATACTCGGGTGGTGCAGCAGGTTGGCCAGCGCCATCATCTCCGGCCGCGCGATCTTCAAACCGTGTGGCGTCGACAGCGGGTCGAATTCTGCGAGCGCGAGAAACCGGAAACTGCACAGCACGAAATGCCCGTGGAGGGTGACAAGCCTCTGAAGCTCTCTGGCCTCGGTCTGCGTGGCCGCCGGCGCCGAAAGCAGCTCCAGAAACCACTCGCCGCCACCAGGTGGCACGAGTCTGACCAGCGGCAGTTCAAGTTCAGAAGTATCTGCGTTGCCCGGCTTTCCCCATCTAGTGGGCCACGCGGATAGTTCGGTGACACTCAGCCGCCGCAAAAGCGTCGTGGGCAAGGCGCGCGAGCGAAGGCGTCCTTGCCGGGCCGTCGAGCGAGTGGAACGCAGCCCACGGCGCTTTTGCGACGGCCCTTCGGGAGCCCCTGTGCCGGCGCGACTCGGCGTTGCGCTTCTTGGCAAGGGAGCGGCCATTCCCTGCGAAACGCGCCTTGATTCGCACCGGCACAGGGGCTCTGAGCGTTACCGAACTATCCGCGTGGCCCACTGGCGTCCCGGCGCATCTTCCAGCCGCGTGCCATCAGAGCTTCGGTTGCCTGCCTGCCGGAGGTCAAGGCGCGCAGACGCGGTGTCAGCAGGCAATCGATGTCCTTGGTTCGAACTGCCTGCTCACTATCGGGAGGAAAGAAACGGACCGCGGCAGCCAGGCTGCCCACGATGACGACATCGGCTCGCATCTCTTTCGGCAATGCATCCGCCAGTTCCTGCAACGTTTCGTGGGGCGCAATAAGCATTCAGGCCGGATCCGCAGTTGCGCCCCTGGCCCGCCCGCTCTCGAACGCATCAACGAGCTCCTGCACTTGCGCCTCCAGTCGCGCATCGTGCAGCGCCAACAAGCAGCTTACGGGATCGGCCCACTCCAGCCCTCGATCTTCTCCGTCGGCATCGAACATTGAAACTGCTCGATAGACCGGCCAGATCACCAGCGCTGGATTGCCGCTGTCGAAGTCGGCGGACTCGAGCGCGGGGTCCAGTCGTGCCGGGAGCCTGGACTCACTGTAGCCCCGCGGCATATGCAGGCACAAATCCAGACGCGGCGCCCCCACCAGGTCAAGATCGGGAAAATAGTGACGGGCGGCGTGCGCACCGCTGATGGCCACTCCGGGCTGCTGCAGTTTCGACAGCCTGCTCAACAACTGATCCGGCGATCGGGCCATGCCGGCCGGCGCCTCGAACTTGTCGGCAAACCGGCCGCGCTCGTAAACGCCAAGATATCGCCGCCATTCCTTGTAGGGAAAACACGCCAATTCCAGGCGACGGTCCGAATGCCGAGTGACAAAAGGATCCAGAAGCTCCAGTGCCTTGGCCACAGGCGGATAACTGTATCCGGTGGCTCGCATGACCGATTCAGTCGTCAGCGGGCCCTTGCCCAACAAATAGGCGTTGAGCAAATACTCGAACACCAGGTCCTGCGCGGCTCGCGGGATGCGGCGGCTGGCGCGCCCTGGACTGATTCTGCTTAGCGCTTCCTCGAGGCGTTCAACCTCCTGTTCGCCAAGGCCGGCGCTGCGCAAGGCTTCGCCGATGTCTTGTTCAGCGGAAAGAAAAAATACCTGGAGCCGATTCAGCAAATCCGGCCGAAGCACGCTCCTGGCCTGCTCGACCTCGCGATCGACCCGTTCCTGACTCAGGCGGCAGTCGACCAGCGCCAGGAAGCCACGACAACCCTGGCACTCGGATAGCTTATAGGTCAGTTCCAGCAAACCGGACCGAAGGGTTCGAACCGCCCGAACCCGCACAAGCGGGAGAATTACGGAATCGCCCTGTATCGAAATACCCGGTCCGGACTTTGGCATTCGGCTCAATTCTGGAGAAAGAGCTCAATAATAGCAAAATTCAACTTGCACTTAAATATTAATGTCGCACTTTTATATTAAACTTGCACTTTAACGTTTGCAGCAAGCTAATTCGCACTAGCGCGCCAGGATCGACTAGCCAAACACAATCCCCGGATGCGCGCTACGCGCTTATCCAGGCTACGAAATGCTTGAAGCCACTGGATCCCGGATCAAGTCCGTCGCCTTGTCGGTCTCCCTCCCCTGCCTACGGGGGAGGGCCGGGGTGGGGGCAAGCAGCCGACGCAGAAAACCCACTCAACCCCGCCCCCATCCTGACCTTCCCCCGCAAGCAGGGGTAGGAACCATTCAGTGGGAGGGGCTTCCAGCCCCGATGCCTTTGATCGCGTAAACCGTAAACCGTAAACCGACGCGCTTACCGCGCTAAAACCTAACCACCTAACACCTAAAACCGGCGCGAACGGTGCCGCGAACCGCTAAAATCGAAATCTCGTCTGGCCAGCAATAGGGAAACCCAATGGATCACCCCGATCCCGCTCTACTCGAACGCCTCCGCAACCGTGAATCGACGATCGGTATCGTCGGCCTCGGCTACGTCGGCCTGCCGCTCCTGTTGCGCTACAGCGAGGCCGGATACCGCGTCCTCGGATTCGATGTGGATCCGAAAAAGGTCGAGAAGCTCAACGCCGGGCAGAGCTACATTGGCCAGTTTGAGTCCGAGCGCGTCGCGCAGGCTGTCGCGAACGGCTCGGAAGCCACCGCCGACCCGGCCAGGATCGGCGAGGCCGATTCGGTCATCATCTGCGTCCCAACGCCGCTGGACCGCTACCGCGAGCCGGATCTGAGCTTCGTCATCGGCACCATCGAGCAGCTGGCGCCGCACTTGCGGAAAAGCCAGGTCGTTTCGCTGGAAAGCACGACCTACCCCGGCACCACGGAGGAGGAACTGCTGCCGCGTATCGAGGCACAAGGCCTCGAGGTCGGCAAGGACATCTTCCTCGTCTACTCCCCCGAGCGCGAGGACCCGGGCAACAAGCAGTTCGAGACGCGCACTATTCCCAAGGTGGTCGGCGGCCACACCCCGGCGTGCCTGGAGGCCGGCAAGGCGCTTTACGAAGGGGCGATCGACAAGATCGTCCCGGTCAGCTCGACCCGTGCGGCGGAAATGACCAAGCTGCTGGAAAACATCCATCGGGCCGTAAATATCGGCCTGGTCAACGAAATGAAGGTCGTCGCCGACGCGATGGATATCGACATCTTCGAAGTCATCGACGCCGCGGCCAGCAAGCCGTTCGGTTTCACGGCCTACTATCCCGGTCCAGGCCTGGGCGGCCACTGCATCCCCATCGATCCGTTTTACCTGACCTGGAAAGCCCGCGAGTACGGACTGAACACCCGCTTCATCGAGCTATCCGGCGAAGTCAACCGGGCCATGCCCGAGTACGTCGTCGCCAAGCTCATGGATGGCCTGAATCGCCACGGAAAGGCACTCAACGGGGCCCGCGTGCTGATCCTGGGCGTGGCCTACAAGAAAAACGTCGACGACATGCGCGAAACCCCGGCCGCCGAGATCATGGAAAAAATCGCTGCCCGCGGCGGAAATCTGAGCTACAGCGACCCGCACGTGCCGCACTTCCCGCGGATGCGGAACTACAAATTCGACCTTTCCAGCGTTGAGCTCACGCCGGAGGCACTTTCAACCCAGGACGCCGTCGTGCTGGTCACCAATCACGATCGCTTCGACTACGTTCTGGTCCGACAGCACGCCCCGCTCCTAATCGACACCCGGGGCGTTTATCGAGAGCCGGCCGATCACATAATTCGTGCCTGACCAGTAATTGTGCATCACCTATAAGATCGCGCGTGTCTATTCTCTGTACCTGTGGAGGTTATCCAGAAACCATCGGTATGTCTCCTTTATGCCCGATTCCAGAGAGACCGACGGTTCCCATCCGGTTTTATGTAGTTTCGTAGAATCCAGCATACGCCGCGAAACGCCATCCGGCTGTCCCGGGTCAGTGAATATTTCACCTTTAAAACCAACAATGTCGGCGATCAATCGTGCCAACTCCATAATCGAAATATCCTCCCCGCAACCGACATTGATCAATCCGGGTTCCGAGTATTGTTCCATCAAAAATACGCTCGCATCGGCAAGATCGTCACAATGCATGAACTCTCGACGAGGTGTACCGGTCCCCCAGATCGTGACAGAGGTCACCCCCTGTTCCTTGGCCTCGTGAAATCGGCGTATCAGGGCCGGTAGGACATGCGAGTTCTTCGGATGAAAGTTGTCACCCGGGCCGTATAGGTTAGTGGGCATAAGACTAATCGCATCGAATCCGTATTCCTTGCGATAAGCATCGCACAGCTTGATACCGGCGATCTTGGCTACGGCATACCACTCATTCGTGGGCTCGAGTGCTCCGGAGAGAAGCGCAGATTCCTTGATCGGCTGTTCGGAAAACTTCGGATATATGCAGCAGGACCCCAGAAAGAGCAATTTTTCGACGCCGGACTTCCAGGCGGCGTGAATCACATTTGCTTCTATCATCAGGTTGTCGTAAATAAACTCCGCTGGATATGTGCTGTTGGCATAGATCCCGCCAACTTTTGCAGCAGCCAGGTAGACTTGATGGGGTCTGTTTTCATCGAACCAATCGTCAACCGCGGCCTGGTTCTTGAGATCGAGCTCCGAATGCGACGGTCCAAGGATATTTTCGTATCTTTTGGCTTCAAGTGCCCGAACAATCGAACTACCGACCATTCCTTGTGCGCCGGCAACAAATACCTTGCTTTCTCTAGCCTCAGTCATTCTTTGAACCTGTATGTTTGATATCCATGTTTTTCGACCAGCGCATCCCGCTGGGATCGCTGCAGGTCTCGTTCAACCATTTCGCCGACGAGCTCGTCAAAGCTCGTTTTAGGCTTCCATCCGAGGCGATCGCGCGCCTTTGCCGGATCACCCAACAGAGTATCGACTTCGGCTGGTCTGAAATAACGGGGATCAATGGCGACGATCCGCTTCCCGGGTTCCGTCTTGCAGTTCTCCGGTGCCCTGACCAGGACGGCATGTTCGTCACGACCAGTCCCGAGCCATTCAAGTTCCATTGCAAGGGCCTGCGCAGCTTGCTCGACAAATTCTCTCACCGAATGCTGCTCGCCGGTCGCGATCACGTAGTCATCCGGCTGGTCCTGCTGCAGCATCAGCCACTGCGCTTCCACGAAGTCTCGCGCGTGACCCCAGTCGCGGCGCGCGTCGAGATTTCCAAGGTACAGGCATGTCTCTAGGCCGGTGAATATCCGGGCAAGCGCGCGCGTGATTTTTCTGGTTACGAAGGTTTCGCCGCGGATCGGCGATTCGTGATTGAACAGGATCCCACTGCACGCAAACAGTCCGTAGGCCTCGCGGTAGTTGACCGTAATCCAGTGCGCATAGAGCTTGGCGACTCCATAGGGCGAGCGCGGGTAGAACGGCGTGGTCTCCTTCTGCGGCGTTTCCTGGACCTTGCCGAACATCTCGGAGGTCGACGCCTGGTAGAAGCGCACCGAGTCGGTCAGGCCCAGAATCCGGATGGCCTCGAGAAGACGCAATGTTCCGATTGCATCGCTGTTGGCCGTGTATTCCGGACTCTCGAACGATACCGCCACGTGGCTCTGAGCGCCAAGATTGTAGATTTCATCAGGCTGAACATCCTGAACGATCCGAATCAGGTTGGTTGCATCGGTAAGATCGCCGTAATGCAGCATCAGTCGCGGATCTTCTTCGTGCGGATCCTGGTAAAGGTGGTCGATGCGCTCTGTGTTGAAAAGCGACGCGCGGCGCTTGACGCCGTGGACCTCATAGCCCTTCCGAAGCAGAAATTCGGCGAGATATGCGCCGTCCTGCCCGGTAATTCCGGTAATCAGGGCGCATTTGCGGTTGGTTCGGCCTTCATTCATCCGGTTTCTCCTCGTCCAGAATGTACGTGTCCCGGCACACGAATGGTGATTGACGTGCGGGCGTGATAGAACCATTCGCGGGTTCAAATTTCACACTCGACCCGCGCCCTCTGCCCGCTTCCAGCAATCGACTTTCGTCACATTCAGCCACGCCTGGTCCAGAATTGGGGCAACTTGCGCAGATTCTTGCAAATCAGGGTCGGCAGGCCCCCAACCCTATGCCTCCGCATGGCAATCAGGTCCTCCCGGCTTTTTCTGACCAATCGATGCACGGAGCCGTTGCTGGCACCACCCAGTCGCATACGCATCAATACGTGTGGAATGTAGCCGATTCGAAGGTTGCCCTGTACAATCCATCTCAGCATCGCGTCGTAATCCGCGGCAATGCTCAGTTTGTCGTCATATCCGCCGAACTTCTCGAACACCTGCCGGCGGATGAAAAGGGCCGGATGTGGCGGCATCCAGCCCCACTTGAGACGGGCCGGCCTATAGTCGCCAGACTTCCAGCAGCGAATTACGCGCTCCGGGTTAGATGACTCTACGTACTCGAGATCGCCGTAAACCGCGTCGACGTCGTCGTCGATGAACCGGGCCGCGACGGTCTCCAGAACATCTTCGCTGGGATAGAAATCGTCCGAATGCAGTACACCGATGACGTCGCCTGTGCAGCGACCACACGCCCTATTGAGCGCATCGTAGATTCCGGCGTCTCTTTCACTGACGATTATCCTGCGGGGATCCGCAAGCCGCTTCAGTAGTGCCAGCGTATCGTCAGTCGACCCGCCGTCCTGGACCACATGCTCCCATCTGGAATAGGTCTGTGCTCCAAGGCTTGCGATAGCAGGCTGAATCGTCTGAGCCCGGTTCAGGACGACGGTTACGATAGAAATGACTGGCGATGCATTCACGGAGAAGATGCAGCCTAGATCTCGTGGCCGGTATTGAGCCGGTATCTGTGGCTCGATGACAGTCGCGCACGCACAAGATTCGGGTCGCGGACATAAAGCGTGTTGCCGCTTTCTGCCTGTTCAGACCGCGCCTCCAGAGAACGCGTAAACGGGTCGTAACGAAACGGAGCGAACCCGTGCGCGGAGAGAATCCGGTGGATCCCTTCATCATTGCCCCCATAGTGCCGCGCCGAACCGTTTGTCTCCACGATTACAGCGGCCAGGCCGTTATCGGCGAGCCATTTTTCGGACCCCGTCAGGACTGGCAGTTCGAATCCCTCGACGTCGATCTTCATCAGAAAAGGGCAGCCCGTATATGGCTCGTCGTCGAGCCGGATCATTTCGACCGATTCGCTTTGCTCCTCGCGGCCAGAAGATCTCTCGATCCGGTTGCCGGTGTCCCGGTTAAGCGTCAGACGGGCCATTCCGCTCCGCTCCCCGACGGCTGCGTTCCGAAGCCTGACTCGCTCAGTGAAGCCATTCAGGGCCACGTTCCGCACCAGTCTCGCGTGAGCATGGCTGCCGGGCTCGTAAGCATAGACGTCAGCGCCCGCAGCGGCGCCGAGTAGCGCGTAGGAGCCGATGTTAGCGCCGACGTCGACGAATACGTCGCCCGGTCGAAGCAGGTGCAAGGTGAATCCCATTTCCTCGAACTCATGCAGGCCGCAATAAACGTTGCCGGTCGCGCCGCTCATTCCCTGCTCGACGAGAAGCTGAGTCTGATTGACGAACGGCACGGCCACGGCCCAGCGCAAAAGACGGCTGCCGATTTGCCACCGGAGAACACGCGCAATACTCGCGATTCGCCGCCGGCGATTGAGCGGATGGGAAAGCACGAAGTGCAGGGTATTGTAGACAGACATCTGCGGCCCTCAGCCGACCAATTGCCGGAAGTAGGCAATCGTCCTTTCCAGCCCTTCCTCGAGCGGAACCCGCGGCTGCCAGCCGAGCGTTTCCCTGGCCAGCGTGATGTCCGGCTGACGCTGACGGGGGTCGTCCTGGGGCAATTCGCGAAACTCGATCCTGGAGCGCGAGTCGGTCTGCTTCAGAACCGCCTCGGCAAGCTCGAGCATGGTGAACTCGCCCGGGTTCCCCAGATTGACAGGCCCAGTCACCTCGTCCTCGGTTGCCATCAACCGAATGAAGCCATCGATGAGATCGGAGACGTAGCAGAACGACCGCGTCTGCTGGCCATCACCAAAAATGGTGATTGGTTCGCCCCGCAATGCCTGCAAGACGAACGTGGAAACCACACGCCCATCGTCCGGATGCATCCTCGGCCCGTAGGTATTGAAGATACGGGCCACCTTTATGCCCAACCCGTGCTGACGACGGTAATCGAAGAACAGCGTCTCGGCGCATCGCTTGGCCTCGTCGTAGCAAGAGCGCGGCCCGATAGGATTGACGTGCCCCCAATAGGATTCCTTCTGCGGATGCTGCTCCGGATCGCCATACACCTCGCTGGTCGAGGCTTGAAAGATCTTTGCCTTGGTGCGCTTGGCCAGACCCAGCATGTTGATCGCGCCGTGAACACTGGTCTTGGTCGTCTGGACCGGATCGAACTGGTAATGAATTGGCGATGCGGGACAGGCAAGATTGTAAATCTCATCCACCTCCACGTAGAGTGGAAAGGTCACGTCGTGGCGCATCAGCTCGAAATTGTGACGATCCATCAGATGCGCGACGTTACCTCGTCGGCCCGTGAAGTAGTTATCGACGCACAGCACTTCGCACCCTGCATCAACCAGTCGATCGCATAAATGGCTGCCGAGAAAACCGGCGCCTCCAGTGACCAGCACACGCTTTGCGGTCAGGTTCGAAGCACTCAAAATTACACTCCTTTACGGTCTGGATTAGAAAGGGGTCCCGCAAGTCGTTCACTTAACGACCTCGCGCGGAAAGGCGAACAGGCAAGGATGTAAGGCACCTGAAGCGCCTGACAAGGCCGGGGATACAGCATCATTCGTTACCTTTCTGCATTCGGATCATCAGTCGAATGGTATGGAAGTACCATGCCTTGTAATAAGCATAGTGCAGTCCGACGGCGCCATCGAGAAAGCCTCTCTTGGCAAAGTAGGTCGCAACGAAATAGAATGCTGGGTACCACCACTTGGCAACATGCCGGTACTTGAAGCGCTGCCGCGGCGTGAGCGCTGTGGACTGTTCACGCCCCCCGGCGAGATCAAGGTAACGACACTTCTCCCAAACAGCGTATTCGATATGGCGCCTGAGGAATGCGTCGAGCCCCTTGAAGTCATTGTGTTCAATTCTGGCTCCGATTGCACCGACCGCACCTTCGACTAGAGGATGTTCGTGCACCTCCATATCGAGACGGGACCAGCTCTGCTCATCGATGCGCTCATAAAGACCGCGTCCAAAGCGGAACAGCGCCAGCTTGCGCTGCGGAATCCCGTGGCGAAGCCTACGTCCCAGAAAGAAATTATCGTACTGAATCCAGAATCCGTTCACCTCGTCATCGCACACTGCGGCGGCTACTTCATCGCAGAATGCGTCGGTGACAAACTCGTCAGCGTCCAGGAACAACACCCAGTCGTTCGCGGGCGTGTGATTCAACAGGAACCAGTTGCGCTTCTTGGGGTAATGCCCGTCCCATTCGAACCGCAAGACCCTAGCGCCGGCCTCAGCCGCAATCTCGACGGTTCGATCCTTCGATCCGCTGTCGATCACGACGACCTCCGAGAAACGCCCCAGACGCGTAAGGCATCGAGCCAGATTCTCGGCTTCGTCTAACACCGGTACCACGATCGTGATTGGAATCTGTTGCTGCATCAGGTCACCCTAGGGCTTTCTGCCGCGGGACCAGCCGTCGAGGGCGATTCCCACACCAACACGTCATCGACCGTGCACCACCACTTGTTTGCGGAATTCGATGGAAGCATTAGGGCATAAGCGCCAGTCTCTCCCGATTCCAATTTCGCGAAATTCCGAGCCGGCCTCCACGTAATGTAGAGGCAATCCTTGATCCACCTCGTAGTCAGGGTGGCAGTGGTCAGCCGCGGCGAGGTAAGTACATTGATCATAGTAGCAACATCGTATTAGAAAAGGACGGAGTGCAGCACAGCATCTGGTTCGCTCGCCGACAAGAAGGCGCTCAGTCAGGTCCGCCGCCCTGTACCCGTAGATGCAATGTCCTCAGCCAGCCTTAGCGCGAGCTGCACAAGCGCGAGGCTGGGGCTCGATCCGCCAATCGAGGGAAAAACCGATGTGGCCAGCACCCGCAGTCCCGGCACGCCGTGTACGTTCAACTCTGGATCCACGACGCCGGTTTCTGCCGTCGCGCCGATGCGCGTAGTCCCTGCCGGGTGGAAGATTCCACCGCCCGACTGCAGTGCTGCCACGACATCTACGTCGGGCCGTGGCTCGAGCCGTGCATGGGCGCTCAAACGCCCATCACGCCAGCGCCGAAACACTAGGTCGCGCACTGCGCGAAAGTTATCGAGGTCCGTCTCTGAGACACGCCAAAAAATGCGCGCCAGCGGCAGCCCGAATTCATCAGTCGCGCCTTTGGCAAGCGTGACATGCTGCGCGAGATCCGGTGTCTGTTCCATCACAAGATGCACCTCGAACTCCGATCTGGAAGGAGGGTATACTCGCCGCTCGATCGCCCGCCACCAGACCGCGCGCAAAAACCAGGGCGTGTCAGACACGATTCGACGCAGATCGATCATCGCGGGCAATTCTCCCCGCTGGATTGCCTGCAACAGCCCGCGGAGCCCTTCGAAACCGCTATCAGGATCGCGCGTAAAGGCCACATGGAGGAAGGCGGCGGGCAGTCCCGTTGCCCGACGGTCCCAAGGGGCGAACTCAAACCTGAGATTCCGCATGCCGCCCTTGACGAATCGAAAACCTAACATTCGCGTGATTTGGCGTCGGTCGATATCAGCAAGATCTGCGATCGGCGCCGAGAGATGGTCGTGAAATCCCAAGCCCAGCGGCGACTTCGGAGGGAAGACCCCGCCATCGTGCGCACGATTCAGCAGGAGTAAAAGACGCGTGGTCTCAATCGCTCCGGCAGCTAGCACGACCACGGGGGCGCGGGCCCAGAGGCGATTCCCCGACTGCGATTGCGCGGTCACACCCTTGACACGGTCAGGCCCCAGTTCGATCGCGGTCACTGTGGCGTTGGTCCAGACTTCGAGCCCGGGGTCGTTACCAATACGCTTCGCAAACAGATTTGCAGTGTTGCGGTTGCGAAAGGTCGGCCATTTAGGCTGGCGCGGCAGAAAGCCCGGTAACAAATCGTCTCCGCCGTCGTCCGGCGCGCCTTCATAAGTTCCCGGGGCCACGCCGAAGATCGCCTCGGCCATCGGCAGAAGGCCCTCTAACACGTCTGGCGTAATACCCCACCCCTCGTGCCAGCCACAGGGATGCTTTCCTAAGTCGTCGGCAAGGTAAGGCAGCAGCGCGCCGCCCCATCGCGTCGAAGTTCCTCCGAGGCAGCGAAACCGGCCATGCTCGGCCCCCATGTATCGGGCTCCGCGCAACTCCACCGTGTTCAGGGGGTGAGTTTCAGCGTCTTGAGTCTCGGCGCCGCTCTCCAGCACCAGAACTTGAAGACCGCGGCTCGCAAGCGAATCTGCCAGGGACAGTCCTGCCAATCCGGCACCAACCACGATAATGTCGGCCTGCAGGGGCGCCTCCGGAGCAATCTCCCCTAACGATCTAAGCACTGCGCCTCTCGCGCTCGGCTGCGTCGGAAAATGCAGTCACACGTGAGCTTAAGCTTGTGTAGACGAGAATCGCACCTGTGCGGTTTCGCTCCAAAGCGCCGGCCACAATCTCGGCCCCGCTGAGTTCGCCAACGTCGGTTGAAAAATAGCCGTAGGTCAGCTGCAATGGCCGACCCAAACTCGTAATGACGTCGGCCTCACGCGTTCCAAGCCCGTCGCGCACCTGGGTCACCTGCGCAAACGGACCTTCGGACTCCAAGATCGGCTGCAGTCGTGCCGCCGGGCCGGCGACCCCGAAATACCGGACGCGGTCCTTCTCATCTTCGCTCCAGCGCTGCCACTCGTCCGTTTGCAGCAGATCGGGTGCAGGGTCGTGCAGCATAAGAAGGTCCACATCACAACGACGCAGCCGGCGCAGGCTCTGCTCGAGACTAAGACGCGCTCGCGCCACGCTCAGATCTACTACCGCACGCGACAACGTCGGCCAGAGTTTGCCTCCAGCTTTGCGCGCAAGCATCGTGAGACGACCCTGGTTTGCACCGCCGGGAGGATAAAGCCCGACTTTTGTGGTAATCGTGATTCCCTGGTCTTGACCGAACACCGCGCCCAGCATGCTCTCAGCGCCCCCGAATCCATAAAGCGGTGCCGTGTCGAAATGCGTAAAGCCAGCACCTGCAGCGAGCTCCAGGTGCGCAGCTTGCGCCGAGGCATTACCAAGATGATGCAGACTTGCCGTGCCGAATACGAAGCGACTGACTTTCAGATCAGTGGCGGGAAGGATGATCTGGCGCACGCTTCAATCTCGCTGGGCGACGATATGGGAAGGATCGACCCAGCGCGTAGCGAAACCTTTTTCCTTCAACAAGCGCTCGATCTCGGCCGGTGCGTGTGGCTGCCCGCGTTCTGCAAGCAGCCCGAAATGAACTTCCACGAAAACTGCCCGCGTCTCTGGCGACCGCAGCAGGCTCGTCATTCCGCGTAGAACTTCGAGCTCGAATCCTTCGGTGTCAACCTTCAGGACTGTCGGCATTGGAATTACTCCCTCTTCAACAAGGGTATCACCCGCTGCAATCTCAACCGTAATTCCGTCGCTGGCTTCGCCGACGATTCGGCTGGTGGCGCCCAGCGCGTCGCTGCCTTCCTGCATCACGACCTCGCCAGCCTGGGCGCCCAGTGCCAATGTCCGCAAGGTATAGTTTGGTAGCCCAAGCATGTTCTTGCGTAAACGTTCGGCTGTGGCCGGAAATGGTTCGAAGGCCACCACGTGACCGCCAGACCCGACCGCCTCCG
Source organism: Lysobacterales bacterium (assembly GCA_002722315.1). Lineage (GTDB taxonomy): Bacteria > Pseudomonadota > Gammaproteobacteria > Xanthomonadales > Wenzhouxiangellaceae. The sequence goes on along the minus strand of PBLG01000034.1, from coordinate 62,245 downwards.
CGAAGCGCTTAGTGTAGTACCCAACGTTGGCCCCAACATCCCAGACGGTATCACCGGTGCGTAGCGCAGAAAACATCGCTTCGTCAAAAGCGTGCTCATAATCCGCACCAGTTCTACGCAGCCGCGCCAGAATAGGGGCCAAGCCAAGCTGACGGGCCACCTTGCGCAAGCCGATAATGACTGGATTCGTGTGCCAGCTCATGAGTGATTGCTCCTAGCGTTAAGAGGTGAACGATCGCGCAGATGCCGCGCTGGATTTCCTCCCACGACGGCTCCGGGGGGCACGTCCCGCACCACAACCGCGCGAGCAACTACGACAGCCTGGGCGCCTACAGTAACACCGGGCCCCACGAAGGCTTCAGCCGCGATCCAGGCGCCATCCTTTATGCAGATTGATGCACCGGCAAGCGGAAACTCTGGATCGTCGAAGTCATGAGTTGCCGTGCACAAATGGCTGCGCTGGCTGACAGTCACACCGTGCCCCAGACGAACCGCGGCGACGTTATAGCAGATCACACCCGACCCAAGGCAGCTCCCCGGCGCCATTTCCAGATTCCAGGGCGCCCATATATCAGCATCAGGGTAGGGATAAACCCGGCCTTCGATCCGCGCACCAAAAGCACGAAGGACTGCGGCGCGCCAACGATGAAAGGCAATCGGCGTCGGTCGGTATAGCATGAAACGTGCGACCTTCCAAACCAGACGTCGCAACCGGTCTCGGTTCGTGATTATTGGCAAATTCGGAAGACGGCTCAATCCCCACCCCTAGCAAATGCGCGACCACAATGTTCCCGACCATGCGGGTCCTGTTCAATCTTGAACTTCACCGCCTTACTGGTCATTCCAGCACCACACACCCCGGGCGCTGGGCCGAGCCGAGAACCCATCGATACACGGCCACAGTCTGCCGGCCGATCTTCTCCCAGGCAAATTCTTTCGCGTACTCGCGGGCGCGCGCACCCATTCGGCATAGGGAAGCCTGATCCAGACCAAACGCGTGGGCGAGCGCACCCGTCAACCCCTCGAGATCGGGCGCAACCCACCAGCCGCAACCGCGATCTTCAACCGCCGACCAGGGCGTGCCATGTGTCGCAATCACGGGCAGCCCGTGGCTCATCGCCTCAGCCACCACCACGCCAAAATTTTCACTGAAGCTGGGGAGTATAAAAAGGTCGGCTTGTGCGTACGCGCGGGACCTCTCTACGTCATCCAACGAGCCGAGGAATGTGACCTGATCCTCGAGACTTAGTTTCCGTACCAGATTCTCAATTTCGCGGCGATGCCCACCCTCATCCGGCCCGGCAATGTGCAGTTCCCATCCGGCGGGAGCCAGTGCTGCCCACGCCTCAATCAGGGTTTTTAGATTCTTCTTTGGATGGATGCGACTCAGAAATAACGCAATTCGGCACGACTGCGAAGCCCCGGAGGCGCGATCCTGGCCCGCATCCCCGGCGTCATCAGAGAAGTCCACACCATTCGGGATGACTGCGATAGGTTGCACCAGACCTAGTTTACGCAGATTCTCGGCCTCTTCGCTTGCGGTGGCGACCAGAACGGCAGCCGACGCAAGGTCGCGCCATTGGTAAAGACGCATCGCTGCAAGCTTCTTCCAGGCCCGATAATTCAGCGCCCACGGTTCCAGCATGCCGCGAGGCTGCAGCAGATAAGGAATCTGTCTCGCTCTCGCGGCCCTGCAGGCCCAATGGACTGCCGGGGCCCAGACGCCATGAATATGTAGCAGTTGCACTGGGGCATCACTGGAAAAGTCCCGCTCCAACTGCCGAAGCGCCGGTACCCCCAGCGAACAAAGCAACGGCGAGGGCGAAACCGCAACCGTCCTGCGAACCGCCACCGAGCGCTGCTCCACCACCGGACTGCCGCGACGCGCCTGAGTCAGCAGGCGCACATCCCAATCCGGATCCGCTGCGATCGAATCCGCCAGGGAAACAACGGTTCGAGACGGCCCACCGTGGTCCGGGTGCAGTCCAGCGACCACGTGCAATACCCGAAGCCTGGCCCCCTTCATCTACGCTCGATCCACTACAGCGTCTACGGCCTGCATAATTCCATCAGCCGCTGCCGAAATACTGTACGAGTCCGATCGGCGTCGAATAGCTTCGGCGCTCGGCCTGCTCGCCAGCACATGCTCTATTCGATCGCCCAGCGCAGCCACGTCGCCCACGGGAAATTGGTGCCCGGCCTTTCCATCTGCAACCAGATCAGGCGCGCTGCCGCACGCGTTCGAAAGCACGACTGGAATCCCGCACGCCAGCGCTTCGTTTGCCACCAGCCCCCACGTTTCTCCTCCATCGGACGGCAATACCAACATCGTGCTCGCCGCATAGATTGCAGGTAGCTCGGTCTGGTTGCAAAATCCACACATGCGAATCGGGACGCCGAGTTCCCCCGCTCGCCCCTCGACAACATCGGACAAGGGGCCGGCCCCGGCGAAGCAGACGACAAGCGAAGGATGTCTGTCCCGAGCAACCGCAACAGCCTCGACAAGATCCAGGGGGCGCTTCTTGTCTGTTAGCTTGCCAACGAACAAGATAATCTTCTCCGTCTCGCGCAGAGCCTGTGCTTCACGAAAGCGTGCAGCAGCCTCCGAAGTACCCCGCTGACGAAACCAGGCGTTATCTATGCAATGCGGAGAAAAGAACAGGCGCGACAAAGGATAGTGGTAATGCTCCCAGTACCTCTTTGACCTCTCACCCACGTATAGCGCAGCATCGAATATCCGAAGCGCCAAAGGATAAGCAAGCGCTTTGAACGCACGCCTTACCCATGAACGTGGCGTTTCAAGCTGGCTGTCGCCACGCACGAGAAGCGGAATTCGGAGCCGCCTGGCCGCGGTGATCGCCTGTATATAGCTTCTGAAATGCCAACCGAGCAACATGACTGCATCCGGGTTCAAGCGCTTGAGACTATCGTGCACGCTGGGGGTGTTCAGTCCGCTGAATTTCTCGAGACTGACATCCCTGGCCACATTTTCCAGGAACTCGCTTTGATATCCCGACATCAGGTCAACATCCCACTGGAATTCCACGCCGAAGCCAACTGCCGACTGATCCTTCGCGCTCGGACAATGCGCATAAAACACGCGAAGCTCAACCCGCCGCGCCAGCTCGCGAAAAAGCGGCGAATAGTATTGAATCGGATGCGAGGCGCAAATCGCCAGCCTGCGTGGTCTGTGTCCAGCGGTCAATGCGAGTCCTCGACCAACCTGTCAAATATCGCGGCGAACTCACCGGCAACTGCAGACGCCGTATACGGTGCATAGATGGCCGGATCCGCCCTGCCCAAGCCCTGCGGCTGCCGAAAAAGAATCGCCAGCGATTCGGAAATTGCGGATTCCAACCCATGTAGCTCATTCTCGTTCTGGAACGATAATGAAACACCGCCACCGGCTGCAGACAAGATCGCGTGCGCACTGCTGGATTCATGGAATAGCGACAGGAACGGCCTGCCCGACATCAGGCCCGGGTAGATTTTCGAGGCCGTGTAGTGCGGCTCGGTGGAGCCGACCATCAGGATGCCGTCCGAGTTGGCGAGCACGCCCAGCGCATCGAGGTACGGGATCCGCTCCGGCGTCTCAGCGACGAGGTCAGCGACACCAGCCTCCCGCGCCAGCGGCGCGATGCCGTACCGATCGGTGATCCCGGGCTGATTGCTCGTGCCGATGAAGTTCAGCCGGAGCCGATCGACCAGCGCCGGCGCCTCGGCGCGCAGACCGGCAAGCGCCACGAACAGCGTCCGTACCAGGGGCGCCGCCTCGGGCAGGAAAGTGCCGACGTAGGAGAGATTCATCCGATCGGAATCCAGCCATTGTCCCGCCCGGCTGCCGTCGGCATCCCGCAGATACTCGAAGTCGGCCGGGTCGCAACCGATGGGTATCGCCGACATTCGGCTGGCGTCGAACCAGGGATGGCGCTCGGCCATCTGCCGGTTCTGAACCTCCGAGACCGACGTGACCCAGGAACAGTGCCGCGCTGCTCTCGGCTCAAGCCGCTCGGCCAGCCAGTGCGAGACGCCGGCCTTGCTGACCAGCGGTTGTTTGGCGCCCCAGTCCGAGACCCAGGGGTCTTGGAAATCCAGCACCACGGGCACGCCGTACCGGCGCTCGATCCGTTTCGAGAACAGCATCGGGAAATACGGCGACCCTGTGATCAGCACAGCCGCGTAGTCTCCGGTTCCCAGCAGTTCGTCCAGCGCGCGGCGGAGCCCGAGCCAGCTCCGCAGGCTGATTTCACGAGTCCCTGCCAGCCCGGTCAGCGACGCCGGCAGCGCGCCGACCCGCCGGACATCTACCGAGGACGGCACCATCGCGGCGAGCGCATCGTCATTGGACTCGATGTAGTGGGCCGGATCCACGGCGAGGATCGTTGGAATCCAACCGTATTCGGGCAGGTGCTTTGCCAGGTGACGCGGCCGGTGGACGCCCGCAAGCGAACTGGGCGGGAAGTACGGCGCGACGACAATGCACTTGCGCTGTCTCATCGAGTCGGGTGCCTCAGTTCCACTGTTTCGATTGGCACAGCGCGGAGTCCTTTCGAACGTAGAACGCATCCATCTGCCACAGCGCACCGTCCCGGGGCCGGTAATACATAGGCAGCACGTCGTACAGGCGATAGCCGTTGGCATCGAGCCAGCTATGTACCTCGTGGAATTCCGGCATCCCGTCAATCCCGATCAGCGACATCTCCAGGATGATGACCTCGAATCCCGGCAGGGAGCGCCCGGCGCCGGCCAGCGCCTTGAGTTCGTGGCCTTGCAGATCGAGTTTGAGAAGGTTCGCGTCGAACCCGTCGTGCCCACTCAACAGCTCGGCGAGCGTCCGGACTTCGACGCCGTCATCGTCGGCTGCATCCGCTGCGTCCACGATGGCGGAGTTGGTCTCCTGATACCGAAATGCAGCGCGCCCCGATCGGTCGGAGATCGCGCAGGTGCAGACGATGGAACCAGGCGCTTTTCCCGCATGTTCCATGAGCCGCTCCCGGCACTCAGCCTGGGGTTCGACCATCATCACGGGGCAGCTCGGCCATGTACGCCAGAATTCCTGGGCCCAGTCGCCATCGAACGCACCGCCGTCGACCGCACCGACGGGATGAAATCCCGCCCGCCGAAGATTCGCCAGTCGGGCGTGCATGTCCTGGAATGCGAATACCCGTCGCTTGATGGTTTGTCGAAGCCAATACGGCAGAAGTGATTTCAGATTCATAAAGCGTTGGCTCGTTCGTTAATTCGCGTCACGGATCCGGCGCGTCGCGTTCATGAGGTCGGTGATCGGATGCCATCAGGATCGAGTGCGGTCACGACACAATCCCTCAGCCGTACGGCTTCGTAATCCCAGTTATAGCGCTCTTGCCCGAGCCGCCAGGCTTCCTGTCTGGCAGCTTGCAGAGCCTCGGCATTCCGCAGCCATTCGTCGATCCTCGCAGCCATCGCCCGTGCATCGCCGACCGGAAACAGCTTCGCGGCGAATCCCAGCGTCTGCTGCAGGTCCCGGTGCGCGGGAATATCGGTCAGCAATGCGGGAACCCCCGCCAGCAGATAGGTGAACATCTTGTTGGTCAGCGCGATCCGTCGATTCGCGGTCTGACCAGCTTCGATGCCGAGCCCGATATCGAATTCCGCCGCCAACGGGACCATTCTGGACGGCCGATCGATATCTAGGATCCGAAGCCGGTCGCGCACCCCGTGCCCATCGGCCAGCGCCATCAGGTCGTCCAGATACCCTGGCTGTGGCAGGCCACGAAGATACAGGTACGGCCTGCTCTCGGCAATACCGATCGCCTTTACCGCCGTTTCCAGTCCGCGATCAGGCCCGATCGTCTGCGAGAACCAGTAAAGGCTCGGGCCCGGCGCTCCCGAACCACATGGGGTCGGTGCTACCGGCGCCTGATCCTTAGGGAACGTGTTGAGAATGACCGCCGGCAAAGCAACCGGATACCGCTTCGAATAGGCGCTGGCGATCAACGGTGCGGCAGCCGTGATGTACGCTGCACCCGGCAGATACCGTCGCTCGATTCGATTCAGCGCTCGCTGCAACGGCTCGTATACAGGGTCGTCGGGCCAATCGCCAGGATGGAAGTCCTCTGCGTCGAATGCGTAGCGAGCGCCGTGCCGGGCGGCGGCGCTCGCCGCCGCCGGCAGCGCTGCCGGATAGTGTGCGATGTACAGGTCCGCCGGCACGGACCGCGCAACCCGGATCAATTTCGAAGTGGCTGCATTGAATGCTCGGTCAATCAGAAATGCACGATCCCAACGTTCCGCGGCGAAGCGTGCGGCCGTATGAGTCAGCTTACCCGGCAAACGCCGCAGCCTCGTTCTCAGGTCGAGGCGAATGGAATTCCAGTCCGCCGTGTCGAGAATCGAATCGTCCAATGGATCGACTTCGGGCCGATGCCGGGTCGAGATCACAGTCACTTTGAAGCCGGCACCGCTCAGCGCTTCCGCTTCCTTGACTGTCCGGGGATTCGATCCCAGGGCACCCGGCGTTACGATGCAAACTCGTCTCGTCAAGGTCTTTGCGACCACTTGATGGTTCAGGCCGTTTCCAGGGCCGCGAGCAACTTGTCGGCCAATTCGGCGCGGTAGTCGCTCCACTGCCGGCCGGCGGCCGTTGCCAATGCCTCGTACCGCATCAGCTTAAGCGCCTCGCGATTATCCAGGCACCACCCGATTGCATCCACCAGCGCACCCGCGTCGCCGGCCGGCACAAGGAGGCCATTCTGCCGATCTGAAACGAGATCCGCCGCACCGGCCCGAGTCGTCGTCAGTACCGGCAGCCCGCGCGCGAAGGCTTCGGTAACCACCATACCGAAGCCGTCGGATAACGTCGGAAACATCAGCATATCGGATCGCGCCATTTCACCAAAAAGGCGATCGCGTGGAATCGAACCGTGGAACCGGAAACCGTCACCGAGAGCCGGCAACCCCCCCGTCGGCAGCGACATGGCCCCGAAAACGTCTATGACACAATGAGACCGGACCGACGCCGGGAGCCGGCGCCATGCCTCGACCAGGTAGTGCGCACCCTTCCGTGCCGAAAAGCTGCCGGCCCACAGCAGCCGCAGCGGCCCGCGCGAGTCACGCTCGCCCACCTCCACGGCACACGGCGGTGCGCCGTAGGGAACGACGATGGTCCGCGCCGGATCCGCCCCATCGGCGACGTGGGAAGCCCGGGTGACCGTCGAGTTGCATACGATCAAATCGGCCATCGCGATCTCGCGGTCGCGACGCGCCTGCCTAGGCAGGCGCCGCTTCTCGAAATACGAGGCCTCCGGCGACGCGGTCCACGGGAACCGGCGCGCTTCCTCGGCGAGAAGCGCCTCCGTTTCCCGACTGCTGAGCGACGGCAGATCAAGAATCCGTTTCGCACCGAGCTCCCCGGCCCGGCTGAAGCTCTCCAGCGCCGTGTATTCGTAGGCGTAGACGGCATCCGCACCGTGCCGCGCAAGCAAACGCGCCGATGCCCGGGTAAAATCCCGGGACATCCAGTCCCAGCACGCGTCCACGATGCGGGCATCCATACGCGCGACCAGCGCCGCGGAACGAAGAATCTCGAGGAGGGGGCGCGTGTGCGTCATCCGTTCCGGAACGATCCCGAGTTGCCGGCGCCGCATTGCACGGTGAACGCGATGGAGGCTCTTCGATCCGGAGCTCTCGAACAGCCGACCCAGCACGCCATCCGGCAGATAGCGGAACGAAGTGTGGAAGCACACCAGTCGCTCCTTTTCCAGCAGCGCCAGGGCCGCGTGCTGGGCGAAATCTGCATTTCCAGGATAGGAGAACAGGACCTTCATCGAAATACGTCCATCATTTCAACCGTCGGTTCGACAAATCCAAAATTTCGCGATAGATGTCGAGATAACCCGACACGACCGCGTCCTCGCTGTAGAGCCTTTCGACGCGGTCGCGGCAATCCTGCCTCCGGATCGAGCCGAGCTGCTCGACGCATCCGACCAGCGCGTCCAGGTCATCGCGAACGAAACCCGTGACGCCGTCGTCGACCACCTCCGGCACCGCGCCCCGGCGTAGACCGAGCACCGGTGTTCCGCAGGCCATCGCCTCCGCCATGACAATGCCGAAAGGCTCCTCCCAGAGAATCGGCATCAGGAAGGCCGCGGCCGAACCGAGCAGTTTGCTCTTCCGGCGATCATCCACAGGTCCGATGAACTCGACCCGGGCACCGTCGACATGCGGCATCACATGCGCCTCGACCCACACGCGGTGCTCATTCGGAATGTTCCCGGCGATCACAAGTCGACGTCCCGTCCGATGCGCCATTTCGATCGCGAGGTGCGGGCCCTTGATCTCTTCGACCCGACCCAGGAAGACCAACGGTGCGTCTGGGCCGGGATCGGAATTGAATCGATACGTCGACAGGCGAACGCCGTTAGGTACAACCCGCCAGCGGCCGAAAGAGCAAACATGCTCGATCATCCAATCCGAAATGCCAGTGAACGTGATTGTTTCACCTGCCATCAGGCCGGCCAGCCGAACGGTCCTTGGGGTGATTGCCCGCTGATAGGTCATGACCTTCGGAATCCGGCGCGGCAGGATCGCCGCCAGATAAGCGAGTCGCGAAAACGAATGGACGAGATCGAAACGCCCCCGCCTCACGGCTGAAGCGAGGTGCCGCGCATTGCGCAGGTCACGCAGTCGCCCGCCCAACACGCGCCCGGGCCAGGGCATCAATTCCGCATCCGTTGCCGAATCGGGGTGTGCAAGCAGCGTAACTTCATGGCCACGTGCGCTCAACCCACGCGCCAGCATATCGATGATCCGTTCGATCCCGCCGTACAGGCGGGGCGGAACAGGCAGCTCGGGATCGGCGGTCAAGAGAATTCGCATGCGGTCAGGGGCCAACGCTAGAGCTGGCTTTTTGGGCCGTCGAACATCCTCGATGCGGTGCCCAACGGCCGTCCTCGACCGGGGGCACGCCTTCGTGGCAGAGCCAGTCGGTGATACTACAAAGGCCGGATGTCGCCACGACCAACTGGCGCGCCGATTCTTGGTTCTGTACGGCATTCATATTGGGAAGCCTGTTCAGGATAGTGTTTGCGCAGCTGGCCAGCCGAGCGTCCAGGCTGCGGATGCGATCGAGTTTCACAGTTTTCTGTGCGTCAATCTTGAGCAGAACGCTCCATCGTGACCACACTTCTCTGGAGGAATTCGCTCTCTGCGCAATACCAAGGTCACTTCACAGCCTCCACATATAGGGATTCATACGCTCGGCTGCTACTGTCTTTCAGCAATTTCGGATCCCTTCCTCGCCCGAATTCTTGTCGGCATATCTGATCAAATCCAGCTTTCCGAAGCACAATCTCAAGCGTACTATAGTCCCAAAGAAACAAGTGACCGTGCAACCTTACGGCATCGTTCAGCGATGTCGCAGCTGTCCGAACTCCACAGATTTCACGCTGATTAGGTAGCGCCATGCGAGAGCCTAAAGAATTCTCATCTACCACCGCAGCACAATATATCTGCAAGTCAGGAACGATAACCCGGAGGACACCTCCCGGAACGAGGCATGCATGGACCTTCTTCAAGATCAAAATCGCGTCTTCAAAAGGAATATGCTCCAGAAAATGCTCTGTATAGCAGCCCAACACCCTTTCGTTAGGAGGGTCAAACTTCTTTGTTAGATCGCAGACGATTTGTATACCGGGAACCCAGTTATAATCGATACTGAAGAAGTCAGCACTTGGATTTGGGCCTGGTCCCAAGTCTAGATAAAAGCTCTCATGCGGATAGGGCCTTTTACGTGGCCATTTTCGCAATGCAAAAGAAATCAGTCTACGGACTCTTGAATAAGACGTTACTGGGCGTGAGAGACTTATCCGGGTTGAGCTGAAATCCATTTATTCGACTCCATGAATATCGGTTTGTACAGAATTAGATCGTCCAGCATCCGTACTAGCCGCATCCGGTTGCAGGCTAAGAGAGCGGGACTGAAGCGGTCCGGGCCTTGAAAGGACGGGACCTTGAGCAGCATCCAGAGAAGCCCGCGCCCCAACATGGCTCCCGAACCGGCTCCAACCCGTTTCACGAGCGGAACCACAGGCTCTGTGGCCGGATCTCGTGCCCGCTGGCAAATGGGATGCTCCGGAAGTCCTGCTCGCGACATTGCCGGAGATAGAACCCGGGCCACAGCACTTCCCTGCCGCTAGCAGCCAGGAAAACCTGGAGAAGGTACTGTTCGTTCCAGCTTCTGTAGTTCCAGGCAAATTCCCACGGATATTCATACGGAAGAAAAATATCGTGGACGTGAATGCAGACGCCCGGCTTCAGCGTCGGAAGAATATTGCAGAATAGGTGGACGACGTCATTGCCCAGTCGTACTTCATGACTGGAGTCCAAAAACAGGATGTCGCCCGACTCAAGCGATGAAAAAACCCGGCTCTGATCTTCCGGCGCCAAGTCCTCCAGGCGCTTTCGGACCAACTGATCGCTGGCATCGTCGATATCGATTCTTGGCTCGGGATCGATCGCAATATGCTTGACTTTCAGATTTCCATCCGCGATCGCCTGACGAATCACGCGCGTACTGTTGCCCACGCCAATCTCCACTATCCGCCGCGGGCGCCGGGTACGGACAAACAAATAGAGCATTTCAGCATCGGATCCACGCAGATAATCATTCTTCGGACAGAATTTCCCAGGCACAGCACTTCCCGACATCAGTCCGTGAAGATCCTCCGCATGGGCCCGCGCTGCATCAGCCACCCACTTGAGAGAGCCATCGCTCATTCCTCGGAGCAGCGGAAAAATCGGTTTCTCGAAATGCCCCCGCTGCTCGAGCTCTCTTAGCCGTGAATCGTCCCGACGCTCCGCAGTCAGCGTCTGGACCTGCATGTTCAATGGCCGCAGAATCCGGTTGGTAGCGTCTTTTAGTTGTTGCAACATATTGTTCGTTCCAATAGGTTTTTGTATGATCGCCGACAGCACTACTTGACATCACGCATCGGTCCTGTACAGAAGGATCCGACGGAGTTGCTGCGCGGCCGGCATGACCTCCAGCAAGTCACTGAGCGCGTTGGGAAACAGGATACGGTGCATCGCAGGCACGACCAGGGCAAAACATAAAGCGAAAAGCGTCATTTTCGCTATGGCGCTGGAGTTCGTCATGTCCATAAACAGCAACATCCAGTGTGCGGCCCAGCCGGCGACCATTGCCGAAACGAGCGGCGGAGGAACCGAAACCATGATAGATCTCGCCTGAATGCCGCTCCGCCACCACAAAAGGCCGTACGATACCGCACTTGCCGCAGCTCCGGTTGCGGCAAGGCCCCAAAGGAACGGGACGATTCCATTCGGAAGAACCAGAACAATCAGGGCAATTGCAGTTGCGCCGTGGACCACATCGACCAGCAGGCTGAGTCGGGTATTGTTGTTTGCCAGCAGCAGCAGCGCAAGGACTTGCGAAATCGATGTAGCCACCGCAACCGCTGCGGCGGCGGGCAAAATTTCCACCACCAAAAGCCAGCCCTGGCCGTAAATGACCCGCACGACGGGATCGGCAGCCAATGCGAGAAAGACACCCGCCGGTATCGTAATCCAGCAGGCGCCTCGAAAGACCAGATCGGCCGCGCGTCTGAATCGCGACGACCCGACTTCCGCGCGGGTCACTATGGGATACATGGCCTGCATCGCGAGTTGCCCGAAACGGCCTGCAATAAGGTTCGCGAGACCATTCGATCGATTGAAGACACCGAGGGCGTCAAAATTGTACAGGCTGGAGACAGCACCGCGCTCGAACGCGACACGACCGCGCAGCATCAGCGCCGCACCAAGCCGGTTCATGCCGAACCGGAATGTTTCGCGGTAGCGCCGCCATTCGCGGATCGACGTCAGCCCGTGCCGACGGTGGATCAAATAATCCACCGACGCGGGAACGATCAGCAACGGCGTGCTAATAATGACTGCCCAGACGCCGCCACCAAAAGCCGCAACAACCACGCCGACCTCCAGGCCGAGGAATGTTCCACCAAGGTGCAAGGACCTGAATCGTCCCCACTCGTGGTGAGCCTGGAGGTATTTGAGATGCAGCGTTCCCGGAATCTCAAGAATGAACGTCGTACTGAGCAAAAGTAACGGAACTGCGGCAGCCGCGAACTTCTCGGTCGAATAGAGAACCCAAGCGACTCCGCAGCTGAGCACGAACAGCAACACGTTGATGATGAGCGCCCCCGACAGCTGCACACTCCAGTCCACGCGCTCCGGATCGCGGAACTGTAGAACGTGCTGAACGAAAGTCGCGAACGAAAAAACAGCGATAAGACCATATAAACCCAGAGCCAATGCAGCCTGCCCATATTCTGCGGGCGAAACCAGCCGCACCATGACCAGCATCGCCGCGAACTGGGCAATGTCGCTCAAAATGGTTGCACCACCGGCCCACAGCAACGCCCGGCGCGCGGATCCCATCAACATCGACTTTGCCCCGCTGAATTTAGACCTGGCACTGAGGGCGCACCAATTATCAACCGACTATCATAAAGTCAGTATCCACAGAGGTGCAAGCGAACCTGCGGCCTCGACCAGTTCGAAACGTGAAGCCCTCCTTACGAAGCAATGGACGAATTCATGTAAGCGAAGCGCCCAACGCTAACTTGATCGTCATCGAAGACGGCAGCATGAGGCGCATTCACGCCGGCGCCGCGGAGCGATTCAGCGCGCTTGCCGCAATCGGTTGGGCTGCATTGCCAGGAACAGTCTGCGTCATGAAATGAAAAGTCGATCCAACCATTAATTTCGTTGGGAACTCCAACGCTTTTCATCTTCAACCGCTATACACGCCTATAACGAAGATTTTGCCGCAGAACGTACCGGAGAATTAGCTCGTCCCCAGCATAGTTGCAACCGTACGGCAAAGAGCGGATCGTCGCCATATATTCGCGAGCCAAGAGTGATGAATTCTAACATAAATCATTTCGCAAATCGCTAGAATACGCCGCCCCCAATCAGCTATGTTTCAGCCGCCCAGCGCGAGGGAACTGTATTCGATCTCCATTGTTCGGGTCTGCGGTTTGTTGACGCCCAAAGCCACCTTGATGTAGTGCAGAAATGCGCACCCATCTTTATACATGTTTGTTTGAGTGTATCGTGCGCCTTCAGTTCCTGCGCAAATCTACTGGGTAGTCAATGAAGGCACGGCTCGGAATCTTCAAAAGGCGCCAGATGATATGACCGCCGAATTTCAGTATCAGAAAGCTGCCAATAAATGCCGAAAGTGTACCGCCGAAAATCTTGATATTGGATATCTCGTAGTAAATCCCCGTCGACAGAAGGAGGGTCGTAGCGAAACCGAGCGATAGAATTGCGGATCGACTTGCAGTCGTAAGCACGCGGTAACACATCCCCAGAAAAACGCCTAGAAGAACAATCGGCAGAAACATCAGGTAGGGACCGAAGTCGATGTAGCTTTCGGCGGCATAACCGAGGCTGATCGACGTCCCCTGCTCGGCATCGGCTACACGAATCCCTGAGAATTCATTGACACGATCCGAGTCATTTATCGTAGGTTTATTCGGAAACAGCAGGCGCGGTGTAACGGGATGGCGGACGGCTTCGATCCATAGACGACCATCCTGATGAGGGATGGCTGAAGGAACCATCGTAATTGATCTACCGAAGTATTCCAGGTAGCCCACTCGGTCCACGCCTGACTCGAACCCCTGCCCTATGTCATCCCCGGTAAGATTGAACAGCTTTTCGGAAAGAAATCCGATTTGTTCAGGGACCGAGACCACTACGTCCTGGCTCATCGTCCCCTGGTTCATAAAGTCTCGATAGTCCATTTTTATGGACTGCCAGAATAGGGCCAGCCCCAGTATCATCACGACAATAATCGCGACCGAAGGGCGCAGCAGCCTGCGCGGCGTGTCGGATGCACCAACGGCTACCACGATGCCCAGGAAAAGAACCTGCTTCCATCCTGAAAAGAATCCGAGTAGTCCGATGAAGATCTCAAGCCCCGCGACACCGGCGGCAATCCAGCGAAACCTGGGGTCGACAATCCCTTTCCAGAGGATTAGAAACACCATCACCCATCGCACCGATAGCAGCGCAATCGTTGGTTGACGAAGTCCGGGAACGGCGCTGCCCAATTCGATCGTGAATTCCGTGACCGCGTGCGAGAGTGCGTACGCAATCAAGAGACGGACGTTGCTGATCGACCGAATTTCCAACCCGGCCTGTTTCACTCGTGCGGTTGCCGGCGGGCCACGTCCGATTCGCATGCCTAACGCCAGCGAGAGCACCGTCAACAGACCCAGTAGGCTAGCTGTGTCGAGATTGGGGATCAACGGATGATCGGCCAGGCGGACGCCGGAAACGTCGGCGCTGACGATCGGCATGGCGACCTGCAGCCATTGATACCCGCACGCGAACAACAGAACGGGCATTTCTCCAGGGCGCCAAAGCAGCATGAAAAGAATAGGGACCAGCAGAACAGCGCCCAGTGTCTGCACGGGATTGACGGTAATGAAGGATATCAATCCGGCGACAACCGTGAAAAAAAGCAATTCGCGGGGAAGCCTTATCTTTATCGCATGCCGTGAACCCTTAATGCCGTGGAAAGCTTTGTTCACCTGCCAGATCCCATCCTCAAATAGATTTCTGACCACTGACGATTAAAACGATCTGTACCGAACCGGGCGTCGTAGCTTGCTCTGGCGTTGCGCCCAAGGGAATTCAGCCTGGCCGGTTCAGCAACACTCCAATCGATTGCGTCGACGAGTGCGTTTGGCGTATGTTCGGCGCAGACGTAGCCATCGATCTTGTGTCGGATCATTTCCGGCAACCCTCCCGACCTGAAAACGACCGATGGCGTTCCTTCGCGCTTGGCTTCCATTACGACATTTCCAAGCGGCTCGGGCCAGAGCGCAGGGTGTACATGCAAACTCGCACTCTTGTAATACTCGACTGGATTGCTGACGTGCCCATGAAAATGAACCGATTCGGCGACGCCGAGATCTTTGGCTACCTGGACTAATTTCGATCTATCGACGGCATCGTATCTCGACCCCCCAATTATATCCAAGCATAAATCAGGATATCGGGTTTTAAGCGGTCCAAGGGCCTGGATCAGCACGCCAACACCCTTATACTCAGAGACAGCTCCAACGTACAAGAGGCGAGGGCCCGGAAAATCAGTCCGCTCCGGGACGCGATCGGGGTCACTGGCTACAAATGTTGGTGCGAGGTTGTAGATCACTGTCGAGTCTTTCCCGCCGGCTACTTTCGCCTCTTGTCGCACGAATTCAGAAATGGAAACGAGGTGATCGGCTCTCCTGACCGCCATTTTCCAGATGCGCAGATTAAAACGTGAATCGACAGGTGGGCAATCGCCCATGCGATAGACCAGGGGCCGGGAATGTCGCTTCAGAGCCAACGACAGATAGGAATAGACAAGCGGCGAGCCGATATGAAAATGGGTGGGATCGAAGTTTCGAACCTGCTTCGAAAAGGCCCGGCTGGATGTCCAGACCTTCCAGAAGTTCGTGAAAATCAACGACGGGTGCCGCTTGACCCATTGAATCGACCACTGCGGTCCGAACGGGATCGAGAATGTTTCAATTCCCGACCGCTCCAGCTCGTCGCGGACGTGATTGTCCTCGATCGGGTGCACGCCGACGCGGACCTGCGCACCAAGAGCACGCAATGTCCTGAATACTTCGATATTGCTGCGTTCATGCCCGAACAGCTCGATTCCATTGATCGCGCCCAGCACGCGAACGCCTGCCAGTCGTGAATCGGCCTGAGTCTGATCGTCAAATCGCTCCTTCATGGCTTCGAAGCGCAGCTAAAGGCGGCATTTCGCAGCAGGCGTCTCACGTCTGTCGACAAATCAGTAGGCTGAAAACCCGAAACCGCGCCGCTGGCGCGTGATCCGGCCCCATCGAGCGATTCGCAGATCGTTTCGAAAAGCAGATGCTCTGGCACTGCGCGACCGTTCGACAGGGCGCCGAGTGGATCGATGCTGCCGTCGGTGTCCAGTCCGATTGCCGGAATTCCGCAGGCCATGGCCTCGAGATAGACGATTCCGAACCCTTCGCCGGTCGAAGGCATGACGAACACATCGGCGATCCGGTAATGATCTACGAGTTCGTCCGCCGCCACGTTGCCAGCGAAGCGGACCTGTTCCTCGACGCCGGTTTCGGCAGCAAGTCTTTCCAGCTCCGGACGCCCGTCGCCGTCGCCGGCAATCAGGTAAACAAGATTCGTATGGCGCTCCAGCAGCCTGGGCATCAGCCTGATGATCCGATCATGGCCCTTGTATGCTTCGGCCTTTGCTATTCGCCCGACGGTCAGCAGGATCTTGCAGTCCCGGGCGGCGTATCGCTGCAACAATTTCTGCGACTTCGTGCCCGGCGTGTAGCATGGCTCCACAACATTGGGCAATACCTTGACCCGGTCCGGTGGCACCGGCGCCCAGGCGAGAAACCGCCTGCGGGTATACCGGCTTACCGCGGTCACCAAAGACGCCGATCGGATCGCGCTCTGTCTTGTGCGGTCACACGGCGTCCAGGCATCGATGCCGTGAATCTGGAGCCACCAGGGGCAACCGACCACAGCAGCAACCCTGGCGGCAAGCGCCGCCATGCCGATGTGTCCGCACCAGACGAGGTCGAAGCTTCGGTCGCGCAAAAGCTGGCGCAAAAGCGAATAAACATAGAACAGGCGGCCATTTCGGGCCTGGGCCTGGGTCAGGCCCGCCGGGAGTGCTGCTGCCTCGCCATATCGGGGCAAGACGAGCACTTCATGCCCCTGCTCGGCCAACGCGGTCAGGAAATGCCTGTTGTAGGCGGCGATGCCGCCCGGGCCTCCGAACGCGTCTGTGACGAGGGCGAGAATTTTCATCTGGAGACGATCTGCGGCTACCAAAGGTGCCGGACCCCTGAAAATTTATCGGTAAAAATCAATCCTACTCTTCCATCACCTTCAAGAATGAGGTTGTTGTGCTCGATCCCGCGCTCTCTCAATAGCCTGATTACAAGCGCGAAGGACTCCAGATCGCCCGGGCGATCGATATCGTCCCATATGATCAGCCAGTCGGTAGAAAGAACTTCTGGAATTATGCTCGATACCCCAATCCGGGAGAATCGTTTTGTACCTACGGGCCCATCAACGATTAAGAGATCATGCTTTTTCCCGTCCAGTTCGGCTTTCGCCTTGGAGTACCACCGACAATGACGACCCTCCAGATGCACATCTTCTAACGGCCTGTATAGAATCCTGCTGTTTTCCGAGACGCAAAGACTCGACATTCTCGACGCCCAAGCTTCGTCATGCTCCAACGTACATGCGAATGTACCTTTTTCCTTCGACCATGCATCAAGCATTCTTGTCGAATGACCGGCTCCGAGCTCAAGTGCGTTCGTGAATGGGAACTCCTCTAGGACTCGGAGCAGAATGTAGGAAAGCAAGGCTCCAGAAGCACCTCCTATCGGGTAGATCGAGGACGGGCACCACCCGGTGGATCTCGCTGCAATTTCAAACAGATGGCGAGCTCGAATCTCCTGGATCGTCGCATCGCCACCTCCGTAAAACTCCAGTTTATTGGCCTTTATCAGCTTGTGAAGACTTCGGCGCGCATTCACCCGCCGTAAGGATGCGGCCACGGTCGACAGCAGGTAAGATCGCGCCAGGAGTTTTCTCACTGTTACTTTTCCATCTTTAAGGCTGAGATGCCGGTCCGCAGGATACCTGCGAATTCCCACCCGGTGGCAATACCCACCTGGCCCAGCCCCGCGCCCATGGTTCTCCGGCATGCCCTCGTGACTCTTCCGCTTCAATCCAGCGCCCGACCGGGGTTGTGAATCCGGTCTTTGGGCGATTTCGAACTTGGGGTTCCAGGTCCATGGCATCGGCGAGAATGTCCTTTCCGGTGAGCGCGTGCTGCATCGGCGCGACGGCGCGCAGCAGTTCGACGTCCACCAGCGGCGTTCGCAATTCCAGCGAGTGCGCCATCGAGGCCCAGTCGGCGTCGCGCAGCAGCTGATTACGCATATACAGTGCGCTTTCGAGCAGCGAGACGCGCGCGACCGGATTTTTGGGCGCGCTCCGGGTCAGCGAGCGCATGGCGCCCTGTGCGTTCAGGCGTTCCAGGCCGCGCTCCAGCAGCTGCGGGTCGAGCAGCGCTTTCAGCTCGTGCGGCAGGAACAGGCCGCGACGCAGCATGTACGCGCCGGCCCAGGTGCCGCCATGGCGCAACAAGCCCGCCAGCTTAGGATTGGCGCGGAGTTTTGGCCCTAGCGTGGTCATAACGGCCTGCCAGGCACGCCCTGCCCCGGGAATGCGGGCAGGCACCATCAGTCGGGCGCGCCAGCTGGGCACGTCGCGGAACGATGGATAGCCGGCGAAAAGCTCGTCGCCGCCGACACCGGATAACACCACCTTCAGCCCGGCTTCGTGCGCGGCCTTGGACACGAACCAGGTATTGATGCCGTCGATCGACGGCTGGTCCATGGCTTCCAGGATGCGGGGCAGGTCCTGGTGAAACTCCTCGGCATGGACCGTTCTTACCCGATGATCGGTGCCGTAGCGGGCGGCGATTCCACGCGCCAGCGGCACTTCGTCGCCGGCGGTGCCTTCGTATTCCGAGAACCCCAGCGTCACGGCCGTGGTGACGCGTTCCGGATCGATGGCATGCATTGCAGCCAGCAACGCCGACGAGTCGATGCCGGCCGACAGGAAAAGCCCCACGGGCACGTCCGCGACCAGGTGCCTACGTACCGACTCGAGCACCGCGCCGCGTACTGCTTCAACATCAGGCTGTCTTGACGCATCGGTGCGATACAGTGACGGCAGATCCAGAAACGGGCGTGGCTGCTCGGCGCCGAGCTCTCCGACGCGCACGACATGACCGGGCGGAACGGCACGGATCTCCTGGTACAGCGTGAACGGCTCCGGCACGCTGCCCCAGAGATAGAAGCCGACCAGTCCGGCCGGCTCCGGATCGGCGCTGATCGCACCGCCGGCAACCAGCGCCTTGACCTGGCTGGCGGCCCGCACCGTCCAGCCGTCGTCGGCATAGTACAGCGGCTTGATGCCATAGCTATCGCGCGCCAGCCAGACGGTCTTCTCGCGCTCGTCGCGAATGGCGAATGCGAACATGCCGACCAGCCTGGACAAGGCCGCCTCGCCGTCACGCGCGAACAGTTCGAGCAGAACCTCGGTATCGGACTCGGTACGCAGATTGACACCGGCCTGGAGCAGTTCCTGGCGAAGCTGGCGGTAATTGTAGATTTCGCCGTTGAAGACGATCACGAATCGTCCGCAGCGACTCTTCATGGGCTGGGCGGCGCGGTGGTCCAGATCGATGATCGCCAGGCGGCGATGGGCAAGCGCGCAGTGGCCGTCGGCGCTGAACCAGGCGCCTTCATCGTCGGGTCCACGCGCGCGCATGTGGTCACGCGTCGTCAGCAGCTCGCGCTCGGATGGCGCGGGCGCGACGGCGTGGTAGGCGTAGATGAGGTTCAGGCCGCACATGTATATTGAGTAGTTCGCTGGTTGGTTAGGATCGTCGCTTTCCCGGTTAGCCGACCCGGCGCGCCCCTTTCACGCTGCATTGCGTCGCGCTCGCACCCGGATCAGGTCCCCGAACGCTGTCCCATACTCTTCGTGGTCGAGGGCGAAATCGACGATGGCCTCGAGATAGCCAAACTTCGAGCCGCAGTCGTAGCGCGTACCGGAGAGCGGGACGGCGGCCACGCGACCTTCTAACGCCCGCCGGTTGACGGCGTCTGCCAACTGGATCTCGCCGCCTGCACCGGGCGGCGTTTCGGTCAAGATATCCAGGATCTCCGGCTCTAGAACATAGCGACCAATCGAGGCGAGCCGCGAGGGAGCATCTTCCAGCTTCGGTTTCTCGACGAGCCCCGCCACAGCATGAAACCCCTCGCCGGGTACGACGATGCCGTATTTCGACACCTCGGTTCCCTCGACCTCCATCACGGAAAGCTGGGTGCAACCCGTCCGCTCGAAACCGGCTACGAGTTCCTCTGTGGGGGATGTGCTCCCTTTGACGACATCATCTGCCAGCAGAACCGCGAAGGGCTCGCGACCGATCACGGGGGCGGCGCAGAGAACAGCGTGTCCGAGGCCCAGGGCCGCTGGCTGGCGGATGAAGATGCAATTTACGTGATCCGGCACGATCCCGCGGATGGTCGCTGCGAGGTCATCCTTTCCCTTCTCGCGCAATTCCCGCTCGAGTTCGGGATTGCCATCGAAGTGATCCTCGATAGCCCGCTTCGTGCGTCCCGTCACAAAAATAAGATCTGTGATGCCGGCAGCGATGGCCTCGTCGACCGCATACTGGATGATCGGCTTGTCGATGATGGGAAGAAGCTCCTTCGGCATGGCCTTGGTGGCCGGAAGGAATCGCGTCCCGAGACCCGCTACGGGAAAAACGGCTTTTCGAACAGTTGTCATGCTATACCCCCCTAAAAAAATCTTTTGGGACTAGAAAATACCTAGTTCCGGGTTCCGGAAGCTTATCTACCTTCGTCCGATCGCAAGATGCTCTATACCCAAGTCGGCCATCTGCGCCGGGCTGTACAGATTTCGTCCATCGAAAATAACCGGTTGCGTAAGACTCGCCTTAATTTTCTCGAAGTCGGGCGACTTAAACTGGCTCCATTCGGTCACTACGATCAGGGCGTCAGCTTTGGTCAGCGCGCCCATGACGCTTTCGGCATAGGTCAGTCCATCCCGTTCACCGAATTCCTTGCGGGCCTCTTCCATGGCCACTGGGTCGTAGACTGTGACGGTGGCGCCGGCGTCGAGCAGGCTGTTGACGAGCGGGATGCTGGCGGCTTCGCGCATGTCATCCGTGTTTGGCTTGAATGCCAGACCCCAGACGGCGAAGTGACGACCAGACAGATCATCACCGAATCGCATGGCGATCTTGCCGAACAGTACCTGTTTTTGCTGGGCGTTGACCGCTTCGACCGCCTCAAGAATGCGCAGCCCCCCTTTGCGCGTGTTTCGTGCGGTATGGATGAGCGCCTTCACGTCCTTCGGAAAACAGGAGCCACCGTACCCGGCGCCGGGATAAAGAAAGTCGTACCCAATGCGTGGATCGGAGCCGATCCCGCGACGCACGTTTTCTATATCCACTTCCAGTTCATCGCTGAGGCTTGCCAACTCATTCATGAAGCTGATACGAGTCGCAAGCATGGCGTTTGCGGCATACTTGGTAAATTCAGCCGAACGAGTATCCATGACCATGAGTTTTTCATGGTTGCGGTTCAATGGTTCGTAGAGCATGCGCATCTTCTTGATGGCATCCGAATCTTCTGCGCCGATGATTACGCGATCGGGACGCATGAAGTCAGCTACGGCAGCACCTTCTTTGAGGAATTCGGGATTGGAGACAACAGCGAAGTGGATTGACTCACCGCGTTGCTCAAGTTCGCGGGCGATAGTTCGGTGGACGCGATTGGCGGTACCCACGGGCACGGTGGACTTGTTGACGACGATCTTTGGCTCGCGCATGTACCGAGCGATATTGCGGGCCGCGACGATGGCATTTTCAAGATCAGCCGACCCGTCACCGTTTGGCGGCGTGCCAACGGCGATGAACTGCACCTCGCCGTGGTGCACAGATTCCTCGACGTCAGTAGTAAAGACCAGTCGCCCGGCGGCTCGATTCTCCTTGACCAAAGGCTCGAGCCCCGGTTCGTGAATGGGAATGCCGCCGGGGTTGAGCATTGCGACTTTCTCTTCGTCGATATCCAGACACAAGACGTTATTGCCCATCTGAGCAAAGCATGTGCCGGTGACCAGGCCAACGTAGCCGGTGCCGATTATTGTTAGGTTCATAAACTTCTCAGCCTAGAGGGTCGGGCCCGTGGGCCTTCGTTGGGTCTTTTTGTCGTTTCGAAATGAACAGGCGACGAAGAGACAAAGCGATTAGCCTTGGGGCGCTGCCTGGGCTTTGGACACGCTACCGCCAATGGGTGTCGGCCCCATATACCTGTTTTTATTGAGTATTGTCTGGCATGCGTTCATTGGCTGAACGGGCGCGGAGTGTAACGGGATAAAGAAAAATGGTCAACGGCTGAATGGGTCAAAGACCCCTTTTGACTCGTCCACTGGTTTGCTTTTTGGCTGGTTGGAATCGACGATTTCCGGGCTCCGGGCTCCGGGTTAGGTTTCTGGCGCGTCAGAAGCCAGGTCAAGGGCCTCGCCTTCGGCGATGTTGGCCATGACCGACACTGTCGAGCGCTGAATTTGGTCGCACAGCCCCGAAACCCCGCCCCAGCGCCGTCTCGGTACAGAGCCCATAGACGGCCTTCACCAACTCCTGAGCTCTCTGCCAGGCCTGCAAATCTTCAAACTTGCGAATCGACGTCATGCCCCTTCACCAAGCGACAAAAAGACAAAACGACGAAGCGACAAAACGACCAAACGACCAAACGACAAACCGACCATCACCCCCCGTCGACCAACTGCGACGCACAACCGAGGCTCTCCGCGGCTTGATGGAGCCGCTTGTCCGCGGTAATGATGGGCCAGTCGTTTTCAGCTGCAATGGCCAGATGGAGCGCGTCGAGCGTTCGCAGGTTGGTGGTTCTTTTCTGCAACCATGTTCGCGCTTGCCAGTAGTGGCGGTCTTCGAGGTCGGCACGCTCGAATACATTCAGCCGGAGATCGTCTGCAAATGTTCTTCCGGCAAGCGACGCATGTTCATCGATCAGCTCCTGCATGCGCACCCACCGCGCGATGGTAGATGCCAATTCGACCTCGGTCAGCAAACTGATCACAGGCCGATATTGCTGCTGGAGCGCTTCGGCCGCCTCCGTCAAGGCTTCGGGCCGATAGAGCGGCGCAATCACGCTGGTGTCGAAATAGGCAAATTGATCAGCCACGCTCGTCGCGCTGTTCGCGAATCAGATCTACCGAACTGGTTCTGGCCGCCGGGAGCTGGGCGCGGAGCGCCCGGCGCTCGGCTGCGCGCGCTGTTTGCTCCTTCTCTGGCGACTCCGGGCGCGTGAGCCGAGCCACTACGCGGCCGCGCCGTGTGATTTCAACCTCTTCGCCCTGTTCGACGGCCTTGAGTAGATGGCTGAGCTTTTGCCTGGCTTCGCGGATGCTGAATTGCATGACTATTTCCAAATGTGTGCACTTATTAGTGTACACGAAGCAGTGTCGTTTGGTCGTTTCTTAAAGGCTGCCGGTTGGTCGTTTGGTCGTTTGGTCGTTTGGTCGTTTCGAAGCGACGAAGCGACGAAGCGACAAAACGACGAAACGACCATCCTGCCCCTACCCGCTCCTCCCGAGCTCGAACACCCTGCCGTCCCGGACCTCGAGCCGGCGAGAGAACGACGCGGCGGCGTCGGGATTGTGTGTGATCATGAAAATCGTCAGTTCAGGCTCGTCGCGTTCGACATTCGAGAGAATGCGCTGCGCCGTTTCATTGTCGATTGCGCTTGTGGGCTCATCCAGGACCAATACTTGCGCCTTCTTGTACAGCGCTCGCGCAATGCCCAGGCGCTGTCTTTCACCACCCGACAGCATTGCGCCCCGCTCGCCGACGCGGGAGTCGTAGCCTTCCGGCAGCGATTCGATCATGTCCGCAATTTCCGCCTGCCTGGCAGCACGCCGCAGGCGATTCGTGTCCACTGTGCCTGCGCCGAAACTGATATTGCGCTCGATCGATGCATCGAGAAGAAACACGTGCTGGGGGACATGGGAAATGTTCTTCTGCCAGGCCCTTGTTCTTGTCGGTCCCAGCGGCAAGCCGTCGACAAGTATCTCGCCCTCGCACGGTTCGAGAAGCCCCATCAGCAGGTCTGCAAGCGTGCTCTTTCCGGCGCCGGTTTCGCCAAGAACGACCACTTTTTCGCCCTTTTCGATCGAAAGATTCACCGAATCCAGGTTCCAGGGCCCCGTATCGCTGTGCCGATAGCAGACCCCCCGCATTTCGATCCGGCTGTCGAAGCTCAGCGCGGCCGTGGCGGGCTCGAGCGACGGCGCTTCAGGCAGTTCCAGGAATTCCAGCAGGTCGGCAAGCATCTTCCGCGAGCCGTGTATGCTGCTGAAGGCGCCGTAGATCTGCTGACCTTGAGGAAGCAGGCGTTGTGCCCCCAGTGCGAGCGCGCCGAGGAGAGGAATCGACTCCGCAAGCCCACCCCCGCCTCGGGCCAGGCCGAAGGCGAGCCCCGCAATGACCAGTATGCCGACTGCCTCAATCACGAACCGGGGCGACTGACTCATGAAGCCATTACTCGCCTGCGCATTCCGGAAATGCATTTCCACCTCACTGAAATGTTCCAGAAATTCAGCCTGCGCCCCTTCCAGAATCACGTCGCGAATCCCGCCTGTGCCTTCCTGGATAGCCTTGACGCGCTGGGCATGGGCCTTCGCAATTATCCGCCCGTTACGAACCAGACGAACCTGGACGGCCCTGTTGGCAAGTAGATATACGCCAACCAGGAATACGCCCACCGAGAGCGCGATAGTGGCGTTGATCACCAGCAGTGCGGCCAGAATCCCGATCCCGATGAGGAATGCGGAAAAGCCCTGAATGACGGGCATCACCGCGCCGTTGGCAACCGCCTGTGCCTTGTTGACCGCCGCCAGCACATCACTCGAATTTCGACGGGTGTGATATCGAAACGGCTGATACAGAATCCGCCGGTAGACCTCACGCCCCAGGTCCCGGCCGATCGCAAAAGAAAATCGCAGGTTTGCCCGTGCAAGCACCAGGCGAATCGTGGCTGCAATAATGACCAGCAGCATGAATGCGATCGTTGCCAAAAGAGTCGTGTCGCCGCCGCCCGCAAGACTCGTGTTTTCGGCTAGCTCTCCCAGCCAGGGATAGTCCGACGCTCGCTCCGGGGCACTGATAAGCGCCAGAAATGGCACGATCGCACTGATGGTTACCAGCTCCGCGACCGCACCTGCAAGCATCAAGAGCGCAATGAACCAGAACTGGCGGCGACGCTTCGACGAGATGTGGCCAAGAATTCTCTGCAACGCCGAGAACATGGACTCGTCCATGGCCGGGTTGTCGGGGGTACGATCGACACCAGTCATGCTACCCACCGCGGGACATGATTGGTAAGAAACACCCCGAGAATCATGACGCGTGGGAGTGAATCAACGCCAAGCGATCGCAGACAGCTGCGCCAAAGACCTCTCCGCTACACGCCTGGCCGTAGGCGCGGGCATTTTCCGACCAATAACCGAGCAATTCAGCATCCGAGGCAAGTTTGTAAAGCAGTTCGATCAATTCCTGTTTGTCGTGGCCGGAAAGAACCGGCCCGAGCCCGTGCGCGGTCACGATGCGGGCGATCAGGCCCCCTGCCGTCGCGATGCATGGAAGACCGGCTTGCGCTGCTTGGGACATCACTGCGCTACGCTTCAAAAACCGAGGAGAATACGCTACCCAGACAAAATCAGCTGCGCTGAATACCTCGCCTTCCTGCTGGCGATCGTGAAAGAAGTCCCGCACTCGCAAGCCGCCCCGTGCGACAAGTGCGCGAGAACTCTCGCGCCCCAGAATCCCGTGCGCATCTTCGCCGCATTCACCGGCGAGCAGGATCACGATCTTCCTGGATACATCGATGTCAGCCACCGCCTGGATCAGCAATTCGATTCCCTTGCGTTCGCTAATCCCCCCGTAGACGAGGATAACCAGCGCATCCTGCGCGATACCCAGTGATTCCCTGCTCGCCGCCTTGTTAGTCAAATTTGTCACCTCGCCGGGGTCGGGCACCAGGGCCACTTTCGCGGCAAGGTCTCCCCCAGCGCGGGAAGCATATTCTGCGTAAAGCTCATCGATCACGAACAAAGCCTTCAGTTGGGTAGCCGAGATTGCTCGCTCGAAGAGCTTGCGGTCGACAAAGTCGCGTCTTCTCTTCGCGGCCAGTCCGAATCCAGGCCAGTGATAGCGAACCCCTACCGACAGACACGCGGCAGGAAGGCTGCCGGTCGGAGGGCCGACAAGAGCCGCTACACGATCAATCGAGTCGAAAGACATGACCATGACCACATCGAGGGCGGTGAACTTTCGGGCCTGAGCAACGGCCTTTTTATGCCAGCCGAAGAATCTCAACTGTCTTGCGACCAGGCCCCAAACGCCTTCGACCTGTTCAAGGGAAACCGGCGGACCCTCCAACACGCCCAGCCGGTCACCGAATTCATCCACAAGCATCTCGAGCGCGCGATGCCCCTGCGCCTGCGGGGAGGTCACCAGGACCGGTAACCACCCTCGTCGACACGCTTCCCTGATCAGGTAACGCGAATAGGCGCTCAAGTGGTGCCCGCCGGGCGCGGGCTCGGTGATCAACAGATGCATTCAAACCCATTTTCAATCAAAGCCTGGACGTCCACAGCCAACTTTGGTGCCACATTATCAGCAAATTCCCCTGCCACTCGTAACAGCGCTCCTCTGGCAGCGAATCCATTACCGTCGCCGGATCGGGCACGAATCGCGAGGAATTCGACTGATTTGTGACAAATCCAAAACACCTATGCCGGACCCCTCTAGTGAAAGTCACCGTGTAAAGATACGGCGCGACCAAGCTATTAGCCACGTTCCAGCTAGCAGGCACAATCGTCGCATCCGTCTTGAACCCAGTCGAAACGCACGCCCGACGGGACGCGCGATAGTGTAAATAACTGTGTAAACAGGGTATTGGAATCTGTAGCCGTCTTCTCGCATCGAGTCATACGCAACAATCTCTATTCGCTTTACCTCTCGCATGGGAAGCTCTCCCCTCCATCGAGTCACTCTCTGGTGAACAGGCGCTCTCGCGACGAGTGGATGCAGGTGTCTTTGAGATTGAGGAATGCGGCTGAAATAGTCCGTTACACTATCGTGTCTTTCCAGCGATATACCAAGGAACTTCGCAATCCGGGCCAACTCCCCGTGTGTATCGTTCACGAGATCTTCGTACCGCAAGTGATGGAACCATTCCTCGCCAGCCACACGCCGTTCAGCATTCATTATCTGCCGGTATCCCTGGCTAAAGTTCTCTACGCAGCCAGCCATCGACTTTCCCGTCGTACTTGCTTTGGCACGCTTCTGCGAGGCATAGATGGCTCTTGGGTCACGCTTTATAAATAAAACTTTTGCTTCCGGGAACAATGCGTGCAAGGTGTCCCATTTCCCCAGACAGCTCCCCATTTTGTAGACTGACATTGGGGCGGGACGGCCCACAAAATGCAGATCGAGAGCAACTCGGAGTAATCTCGGAAACGATACCGGCCATTCCTCAGCCATAAGCCGTGATCGCAATACGTTCTCGTCAATTCCCCAATAACGGAACTTTGCCATTTGGGCATCGACAGAGTCGCTGAAGAGGCCCCGGCGACCGTAGAGGGCGTCGATCAACCCATCCAGTGCCGACACATTTGAGATCTCGAATTCCGGCCGCACAAAACCGTCTGGCAAGGCTGCTTCGAGCGACACGTTGACATCGCGCAGACTATCGAGTTGGTGGGCAAGAAATGTGGATCCCGACCGAGCGATGTAGGTCAGGAATACAAGCTGCGGTGGTTCTTCATAAACAGTCGACCGCAAATCACAAGAAGCCTGGGTATCCCACGAGTTCATTTGAAAAGTTAGCCGGTCGCCCGCCTTTGTCCCAGTCGATAGACACTACGATACAAGTCGCTGAAGCTATTACCGTGTAATTCTGCCCCAAAAACGTCTGCGGCGCGCTTTCGTGCATTGCCTGACAATCGCACTCGCATCGATCGGTCATCCATCAACTCGGCAATGGCCCCGGCCAGGGCATACGGATTGCACACAGGGACGACCAATCCATGGACGTGGTCTTCCATGACTTCAGCAATTCCGCCGGACTCCGCGCAGACGACCGGCAGCCCCCACCGCATTGCCTCGGCGACCGAATTCGGAAAGCCTTCGACCAGGGCCGGATGCAGTAAGACGTCAGATTCCTTCATATAGCGATATACATCTTCAGAAGCAGCGTGTCCGACGAACATCACCCGCCCCGAAAGCCCAAGGCAATGGGCGCGCCATGTTAACGCATTGTGTTCCGGCCCGGCGCCGACAAGCATCAATTCAAGATCTCGCTGCTGCTCCATGAGAATGTGAACCGCCTGGAGAGCGTCAACATGGCCCTTATACCAGGTAAGCGAAGCGACAAGGAGCACGCGAAATCGCCGCCGCCCACTTGATTCAACACCGATTTCTCGAGCTTTATCAGGCACGGTAGTTCGAATGACCCGCTGAACTGGAGCACCGAGACCCAATGCCGTGAAGGCGTTCAGTATGTGGACGGTGACCGCATGTATACCCTCGATTTTTTCCATGGTTCTTTGCAGCGCCTCACGCCTACTGGAACCAGTCGATTCCTGCCGCGGCTTCATGGCCACATCCGCCCCACGCAGACTGGCTACAGCAGGACACCCAAACACGGGCTTAAGCCATAAGTGACTTTCCGCTCGTTCAATCCACTGGTAGTGGACCATATCTATGTGGACTGGCCAAAGTGCGCTATATCGGAGAAGTGTAATTAGTGGGAGATGCTTGAACAGTCCCTTGCGCGTGCCGGCAAGCACACGTCGTGCGCGCACCAGACTTCGCGCGACACGGAAAGGTTGACGAAAGCCAGCGCCGATCAGTCTTTTCATGCCGCGAACGAGTGCGGCGAGATCGCTGCCAAAATCCACCGGCAGGAAAACTGCGCCTGCATCAGCGAGACGACGGATTTCAGCGGTCTCCGACCGCAAATAACGCCAGTCCATGGGAATGATGATCCGGACACCCTGTCCACGGACCGCAAGCAAGCTCTCGGCGATGAATGTCGGTATTCGATCCAGGCTATGATTCAATACTATCAAGACTGCCGGCGACCAGTCGTGTCGGTCTCCATAATCATTTTGGTTGGCATTTCTAACGGTGTTCAATGCCATGCCTACTGATCCGAGTCATTGATCGCGCGGTCTGCCGTGCCACCTCGTTGAGATCGACATCGGCTGGTGCGAGATTCCGATTCCGCGGGTGCATCATTCCATCCGGTCTCGTCGAAAAAAATTGATTGACGCACTCCGAGACTGCCTGCTTGTCGATACGCTGCTGACAGATGGCCTGCAGATCGAGGCCCGGATCGTATGCAAAGGCGCCGGGCAGGTGCCGGTACCATGCATTTCCGAAATAGATGCACGGCCTGCCGGCCAGCAAGGACTCGTATCCGGCCGTCCCAGCGAGACTGGCGGTGGCACGTGCGTTTCGAACCGCTTCGCTGCTTTCTGTTTCAGGGCTAAGCCACACGAGTCGCGGATTGGCCTTGATTCGCTCAAAGAATGCATCGTCGCGAAACATCAAGCGTTGCTTGGGGTTTTCCTTTACTGCGACAATCCAATCCGATGGCGCGATGGCCAGCAACGCCTCCATCGCGTTGACCTGGTTGCAAAAAGGATACGGAACCGAGGAGACGATTGCTTCCGGTTCGTAGTGCAAGGAAAAATAGACAAACGGCGCCCTGAGCTCATCGATCCGGGCCGTCTTGAGTCGTCTCCGGTTCTTTCGCAGTCGGCGACGCCGCGAATAACGCCATAAGGCCAGCGAACGATCCCGCTCAAAAATGGCGTCCATTACCGCCATTGGTAGCGCCCAGTCCCGCTTCAACGCGCCTCGATAGACAGCGTCTACCAAATGCGCCAGCGACCGACTCCGGACCAAGGATAACCACGAAGGCGCCGGCTCACGAAGCTGGCCACTGATAACGTTTGCCATATAGAAAAGATCCGGGGAAAAATCATCGAACTCGGTCTTCGCCCAGCCATCGGCAAGCCGAGGAATCTGGATCTCCCCTTGGAAGTGATAATCGAACTTACCAAATACTGGCAGACTCGTGCATATGATTACTGGAATATCCCGACCCCGCGCGACTTCGGCCAGCACATTGTCGATACCGACATGTGGTGGTGTATGGAACCAGATTTCATCCGGATTCGCATTATCCAGAACTGCATTGGCAGTC
Organism: Lysobacterales bacterium; assembly: GCA_002722315.1. Classification (GTDB taxonomy): domain Bacteria; phylum Pseudomonadota; class Gammaproteobacteria; order Xanthomonadales; family Wenzhouxiangellaceae. Next base: position 32,270 of record PBLG01000034.1, on the reverse strand, counting down.
GACACGTGGAGTTGCATCCAATCATCGACATTGTCGGCACGAATCGCGCCGGGCGCCTGGCAGATCGGCGTATGCAGCATGGGAGAAAACTGCAGCCGAGAAATACATCGATGATAAGTTTCAAAGAATGACCGCGAGAGTGCGACAGGCTTTTGCTTGGGAGCGGATCCAGCGCCTTGGACATTTCCGGTGTGAAACTGCCAGTGTGAAACGGCGCCTTTGACGTTCTCATCATAGGTGATCTGGAGTCCGATTTCGTAGTCATGCCGCTCGAGTTCATCTTCGAACCCGGGTGCCACACCTGCCGCCCAAAGAAGAATCCTGCGTTTGCGCGAGAAACGCCTCTCAGCAGGTTGAAAGATTGCCTCATTGCTTCTATGATTCATTTCAGAACCCGCACTGCAAAAAGTGCGCAGTCACCCGGAACCAAGCGTTTAAGCATTGCCATGGGCCGCAAGCAGATACCCCCTGATATCAAAAGACGACCACTCATGAAATACGCAGTTCTTTCTTACATCGAAGGGCGAAACACCTACAACCTCGGCGACCATGTACAGAGCATCGCTGCATCGCGATTTCTTCCGCGTGTGGACTTTCACCTGAATCGCGAGGAGCTCGCATACTACGACGGCCCCCCCGTCAAGCTCATCATGAACGGATGGTTCGTTCACAACAGCGCTGACTGGGTCCCCGCCCCGGCAATCACGCCGTTGTTTGTTTCTTTTCACATTAACGAGCTTGCCAAAAAGGACTTTTCCTCGCCTCAAAGCATCGCATATCTCAAGAGGCATGAGCCTATCGGTTGCAGGGATCTTGGAACTGTAAATTTTCTTCGCTCGCATGGTGTGGATGCATATTTCTCTGGCTGTCTGACCTTGACGCTTGACTGGTTGCGTGAACCAGAGTCTGTAGAGCGTGACGGAGTCTATGAGGTTGACTTGTTTTATCGCTATCCGCACCTGCCGACCTATCTGCGCGACTGGCGCCTGTTTCTCCGTTCCATTCAGCACGGCTGGCTCTTCAAAACCGGAAAACGCCAGTGGCATCGCTCGCGGTTGCTCAGCCACATATTTCGGAGATGTTCTCGCCAACGCACGCAAGAGCCCTGGAACGACGGTCTTGACAATCCGTCAAAGATGCTCAAAGCGCGACGTCTTCTAAAAGAGTATGCAACTGCCGAACTCGTCGTGACCTCTCGCATCCACTGTGCGCTTCCATGCCTTGCGCTCGGAACGCCTGTTATTTTTGTCGACACGTTCGCGGGCGATCCGGTCTCGAACTGCCGCTTTGGCGGTATGCTGGAGCTGTTCAACGTGGTGCGTTTCGATAGTAAGACAGGCCGCTTCAGCGCCAATTTCGAAATGAACAAGAAAATTACGCCCTACCTTTCGCCCCGAAATCCGGATACGTACAAGCGACTTGTTCCACCGCTGATCGAACGGTGCGAGAGATTCATCACCGACGGCAACCCCGGTTAGTGTCTCGCGCTGGTCTGGGCGACTGCCGGGCCACCCACCCGGCGAACAACGCACTCGAACCGCTCGATGACCCGGCTCATCCCAATCGGCGCGTTGTTTTCCATCTGGCGCGCGCGGGACATGTCTGCGTTGAATGAATTGACCTGCACACCCGCCATGGCCTGACGCCAGCGCTCTGGCTCGGAGACAGGAATACGAATGGCAGTTGTCGGGTCAAGGAAAGCGATATCTGGCACCGAATCGCTGGCAATCACTGTTGCGCCGAAAAACTGCGCCTCCGCAACCACTCTGCACTGCCCTTCGAACAATGAGGGAACCAACACGCAATCGACTTCATTTCTCATCAGCCAGCCGATATTTTCGATTGCACCGGTGAAGCGAAACGCGCCGGCGGGAAGCAGACACGTTGCCAACTGTTCGAGTCGCGCCCGTTCCGGGCCATCGCCGACGATGATTAGCCGATCATCTGAAAAGTCATCGCAATGCCGCGCAAATCTTTCGATTGCTGTGTGAGCGCATTTCTCTAACGAAAGCCGACCGATGAATGCAAAGAGTCGTCCATGCTCGGGACGGGGCATGACAACACGTTCTTCACTGTCAGCGGTGTTGCTGCATCCGAGCAACCTCACAAAATCAATACTCGCGGGAATGATCTTGCCGCGCGAGCGAAAACTCCTGCCAAACATTGCCTCGCCGGCTTGCTCGGAAACCGCTATCCAGGCCGCGGCACGGCGAGCCAGGAACCGATACAGACATAGGAGGAACCTATAACGGGCTGTAAACCGGCCTGCATGGGCATGGATAATGATTCGTTTGAAGCCGATCAACCTTAAGCAAAACAAAAGTTGCGCGGCAAAGTCAAGATCCAGTGATAAATAGACAACCTTTTGAGCTTGCCCCTCCAGCCGGCGCTTGACTAGCCTGTACAGCCGGACCTTGCCGCTGAGGCCCGTAAACGGCCCACGAGGGTACCAAGTCTCCACCGAAAGACCTGGTCGCCGCATTAACTCGGGCAATATTTCCTCAAGCCATTTCTGCGGTCCACCAAGCCCTTTCGGAAAGGACACGATTACCACTGGGACTACAGCCGATGCGGCCGTGAGCTTCAAATTACCCTTTTTCATCCATCGCGCTTCCCAACGAGCAATTGAAATAAACGGTCGTTTCGGCGCCATATGCGTGCTTGTCCGCGGCGCGCTTCGGACTATTGGCGCCGTTGAAATCGAACAATCTCAGTCCGTCAGCGCGGGCTGCCTGAATGCCCTGGTAAGTTGTCCATGCCGTAAGCCCTAGCGACCTCCAGGCCTCATCGGACACACAAAGCACGTTGTTGGCGTCGTCGCGACCGTAGATCATCACGATTACGGATGCCAGCCGGCCGTTCTCCGGATCGCGAAACGCAAGCACCCGGCCGAAATCGTCTCGCGCCGCACAAACAATCCGGGTAAACGCCTCAGCTCGATTAGGCGAGAAGGGCACACCTTGGCGAAGCATCGGTTCATAGTGCAGTACATGCAACTCATCCAGGGACCAGTCGTCAGTCCGCGTAGGCGGTTTCGACTCGATTGCGACGATATCCCTCTTGCGATTGCGTGCCATCTGCTGGAACAGTTCTTCATCGCTTCGGTCCAAGGCGTCGATCTGAGCAGTATGGCGAAGTTTGTATTCGAACAAACTCTCGCCGCCGGCTTCGCTCCACTGAAAGGCTCGTAGATCCGTAAATCCGGGAGGCAAGGAGAACACCACATCACGATACTCCCGGACAAACGTTGAAATCATCGCTTTCAACGCTTGCTGCTGGATCGCCCAGTATCGATGATATTTGAATCCAAAAGCTTCGCCTCCGAGCATCGGTCCGACGTAATAGGCGAAAATCGGGCGCCCTGCGTTGTCACCGTACGGGAAGCAGACCGGCCATGCTGCGACCAGATCCTGCGACCGCCATGCACCCCACCACTCGACGCGATCCGAGAGCCGGGCGAGTAAAGCTGGACGAGTAAATCCCGTGGCATGGGGCGAATTGGCCCATAACTGATCGGCCTCAACGATGTCCATGCGGTCGACGACAACGCGGCGACTCATCCAGAAAAACCGAGTTTCATTTTCCGTAGAAGCTCCGCGGCAGCTTGCGGTGGAAGCGCAATGTCAGGCTTTTTAGCAGCTACGCTGCTCAGGCGGCGATAATCGGCCTCTGTGTCTACTGCAAAACGCTGGTCAGAAAGAATGTGCATTTTTGTGGGAAGTTCGACGCACTCAAAATCTTCCATGTTTTCGTACAGGAACCGCGTCATGTGCTCACGCTGGTCGGTCCGAGTAGCCAATCGACTCGAACGAGCTAGTGCTGCAGTCGAAACAATTTCTGTGGTAAGGCCGGGCGGGCACGGCACAGGGCTATGCGTGGTCACCAGATCCGGTATGGGGCCGCCGGCTCTTCGAACGCAATCCAGCGCTCGGGACATGTCGTCAAGCGGGAAGAACGGGCGGTCACCGCACAACCGAGCAATTGCATCGAAATCGAAAGCCTCGGCCGCGGAACGCGCGCGGCCAAGCACGTCATTCAGCGCGTCACGATGTACGGCTACGCCGCGCGACTCGGCCTCAAGCACGATCGGATCGTCGTCACAGCATGTGGACGTTGCGACTACGACCGGCACCTCAAGCGTCGTGGCGCGGCGAATGACTCGGGTCAGAAGCGATCCCTGGCCGAAAGGCATCAACATCTTGCCTGGCAGCCTCGATGAACTCATGCGCGCGAATATCACGATTCCGACGCTTTTGACTCTGGAACGTTCTGAGCACACGCTGGTCACCCATGCTCCAATGGAAACCGGTCAAGCAAATCCGCATCAACCAATTGATCCACGATCGGCACCAAGTGTCCGATCGGCACGCGGCAACAATCTGCAATGGCCAACAGCGAGTTCTGGCCGTCGGCCAGCGACAGCAGATCGAGCATGGTCCGCACGCCTTCGGTACTGCCTTTCTTGCTGATGGAGGGGTACAGCGCTCGCCGCGCGAGCTGAGGTTCGCCCAGCACTTTCGTTCGTGGGATGCAGTCGGCCTCCAGGGCCTCGATCACGCCTTGGTAGAGTTGAAGGCTCTCCCCGAGCCCGCGGGGTGAGACTACGCGCTCGAGATCATCCTTCGATGTGTGGTACTCGGGATAGGTGCCATATTTCGAACGCATGATGCTGGCCACGGGCAGATCGACTCCTGGCGCGCAGTAGTTGCTCTCATCGCTGGCGCGATCGAGCCAGGTGTATTCGGTGAAACCATCAGTCGAGTGCGTCAGTACGTGTCGGGCAACACGATCGGCCCATGTGTTCCCCGCACGCGACGGCAGATAGGACCAGATGCGCTCGTCGCCAACGCACGTGATGTTGAATCCGGCAACCGTCCTGGCTTTCATATCGTCGATGTTGTGATGCAGATAGGCAATGGAACCGATCATTTCGGGCACAAAAACAATTCGATATGTGTAACGGCGGTTTTCAAGCCCCTGAATCCACTGCGCAAGGAAAGCGGTCAAACATGGCCCCGATAGCTCGTTGTTGGCCATCGACGGGTGGCAGCAGTAGGTCGATAGCAGCACCTCGCGGTCGCTTTCTCCAGAAATAATCAGCTCCCCCACGGTGATCGATCCCGCAAAATGACGTGCCTCGATGCGGGCATGATATTCGCCGGGCCGAAGCTCTCGCCGCTGGCTTTCGGTCAAGCAGAAACCCCAGGTGCGGTTGTAGTACGAGGTTACGTAGGGAATCGCGTCCGGCTGGTCGGGAAGTGAGTGCAGGTGGGGCTGCAGCTCCTCCAGGCTCATCGTGCGATCGACGGCCTCGGAGTAGCCGACTACGTGCAGGTTATTGTCGGCGAGGTCGATGATTCGTTTTCCATCCGGACCTTCCAGCCAACCTTCGCTGTTTTCCCACTCGTCCGGCACGATCCAATCAAGTACCTGACTGCCGGAGGGCACTTCAATCAGGCGCATCGCCGGGAGCAGCTCGCGGAGGATGTTCAGGGTTTCGCGCAGGCCGGGACCAGAGATGCTGCGGTTGATGGGCCACAAGCGGCGCGCCAGGTCATGAATCGGCCTGCCGACGGCTTCGGTCTGCTCTAGGCCTTCAATTGTCTTGGCTCCCATCACGCCGTCTTCGTGTTCTGGTCGCGCACAAGCAGATAGAGATGATTTCCGGAAGCGCGTATGGCGTCGAAATCCGAGTGCACTTGAAAGCCATGGCGTTTCGCCAGCGTTTCAATTGCGGTTTCGGGCCAGCCGGTAAAGTGCTGGACCGCCGGCGGCTCGTTCACATCGTCAAGGATAATCGCCAATGCATGAGCCCGCTGAGCAGCCTCGGCAATGAACTGATCCGGCTGCTCGAGGTGATCGAGGTACTGGAACAATCCGAATACGTCAAGACGAGCGTTCCAGGCGTCGTGCCATTGCCGGGCACTGATTCCGCTTTGGCCCAGCAGTGCCTTCCGGCAGCTTTGGCCATCAACGCGGCAGCCGGTCCCCCAGTAATTCGGCTCGTCACGCTGAACGAAAATGGCTGTAACGTCTTTTTCGTCAGCATGCCGCAGCAGTCCCCATAGCGGGCAGCCCGCTTCCCCGTACAAGTGAATGGAACCGGCTCTCTCTTCCATATATCGCCAAAGATCCGGCGAAGAGAACCCGGCAAAGCGCGAATAGGGCGCCGCTTCGTCCATCTGCTCGGTGAGCCATTCATGCTGTGCGAGCAGCGAGTCGACATCGCCCTCCTCGACAGCTTTTCGCAACCGGTCCAGGCGGGCAGATTCGCTCTGGTCGCGCATAGAATCGATGATGGATCTCAATGCGCGGCGGTAGCGCGCGATGAGGGCCTCGTCTTGCTGGTCGAGTGCTTCTTTGTATTGAAAAGCTTCGCGTCGGAAGTTGTCAGCGCTAAAACGCCCTGATACAGCGTCCCAGCCCTTGGGGTGAAGGGGGACGCAATCGGAGAACAGCGCGCCCAGCGTCTCGGGCTGAAACCACTGCCGCTTGTAGATCAGGTCGCACGATTGGCACTGCACGTTGCTGACAGTATCAAGAAGACGTGATTCGGCGATGCCCAACAACCCCGCCAGCTTCTCGGAATAGAGGTTGCTCGGCGCGGGCGGATAGTCATTCGCCTCAGGGCTCCCGCACAATGGGCAAGCTTTTACCGACCTCAGGTCAATGTGAGTCATTCGAGTTCGTAGCTGGTGTAGCGTTCGCTTCGCAAGCCGGCGGGCCAGCAAACACTGCGGCTGCGCTCCGCCCAGTAATGAATGGCATTGGCCAGGCTGTCCGCACCGACAGCATGGGCGGCGCGAAGCAATTCGGGCAGAATGCGCGCCTTCTGGATCAGACGCCAGTCTGCTGTGCCTCGAACCGACGCATCTTCGCCGTCCTTACCGTGCATCAGCAAACCGTAGTCGTATAGATCTTCCAGTTCGTCAGCAAGCCGAATGAAAACCACCTCGGAGCGTTCTTGAAGGGCTAAGCCGCCGTACTGATCTAGCCGCTCAAACTCGAACTCGTGGTAACCGTCGACCAACTCCTCACAGGCGTCTCCAAAACGCGCCCTGATCACGCGACGGCGGGCATCAAGCGATGCACCCCCCGCAAACGGCACTCGATCTTGATACACGGCATGCAGGAGCGCAGCCGTAATTACATCTATCGAACGCTGCTCGTAAACCAGCGCACTAGCAGTACCAACGAGATGGGAGATGAACGGCTTGCCCGACCCACGGAATAGCCTTGACGTGCATTCGGCCGCAAGGAAGTAAGCTTCATTGGCACGGACAAGATCATCGTCGAGGTACCCTGCTTTGGCCATCTGCAGGTATAGCTGGAGATTCGTCTGGGCAAGATTCATGTGCGTTATCTGTGGCAATTAATGGCTACGTTCCGGCCTTGCCGAGCGGCTTCATGAACACGCTCTTGCCATTCGGTAAGCGTTGGGAAAGCTCAAATCCAGCATTGAGCGTGGAACGTACGCTAGCTTCATTCTCCGGCCATGCTTCCGACGCTACAGCATCGACCCCGCCCTGCTCTTGGAAATAACGTGTCGCCACGCGCAGGAAGGTAGCTCCCAGGCCCCTTGATTGGAATGTCGGATCGATATGGAAATAGGCATTCAGCAGCGTTCTATAGCCAGGATCGAATTCGTGATACAAGCGGAAACGCTGAATGCCAACCACCTTTTGGCCAGAAAGATAAACGAAGGCTAAATGACGGCCAAAACACTGAAGATGCTCTATTAGCGGTGCGCCGACGCGTCTTGACCTTACGCTATTTTCGAATTCGATGAAGGCATTCACTTGAGCGGGCTCAACCGTTGCCAATCGGAAGCTATCTGCAATGCTCACACTTTGGAACGGGGCCCAGGACGAAAGTAGTCTTTCGTGTGGAGCCCACAGCCAGTGGACGCTCTTATCGCGGGGGGGCGACATCAACGTCAGTCCTATTGCTCATCGTCCTCTATCAAGAAATTATCGAGGGCGAGGCTTGAAAGTGCTTCCGTATCGTACTTGGCAACGCGGCCAACAACCGCGTCGTGAGAGCGAGCATCCACACCTCGATTCGGCCTAAGCGCGACCAAGTCCTCACCGCGGATCTGTTCGCCCGCAGCGAGGTCGCGATTGCAGTAAAGCGCTCGGCGAAAACTCTCGACGTGCCCACTCTCGACTTCGGAGCGCGTCGGTGCCTTGTGCTCGTTGCCAAGAAGCGTCCGCACTCTGGCCACCCGGGAGGCAAACTCGCGCACCTCGTCGCGCGTCAGCGATACTTTGTGGTCTCTAAATGTCTTCCCTTCCCGCCCGTCCGTGAAGTGGAACTCGAGCACTTGCGCGCCGCGGGCGGCGGCTGCCAGTAGGGCAAGCGTACCGCAGGTGTGATCGGAATAGCCGATTGCAGCGCCGGTCAGCCGGCCCAGTTCATTCATAGCAGCAAGATGCACATCTTCTTCCACGCACGGATACATCGACGTGCACTGCAGTACGGCGAGATTTGAATCACCGGCGTAGACTGAGTTGACTTTGCGCAGGAATTCAACGGTTTCAACGACTTCGGCGGCCGTCGACAAACCCGTAGATAGCACGATCGGCTTTCCGCGGCGCGCGAACTCAGCGATCACCGGATATGCCGTTAGATCGCCGGATCCGATCTTGTAGAAATCCAGGTATTCATCGATCCAGTCCAGCGCCGAGAGATCCCACACCGATGCCGCATAACCTACGCCGGCCTCCCGGCACTGCCGCGCCAGTGCGACGTGCTGTTCGGGCGACAGCTCGAAGCGACGGAAATGCGCGTTCCTGTCGGGTGATTCGACCGGGCTGACGAGAGTATCGCCCGTATAGATCTGGAACTTGATGCAGTCGGCGCCGGATTCGATGGCCAGGTCGGTGAGCCGGCGGGCATAATCGAAGTCTCCTTCGTGGTTGCCGCCGATCTCGGCGATCATAAGGGGGCCGTTACGGCCCTGCCACGGCTGGCGCGCGTCATCACCGGTGCTGCTCGACGCAAAGGTCATTCGACGGTGTTCCCTCGGGCCTGTTCAAGCTGTCGCGCGATCCGCTCCCGTTCTGGTGGATGCTTGGCCTGCACGCTTTCGCTGCGGGACATCACGATGTGGCCGATGCGCCCGGCAAACAGCGATTCGCTGCGCAGCACGTCGCGCCACATGACCTGCACCGCGCCGTTCCATGCGAACAGCGCCTCCCGCTCCAGTCGGAGGCCGCGCAACGCACCGATATTCAACGCCTCGAGGCCGGACCGGCCGTGCCGGAAATGCAGTTCCTCATCCTCGTAGGTGCTCAGCACCTGGTCAACGTTGTAGACCATCAGTGTGTCCAGCGCCTCGCGGATATGCTCCGACCGAGTGAGCGGGCAGTGCACGTTGAGCATTACGACAATATCGGGATGAATATCGTGCTGTCGCTCCAGTGTCTCGACAGCTTCCTCGATAACCTCGGGCAGATGGACGTCGGGGTCGGACAGGTGTCGGTCGCGCAGGTGAGTGAGCACACCGCCGGCGCGCTCGCAGTGCGCCACGACCGCGTCATCGTCAGCCGAAACCAGACAGACGTCAAAGGCATCAAGAGCACGGATGGTCTCCAACGCGTAATCGATCAATGGCCGGCCGGCCAGCGGCTCCAGCGCTATGTTGGGCAGATGAGAATAGGTGTTCTTGACGGGGAGGATCGCGGCTATGCGCGGTGCCACGGGGCCGGTCATGCCCCCAGCGATACGACTCTTTATTTCGCGCCGACCAGCCAACATCCGGTCGGCATCGGACGACATCGACGCGTCGTGCTTGCGGTAGAAGAACAGCGGCGTCTGCACGTTGCCCACGCCGAAGCGGTGCAGCGTCTTCATCCACAGCTCGTGGCCATCCTGCGACTCGAAGCGCGTGTCGTAACCGCCGATTGCCTTCAGCACCCGCTTGCGTATCATCGTGCATGCGCCATGCGCGGGCAGATCCAGCACCTTGGCCTCGGTAGCGACCTTCTTACGCGTCTCCAGCCCGAGTACGTCGCCCCGCTCGGATACATAGATCCAATTCGGATAGACGAGGCCGACCTCAGGATGCGCCTCGAGATAGCTGGACAGGACCAGCAACGCGTTCTCATCGAGGTAATCGTCGGCGTCGACGCGCATGATGTAGGTGCCGCGTGCCAATTCCAGCGCCTTATTCGCGCAAGCCCTCAGTCCCTGCCCCGATCGGTGCTCGACGATGCGCACGAGATCCTCGCGTCCGCGCTGGAAGTCGCAGGCCACTTCCAGCGTGTCGTCTTCGGCGCCGTCGTCGAAGATAATCAGCTCCCAGTCCTGCATAGTCTGCGCTGCGATGCTGCGCAGGCACTGGCCAAGAAAGCGGCCATAGTCGCGCGATGGCACATAGAGCGTAATCAGCGGCGAGGTCTCGGTCATTTCAGTCTCGCCTCACGACCCACCCAGCGCGTTCACGAACCAAGGCGTAGCCTCCTTCAACCCCTGTCGCAGGGTGTGTGTGGGCTCATACCCCAAGGCACCGGCGGCTTTGGAGACGTTGGCCAGCGAGTGGCGCACGTCGCCGGTGCGAAATTCACGATGCACCGGCTCGAAATCGTAAGTGGTGCCGCATTCGCTCAACGCGTCACGGATGCAGACAAACAGGTCGTTCAAAGTCGTGCGGTCGCCGACTGCCATGTTGTAGACGTCAGCCTTGGCAGCATCATCAGCGGTGGCGGCCAGCAGATTGCCCTGAACTGCATTCTTGATAAACGTAAAGTCACGGCTCGTCTCGCCGTCACCGTTGATATAGACCCGCTCGTCCTGGATCATCGCTGCAATCCAGTTGGGAATTACAGCAGCGTACGGGCCGTTGCGGTTCTGGCGCGGGCCGAAGCAGTTAAAGTAGCGCAGCCCGATCGCGCGAAAGCCATAGTTCAGAGCGAACACGTGTGCGTAAAGTTCGTTGACGTACTTTGTAACTGCATAGGGGCTCAGAGGCATGCCGATTCGGTCCTCGACCTTTGGCAGTGCCGGGTGATCGCCGTAAGTGGAACTGCTTGCCGCGTAAGTGAAGCTAGCCACATTGGCATCGCGGGCCGCGACCAGCATATTCAGGAATCCGTCGATATTGCTCTGATTCGAAGCTATCGGGTCTGCGAGCGAACGTGGTACCGACCCGAGGGCCGCCTGGTGGAGAACATAATCGGTGCCGTCACATGCCTTTTGGCATGTTTCCAAATCGCGAATATCGCCCTCGATGAAATTGAATCGAGCCCACTGCTCCGGCGTGACTAGCCCTGCTACTTCGTCCAGGTTGTGTTGGTAGCCGGTGGAAAAATTATCCAGGCCTACAACCGTTTGATCCAGCTTCAGCAGGGCTTCCAGCAGGTTCGACCCGATGAAGCCGGCGCAGCCGGTGATTAGCCACGTCTTTGGCTCGCTGCGTAGCTGGGCCTTCACCTCTTCATATCTTTGAGAGATTGCTGGTTGGCTGGCTTGGGAAGTCACGTTAGTCGGTGGTCGGTAATCGGAAAAGGCTACAACCGGCCGTCGGTGATCGAATCCGGGAGGATGTGCTTCAGATCGTAGACGACGCCGTTTTCGATGGTCCAATGACGGATTCCGGGGTTTCCCAAGTCTCGGAATTCGTTGTGGGCCACAGCCAGGGTTACGGCGTCGTAAGAAGCGTGTTCGGGCTCGACGGTCATTTCCAGGCCGTATTCGGCTTTTGCCTCGTCGGCGTCGGCCCAGGGGTCGTGGACGTCGACTAGGAGGTTGTAGTCCTTCAGGGCGGCGATAACGTCTACGACTCTTGTGTTTCTGAGATCGGGACAGTTTTCCTTGAAGGTCAGGCCAAGCACCAGCACTCTTGCGCCGGGGCGGTAGACGCCTTTTTTCGCCATCAGCCTGATCAGTTCTCCGGCGACGTAGGCGCCCATGCCGTCGTTGGTGCGCCGGCCGGCCAGGATCATCTGGGGGTGGAAGCCGATGTGCTGCGCCTTGTGTGTAAGGTAGTACGGGTCCACGCCGATGCAGTGGCCGCCGACCAGGCCGGGGCGGAACGGCAGGAAGTTCCACTTCGTACCGGCGGCTTCGAGTACCGCGCTGGTGTCCAGCCCCAGCCTGCCGAACAGCATGGCCAGTTCGTTGATCAGGCCGATGTTGACGTCGCGCTGGGTGTTTTCGATAACTTTTGCCGCTTCGGCGACCTTGATGCTTGGGGCCTTATGAGTGCCGGCGGTGATGATTCCCCGGTAGAGGGCGTCTATGAACTCCGCGGCATCAGGTGTCGAGCCGCTGGTGACTTTCTTGATGCTTGGGAGACGGTGTTCCTTGTCGCCGGGGTTTATTCTTTCCGGCGAATAGCCTACGGCGAATTCGCCGGCGGTTTCGGGTTTCGGGTTTGCGGTTTCCGGATAATCAAAAGAACACTTCAATCCGGATTCTTCCTCCAGGATTGGGACGCAGTCTTCTTCGGTGCAGCCGGGGTAGACGGTGCTTTCGTAGATGACGATGTTGCCGCGCTTCAGTAGCTTGCCTACGGTTTCGCTGGCCGATATCAAGGGCCTGAGATCCGGGCGTTTGTGTTCGTCTATGGGCGTCGGGACGGTGACGATATAGATGTTGGCGTCGGCAATTTCCTCGGGATCGGAGGTCAGCGTCAGGTTCTTTGCAGCCTGCAACTCTTCTGCGCTGATTTCGCGGGTGCTGTCAGCACCAGCCTGGAGCTGCCGGACCCGCTTATCGCTGATATCGAAGCCGATGACGCGGTATTTTTTTGCGAACTCGACAGCCAGCGGAAGGCCGACGTATCCGAGACCGATGATTGCTATGGACGCGGCTTTCGAATCGAGATCGCTTTTCAAATCATCAAGCATGTTTTTCATTTCCCAAATCGATCGCCTGACTCAGCCGCTCTCGCCTGTCAAATACCCCAGATTCTCGAGCTTGAGCAAAATCTGCTGGACGGCCTTGTCAGGCTGGATTTCGCTGGTGTCGAGGACCAGGTCGGGGTGCTCCGGTTCTTCGTAGGGGTCGGAGATGCCGGTGAATTCTTTTATCTCTCCTGCCCTGGCCTTTTTGTAGAGGCCTTTTCGGTCTCTTTGTTCGCAGACCTCCAGCGGCGTTGATACGAAGATCTCGATGAAGCCGCCGTGGGGTTCGATCAGGTCTCGCACTTCACGTCTTGTTGCGGTGTAGGGCGCGATGGGGGCGCAGATGGCGATGCCGCCGTTCTTTGTAATTTCGCTAGCGACAAAACCGATGCGCAGAATATTCAGGTTGCGGTGTTCCTTGGAGAAACCGAGTTCGCTGGACAGGTTCTTTCTGACGATGTCGCCATCGAGCAGCGTGATCTGCCTGCCGCCGAGTTCCATCAGCTTGACCTGCAAGGCATTGGCCAGCGTGGATTTGCCCGAGCCGGACAGGCCGGTGAAGAAGATGGTGATGCCCTGCTTTGCTCGCGGCGGATGCGTCTTTCTGAGTTCGGCGACGACTTCGGGATACGAAAACCAGTCCGGGATTTCCAGGCCTTCTGCCAGGCGGCGGCGGACTTCGGTGCCGGAAATTTCGCGTACCGGTTCGTCGGGCTTGAGCTCGTCGACCGTGACGTACTGGGCGCGTCCCTCGGAGTATTTCATCTCGTGGAACGGCACCATCTGGATGCCGGTTTCGTCGGCGTGGGTGCTGATGAGTTCCTGGGCCTCGTAGGGGCCGTAGTACCCCGTGCCGGTGGCGGGGTTGCGGGGGCCTGCGTGGTCGCGGCCGATGATGATGTGCGTGCAGCCGTGGTTCTTTCTGATCAATGCATGCCACAGCGCCTCGCGCGGGCCGGCCATGCGCATGGCCAGGTTCAGCAGCGCCAGTTCGGTGGTCTGCTCCGGGTAGCGCTTGATGATGTGCTCGTAGCAGCGCACCCGCGTGTAATGGTTGACGTCGTTGGGCTGGGTCAGGCCCACCACCGGATGGATCAGCAGGTTGGCCTCGATCTCTCTGGCTGCGCGGAAGGTCAGCTCCTGGTGCACCCGGTGCATCGGGTTGCGCGTCTGGAACGCGACGACCTTTTCCCAGCCGCGCTTGGCGAACAGTTCTTTCAGCTGCGCCGGGGTGTAGCGCAGGTGCGGGAAGTCGTAGTGGATCGGCGCTTCGACCTGCTCGGCCCTGCCGCCGACGTAGACCGGCTGCGTGCGCTCCAGCAGGTGCGCCACGCCCGGGTGGTTGCGGTCCAGCGTGCCGAACACGGCCTCGGCTTCGAGTTCGCGGTCGGGTTCGTAGATGTCTTCGACGAACATCGTCGCTAATAAAACCCCCTCCGGATCGCGGAGATCGAGGGTTTGGCCGGGGGTCAGGTTCTCGGCCTGGGCTCGGGAGATGTCCAGGGTTACGGGGATGGGCCATAACTCGCCGGACGCCAGGCGCATGTTTTTGACTACGGAGTTGTAGTCGCGCTCGTTCAGGAAGCCGGGCAAAGGCGCGAAGGCGCCGTTCGTTATTAGCTCCAGGTCGCAGAGGTGTCTCGGTGTAAGGCTGAGTTCGGGCACGGTTTTTTTAGTTTTCAGATTCAAGTTTTCAGCAGTCAAAGGCCGCAATCAAGATCAAGGGTCTCGCCTTCGGCTTTGAAGTCAAGTTCCGATTTCGGGGCCGGTGATCAGTGGTTTAGCCAATCCTCGTGGGCGTGGCGAATGCGCAGGACCAGGATGTCTTGCTTCCGGACTTTGTAGAGAATGATGTGCGACTCTACGGGGTGAACCCTAATTTCTGTTTTCAACTGAGGCCGTATGGGAGCGGCCTTTGGGTTTTCCGCGAGAAATTGAAATACCTGAAATAGTTTCTGGTGATAGCGACGCGCCTGCTCGAGCCCGAAGGATGTCGCGCCTTCGACATAGATCTGGATCAAATCCTCTTCGGCAATGGCGCTGAGCGTGTGTTTGCTCACTCGCTTGCGGTAAGCCTCGCTCGTGCCTCTCGCTCAATCTCATTCATGGACCGCTGACCGTCACCGCTTGCAGCGGCTTCGTCGACCAGCGACTGCATTCTGGCAACTTTTTCGGTGCGATCCTGGTCGCGGCGGATCAGATCACGCACGTAGTCACTGGCGTTGCTGTACCGCCCAGAGCGCGATCGCTCTTCAACCCAATTCTTCATTGCATCCGGTAATGAGACATTCATTGTGGCCATGGGGCGACCTCCAGGTTGCTTGGGACGGATTGGAAACTCATTTTGACAAAATTTGCCAATATTTGTCAACTATCCGCCACCTAAGGGTGATCGTCTGGCTTCTTTTTTTCCGCGCCCAGGCAAAACGTCGGGGTCGATTGGATCGGAGCTTGTCAGGGCTTGTTTGGGCTTGTTTGGCATCCTGGACGATTTGGCGGGCGGTGTCCGGTGTATACGGAATATCGCTGCCCGAAGCTGCTTCGCCCTGCGCTATGGCGCGGCGCCACGCGGCCTTGTGCACTTTTTCCGATTGGCACTGTTGTCGTTTGGTCAAGAACTTCAGTAGCGGGTGCCGGTTTGTGGGTTCGGGAAGAACGAAAGCTGAAACGCTACGAGTTTTGAACCAGGTGGACGCGCAGGTTCGGGACTTTCCGGAAATCACTGTCACCGGTCACGAATTCGACATCCGGGGCGGCCCGAAGCGCGCTGGCGGCCTGGATTGCGTCGGGTGTGCGCAAACGAAGCTCGGCACGCAAGCCGGTTGCGATTTCAATCACGTTCCGATCGATTTCGATTATCGAAAGGCCGGGGTGACTGAAGAAGCGATCGAAGAGTTTTACTCGTGCCTGATCGGAATGGCGAACGGGCTGTACGCGGCATTCCAGAAGACTGAGTGCGGATACTGCCAACTGGCCCGCCCCAACTTCGGTCCGTAGACTTCCCAGGATGCTGCGGGTCGACCGTTGCAGCGCATCTTCGCCCTCGAGCAGATAGATCACGGTACTCGCGTCGAGGAAGACCACGCTCAGTCGGCCGTGCGATCCCAGCTCGCTCGTTCTTCATCGAGTTGTGCGTCTATTTCGCTCTTGCTCCGGGCGCCGGAAGCCGGTCCGGTCATCAGCTGGTCCCAGAGTTCTGCCCGCGCCTGGCGCTGATCTGCCAGGCGGGCGTACTCCTCTTCGCTAAGAATCACGTAACGCGGATGGTTGCGCTGGATTACGTGCACTGGGCCTTTTCGCAGGGCCTCGTCGACGGCGGAGATGCCGCGTCGCTTGATTTCCTGGGCGGTAATGGTGTTGTTCATGTCTCGTTCAAGTACCGGATTTAGTACTGATTGTAGCACTTGGGCGAAAAGATAGTTTTCAGTTTTCAGATTCAAGTTTTCAGCAAGCAACGTCAAAGGCCTCGCCTTCGGCTTCGTTGTTTATGTTGTCGGGCCGTCGACTTCGGCACGAAGTTGCTGAATTTCTTCCTGCAGGCGCTCGTATTCTTCGAGCTTTCGATCGAGGAATCGGCGGGGGATGCGGGCTTTGGCCGAGATGCCTCTGGGCGTCAGCTGGTAGATGTAGGCGGCCTTGTTTGCGCTGTTGCGGAAGTTTTGGACTTTGACCCAACCCTTTCCGACCACCGCCTTGAGGCAGTAGTTAGTCTTGCCCAGGCTCAGACCCAACTCCCTGGCCATTTGGCGTTGGGAGATTTTCGGATCCTTTTCGAGCAGGGAGAGGATCTGGTAACGAGTCGAGTCGTTCATTTTTTTGTTTTTGTTCTTCAAATGGCGCGTCGCGCGAGGGGGGCGGACACGCTACCGCCAATGGGGGAGCTCCCACAGGCTTGATTTTGTTCAATTTTTTATGCGTTCAACAATTGAACGCTGCGCTAGTCTACGAGATGGACGGCGCTGGGGCAAGGGCTTTTGCGGTTTACGGTTTGACGCTTTACGCTTTACGCAGTCAAAAACAAACCCTGAAAGCTATTCTTTTTCAGGCTCTTTTAATGTCCTGTGTGGGAATTTGGATTTTTTGCTGGCGATTCAGGATTTCCAGCAGGATGACTGCGCGTTGTTCGCCGGTCCTGGCGTGGTAGAGGCCCTGGTAGCCGGCGAAGGGGCCGGCGGTGATTTCTACCTTGTCGTTGGGCTTGAGGGCCTGGTAGGCGGTCAGGTCGATGGCGCCGCCGTCGTCGTGGCGGATGGAGAGTTCGTCGATCAGGTCGTCGGGGACGATGGGGACTTCGTCGCCCAGGCGGACCAGGCCGACCACGCCGCGGGTGGAGCGGATGGGGCCCCAGTCTTCACGGTAGTCGGCCAGCTGGATGAACAGGTAGCGCGGAAACATCGGCTCGATGCAGGTGCGGTCGCGCCCGCGCACGCGGCGGCGGGTCCGTACCAGGGGCAGGAAGCTGCGGTAGTCCTGGTTGAGCAGGTGCATGTGGGCCCGGGATTCCTGCCTGGGCTTGCAGTACACGGCGCGCCATTTCGGGTCTGTCAAGACGGTTACCCCTTGTATTGATTCGACTTTTTCGAACCACGCTCCGGGGCTTTCTCCGGAACGAGCCTTCTTGCCAGCTCCCGGGGCAAAGGATAGCGGAACGGTTGCCGGTCGGCAACCGGGTTTTAGGTTTTAAGTGATTAGGTGTTAGGTAAAAAGGCGTTGTTGGTTGTTGGTTGTTTGTTGGTACCTGGGAAGGCCTTGCCACAGAAGATATGAGGCGGGTTTGGTCAGATTTCGGTGATTTTGTGGAATTTCTGGATGTTTTCGGGGGTGTCGTCGAGGATTTCGTTGTCTTTTTCCACCCAGGAGTGGGATTTGAGGGTGGCTGCGGTGCCGGTGATGCCGATTTTCAGGGTGTTGGGGTGGCCGGCGCGGTTGAGCCAGTTCGACAGGGTGATGGAGCGGGCCAGGCAGTGGCAGCCGGGGAGTCGGGCGCCGATTCGGCGGATGGCGATGACGCGTCGGCGCCAGAGTTCCGGGTCGTATTCGGGCGCCCTGCCCTGTCGCGGTTTGCCCAGCCAGCGGCGGATGCGGGCGATGCCGGTGACCGGGAGCAGCATCCAGACGGTTATGATTCGGGGGGCGGCGGCGAGTAAGGCGGCGTATTCGGCGGGGGGGAGGTCGAGGCGGGGCATGGGGGTAGTTTACGGTTTTAGGTTTTAGGTGTTAAGGAAAGGCGTTGTTGGTTGTTGGTTGTTGGTTGGGGGAGACGGTTTACGGTTGGACGGTTTACGGTTTACGCAGGCGGAAACAGGCGAAAAGCGTTGGTTGTCTGGGAGGCGCGTCCTGGGGCGGTGGTTATCCATGGGCTGGCTCGGAGCCGTCTACGGGTGTGGGAGCCGGCCTTGCCGGCGATGGGGTTGTCCTGGATATCGAATCGCTTGCGAGGCAAGTTCCCACATTCGAAGAGGGGCCGGGGGATATTTGGCGGGGGTCGCGACCTGGAGATCGCTCCTACGGGTTCGGTGCACGGGAGCGGTGTGGATTTGCGGATGTTCAGTCAGTGAACTGAATTCTTGGGAAAATTTTAGTTTCACTTTGGCGCTGTTTGTGATACGTTTCTCACCGTCCACGCCTGTCATATTTGATTATTGCGATACGGAGCGTTAGACTCCTTGCGCAGGGATGCGTGGCACAATTTGCGGCGATTTCAGTAGTTTTCGCCAGTTGATTCGACGACAGGGGATGTTCTGCATGACCTTTACGAGGACCGTATTCGCATTTGCCCTGGCCGTTTCGGCCGGTTCCGCCTTTGCTGCTTCGCCCATAGGCACGCTGCAGTCCGAGGGGCGGTTCCAGGTGGTTGCCGCCGACAGCGACAAGGCGGTGACGATCAGCCAGTCCGAATACACGTTTTTTTCGGGGGATACGGTCATCGCCAGCAGCGGCGACGC
This sequence comes from Lysobacterales bacterium, assembly GCA_002722315.1. Lineage (GTDB taxonomy): Bacteria > Pseudomonadota > Gammaproteobacteria > Xanthomonadales > Wenzhouxiangellaceae. The sequence continues at coordinate 13,477 of PBLG01000034.1, read as the reverse complement.
GGTGCTCAACCTCAACGGCGGCGGCGGGCTCGGTTTTCCCAAGGGCAGCCGGGCGACCGTGATCCAGGCCGACAACGGCGGCTTCGAGACCGAAGTGGTCGAAGGCGCGCTGCTGTATGCATTTCCCGAAGGCCGCGAGAACTTCGTGTTCCGCGTCGGCAACTTCACCGTTCACGGCCAGGCGCCGGAAGTGCGCTCGATGCAGGTCGGCCGCCAGGGCGAGAGCGTCGGGACGATCGAACGTCTTTCCGACGGCAACATCAAGGCCACCGTGCGTTCAGGCGCGCTGCACATCCGAAACGGGGATTCGGTGCGCTACCAGGTCTCGGCCGGCGAGAGCGTGGGCCTGCTCGACATGCCCAACCGGACCATTCGCACCCAGTCCGAGATCACCACCCCGCGCCAGCCGCTGGTGCTCATCCAGTCGCCCGAGCGCGTGGGCACCAACGAAGATTTCCTGATCCGCTGGGAAGCGGCCGAGCCGGTTGACGGCGACTATGTCGTCATCGCCGAGTCGGGCGCCGAGCCCGACGAGTTTGAATCGCTGGTCAACAGCGACGAAGGCAACGAGCTCGCGTTCGAGGCCCCGGGCGACCCGGGCGACTACGAGATCCGCTTCATCGACGGCGAGACCGGCGAGATCAAGCGCTTCGTCTACCTGGACGTGGTGCAGGACGTGGTCGGCGCCTACTGGTGGGACAAGCGATTCGTCGGCGCCGCCATCACTGTGGCGGCCGGTGCGTCCGCCGTCTACATCGGACGCAAGATTTTCGACGATGACGATCCGGAGCCCGTATCCCCTTAACGTTTCGGGTCGAAAGCATCCTGACCGGCAGGCCCGGACCCGCGTGCGGGAATCCGGGCCTGCTGTTTTTGCGCGGATGGTCTTGATCTTGCATGGACAATAGCGCTAGATTCCGATTATCGATCGACAGCCCCAGCATGAGGTTCAACTTGGCTTTGAGAATGCGTCTTCTGGTTTCCCCGGCGGTCCTGCCCGCGCTCGTCGCTGTTCTGGCCGCCCTGCTTGTGGTTACGCTCTCCGGCTGCGCTTCCGGACCGCAGCAGAGCTCCAATGCTGAGATGAGCTTCGACGAGTTCCAGAACCGCTACTCGGACGACTCCGATCTGGACAGCGTAAATCAGCAGATTCTGTCGATGGCCGTCAACAGCAATTCACCGGACGGGGTTTACCGCCTTGGCCCCGGCGACGAAATCACGGTCAACGTGTTCGGCGTGGAAGAACTCTCCGGCAATTACCGCATCGACGGTATGGGCCGGGTCAGCCTGCCGCTGATCGGCAGCGTGGAAATTTCCGGCTATACACTTTCAGAGGCCGAACAGGTGCTCGAAACGCGATTCGGGACCGAATATCTTCGCAATCCGCAGATCAATGTCTCGGTGATGGAGTTCCGCAGCCAGCAGTTCACTGCGGTCGGCGCCGTCTCACAGCCACGCGTTTACAACACGGAGCGCCAGATCACGCTCGTCGAAGCGCTTGCGATGGCAGGCGGTCTGACATCCAACGCGGGAAACACGATTCAGCTTACGGATCGGGTGCGCGACCCGGAGACCGGCGAACTGGGCACACGCAGCCTGATCATCGAGGTCGAGGATCTCACCAAGCAGGGCTTCGAGTACAACGTCATTCTGGGCGATTCCGCCGTCATCAACGTGCCGCCGGCAGGCTCCATTTTCGTGGAAGGCGCGGTGCAACGCCCAGGCGTCTACCAGGCGCGAGGCGAGACCACCGTTCTGAAAGCCATCACCATGGCGGGGGGTCTGAAATTCGAAGCCGACAAATCAGGGCTCCGCGTTTTGCGTCGTGAGCCTGAAACAGGCGAATGGGCGCAGCAATACGTGCAGATGGACGAGATAAGAGAATCGCCTTTGCAAGATCTTCAGTTGAACGATGGTGATATCGTCATGGTTGAACGCGGCGCAGTCAAGACTGCCTGGGTTGGTTTCTGGCGCGGATTGAGCGGGCTTGTTTTCCTCGGGTTCAGGCCGTTGACGCCGTAGATTTCAGGTCGCCTTCGGGCGACATTTTAGGTTGTTAAGTTTTAGGTTTTAGGTTGGGTTGCGGTTTGGGGTAGACGCTTTACGGTTGGACGGTTTACGCGGTCTTGCCCCCACCCCAGCCCTCCCCCGCAGTCAGGGGAGGGAGATTTTGTAGGGTGGATAAGCGCCAGCGCATCCACCGATCGAGTCGGAAAAGGTGGATGCGCTGGCGCTTATCCACCCTACGGTGCCCTTCGGGGGCACAAAAGGCGGACATTTTTTAGCATGCAGGTATCACAGCGCTCCACGATGAGCGGGAATACGAGATGACGGACGGCAGATACGACGATCAGACCGGACGGCACCTGAAACCGGTCGGGCAGCACCCTCAGGGCCAGATGGTTCCCTACGATCCGTTCCAGGCTCAGCCCGAGGACGACGACACCATTGACCTGCGCGAGTACTGGCGCGTTCTCGTCAAGCGCCGGTGGGCTATTGCAAGCGTGCTTGCGATCATCGTAGTGGCCAGCATGCTGTCAACCATCTTGATGGTCCCGGAATACCGAGCGACTGCAACGATTCAGATCACGCCTCCTAACAGTCAGATTCTTGAATACGCCAACTTCACTTCCGAGAATACGGGTTATTACGGTCAGCAGCAATTTTTTACCACCCAGAATCAGATTCTGGAATCCAGAGAGATAGCCGAGGCGGTGGTTCGTACCGAAGGCGTCGAACAGCACCCGGAGTTGACCGGCGAAATCAGGCAGCGAAGTCTCATTGGCGAGTTGAAATCTCTTCCGCGTGCGATCGGCCGAGCCCTTTCTCCAACACGCACGGCGCAGATTTCCGGCCAGACGGATAGCGAAGCGGTGCGCGAACGACGAGTTCGCTCCGCGGCCGCTACTCTCCGGGGGCGCATTTCGGTGGAACCCGTTCGGAACTCAAATCTCTTCCGTGTCAGTGTGTCCGCGTTCGATCCGCAGTTCGCGGCCCGCATGGCCAATGCAATCGTAACCGAGTACACCCGCTCCACCATGCAGCGGCGTTTCCAGGCCGGCAACCAGGCTCGCGAGTTTCTGGAGGACGAACTGGCGGATATGCGAATTCAACTGGAGCGCGCCGACCAGGCCCTGCTCGATTTCGCCCAGCGCAACCAGGTGGCCGACCTCGACCAACGCATCGAGATGGCGACCAGCACGCTCAACGACCTGAACCAGCGACTCAGCGACGTCGAAACCGAACTGGTGACGCTGGGCAGCTACAAGACCATGATCGAGCGCGGCCAGGCCGCCGACATCAACATGGTCAATGAGAGCGCTGAAATTCGGCAACTGCGCCAGCAGCGGGCCCAGATGGCCACCGAGTACGCCAGCCTCTCGCAGCGCTTCAGGGAGGATTATCCGACACTGGTGGAACTGCGAAACCAGATGGATACCATCTCCGATCAGATTGCCGAGGAGCGCACGCTGGCCATCCGCGGCATCCTGAGCCGCTACAACAGCCTGACCGCCGAGGCCGAGTCGTTGCGCGAGGCGATCGAGACGCGCGAATCCAGCATCCTGGCGCTGAACCAGCAGGGCGTCCAGTACAACATTCTCAAGCGCGATTTCGAGACCAACCGCGAGCTCTACGACGGCCTGCTGCAGCGCATGAAGGAGATTGGTGTTGCCGCCGGCGTCCAGGAAAACAACATCGCCGTCATCGACGAGGCGCTGCCGCCGGGCGGGCCTTTCAAGCCCAATTTGAGTCGCAATCTGACCTTTGCCATCGTGCTTGGGCTGATGGCCGGCGTGGGCCTCGCGCTGGTGCTGGAATTCTTCGATTCCAGCGTACACCGCACCGAGGACCTCGAGGCGCTCACCGGCCGGCCCGTGCTCGGCCTGGTGCCGATGGTCAAGGCGAAGCAGATGCGCGTCGACAATCCCAACGTAGCGCTGCCCGACAGGGCGGTGGGCCACTACAGTGCCAAGCATCCCAAGTCGTCGGTATCAGAGGCCTTCAGGTCGCTGCGCACCAGCCTGATGTTCTCCACGCCCGAGGGCATGCCCAAGACCATTCTCATCACCAGCCCCGGGCCGGGCGACGGCAAGACCACCACGGCCATCAACCTGGCCACGGTGATGGCGCAGAACGGCTCGCGCGTGCTGCTGATCGACGCCGATCTTCGGAAACCGAGACTGCACCGGGATTTCGGCAAGCCGCAGAGCCCGGGCCTGACCAACCGCATCGCCGGCAACAACAGCGAAGGCAACGAAACCGCATCGATCGTGACCACCGACGTCGAGGGCCTGTTCGTGATGCCCAGCGGCAACCAGGCGCCGAACCCGGCCGAACTTCTCAGCTCGGAGAGGATGAGCAAGATCATCGCGATGAACGCGCGCGCGTTCGATCACGTCATTATCGATACCGCCCCCATCCTGGGCCTGGCCGATTCCATGGTGCTCTCTCGGCTGGTCGACGGCGTCATCGTCGTGACCTCGGCCGGCAAGACGGCCAAGGAAAGCATCAAGGCGAGCATCCGGCGACTGATGCAGGTTCGTGCGCCGGTGCTGGGCGTGGTGCTGAATGCGGTCGACCTGGACAGCCCCGACTACGCCTACTACTCGTCCTACTATTACAACTATGAATCCGACGACGAACCGGAAGAAGGCGAAACCGCCGGCGGACGCAAGGCGCTGGGCGCGACCCGCTGACGCCGGTTTCGGCGGCGGGCTTCGCCCTTGAGCACAACGATGCGCCCCACCCTGCCCGACCGGCTTGCGCGCGCCGCGGTCGTCGGGCTGCTGGCGCTGGCCGCCTACGTGATGCTGGCCGACTTCTTCAACCTCAGAAAAGCCCAGCAGGCCTCGACCGAGGCACCCGTCCCGCTTTCCGAACTTGTACTGCCCCAGCCCTGGGGCGGCTACGGCTGGCGGGCGCTGGCGCGCCTGGCCGGCGATGCCTCGCGCATCGACCCGGCCACCGCACGGGACGTATTGACCGAGGCTGGCCGGCGCTATCCGCTGGACGCGGTGCAGTGGCTGGACCTGGCCCGAATCCACGCGCGCGACGACGAGGCCGGACCGGTCGACGCCTATCTGGCCCGGGCCGGCGCCGTCCAGCCCTTCGAGCGCCGCTCGCTATGGGCCGCCGCCCAGGTGGCGCTGCAGACCGGCAACGCCGCGCTTGCCGAGCGCCAGCTTCGCCAGTGGCTGCGGCTGTACCCGCGCGACACCGGCCAGGCGCTGTTCATCGGCCAGCGATGGATAGACGACCCCGGCACCCTGCTCGACCGGATGCTGCCCGAGGGCCGCGAATACCTGGCCGAGGCGATGCAGGTGGCGCGGCGCCAGGCCGACATTCCGCTGGCCGAGGCGGTCTGGGCACGCCTGGCGCCGAAGCCCGGGCTGGACGACCCGCTGTTCCTGAATTTCGTCGACCTGCTGCTGCAGACCGGCGAGGTCTCGCGCGCGATGGAGCTCTGGGCCGAACGCGATCCAGACTTCCGGCCCGGCCGGCTGGTCAACGGCGATTTCTCACGTCCGCTGGGCGCGCCGCTGGCGCTGAACTGGCGGATCAACCGTCTGCCGCCCGGTGTGCGGGCCGAACGCGATGTCGACGAGGCCTTTGCCGAGCCGGCGAGTCTTCGGGTGTCGTTCAACGGCAAGGAAAACGTGCATCTCGGCGAGCCGTGGATCCGTATTCCGGTTGAACCGGGACAGCACTATCGAATTTCGGGGGCCTGGCGCGGCGAGGCGCTGACCACCCGGTCGCTGCCCTACTGGTACCTGACCGCCGAGCAGGGCGAGCTTCGCGAGCGCAAGGCGGTGCCCGGGGCACGGTTCGGCTGGGAGCGCTGGCAGATCGAGTTCCAGGCGCCGGAAGGCACGCAGCTGGTCCGCCTGCAGCTGCGGCGCGACCGGACCAACGCCTTCGACCGCAACATCGACGGCACGCTGTGGCTGGACGACTTCAGGCTCGAGCCGATCGCCGAGCCCCGAACCCTGCAGTCGGCGGCTTCCGAGGCGCTCGGGCGACAGGCAAGGAATGAAAGGCCGGCTTCGGGTTTCCGGTTTGCGGTTTCCGGTGAAAAGGGAGAGACGGTTTACGGTTTACGGTTTACGGTTTACGGTGAAAACCAGGGCGCGGGCGCGGCGGATTCGGAGCAGGGTTTTGTAGGAGCGGTCTCCGGCCGCGATCAATCAACAGGAGCCGCTTCCAGCCGCCGTGAATCCGTAGGAGCGGTCTCCGGCCGCGACCGGTCGGCGCCGGAGACGCCTCCTACGAAGAGCGATTCATCGGCGCAGGATGCGCCTCCCACAGCAACCCAACCGGCCAACCGGCTGAGCAGCAGAACAACTACAGGTGTGGGAGCGGCTTCCAGCCGCGAAGAATCCGTAGGAGCGGTCTCTGGCCGCGATGATCGAGGCCCCAAACCCCGAATCGCCTCCGCACCCACCAACGCCGCCGAAACCGGCCGGCCCGCCCGGAAACCCGAATCCGGAAACCGGAAAACGGCGCGGAGCGCCCGATGACCGACCTGCGCCACCTGCTCGAGCAACTCCGCCGGGGCGAGCGGCCGCCGCTTTCGGTCGACGATGTCGAGCTGCTGCTTGGCTGGCTGACCGGTTCGGCGGCGCGCGAGGGCTCGGAAGGCGCCGACCTGCCCAGCCCGGGCCACGATCCGGTGCTGCTTCAGATGGTGCTGCATCGGCTCGACGACGTGCTGTTCGACGGCGGCGAACTGCGCCCGGCCGCGGCCGGGCTGGATGCATCGGAGCCGGCCACACGCAGGCGCATCCGCTTCCGCCGGCTGGCCAGCGCGTTTCACCCGGACCGCTTTCCGGACCTGGCCGACTGGTTGACCCAGCGTTCCCAGGCCGTCCACCGCGCCTACGCGCGCTTCAAGCAGGACCCCGATGCGCCTGTTGCGGCGCCGAGCCCGGCCCGGCCGCACCCGCCGCCCCACGGCGCCGGGCCGCGGCGGCAGGACATGCGGCGGGCCGCGCCGAGAGTACGAAAGCACCGCATCCGTGCGTTCGCCAATCGGCTCAGGGCGAGATTCGGCAACGACCGCTACCTGGCCCACAAGCTGATCGGCGGGCTGGCGCTGCTGGCGCTGTTGCCGGTGCTGAACATGGTGCTGGTGCCGGCGAAGGATCCGGTTGACGGTTTGCGGTCGACGGTTGAACAGGAAGAGACGGGTTCCGGTTTCCGGGTTCCGGGTTCCGGTGAAAATCAGGACGGGGGCGCGGCGAGTTCGGAGCCGGGTTTCGTAGGAGCGGTCTCTGGCCGCGACCGGTCGGCGCAGGATGCACCTCCCACAACAAGCGAGCTGGACAGCCAATCGCTTGCAAAGCAAGCTCCTACATCCGTAGCGAGCTCGGGGGCGGGTGAAGATCCGCAGACCGGCCGGGATCCATCTACAAGTGTAGGAGCCGGCCTCGCCGGCGATGACGTGGCCGCTGATGCCGGGAAAGATTATGTGGGAGCGGCTTCCAGCCGCGATGATCGGAACCCGGAATCCCGAATCGCCGCCGCACAGGGAGAGGCCACCGATACCAAAGACACCGCCCGTAAAGCATCAACCGTAAACCCTCAACCCGTACCGACGGCGACCGACCCCGAAATTACCCCCCTGCTCGCCGCGGCGCGCCGGGCGATGAACCCCAACGGCGAAATCGCCACCGCGGCCGCGCTGCAGACCGTCGACGAGCAGCTGGCCGCGATGGGGCTGGAGAACGACACCGAGCGGTTGTATCGGCGGATTCACGGCGAAGAGGACGGTCCTGTGGGAGCGGCTTCCAGCCGCGATGAATCCGTAGGAGCGGTCTCTGGCCGCGACCGGTCGGCGCCGGAGACGCGTGCTGCGACGAGAGGTTCATCGGCGCAGGATGCGCCTCCCACAACAAGCGAACCGGAGACTCAATCGCTTGCAAAGCAAGCCCCTACATCCGTAGCGAGCTCGGGGGCGGGTGAACATCCGCAGACCGGCCGGGATCCATCTACAGGTGTAGGAGCCGGCCTCGCCGGCGATGACGTGCCCGCTGATGCCGGGAAAGATTCTGTGGGAGCGGCTTCCAGCCGCGATGATCGGAACCCGGAATCCCGAATCGTCTCGGCACACGCCGAAACCGCGGAAACCGACCGGCCCGCCCGGAAACCCGAAACCGGAAACCCGAAACCGGCGCCGTCGGCGCCATCGGCGCAGGATGCGCCTCCCACAGCAAGCCAACCAGCCAACAAGGAAACCAGCCAACCGGCCAACCAGCCAACCGGCGAACCGGCGCCACAGGCGCAATCCGACCTGGCGCTGGGCCTGCTGGCGACGCACCCGGCCGGCGAGGTGCTGAAACGCCTGCATGCGGCCCTTGTGGCCGGAAACATTCCGGGCATTGCCGGTTCGTTCGCGCCGGATGCGCGCATGGCCTCGCTGCGCGGACGCGACGCGATCGCCGACCATTTCCGCGCCGGGTTCGATTCGGCCGATTCCCGTCAGGTCAATCTGAAAGTACTGCGCCTTGGCCGTGAAGACGACGGCTGGCGGGTGGAGGCCGACCTCGACGTGCGGGTGCGCCGGGACGCGTCGACGCACGCCCTGGTCACGGGCCGAAGCAGCTTTCTGCTGGTCGAGCGCGGCGACCGCATGCTGATCGACCGGATGGAGCTCGAATGACCGCATCGACAGAAATCGACAACGCCGTCCGCGGCCTGGTGGTGTTCGCCCTGCTGGCGATGCTGGTGCTGGCATTGCCGCTGATGATGGGCAACCGCACGCCGCTGACGCTGACCGGCAGCGGCCTGGTGATGGTGCTGGGTGCGCTGGTCGCGGCCATCGCGGCCTTCGCCGGCAGGGGCCCGGCCGGCACGCTGGCGCCGCCGCCGACCGGCTGGTGGATCTTCGCCGGCGTGCTCAGCGCCTGGGTGCTGCTGCAGCTGCTGCCGCTCGACCCGCTGGCGCGCGCGCTTGGCCCCTACCCCGAGGCCCTGTGGCAGGGCGGGACCGAGCCCGGGCAGTGGTCGCCGAATCCGAATGCGACGTTGCGCGGCTGGGCCGTATTCATCGCCCTGATGACGGTGGCATGGATCACCAGCGCGCTTTCACGCCGGCATCGCGACCTGCTGTGGCTGGTGGTCGCGGTTTCGGCCCTGTTCCAGGCGCTGTACGGCCTGACCTCCCACGCGGCGGGCTCGGAAACCATTTTCGGCATCTGGCCGCGCAACAACGTCGAGTTCGTCCACGGCAGCTTCAGCAACCGCAACCTGTTCGCCGGCTACCTGGCGCTGACCTGGCCGCTTGTCGTCGCGCTCTGGTGGCGCAAGCGGCTACCGTTCGAACTGAGGGTGGCCGGCAGCGTGATCTCCGGCGCGATCATCGGCGCGGCCCTGCTGGGCTCGGCTTCGCGCCTCGGCAGCGCGGCCGGGCTGGCCGGCATGCTGGTGGGCCTGGTGCTGTGGACCCGCTACCGGGCGCGCCTGAGCCGCGTGGCGGTCTGGCCGATGTACCTGACCGCGTTCGGCGCGCTGATCGCGGCCACCTGGTACGGGCTGACCCCGCTGGCCGAGCGGCTGGCGGTGACCTCCATCGAGGAGGGTCGGTTCGAGGTCTACGGCCTGATGGTCGGCGAACTGAACCCGGCGTGGTGGCTGTGGGGCGTGGGCCTGGGCGGCTTCGAAGCGGTATTCAAGCAGGTCCAGCCCGGCGACATGACCGGCTGGTACGACTACGCCCACAACGACCTGCTGCAGTGGCTGCTCGAGATGGGCGTGGTCGGCGCCGGCCTGCTGGCGGCCGCGGCGGTGGCGCTGTGGAGAAACGCCCGCCTGAACCGCGAAACCATTCCGCTTTATGCCGGACTCGCCGCCCAAGTGCTTGTTGCGCTTGGTGATTTCAGCTGGCACATCCCGGCGACGCAGGTCGTGCTGGCGATGTATATTGGCGTCCTGGTCGCGCCGGAAAGGCGGGCCAGGGAGCCAAAAGGGGTGTCCGGGCAACGACAAGTGCGTCGCCCGGCCGACGTTGTACAAATGACATTTAGCTAATGTAGACTGTGTCTCAGGGAGCAGAAGTGGTGTTGTACGGCAAGATACAACCGGGAGGGGGAACTCCGTGACCGCAATTCTGCATATCGGACTCGCGCTGCTGGCGGCGTTTTTCGTCGCCGGCGTAGTGATTCCGGCCATTGACGGGCCGGCGCACCGGTTCGGTCTCATCGACCACCCGGACCACCGCAAGCGCCACGCGAACCCCACGCCGCTGACCGGCGGACTGGGCATATTCGCCGGCTTCGTCGTCGCGCTGCTGATACTCGGCCTGCCGATGGCGCCTTACTGGTCGCTGATCCTCGGCATGATCGTGCTGCTGCTGACCGGCCTGGCCGACGACCTCATCGAAGTCTCCGCGAGCGCGCGACTGCTGATCCAGATCGGCGTCGGCTGCCTGATGGTCTACGGCGGCGGACTCAGCGTGAACATGCTGGGCGAGGTGTTCGGCCCGGCCTACGGGCCGGTCGGCCTGGGTTTCTTCGCCGGCCCGTTCACGGTGGCCTGCGTGGTGTTCATGGTCAATGCCATCAACATGTCCGACGGGCTCGACGGCCTGGCCGGCGGCAGCGGGCTGTTCATCTTCGCGCTGCTGGCGCTGGCCGGATGGATGAGCGGCGCATCGATGGACCTGGTGGTGATTCCGATGATGCTGGCGCTGGCCACGCTGGGCTTCCTGGTGCACAACCTCAGGATGCCGGGCCGCGAGCGCGCCCGGGCGTTCCTGGGCGATGCCGGCAGCATGATGATGGGCTTCGCGATCGCCTGGCTGGCGGTGGCCATCTACAAGGACCCCGACAGCGAGATCCAGGCGATCTCCATGGCCTGGATCCTGATCGTGCCGGGCATGGATACGCTGGCGCTGTTCTTCCGCCGCATACACCTGGGCAAGAGCCCCTTCGCACCCGACCGCACCCACCTGCACCACATCTTCCGGCGCTGCGGCTACGGCGTCGTCACCACCGTGCACCTGATCCACCTGCTGGTCGTGGCCACCGGCCTGTTCGGCATCCTGGCCTGGCAGTATGGCTGGCCGGAGTGGATCATGTTCGCCGGCGCCGCCGGCGTGCTGCTGGGCTACCAGGTGTTCCTGGCCAATGCGCACCGGGTGCTGCGGTGGCACCGGCGGCGGGCGAAGGCCCGGATCGCGGGGTAGTTCCGCGGTTTGCGGCGAGGGGCGTTGTTGGTTCTACGGTTTACGGGTTCTGTTGTAGGAGGCGCATCCTGCGCCGATGCGGTTCAGAATCGTAGCCCGGGTAAGCGTTTTTCGCGCACCCGGGGAATCAATCGCCATCGTCCCGCGATTGACATCGCTGCATCGAAAACGAGGCGGATCCCGGCGGTCGTCGGTGTTTGGGCATTCGATAACCCTGCCCCGGGTGCGCTTCGCTTACCCGGGCTACAAATTTGGATCGGGTTCAGATTCGTAGCCCGGGTAAGCGCGCAGCGCGCATCCGGGAATGGCGGGCCCGGCGAACCGGTCGCGAGTGCCGCCCCTACCCCTTCCGCGCCAGTTCGGCGGCGAGGTCGCCGCGGCGGATCTTGGCGTTGTGGCGGATGTCGACCGGCAGCGCCTTACGCAGTTCGATGCGCTTGATCGTTCGGGTGATTTCGTGCTCGGCCAGCCGCTCGGCGATGCGCGGGACCAGGGTTTCGCGCTGCTGGCCGGGCTCGGGCTCGACGATGACCACCGGCGCCTTGCTGCCGTCTTCGCCCACGCCGACCAGCGCCGAGCGATAGACGCCGCGCACGGCGTTGACGATGCCTTCGACGCACTCGGTGTACAGCGTGCCTTCGGTCGTGACCACGCGCTCGCTCTTGCGCCCGCAGTACCAGAGCCGACCGTCCTCGTCCATCCAGCCCAGGTCGCCCATGCGGTGCCAGACGGTGCCTTCCTCGTCCTGCATCTTGGCCAGCCGGGTCTGGGCCTCGCGTTGCCAGTACTTGTCGGTGGCCGTCGGTCCGGATACGCAGATTTCGCCGATTTCGCCCGGCTTGACCTCGACGCCGTCGGTGATGCGCGCCAGCGACTGGTCGTTGATGCGGATGATGCGGACCTGGTTGGCCTCCAGCGGACGACCGACGCAAATCCCCTTGCCGTGGCGGTTGCCCTCGGACAGCGTGCCGACCAGCTCGCGCCCGGCGATTGTGGCGACCGGCAGGCACTCGGTGGCGCCGTAGGGTGTATGGATGTCGGCGGCGGAATCCAGCGCCAGGTGCATGCGCTCGACGACCGCCGGCGAGACCGGCGCGCCGGCCGATAACGCGCGGCGAACGGTCGGCAACTTCGCCGAATGCGCCTCCAAATGACGCGAAAGTGTATTCATCAGGGCCGGCGAGCCGAACAGGTTGGTCGCCTTGTACTGCTCGATCAGGCTCACCAGCATTTCCGGGTTGGCCCGGGCGGGGCGGGGGAAGTCCATCTTCGGGATCACCGTGGTCATGCCCAGCGCCGGGTCGAACAGCGCGAACGGCGGGAACGTCGGCAGGTCCACCTCGCCGGCGCGGATGCCGTAGGTGTCGCGGACCAGGCGCACCTGGGCGGCGAAGTGGCGGTGGCGATAGACCACGCCCTTGGGGATGCCGGTGGAGCCGGAAGTGAACAGGATGGCGGCCGGGGATTCGGGATCGGTCTCCGGGGGCTCGAAATCCGTCGCGTTCTCGGTCAGCAGGTCGCGGTATCGCATGCCCAGCGCGAACGGCCGCGGCCCGACCGTGATGAAACGCTTGACGTGCCCCCTGCCCCAGCCGAACAGCATGCGCGCCAGCTGGGCGCGGGTGACGCCGATGAAGACCTCGGGCCTGGCCTCGCCGAGGCAGGATTTGAGCGGCTTGAGTCCGATGCCCGGGTCGATCAGCACCGGCACGCAGCCGGCCTTTAACAGGGCGAAGAACAGGGCGAAGAATTCGAGCGAGGGCGGCACCATGAACGCCACCCGCGTGCCCGGCGCGATGCCCTGGCGCTGGAATCCGGCGGCCAGCCGGTCGCTGAGGTCGTTGAGCTGTCGATACGTCCAGCGCCGGTCCTTCCAGCGCCCGTCCGCGGCCCGCTCCGTCGGGACGATCAGCGCAATACCGTCGGGCCGCTCGGCCGCCTGGGCACGCAGGGCTTCGGCAATGTTGTTGACTTCCAGCACGCGGGACCCTCTTTCACTCCAACCGGACGGGGCAGTTTACGGGAAAGGGGGCGGGTGTGCCATCGCGGCGTTGGTGTCGGCGGGGGACGCTCTTGTAGCCCGGGTAAGCGCTTTTCGCGCACCCGGGAAAACCAGTGGCCATCGAGTCCGCGATAGATATGATTGCATCGAAACCGTAGCGGATGCGGGCGGCGGTCGGTGCCCTGGGGCATTCGATAGCCCTGCCCCGGGTGCGCTTCGCTTACCCGGGCTCTCATAGCCTTTGTCAACCTTTCGATAAATACGGATTCTCAGGTCCCGGGGCACACGAAGTC
>PBLG01000033.1 GCA_002722315.1 Lysobacterales bacterium | reverse complement strand
GGCTACATTATTGACAACCTCCCCGCTCAAAACGACGAAACCCCTTGAAAGATCAAGGGGTTTGCCAATAAACAGCCGTTTTTTCGATCAGAACTTCAGACTAGAGACCCGTGAGCGCCTTGTCCGCACCCTGTCGGGTCTCGCTGATCGGGTATCGTAGACGATTGCAACTTTTCACCGGAACCGGACATGTCGGATTCACCCAGCAAAGGCCCGCGGGGCGGGGAAGATGAGAAATCGGCCCGGACCGAGGCCGATCGTGACGCGGATCGGGCCCGTCGCGACGAACTGGCCCGGCGAATTCGCGAGAATCCGGGCGAGGCCCTCAAGAGCGAATTTTCCAGCAGCTTCCTGGCCCTGCTCGAAAAGGGCCGGCTGAGCGTCGCGGTATCGACCTATCAGGCCGGGCAGGTCGTGTTCCTGCGTGCCGAAAACGGAAAGCTCAACACCCATTTCTGTTCGTTCAACCGGCCCATGGGCATCGCCGCCCGCGGCAACCGGCTGGTGGTCGGCACCAACAACGAGATCTTCGAGTTTCGCAACACCCCGGCCGTCGCGCCCAAGGTGGAGCCGAAGGGCACGCACGACGCCTGCTTCATTCCGAGGTCCATTCACTACACCGGCAACATCGATATCCACGAGCTGGATTTCGCCGGCGACGAGCTCTGGTTCGTCAATACCCGGTTCTCGTGCCTGTGCACGCTCGACATCGACCACAGCTTCGTACCGCGCTGGCGGCCGCCCTGGGTCTCGGCCTATGCCGTCGAGGACCGCTGCCATCTCAACGGCCTGGCGGTGGTCGACGGCCGACCGCGCTACGTCACCGCGCTGGGCATGACCGACACCCGGGGCGGCTGGCGCGAGAACAAGAATGCCGGCGGGATTCTCTACGACATGGTTCGCGACAAGGTGCTGGTCGACGGGCTGTCCATGCCGCACTCGCCGCGCTGGTACCGCGACCGGGTCTGGTTCCTGGAGTCCGGCTACGGGGCGCTTTCGTGGTACGACCCGAAGACCACGCAGACCGGCCGCCTGGCCCAGATGCCCGGCTTCACCCGCGGCCTGGACTTCGTCGACCGCTATGCGCTGGTGGGCCTGAGCCAGGTGCGCGAAACCAACACCTTCGAGGGCATCCCGATCACCGCCGACGGCTCGGAGCGCCGCAGCGGCGTCTGGGTCATCGACCTGGAGACCGGCGAGACGGTCGCGCTGCTCCGGTTCAGCGACGCGGTCGAGGAGATCTTCGCCGTCAAGATCCTCCCCGGCCTGATCTTCCCCAGCCTGCTGGAGCCCGGCCATCCGCTGATCGGCAGTTCCTACGTGCTGCCCGATGATGCGCTCAGGGAAGTCGCGTAGCCGTCGGCCGAGCCCGCCGGCGGCGGCTGAGGCCGCGTTCGGACAGCAAACGGACTGATTAAAACCCGTAAACCGTAAAACCCCCATCGACCGGAATCACCTGCCCGGTGATATACCCGGCCCCCGCCATGCACAGGAACGCGACGGTGGCGGCTACCTCCTCGGGACGCCCGATACGCCTGAGAGGCGTGCGCGAAAGCACCTCCTGCAGGTAATCCGGATCGGCCAGCACCTGCTCGGCCAGCGGGGTTTCGATGTACCAGGGCGCGATTGCATTCACGCGGATGCCGTCGGCGGCCCACTCGACGGCCAGGTTGCGGGTCATCTGGTTCATCGCCGCCTTGCTCATCGCGTAGGCGACGCCGGTGCGCAGGTGGGTGAGCCCGGCGACCGAGGAGACGTTGACCACGGCGGCCCGGCCCGACGCCTTGAGCAGCGGGTGCAGCGCGCGGGTCAGTTCGAGCGAGGCCAGCAGGTTGGTTCGAAGGACGGCGTCGATGTCGTCGCCGGTCAGTTCCAGCGCCGGCTTGCGGATGTTGAACCCGGCGTTGTTGACCAGGATGTCGAGCCGGCCGGTGCGTGCCTTGATCGCGTTCACGGCGTCGGCTCGCTCGCCGGCGTCCGATATATCGCCGCTCACCGCGTGCGCGGTGTAGCCCCGCGCGCTCATTTCGGCCACGGCGGTCTCCAGCGCCTCGGCGCCGCGCGCCATCAGCCAGACTTCGGCGCCGCGTTCGGCAAGCGTTTCGGCCACGGTCCTGCCGATTCCGCGAGAGGCGCCGGTCACCAGCGCGACACGGCCGTCCAGCCGCCAGGGATTCTTGATTTTGTCCATGGCTGGTATGATCGCATTTGCACGGTTGGATCAACAAGCCGGATGGACCGGGCTTGGGGGAGCCAGAGCGGATGGGCGTTTTCCCGACCCGTCACGACAGCGCCCGCCGACTACAATCGAAGCTCAACGTCGTCAGTCAACGAAAGGCACGGACTAGATTCATGGTAGACCAATACCCCGACCCGAAAGACCAGTACCCGGAAGAAACGCGCGAGTGGCTGGAGTCGCTTGCCGCCGTCATCGACAGGGAAGGCGCCGAGCGCGCGCATTTCCTGCTCGACCGGCTGGTCGAGCTGGCGCGTCGCTCCGGCGCCCACCTGCCGTTCGACCTGACCACGGCCTACATCAACACGATTCCGCCGCACCGCCAGCCGAGCATGCCCGGCGACGGCGCGATGGAGCGCCGTATCCGGTCGATCATTCGCTGGAACGCCATGGCCATGGTGGTGCGCGCCGCGCGCCGCGGCGGCGAACTGGGCGGGCATATCGCCAGCTTCGCCTCGGCCGCCACGCTGTACGACGTCGGCTTCAACCATTTCTTCAAGGGCCCGGAGCATCCGGACGGCGCGGACCTGGTCTACATCCAGGGCCATTCGTCGCCCGGCATCTACGCGCGCGCCTTCCTCGAAGGCCGGTTCAGCGCCGAACAGCTCGACGGTTTCCGCCAGGAAGTCGATGGCAAGGGCCTGAGCTCCTACCCGCACCCGTGGCTGATGCCCGATTTCTGGCAGCTGCCCACGGTGTCGATGGGCCTTGGCCCGATCATGGCGATCTACCAGGCCCGATTCCTCAAGTACCTGACCAACCGCGAGCTGACCGACGCCAGCAAGCGCAAGGTCTGGTGCTTCATGGGCGATGGTGAGTGCGACGAGCCCGAATCGCTGGGCGCGATCTCGCTGGCCGGCCGCGAAAAACTCGACAACCTGGTGTTCGTGGTCAATTGCAATCTCCAGCGCCTGGACGGCCCGGTGCGCGGCAACGGCAAGATCATCCAGGAACTCGAGGGCGTGTTCCGCGGCGCTGGCTGGAACGTCATCAAGGTGATCTGGGGCGGCTACTGGGATCCGCTTCTGGCACGCGACACCAAGGGCCTGCTGCGCCGCCGCATGGAAGAAGCGCTGGACGGCGAGTACCAGAAGTACAAGGCCATGGACGGCGCCTACGTCCGCGAGCATTTCTTCGGCGCCTACGACGAACTCAAGGAAATGGTCGCCGACATGAGCGACGAGGACATCTGGCGTCTCAACCGCGGCGGCCACGATCCGCACAAGATCCACGCCGCCTACCGCGAGGCCACGCACACCGAGGGTCGGCCGACCGTGATCCTGGCCAAGACCATCAAGGGCTACGGCCTGGGCCAGTCGGGCGAGGGCAAGAACATCTCGCACCAGCAGAAGAAACTCGATGACGAAGGCGTGAAGTATTTCCGCGACCGCTTCAACGTGCCGGTGCCGGACGAAGACCTGTCGGAAGTGCCCTATTACCACCCGGGCGTGGATTCCGACGAGGTGCGCTATCTGAAGAAGCGGCGTTCCGAACTGGGCGGCTTCCTGCCCAAGCGCGAGCACGACGTACCGTCGCTGACCATCCCGGAACTCGACGCCTTCGAAACCGTGCTCAAGGGCTCGGGCGATCGCGAGATCTCCACCACGATGGCTTTCGTTCGAATTCTCGCGGTGCTGCTCCGCGACGACAACCTCAAGAAGAACGTCGTGCCCATCATCTGCGACGAAGCGCGCACCTTCGGCATGGAAGGGCTGTTCAGGCAGATCGGCATCTACGCGCCCCCCGGCCAGCTTTACGAGCCGGTGGATTCCGACCAGCTGGCCTATTACAAGGAAGACAAGAAGGGCCAGGTGCTGCAGGAAGGCATTACCGAGGCCGGCTCGATGAGCTCGTGGATCGCCGCGGCCACCAGCTACGCCAGCAACGGCTTGCCGATGATCCCGTTCTACACGTTCTACTCGATGTTCGGCTTTCAGCGCATCGGAGACCTGGCCTGGGCGGCCGGTGACATGCGCGCGCGCGGTTTCCTGATCGGCGGCACCTCGGGCCGAACCACGCTGAACGGCGAGGGGTTGCAGCACGAAGACGGCCACAGCCACGTGCTGGCGGGCACCATTCCGAACTGCGTCACCTACGACCCGACCTTCGGCTACGAACTGGCGGTAATCATCCAGGACGGCCTGCGCCGCATGTGCCGTGACCAGGAAGACGTCTATTACTACATCACCACCCTCAACGAAAACTACCAGCACCCGGCAATGCCGGAGGGCTGCGAGGAAGGCATCCGCAAGGGCATGTACCTGTTGCGCGAAGTCGAGGCCGAAAACGGCTCGAATCATCGTTCGCGGGTGCAGTTGATGGGCAGCGGGGCAATCCTCAACGAAGTCATCGCCGCGGCGGAAATGCTGTCCGAGCAGTTCGGCGTGGCCAGCGATATCTGGTCGGTGACCAGCTTCAACGAACTGCGCAAGGACGCCGTGGAGATCAATCGTCGCAACCGGCTCAAGCCCGAAGAGCCCGGCGAACTTCCGTACATCAGTCGCCAGCTGGCCAACCGGGAAGGGCCGGTGGTGGCCGCGACCGACTACATACGCGGCTATGCCGACCAGGTGCGCGCGTTCATCCCGCAGCGCGATTATCTCGTCCTGGGCACCGACGGCTTCGGTCGTTCCGATACCCGGGAAAACCTGCGCAAGTTCTTCGAGGTCGACCGTTATCACGTCGCCTACGCGGCCATGGCCGGTCTTTACCAGCGCGAGGAAATCAGCCGCTCGGAGTTGTTCGCTGCGCGCGAAAAGCTCGGCATCGATCCGAATAAACCATTGCCGAGCGCGAGTTAGCACTCGGCAGTTTTAGGTTTTAAGTGTTAGGTGTTAGGTTAAAAGCGGTTCAGGCATAAAGCTTGTTGACAGGTGCATGGGGTCCGGTTTGCAAGGTTTTGCTTTTGACTTTACTTAAAACTTAAAACCTAAAACTTAAAACCGGCTTCGCCGATCACGCCAAAGCGTCACGAGAAAAGAGATTCGAACAATGAGCAATCGAACAGAGATCAAGGTGCCGGACATCGGCGACTTCGACAAGGTGCCGGTCATCGAGGTGCTGGTTTCCGAGGGCGACACGATCGAGGAAGAGCAGTCGCTGGTCACGCTGGAGTCGGACAAGGCGACGATGGAAGTGCCGTCGTCGAGGGCCGGCAAGCTGGTCGAGCTCAAGGTCAAGGAAGGCGACGAGGTTTCCGAAGGCGACGTGATCGGAATTGTCGAGGTAGAGGCGTCCGACGAGAAGGAAGATGCCGAGTCCTCCGGGAAGTCGTCCGAAGAGAGTGAATCGGAAGGCGATGACCGGGAGCCGGAAGCCGGGAGTCGGAAGTCGGAAGGCGACGCCGAGGCATCGGAGGACGAAGAGTCATCCGGGGGCAGCCCTGAAACCGGAAACCGGAAACCCGAAACCGAAAAGTCCGAAGCGTCCGAGAAGGTTGAATCTTCCGGCGAAAAACCGGATGCGGGGAAAGCCGAAGACCTGCCCGCTCCACCCGTCCCCTTCACCGAAATGGGCAGCGATCCGTCGTCGATCCCGCACGCCTCTCCGGCGGTACGCAAGCTGGCCCGGGAGCTGGGCGCGGAGCTTTCACAGGTCAAGGGAAGCGGCGAGCACGGCAGGATTACCGCCGAAGATCTCAAGCAGCACGTCAAGTCGCGCATGGAATCCGGACCGGCCGCTTCCGGCACCAGGATGGACATTGCCGAATGGCCCAAGGTGGATTTCTCGAAGTTCGGTGAAGTCGAGGAAAAGAAGCTCTCGCGCATCCAGAAGATTTCGGGCCCGAACCTGCTGCGCAACTGGGTCGGCATTCCGCACGTCACCCAGTTCGACGAGGCCGACATCACCGAGATGGAGGCGTTCCGAAAGGCCGCCAAGCCCGAGGCGGAGGAAGCCGGCACCAAGATGACGCCGCTGGTATTCATGATCAAGGCGGTGGTTGCGGGGCTGAAGACGTATCCCAAATTCAATACGTCGCTTTCCAGCGACGGGGAATCGCTGGTCTACAAGAAGTATTTTCATGTCGGCGTGGCGGTCGATACACCCAACGGGCTGATGGTGCCGGTGATCCGCGACGCCGATACCAAGAGCCTTCTCGAGCTGGCCAAGGAGCTGACCGAGCTGTCGGGCAAGGCGCGCGACGGCAAGCTTTCGCGTGACGAGATGCAGGGCGGCTGCATGTCCATCTCCAGCCTCGGCGGCATCGGCGGCACGGCATTCACGCCCATCATCAACGCACCTGAAGTGGCAATCCTCGGTGTGTCGAAGGCCGAGATGAAGCCGGTGTGGAACGGCGAGAAATTCAAGCCGCGCCTGATGCTTCCGCTTTCGCTGTCCTACGACCACCGCGTCATCGACGGCGCCGATGCGGCGCGCTTCACCCAATACCTCGCCCACGTCCTCGGCGACGTTCGGCGGTTGATGCTTTAGCGGCGGCTCGCGCCGCCGGATTTAGGTGTTAAGTGTTAGGTGTTAGGTTTAACTTCAAAAGCGGTTCAGGCCTTATGCGAGTTGGAACGGTCGCCGGAATCCGATTCTCAGGTTTTGCTTTTGACTTCACTTAAAACTTAAAACCTAAAACTTGAAACCCGGCCTCGCCGACCCGGAACGTCAAAACGTCACGAAAACGAGATTCGAACCATGAGCAATCGAACAGAAATCAAGGTGCCGGATATCGGCGATTTCGACAAGGTGCCGGTCATCGAGGTGCTTGTCGCCGAGGGCGATACGATCGAGGAAGAGCAGTCGCTGGTCACGCTGGAGTCGGACAAGGCGACGATGGAAGTGCCGTCGTCGAAGGCCGGCAAGCTGGTCGAGCTCAAGGTCAAGGAGGGCGACGAGGTTTCCGAGGGCGACGTGATCGGGATCATCGAGGTCGAGGGCGAAGCATCCGACGAGAAGGAAGATGCCGAGTCCTCCGAGAAGTCGTCCGAAGAGAGTGGACGGGAGTCGGAAGTCGATGACCGGGAGTCGAAAGTCGGTAGTCGGAAGTCGGAAAGCAAGACCGGAGAATCGGATGATGACACGTCATCCGACCGCACCCCGGAAACCGGAAACCGGAAACCCGAAACCGATGACTTTGATTTCGACCTGGTCGTGCTGGGCTCCGGGCCGGGCGGGTATTCGGCCGCGTTTCGCGCCGCCGATCTCGGGCTGAAAGTCGCGCTTGTCGAGCGCTACGAGTCGCTTGGCGGGGTCTGTCTCAACGTCGGTTGCATTCCGTCCAAGGCGCTGCTGCACGTCGGCCAGGTGATCGACTCGGCCGCGCACCTGGCCGAGCACGGGGTGAGCTTCGGCGAGCCGAAGATCGAGCTGGAGCCGCTACGGAAATTCAAGAACGATACGGTCGACAAGTTGACCGGCGGGCTGGCCGGGATGGCGAAGAAACGCAAGGTCGAGGTCATCACCGGTACCGGCAGGTTCACCGATTCGCATGAGCTGTCGGTGGAAAGCGACGAGGGTTCGCGCAGCGTTTCGTTCGGCCAGTGCATCATCGCGGCCGGGTCGCGCGTGATCGAGATTCCCGGCATTCCCTGGGACGACGAGCGCGTCATGGCTTCCACCGGTGCGCTGGAGCTCGAAGAGATCCCCGGTCGCCTGTTGATCATAGGCGGCGGCATCATCGGGCTGGAAATGGCCTGCGTCTACCGCGCGCTGGGTTCGAAGGTCACGGTGGTTGAAATGCTCGACCAGTTGATGGCCGGCGCCGACCCCGACCTGGTCAAGCCGCTGCAGCAGCACATGAAGAAGCTCGGCGTCGAGTTTCACCTGAAAACGAAGGTGGCCGAGGTCAGGGCCGGCGATTCGGCGCTGCAGGCCCGGTTCGAGGGCGACAGCGCACCCGACTCGGCCGATTTCGATCGCGTGCTGGTCTGTGTCGGCCGGCGGCCGAACGGCGATGCTATCGATGCCGACAAGGCCGGCGTGAAGGTTACCGACAAGGGCTTCGTCGAAGTCGACGGCCAGATGCGGAGCAACGTCGACCACATCTTCGCGATCGGCGACATCGTCGGTCAGCCGATGCTGGCGCACAAGGCCAGCTACGAGGGCAAGGTGGCCGCCGAGGTCGCCGCCGGCGAAAAGCGCGCCGCCGACGCGCGCGTGATTCCATCGGTGGCCTACACCGATCCCGAGGTCGCCTGGACCGGCCTTACCGAACGCGAAGCGAAGGAAAAGGGCATGGACTTCGGTGTCGGCAAGTTCCCCTGGGCGGCCAGCGGTCGTGCGCTGGGCATGGATCGCTCGGAAGGCTTCACCAAGTTGATCTTCGATGAAAAGACCGGCCGGATCATCGGCGGCGGCGTGGTCGGCATGCACGCCGGCGACCTGATCGCCGAGATTGGCCTGGCCATCGAAATGGGCGCGACCGCCGAGGATATCGGCCTGACCATCCATCCGCATCCGACGCTGAGCGAATCGGTGATGATGGCCGCCGAGATGTTCGAGGGCACCATCACCGATCTCTACGCGCCGAAGAAAAAATGAACTCGCCCCGGTCAACGGAGGAAGTGGGCAAGCCGGCGCCAGCAGTTGCGGGGCCGGACAGGAAGCCCTGGCATCGCCACTTCGAAACGGTGGGGTCGATCTCCGCGATTGTTGTGGGCGTCGCCGCGCTTTATGTCAGCTGGGACCAGGGCCGGGTCATGCGCGAGGAAGTCCGGGCCTCGGTCTGGCCGGCGCTGCAGGTCGATGGCTTCGCATCGCGCGAGGAAGGCGGCCTGAGCCTGGGCTTGCGGGTCCAGAACGCCGGCGTCGGCCCGGCGCGCGTCGAGAGAATCGCGATCGAGCACCGCGGCGAACAGGTCCCCGACCTGGACGCAATGCTGGCGCTGATGCCGGCCGACGGCGACCTGTCGCTGCAGACGCTGGAAGGTCGCATCATTGCCGCAGGCGACATCGTTCAGCCGTTCTCGCTGCACTATGCCGATGCGATTGCCGAAGACGCCGTCGACGTCATGGGCAGGCTCTCGGCGCAGTGGTCGGTGGAAGTCTGTTACTGCTCGGTGCTGGACCAGTGCTGGGTCGCCGGCCAGGACCGCGCCGCGCCGGCCGAGGTCGATGACTGCGACGGTCCGCATACCCACCTGCGCCCGACGCCGAAGCAGCCGGGGGGCGACCGGGAACCTGCAGGGGGCAATCCTTGAACGGTCCCTGGACTGGCGCGGAGGGCTGACCCATTCCCGTCAGGCGATCGGTTCGATTGATCAAGCGCGGCGTGCGTTCGCACAGCTCGCGCGCGACCTTCTTTCGCTTTGCCTGCGTCGGCGGCACCATTGCGCTGATCGATGCCGGGCTGCTGTACCTGCTCAAGGACCTGCCGGGGTTCAACGCCTACATCGCCCGGTTGTTTTCCTACACCGCGGCGATGTCGGCCGGTTACGTGCTGAACCGGTATTTCACCTTCCACCATATCGAAAAGGGTCGGGCGCTCCTCGACGAACTGGTTCGCTTCTTCAGCGTCCACGCGCTGGGCGGCGTGCTGAATTTCGGCGTGTTCGCGCTGGTCGTGTATTTCGGCGAGAAGGCCGAGCTGACGCGGTTCTGGAGCGCGGTCGTTCCGCTCATCGGGGTGTGGCTCGGGGGGGGGGTGGGCATGACCTTCAACTTCCTGTTCTCGAGCAGGCTGGTGTTCGATGAGCGCTGAAGATCCCGGTCCGCGCTCGGTGGCGGCAGTCGTCCTGGACCAGCGCGATCGCGAGCAGCTGCGGCTGGCGCGCGATTTGCTCGAGAACCCGAGCCTTGCCGCGCGAATCAGCGATCTTGTGGGCACGCCGATAGAGCGGGGTTTCGAACTTTTGCCGGAGCGCTGGAGCAAGGCGGTCAACGCGGCGACCAGGAAGGCGATCGAATCCGCCCTGGACATCGCGCTGGGCACCATGGATGCGTCCCATCGGGGCGCTGCGTCGAACTGGTGGCACGCGGCGGCGGCCACGGCCACGGGCGCCACCGGCGGCGCCTTCGGCCTCGGCGCGCTGGCGATAGAGTTGCCCATATCGACCGGGATCATGCTGCGATCGATAGCCGATATCGCCCGAAGCGAAGGCGAGGATCTCGCCGAGCCGGACGCGCGCCTGCAATGCCTGCAGGTATTGGCGCTGGGCGGTAGATCGCGTAACGACGATGCGGCCGAGGTCGGCTATTTCGCGGCCCGCGCCGCGCTTGCGCGCGCGGTTTCCGAGGCGGCCTCGCACATCGCGCGCCGGGGGCTGGTCGAAAAGTCGGCGCCGGCGCTGGTGCGCCTGGTCGCCCAGGTCGCGGCGCGGTTTTCCGTCGTGGTTTCGGAAAAGGCCGCTGCACAGGCCGTGCCGGTGGTCGGCGCTTTCGGCGGCGCGGCGATCAACGCCGTTTTCATCGACCATTTCCAGGACATGGCGCGCGGGCACTTCATCGTCAGGCGGTTGGAACGCAGCCACGGCACCGAAGCCGTGCGGCGGGTGTACGCCGAGCTCGAATCCGGACCGCAGCAATTGTCCTGACGGACCCGCCATTGCGCCCGATCAAGTTTCGGGCCACGGAAAGGTCTACACTGCCGCTCGACCGCAAAGCAGGCAGGACTCGTTCATGGCGCTGACGTCAACCACTTACAAGGTGTTTCTGGACATCTCGGATACGGACCGAGGTGTCTACGAAGCCGTACACATGACGGTCGCGCGCCATCCGTCCGAAACCGAGGAAAGGCTGGTCGCGCGAATCCTCGCCTACGGGCTCTGGTATCACGAGGATCTCGAGTTCGGCCGCGGGCTTTCCGAGCCCGACGAGCCTGCGCTGCGTCGGCGCGGGCTGGATGGCAGAACCTGCCACTGGATCGATGTCGGCAGGCCGGATTCCGATCGCCTGATCTGGAGCGCGCGGCGCTGCCCCAGGACTTCTTTGCTGGCCTACGGCAACATCGAGCAGTGGGCCGAACAGGTCATACACCGCGTCGCCGGCCTGGACAACCTGGAAATCGCCGTTCTGCCGCGCGAGCCCATGGATGCGCTGGCCATCGACCTGCCGCGCAAGATCGAGTGGGGCCTGATGATTACCGACGGCGTGATCTACGTCGGCGATGCCGACCGCCAGCACGAGCTTCCGCTCGAATGGCTGATGCGTCGGCGAAGCACCGCCGATGCCTGATGCGGACCCATCACGCTGTTCGGTTCAGCCCAGCGTGGCGTCCAGGAACATCATCACGGCAAAGCCTCCCATGAGCGAGAACGTCGCCACGGTCTCGTAGCCCCGGCGGTGGGTTTCGGGGATGATCTCGTCGCTGATGATGAACAGCATCGCCCCGGCCGCGAAGCCCAGCGTCCACGGCATCATGGGGCCGGCAACGGCCACCGCGGCGGCGCCGAACAGCCCGCCGACGGGTTCGGCCAGGCCACTGGCCCCGCCGATCGCGAAAGCCTTGCCCCGGCTGTAGCCGACTGTCAGCAGCGCGACCGATACCGCAAGACCTTCCGGGATGTTCTGCAATCCGATGCCGGTGGCCAGTGCGATTCCGTTGTCGATGTTGCCGCCGGCGAAGCCGACCCCGACGGCCATGCCTTCGGGAAAGTTGTGCAGCGTGATCGCGATGACGAACAGCCAGATTCGGCTCAGGGCTTCGGCGTCGGGCCCTTCGCGCCCGATGATGAAGTGTTCGTGCGGCGCGAAGCGATGAATCAGCTCCAGGGCGACGGCGCCGGACAGCAGTCCGAAGATCACCATCGCGACCGCGGCCGGGCGCGTCGCGAAGTAGAGCTCGCCGTATTCGATCGCCGGCAGCAGCAGCGAGAAGAACGCCGCGGCCAGCATGATGCCGGCGGCGGCGCTGAGCAGTCCGTCCTCGACGCGCGGCGACAGCCGGCGCAGGAACAGCACGCCCAGCGCGCCGACGGCCGTGCCGAGCCCGGCGAGCAGACTGGCCAGGGTACCCAGCGCGACGATTTCCAGGTTTGTCATCGGGCTTGTCGTCCGTGACGCCGAATTGACCCCAACGGTATCGCATCCGGACCCTGAAGATCGGCCGGGCGCGGGCGTCGTTGCTCGATCAGCCCAGGAATGCGACTGCGGCGAAGCCGCCGTAGACGACGATCAGGGCAAGCAGGCGCCGAAAAGTGAGTCGGTCGTTGTTCGGAGGAATCATCATGTCGTTTCTCCCGCTTCGGGCGTTGTCAGGAATTCGACGATCCGGTGAACCGTTGCATCGTCGGAAAGAATTCGGCCGTGGCCGAGCCCCTGGGTGTCGAGTGTTTGCGCCAGAAAGGCGTGCCGGGCGAGTTCCCGCGATTCCTGGTGAGGAATCACGCAGTCATTGCGGTCGTGCGCGATCAGCACCGGAACGGCCAGTCGTGGCATCAGCCGCAGCGGTTCGGTCTCGTCGAGCCGGAATCCCGTGCGCGCTTCCATGCGGGCCAGGAAACCCGCCCGGCCGCGATGGTTCAAGCCGAGCCCGTCTGCGATGCGGTGCAGCACGCCGCGGTAGCCCGCAGGGCTGGCGACGGTCACGATGCGCCGCACTGAAAGGCCCCGACTGGCGGCAAGCAGCGCCGCGCCGCCGCCCATCGAATGACCGATCAGTGCGTGCACCTCGCCGAGTTCGGAGGCCGCCTCGAAAAGTGCGTCGACGAACACCCCGGGATGAGCGCGTTCGCGATCGCCGGGCGCATGTCCTGGCCCGGTCAGTGCAATCAGCCGATAGCCGCGCTCTGCAAGCGCTTCGCCGATTGCCGAAAACTGCTGGGCCCGGCCTTCCCAGCCGTGAATCGCCAGCACGATCGGCCCGGAATCGCCCCACCTGAAGCCGGATCTGCCGAACCGGAACGTGACCGCTTCCCCGCTGCGATTGGACCGATTTCCCTGACGCAGGCGCAGTCGACGTGGGCTGGTTGCCAGGCGTTCGGCGATCGACGCCGTCAGGTCGGGCGCCCACCTTTCGACGAATTTTCCGGTCGTCCTGACCATTCGATGACTGTTCATGCTCGTTGTCCTTGTGTGAACAAAAAGAGTTTTAAAATAAAACCTATAGTCACTATACGCGTATGAGTTGCAAATTGCAACCTAAAATGCGAAAATGCCCGCATGACTCAAGAAAACGTATTCAAGTGCAACTGTCCGTTGGCCCGGGTGACCGAAGTCATCGGCGAGCCCTGGACGCTGATGGTGCTGCGGGAAGCCTTCCTCGGGACGCGCCACTTCAATGATTTCGAGCGTGAACTGGGAATCGCGCGAAACGTGCTTTCGGTCAGGCTGAAAAAGCTGGTGGATCTCGATCTGCTCGAGCGCGTGCGCTCGGAAACCGACCGGCGCGCGGTCGAGTACCGGCTGACCGACGCCAGCCGCGACCTGCTTCCGATCCTGGTGGGTTTGGCGCAGTGGTCCGGAAAATGGCTTTGCGAGGGACATTCGGCGACCCGCTTCGTCGAGCGCGCAACCGGGCGCGAGATTCCGCGGATCGCGGTCCGCGCAGTCGACGGGCGGGAGCTCGCTGCACGCGACGTGACCATGGTGCCCGGCCCGGACGCCAATCCGGAGCTTGTCGCGCGCTTCGAGCGTGCCGTTACCGCGGCCGGGGATGTACAAGGTGGGTGAGCGGGGGATGGCCCGGTCTTCGGGCAGGGCAGCCGGAACGGTCAATCTGAGGATGGATTTCTCTCGTCGCGAGGTGCTCGACACTTCGGCCATGGACTGGGCGCCAAGCCCGTCGGGCGGGGTCTTGCGCAAGCCGCTCGCGCGCGAGCAGGCCGAGCGCGGACACGCCACCAGCATCGTGCGCTACGAGCCCGGCGCCCGTTTCGAACGCCACGAACATCCGCTGGGCGAGGAAATCCTGGTGCTGGGGAACCTCTGAACAACTCTGCACGGGCGCGACGGCGCCTTTGCGGGAGGCTCCGGCTTGGCTTGGGCGAGCGTGGTTTGGTTGTTCCAAATAAGCGAGTCCAAACAAGCTGGAGGCCCCGCAAAGGCCCGTCCCGAAGGGTTTCGCCGGAAAAGCCGCATCTCGCGCGTTGCGAGCCTCGGCCGTAGCTATGGCTACTGTCACTCGGCTCGCACCGCACGATCTGCGGCTTTCCCGACTGAAACGCGCTCCGCGCAGAGTTGTTCAGAGGTTCCCTAGACGGCGTGTTTTCCGACGAGACCGGCGACTTCGGGCCCGGCACCTACATCCGCAACCCGCCCGGCAGCGGGCACGCCCCGTTCAGCGAAGGCGGGTGCACGCTGTTCGTGAAGCTTCACCAGATGAACCCGCGCGACCTGGAGGCGGTGCGCATCGATACGCGCAGCGCGCCGTGGCGACCCGGCATAGGCGGGCTGGAGGTGATGTCGCTTCACGCTTTCGAAAACGAACAGGTTGCGCTGGTGAAGTGGCCGGCCGGCGAGCGTTTCCAGCCGCACCGGCACTACGGCGGCGAGGAAATCCTGGTCCTGTCGGGTGAATTCGCCGACGAGCACGGTCGCTACCCTCGTGGCACCTGGATTCGCTCACCCCACCTGAGTCAGCACCATCCTTTCGTCGACCGCGAAACCGTCATCTGGGTCAAGACCGGTCACCTCGGCTGAATCATTTTCAAGCCGGGGATCCTGCTCGGGCAAAAAAAAGCG
This sequence comes from Lysobacterales bacterium, assembly GCA_002722315.1. Lineage (GTDB taxonomy): Bacteria > Pseudomonadota > Gammaproteobacteria > Xanthomonadales > Wenzhouxiangellaceae. Next base: position 52,373 of record PBLG01000033.1, on the reverse strand, counting down.
CGGGCCGGGCCCGCGCTTTCATAACTGCTTTGAGGCTTCGAGTCAGGCGCGGTTGTTGCTTTCGCGTCGCGTCATCGTGAAGCCGGCGAAGGCCAGCAGGCCGCCAAACAGCGCGATCCAGCCCCAGCTGTTCATGACCGGAACCGCCACGGGGGGCGGCAGCGGCGCTTCGATGCCGCGGATCTCGAACAGGAAGTCCGGGTTCACGCCGCCGCCGACGCCACAGCCGGTCGCCGGATCACCGTCTCCCGCGCCGGCCATCGGCGCCCAGTCGGTGCAGCCGCTGCCGAACCCGTCGCCCGGGTTGCGCCATACGGCCGGGTTGTTGGCGGCAGCGGTCCGGTTCGACCAGAAATGCTGGCCGCCGGTGGCGAACTCCTGGATGGTCTGCTGGACCATCCAGTAAGTGCCCGGTGGCAGCACGCAGGCTGTCGGCAGGGCGATCGTGAACGAGCCCGCGTTGTCGATCGGCGTCAGGCCTGTATAGGTGCAGACTGCAGCACCGGGCGTACCGCCGGCGTTGCCATGGAAGCTGATGTTGACGGTGGCGCCGCCCGCGGTACCGGTGGTGCCGACCGTGGCCACTTCGTCGATCTGCCACTGGATGCCGCCCGGCACGACGAAATCGTCGGCGCCTTCGGAGTCATAGGTGTCGAAGCCCGCTTCGAAGTCCTGGTCCGGCGCGCCGTTGCCGCTGGCCAGGTCGAGCTGCGAATAGAGAATCGGGCTTCCGCCGCGGGTCGCGTCCAGGTCGCCGAATACGCCGGGATTCTGTTCGGCCAGCTGGCCGATGGCCTGGCCGGACAGGCCCAGGGCGACGGCGACGGCGGCAGACAGCGCGCCCCGCCTTTTCAAGGTGCTTGTGTTGTTCAAGATACTCTCCCTTTATTGCTGTTTTTTCTTTTGCGGCTTGGATGCTGAGCCGACAATCGGATGACGGGTGACGCGGTTGTTCGACAACCCTTGCGAATCACTGTTTAAAGTAAAACGTTGGAAATCTAGCACATCGCAAGTTGGAAAAATAGCGATGCATAGCAGAATCAGCGTTCCGTCAAACGGTATCGGATAGCTCGCCGATCGGCCCCAGCCACTGTCGGTAGTGCCGCCACCGCCCCACACCCTTCCGGTTCAACGCCTCGCGCACCTGGCCGGCGCTGGCCGTCCGGACGGCGCGGGTGTTGCTCGCGAAATCGAGGCACGCGGGGTTCCATTCCAGGCCGCAGTGCGCCAGCAGGCGTCGAACCTCGCCCTCCAGGTCATCCACCAGTCGTTCGTACCGAACGGTAAGGACCCGGCCCGGGAGCACGTCGTGCCAATGGCGCATGGTGGCGTCGTAGAACCGGTACTGGGTGGCGATGTCTTCGAGGTCGTAGGCCCATTGGTGGCCCTGGCCGAACAATTGCCGGAAGCAGCTCAGTCCGACGTCCCTGGGATCGCGCCGGCAATCGATGATGCGTGCATTCGGAAGAACCAGGTGGATCAGCCCGGCCAGCTGGAAGTTTCCCGGCATCTTGTCGGTGAACCTCGGGGTCCGCTGCCAGCGCGCCGTTCGCTCGAGGTAATCGGCGGCCGCCGCGGCAAGCTGTTCCGGTTTCGCTTCGCCGATCCGCCCCGGCGACCACTTCCCCGGTGAAGCGTCGGGTAGCAGATCCATCGCCACGCGGGCCAGGTCGGGCAGTTCGCTTGCGCCGGTCACCTCCGGGTGACTGGAAATGATCTGTTCGACCAGCGTCGAGCCCGAGCGCGGCATGCCGACGATGAAAATCGGCGCCTCGGACGCGTGGCCGGCGCCGGCCAGGCGCTCGAGCAACGGGGCGTCGAATGCGTCGCGGATTCGTGCGGCCATGGATGCGCGCTGAGCGCGGTCGAATTCAACCCGCTTTCTCTGCAACGCGTTACCGCGTCGATACTGTTCGAAGGCGGCTTCGAAATCTCCGCGATCTTCCAGTGCCCGCGCCAGCGCGAAGTGCTCGGCCGGGCGCGAACCGGCTGTGGATTGTCCGGCGACCCGCTCGAGCTGTCGAATTTCGGCGTCGGTGAACGCCACGGACTTGATGTTCGCCAACGCCCACCACAGGTCTCCGGACGCGGGCCGGACCTGCAGGCCCTTGCGGTAGGCGGACGCCGAGTCGTCTATCCTGCCCAGCGCCTTGAGCGCGTGGCCGGAGCACAGCCACGCTTCGGCCCGCCCCGGATTCAATTCGAGCGCCTTCTCTACGGCCGCAAGCGCGGCGGCCGGATTTGCCTCGTGCTGTTCCAGCAATGCCAGGTTGTACCAGGCCGGCTCGCATGCCGGATCGGTCGAAACGGCTTCCGAGAACGCCCGCCGGGCTTCGGCGGTCCGTCCCGCGTGACGCAGGATGCTGCCGAGATTCAGGTGAACCAGGGCCGGCGTGGGGTGTTTCTCGAGCGCTGATTCCAGCAACGCCAGGGCGCGCTCGTCGTCGCCCAGCTTGTGCGCGGCGACCGCGCTCAGCCGCAGGACTTCAGGGGCGCCGGGGTGGCGGCCCCTGAGTTCGGCCAGGGCGTCCGCCGCGGCCTGCCAGCGGGCTGCCCGCATGTGCGCGCCGACGCGCGCCAGCGCCTGGGCCAGCGCGGCATCCACCTAGCCTTGTTCCAGCAGCCGCCGCAGGTCGATCACCGCGGCGTTGGCGCGGGCGACGTAGTTGGCCATCACCAGCGAGTGGTTGGCGAACATCCCGAAGCCGTTGCCGTTGAGCACCATGGGACTCCATAGCGGCTTCTGGCTGGCTTCGAGTTCGCGGATGATCTGGGCGAAGCTGGCACGGGCGTTCTTGTTGTCGAGCACGCTGGCGAAATCCACTTCCAGCGCCTGCAGGAAGTGAATCAGGGCCCATGTGGTCCCGCGGGCCTCGTAGAACACATCGTCGATTTCCAGCCAGGGGGTCTTGACGCTCACCTCGCCCGATCCGGGCCGCGATGCATGTGGATTGGGGTCGCCGCTCAAGTCGGTATTCAACCGGCGCTCCCCGACGCTGGCAGAAAGCTGCTGACCGACGCTGCCAAGCCGCTTCTCCACCAGCGAAAGATATTCGCGCAGGTTGTCGGCCCGGTCGTAGAAGCGGGCCTCGCCGGTGGACGGGTTGCCCAGCCGGCCCAGATAGCCTTCCAGCGCGCGTATGCCCTTGCGGTATTCGCCCTCGGTGGACGGCAGGATCCACGAGCCGTAGTCGAAGCTGAACTGCGGGTCGGCGATCGCCAGGTCGTTGTCTTCGCCCGACTGGGTCTGCGAGCGACTGAAGTCGTTGCGCATCGAGCGGGCCAGGTCCCGGGCCTGGATGATCACGCCGGTCTCCCAGCTCGGGATGTTGTCGAGCAGGCTCCACGGCGGCATCACGTCGTTGTTCAGGTAGCCGCCGCGCTTGTTCAGCAGTGTCTCCATCACCTCGATCAGCGTCGCGGTGGTCACGTAGCCGACGGCCACCTCGTGCCCTTCGCGCTCGGCCCTGGCCTCGGCCCGTGCCGCCACGTCGAAGGTCTCCGGCTCGTGATCGAGCCAGAACATCAGGATCACGCCCAGCACGAGCAAAACCAGCACCGAAAGCGTGACGATGCGGCGGCGACCGGTTCCGATCAGTCGATTCAGCATGTTCATCGGGAAATTCTCTCGCAGGGTGGCTACATGATATCCCTACATGGGGCCTTGCCCGGGTGGGGGCAAATCCTGCGTGAATGAAGCCCGGTGTGAACTGGGTCACGTGGGGTAAGATTCGGGAAAAGGGACGGCCCGCACCAAATACGGAGTGCCCGGAACCGGGTAGTCGCCGAAATGGCATCAATCGCTCGGCAGACCGCTCACGTACCGCCAAAACAAGACAAGCAGTCATCGAGGGAAAGGGGCCATGGAGAGCGACCCACGCCAGATCACGCAACTTCTCAAGCAATGGGGCAGCGACCAGGAACGGGTTCGCGAGGCGCTCATGCCGATGGTCTACGAGCACCTCCGGCGCATTGCCGCCCGGCAGTTCGCGAGCGAGTCGGGCGGGCATACCTTGCAGCCGACCGCGCTGGTCAACGAGGCGTTCCTGCAGCTCGAGGGCAGCACCCTGGATTTCAACGACCGGCGCCATTTCTACGCGGTTGCGGCTCGCACCATGCGTCGCATCCTGGTCGACCATGCGCGTGCCCGGAAACGTGAAAAACGCGGCGGCGACCGACTGCGGGTCACGTTGTCGGACGCCTCGGCGGTCAGCGAGGCGCCGACCGCCGACCTGCTCGACCTCGATGAGGCCATGGCCGAACTCGAACAGCACAACGAGCGCGTCGCGCGCACGCTCGAGCTCAACTACTTTGCCGGCCTGACGCGCGAAGAAGCCGCCGAGCAACTCGATGTCTCGGTGCGCACGCTGGACCGCGACCTGCGGATGGGTCGCGCGTGGCTCAAGGCAAGACTCGCGTGAGCGCCGCCGACTGGAAGCTTCTGGAGGCGCTGTTTCATGGGGCGCTGGAGCAACCCGAATCAAAGCGCGAGGCCTGGCTGGCAAGCGAATGCGACGATGAAGCGGTTCGGCGGCAGGTCCGCGCGATGCTCGACGCCGACGCCGAGGCGGGTGATCCGGCCGAGGCGCTGGTCAGCGCAACGCTGCACGATCTTGCATCGGGCGAGCAGGGTGCAGCCGGCCGAAGTCTTGGTCCGTGGCGGATCGTCGACGAACTTGGCAGCGGCGGCATGGGCAGTGTATTTCTCGCCGAGCGCGCCGACGACGAGTACCGGCGCCGGGTCGCGCTGAAGCTGATCCGGGGTTTTCCGGATCCGGCCAGCCTGGAGCGACTTCGAGCCGAACGGCAGATCCTGGCCGATCTCGGCCATCCCAACATCGCCGCGATGATCGACGGCGGCACCACCGACGACGGCCAGCCCTACCTGGTCATGGAGTTCGTCGACGGCGTGCCCGTCGACCAGTGGTGCAAGAACAAGCGCCCGTCGACGGAAAAGCGGGTGGCGCTGTTTCGCCTGATCTGCGACGCGGTTCAATACGCGCATCGCAACCTCGTGATTCACCGAGACCTCAAGCCGAACAACGTGCTGGTGACCGCCGAGGCGCGCCCCGTACTGCTCGACTTCGGTATCGCCAAGCTGCTGGAGCCCGGTTCGGAAGCCGGCGACGCCACGCGCGGCGCACGCTATTACACGCCCGGCTTTTCGTCGCCGGAGCAGCTGACCGGGGCGTCGGTATCGACCGCCAGCGACGTCTACAGCCTGGGCAAGCTGTTCGAGTTGATGCTGGCCGCAGGTCGTTCGGATTCGAAACCGGTGCCCCGTGATCTGCAGGCAATTGCCCAGCGCGCGACCGCCAGGGAACCCGCCGATCGCTATTCCAGCGTCGAGGCGCTGGATTCCGATCTTGCCAATTACCTCGAAGGTCGGCCGGTCGAAGCCGCTTCCCGCAGGCTTGGCGACCGCGCCTGGAAATTCGTCAAGCGCCATCGCCTCGCCGTCAGCGCGGCATCGCTGGTGGTTATCGTGATGCTGGGCCTGGTCGGCCGGATCGTTCTGGAAAGCCAGCGCTCGCGCGAGGCCGAGGCCCAGGCGCGCATCGAGGCGGCGAACGCGGAGCAGGTACTCGAGTTCCTTGTCGGCCTGATCGAATCGGCCGGTCCCGGCCAGGCGCGCGGCGAGAACGTCACGGTCGCGCAGGTGCTCGAGCAGGGCCGTGATCGAATATCGGCCGAAGCGATTGGAGACCCGGCGCTAAGGGCGCGCACCCTGTTCGCGCTGGGCAGCGTCTATCGTGCGCTGGAAAACCACGAATATGCGCAGTCGCTGCTCGCCGAATCCGCCGCGCTCGCGCGCTCGCTCGGCGATGTCGAGGAAGAAGTTCGGGCGCTCAATGTGCTTGGCATGAGTGCGGTGCTGGAGAGCGACCGCGAGCTGGCCGAAGATTCGCTTCTCCGTGCCGTAGCGCTGTCGCGCGAGAATCTCGGTATCGATCCGGGCGAGCGCGCCAGCGCGATCAACAACCTGGGCCTGATGCATATCGAGTTCGACGATGCCGCCCTGGCGCGCGAGCTGATTGCCGAGGCCTTGGTCATTCGCGAGCAAGCCGGGCTGGCCGAAGAGCGCATTGCCACGTCGTATCACAACCTCGCCGAAGCCGAAGACGTGCTCGGAAATCACCGCGAAGCCATGCGGCTGTATCGCATTGCGCTGGAGATGAAGCTGCGTACCGTCGGGCGGATGCATCCCTCTTATGCCAACAGCCTCAACGGGCTGGGCCTGGCCGCACGCAACGTCGGCGAGTGGGATACGCGCCGCAAGTCGATCGAGGAGCAGCTCGAGATCAGGACTGAATTGTTCGGTCCCGATACGCCGATTCTCCACCGCGATTACAACGAACTGGCCAATCTTCACCACGACATGGGCCGGTTTCAACAAGCCATCGACAACTACCGGCACGCCATGCGCCTGGAGGCTTCCAGCATCGGCGGCCCTACCCAGGCCTGGCTGTTCGTCAACAACATTGGTGCCGCCTACAAGGACCTGGGCATGCCCGAGCGCGCCGAAGAACTCTATCGAGAGTCGGTCGCCCTCAGGGCCGCTCGCTTCGGCGACGACAGCAACACGACCGCACGCGCCCGGCACAATCTTGCCCGGGTGCTGCTGCAGCAGGGCAGGCTCGATGAAGCCCGCGCGGTCGCCGACCAGGCGCTGGGCGTTCGCCTTCAGGAACTCGGCGAAGCGCACCCGGATACGATCACCACGCTGTTGCTGTCCGAGCGGATCGATCATGCCCGCGATCCGTCGCCGGAGCGACTTGAACGCATGGCCGAACTGATCGAGCAACTGGCCGCCGCACGCAGCGAAAACAGTTTCGGGGTGCTGGGCGCACGCTCGGCATTCGCTCGCGCGCTGTTGGATGAAGGCCAGGCCGATCGGGCCCGCAGGGAAATGGAAGCCACCATCGACCGCTATCGAACCCAGCTGGTGCAAGGCCATCCCCTGGCCGCCGCGCTGGAACTGGACCTTGTGCGACTGGAGCTCATGCAAGGTCAGCCGCAAGAAGCCGCCGCACGCCTGGACGCGCAACGCCGGACGCTGATCGACAACTTCCCGGAAACCTCCCGATACCGCCGTCAGCTCGACTGCCTCGACGCCGGCAATACGGACCCGGCCTGCTGGCGCTGACCGCAGCGCCTCCTGGACTCGAGAAAAACCAGTCCAGCCGAATTGCAGCGTTTGCGATACGCGACGTTTGACCGGTCAGGGAACTTCAGAATAACGCTGCGGGATCGTCGATTTGCATCTGATGCAGTGATGAATTAACATCATGTTCGGCGTTTCTCAGGCTCAAAATCGTGCGCACAACCCTGGACATCGACGACGAAGTGCTTGCTGCGGCGAAGGAACTGGCGCGGCGCCGCGGAACGACCGCGGGCCGCGTGGTTTCGGAACTGCTGCGCCGAGCGCTGACCACAGCGGAGCCCGGGCAGGATCAGGTCGGTGAATCCCGGGCGTTTTACGGTTTTCGGCCGTTTCCATCCCGCGGTGGAATCGTGACGGACGACTGCGTGGAGCAATTGCGCGATCAGGAAAACATCTGACTTGCGCGCGCTGCTGGACATCAATGTCCTGATCGCGCTGCTCGATGCGCAACATGTTCACCATTCGTTGGCCGCGCGTTGGCTTGGCGCGAACATCGACGCGGGTTGGGCCTCCTGTCCGCTCACGCAGAACGGCGTCATCCGGATCATGTCGCAGCCGGCCTATCCGAATCCGGTGCCACCCGGCAGCGTCGCCGGAAGACTGAGCGAGGCCGCCGATTCCGAGTGGCATGAATTCTGGGCCGATGACATCAGCCTGCTCGACGCCGGGCAGGTGCGCTGGAGCACGGTGCTGGGTTCGCGTCAGATCACGGATTGCTATCTTCTGGCGTTGGCGGTTCACCGTGGAGGCCGCCTGGTTACCTTCGATCGCCGAATCGCCCCGGCTGCGGTGAACGGGGCCCGATCCCGTCATCTCTTGCTGATCGATGAAGATGCCGGACGGTGAGGAAGCACTTGCCGGGAGGCCGTAATGCGGACACTGCCTGCTGGCGCTGATCCCCCACACCGGCAGGTTTGCAATTGGTTCAATCAGCCGTGGCTAGCGGCCTTCTGCTTGTCCACTGACGCAGCTCGGCGCCGGCCTTTTTGCCGCCTTGTCGATCTCCTCCAGTCGATTCATGCTTTTAGAACTTATTTATCCTGTTGTTCCTGATCTGATTTCTCGGTCTTCAGCATTTGCACAGGACATTTCCCGGCGCTCAGGTCATCGTTGTGATCGTTCGTCTCTGCGTCTCCTGCTGGCCGGCGTTTCGTTCCGAGCGGGGCCTGATGGCGAATACGGCGACACGATTCCCGGTGCACGCATGCTTCAGCTGCGGAATGGCGGGTTTTTCTTCCCGAAGTCGCTTAACCGAAAAGAGCCCGATACCGCGTGTCGCATCGAGCATCGGGCATCGCGCCAATTCGCTGAACTCAGATTCCGGTCGATCAACGGGGAATACCATGTCAAGTCTGCGCCGATCCATTGTCTCTTCAAACGACGGTCTCGCGTTTGCACGCGCGAATTCGCTGTTCCGACGCTCTGCATCCCGTTCGAGCAAGGCGCTCGCCGTCGCCCGCCGCATGATGCCGTTCCTGCTGCTGGCCCTTCTGGCACCCCAGCCGGCGCTATCTCAAAGCAGTGGGGATACGATCTTCTCCGGCGGCTTCGAGAATCCGTGCGGGTTCCTTCCGAACGGGCCGGCGCCCTCGATCGACTCGATCTCGCTGGGCGCGGGAAGCATCGGGTCCGGAATCACGGTCAACGGACAATGGCTCCAGGCCAGCGCATTTCGCGTCTTTCTGGCCGGACCTCTTCCCAATCGAGCGCTGCAGGTGGAACTGAATATCTCCGATCGGCAGCAGGATCGCATCGTCGCGACCCTGGACGACGCCCTGCGGGTCGGCAGCTACGACGTTGTGCTGCAGACATGTACCGACGAACTGGTACTCGCCGGGGCGTTTCAGACGCCGGCCTTCGCGTCGGTGTTTGCCGAGCCCGGAGACCAGGTTGTGATGACCGGCACTGCCTTCGGTACGCAAGCGGGCGGCGTCACGGTTGACGAACCCGGCAACGCGCTGGAAGCCGGCATCGTCAATTGGCAGGACGGCAAGGTCGTTTTTGCAGTTGACGGCGGACATGCGTCCAACGGCGCTCGGGATGTGTTGATCACCGGGGCCAACGGAGCGCTGCGCCTCACCGATGCGTTGATGATCCATGGCGCGGACGACACTGGCGACGACGCGGGTCCGAGACTGGTCAGCGCAAATGCGACCAGCAACACGACGGTGATCGCGCAGTTCAGCGAAGCGATCGTGGGCGGCCCGGACGGCGCCGAGGATGCCACGCTGTATCGGATCACCGCACCGGCGCGATTCCCGACCGTCAACGTGCTCACGGCCCAGGTGCTGCCGCCGGATTTCAGTCGTGTGCGTCTCACCACGATGTCGCAATCGGACCTGGTCTACACGCTGGAAGTCTCCGGCATCAAGGATCTCGCCGGCAACCCGCTTGCCGCGCCGGATATCCTCGTCGATCCGACGAGGACCGACTTCGCCGGAATACCGCCCGATGCGGACGATGTCATCGACTCCGACGGCGACGGGCTGACCGACGCGGTGGAGCAGCGCGGCTGGACGGTAGACGTTCGCAGGGCCGACGGCTCCACGTTTTCCATCAATGTGACCTCGAACCCCGGAGATCCCCGGCTTGCGCCCGATCACCCGATCAATCTTGCCGCCCGCGACAGCGACGACGACGGTCTCACGGACGCCGAAGAGAAGGCCATAGGCTTGAATCCCCGTGATCGAGACACCGACGGCGATACGCTGGGAGATGCGATCGAGTGGAACGAAATCTTCTCCAGCCCGGCCGATCAGGACAGCGACGGCGACGGCCTCCTCGACGGTGCGGAATTCAATTTCTTCAAGACCTCGCCCATCCTGGCCGATACCGACGGCGACCAGCTCACCGATGACGTCGAAATCAACCTGGCCAATCGCAATCCGCTGATCGCCGATCTGCCTTCGCCGACCATCGAGGTCGGCGAGTCCAACCTTCGGCTGGACGTTCGGTTCGTCGAGTCGACGTCCCAGTCCACCGACGAGATCGAGACCCGCTCGGTTTCCTCCAGCCTTGTTCAGGACAGTTCGCGTTCGGTCAGCAACACCAACTCCAACACCCAGGAGGCTTTCGCCAAGCTGTCGGTGGGCACGGAGTACGAAGTCGGCGGAAGCATCTTCGGCCCCAGCGGAACGTTCACCTCCAGCATCGAAGCCGAAACCGGCTGGACCGGAAGCTGGACGTCTTCGCACACCGCCGAGAGTACCCAGGCCACGCAGAACGCGTACCAGGACTCGCTGGAGGAACAGGTTGCCGTCTCCGAGGGCGCGAGCGTGGCGCGCGAGGTCTTCGGCGCCAGCATGCAGGTCACGCTGTCGCTGAAGTCGACGACCAACCTGGCGTACTTCCTGCGCAATCTCCAGGTGACCGCGCTGAAGCAGGATCAGCGCGATCCGACGGTGCTGACCCCGATCGCCACGCTGTCGCCGGACCAGGAGCCGCCGGACGGCTTCAGCCTCGGGCCGCTGAACCCCGAGCGGGGCCCGATCATACTTTCCAGTACCACGGTCTTTCCGCAGCAGGTCGAGGATCTGATGCGCAGTCCGCGGGGACTGATCTTCAAGATCTCGAACTTCGACATCGTTGACGAGCTGGGCCGGAACTTCGTGTTCACTTCCCAGGACATCACCGACCGGACCGCGACGCTGGTCATCGACAACGGCAGCTTCGACGAGGACGGCGACGGGGCAGGGGATTTGACCGAGTACGTCCGCGTCGCGACCGGTTCCGGGCGCGTGGTCGACACCAACGGCGACGGCTTCATCGACGACAACGACCGGCGCATCGTGTTCGACGCGTCGGGTCGCCAGGTCGGCGTCACGCTGGTCGACGCGCTGGATGCGCTCGGCCTAGAACGCTATCGCGAAAACTGCCTGCCCGACGACACATCAGCGGACTGTCGCCCGACCGCGACACTGACCGATGCCGAGATCGAGAACAGCTATTCGACCCAGCGCGAGGGGCCGGGCGGCGAACGCGAGCGGATTTTCCGAATCCGGAATACGGCCATGGACAACATCAATCCGAAGGCCTGGGAAGTCATCACCGCGACGGGCATCGACACTGGCAGTAATCTCGACGAACTGATTCTGCAGACCGAAAGCGATCTCAAGCTTGCCTTCGTCCAGGACCTTGATCAGGATCGCATGACCGACGGCCTGGAGTTTCTCAATGGCTGCAGCGATACCGACGTCGACTCCGACGGCGACACTTTGGACGATCGTTTCGAGGTGCTGATCGGCTGGGACGTCGAGACGGGACGCGGCACGCGCCGGGTCTTCAGTCGCTGCGCCAGTGCGGATTCCGACGGCGACGGTCTGACCGACCTCGAGGAGGCACCCGCTGACTTCGAATTCGAGATCAGCGGGCCGGGTGAGCCGCCGCTGATCAAGCGGGCCACGCGGCTCGACGAAAACGATTTCGTGACCGATCCGTCGCGCCGCGATACCGACGCCGACGGCATCGACGATTTCGATGAAATCAACGGATACGAGGTCGTCTTGCGCGGCGGTGACCCGACTTGCCCGAACCCGGTTCCATTCGACCCCGACAATCCCCCCGACCCTATTCCCGAATGCATTGTCGTGACCACGAGCCCGAACGACCCGGACAGCGACGGGGACGGTGCCTCCGACGGTCTGGAACGGGAATTGGGCGGTAATCCGACAGTGTCCGACGTAGACGCTTTCACCGACGCCGACGGTGACGGGCTGGTCAACATTGTCGAGACGGACGGCTGGGAGGTCACGATCGAAGGCGTCAGCACGTCTCCGTCAACCTGCATCACGAGATGCGACGCCGGGTTGCCTATGACCATGACGGTGACGTCCGATCCTCTGGTGGCCGACACCGATTTCGATGGGCTTCTCGACAGCGAGGAGTTCGAACTCGGCACCGATCCGAGAAACGAGGACACCGACGGAGACGGACTCACCGACGCGCAGGAAATCGACGGCATCGAAATCCGCGACCTGGGCATCGTCGTGCTCGATCCGCTCGATGCGGATACCGATGACGACAAGCGCTCCGACGGCGACGAGGCCGAGCTCGTCGACGTCGAGGCCAACCGCTGGATCGTGCGCGTTGCGGGCGAGCAGCCCTACCGCGTATTCAGCGACCCGACCCAGGCCGACGAGGACTTCGACACGCTCGTGGATGGTGACGAGAGAACCGCCGGCGGCACCGGAACCGATCCCGCGCTGGCGGATACCGACGATGATGGCCGCAGCGACGCGGAGGAAATCTCGCGCAGCACCAATCCGCTGGTCGAAGACTTCCGCGTCACGGTGCGCTACCACCGCCTGGTGATCAAGGACAGTTGCGACGGCGGCGGTGACCAGGCCGAGAATGCCGGTGACTTCTTCTTCAGCCTGGGCGTGAATACACCATCGAACGTCTTTCTGGAAGCTGCCAGCGCAAGACGGGCCTTCGACACGGGAATTGTCACTCGCACGTGCGACGGAGATCGCGATCTCTTCCTGTGCTTCAACAACAATGTTTTTGCGCCGAATATCCAGTTGGACAACGAGCCCAACGAAGACACGCTGAATCTCGACAGCCTGTCGGTGAGCTTCGGGGTTAACGCGAACCAGGAGTTTGCGCTCGCCGGGTACGTTCGGGAGCTTGACGACAATCTCCAGTCCGATCCCAACATGGATTTCGACCTGGACGATCGGTTCAACCAGACGCTGAACGTCAACGGCAGCATGCGCAACGGTTTCTTTACCGGCAGCGAGCTTCGCGACGGTCCGATTCTCGGACGTTTCGAAAAGACAGACGGATGTGGTCTCGATCTCGAGGTGTCGATCGTGCCGGAAAACTAGACCGTCATTCATGATCTTGCCCGCCGGACTTTGCGGTCCGGCGGGCCGATCCGAAAGGGCTGCGAATACGAGGCGATCAAATGGCAAGCGGAGGATTCGGCCCAGGTCGATTTCGTGCATGACACCTGTGGCATTGAATTCGCGACCCGCACCGGAACGATTCGGCCATCGGCTGTATGAACCGCCCCGGCATTCCGGGGCGGTCTTGCTTGTGCGTCCAGCGCTTACGGAACCTCTGAACAACTCTGCGCGGAGCGCGTTTCAGTCGGAAAAGCCGTAGATCGTGTGGTGCGAGCCGAGCGACAGTAGCCACAGCTACGGCCGAGGGTCGCAACGCGCGAGATGCGGCTTTTCCGGCGAAACCCTTCGGGACGGGCCTTTGCGGGGCCTCCGGCTTGTTTGGGCTCGCTTATTTGGAACAACCAAACCGCGCTCACCCAAGCCAAGCCGGAGCCTCCCGCAAAGGTGCCGTCGCGCCCGTGCAGAGTTGTTCAGAGGTTCCTTAGAATTGGTCCAACGCCAACGGAGTGAAGATGCATGTCGGATACCAGGTCCTTTCGAATCGAGCGCAATGACGAGTCCATTGCCGAATTGATACTGACCGGTCCCGGACACGGCAATGCCGTCGGGCCGGATTTCTGGCGCGAGTTTCCCGAAGCCGTGGCCGAACTCCAGGCCGATCGCGACCTGCGCTGCCTGATCGTGCGCGGCAATGGTGACAATTTCTGCTACGGGCTGGACCTTCAGGGCATGGTCGGCGAGGTTGGCGCGATGCTGAACGACGGGGCGGCCGGCCGGGCCGAGATCGTTCGCCAGGCCGGTCGGATGGTCGAAGGATTCGATGCGCTGGCCGCCGGCAGGCTGCCGGTGGTCGCCGCGGTCGACGGCTGGTGCATAGGCGCCGGCATCGAGCTGATCGCGGCCTGCGACATTCGTGTGGCGTCAAGCCGTGCCCAATTCGCGCTGCGCGAAGTCAAGGTCGGCATGGTGCCCGATCTCGGCGGCATCGCGCGCCTGCCGCACCTCGTCGGCGAAGGCTGGACCCGCGAACTGGCGTTGACCGGTGATCCGATCGACGCCGAAACCGCATGCCGGATCGGCCTGGTCAACCGGGTCCTGGACGACGGGGATGCCTTGTTGACTCATGCACGCGAACTGGCCGGTCGGATCGCGGCCAACCCGCCGCTGGTCGTCGGCGGCATCCGCCAGGTTATGAACGCGCGCGTCCAGGGCGGCGTCGCCGACGGCAACCGCGAGGCCGCAACGTTGAACGGCATGCTGATGCAGTCGGAGGATTTCGCCGAGGCCATGCGCGCGTTCATGGAAAAGCGCGCGCCGGAGTTCAAGGGGCGGTAGGTTTTTGGTAGTCGCTTCGTCGCTTCGTCGCTTCGTCGTTTCGTCGTTTCGTCGCTTGGTCGTTTCGTCGTTTGGTCGTTTGGTCGTTTGGTCGTTTGGTCTTTTCGAAACGACAAAATGACGAAACGACCAAACGACAATCCCGGCGATGGTTTTTCGAAGCCTCGAAGTCGGAGGCCGAGAGTCGGGCGGTTCAGTCCGTCGTGATCGACTCGTGCCGTAAACCATTGGAAATCCGCTCGATCGTGGCCTTCGGAATATCGGCCTCGCGCGCGAATTCCGGCCAGCGCGCGACGGCGGCGCGCACCTGCTCGAAGATCTCGCGGTCCAGCCCGCGCTTGAGGCCGGCGGTGCGGGCGCAGGCGCGGAAATCGGCGAATTCGAATCCGTCGCGCTTGCCGTTCAGCGTCATCTGGTGGCGCGCGGTCCAGGCGCCGTCGGGGTTGTAGCTGTAGACCAGGTCGAAGGCCGGCGCCAGGCGCCAGTTGCCGGCGCGGTCCATCAGGTAGGCGATGTTCTTGACGTGGTCGTCCTGGTTGCGGCCCAGGATGTTGAACACCATGCGCCGGTACTGCTGCTCGATCTCGGCCATGGACAGGTTCAGTTGCCGCATCACGCGAAACGCCTGCTCGTAGCCGTAGGCGCCGGGCTGGTTGTAGTCGAAGTGGGCGATCGCACATAAAGACTGCATGTGCAGTTTTCCGCCATCATCCGTTCGGTCGAAACGCCGGGTCATGAAGTGCCGGCGGCCGTTTTCCTCGAACAGCCGGCACTCGCTCATCTCGATGCCGGCGGCCAGCGCCATCCGGTAATACGCGTACTCGATCGCGCAGTAGCCCTGCGGGTCATCCAGCTCGCGGTCGCGATTGCCCGAAACGCCGTCGAACTTGATCAGCCAGTGCTCGAAACCCGGGTCGGCGTCGACCTGGCCCGAGCGCACCTCGTTGGTCTCCGGGTCCCAGGCAATCACCGCCTTGGCCCGCGCGCCGCCGGCCGAGGTGCCCACGCGCAGGATGTCGGCCATGGCTTTTTCGCTGGTGTCCTCGCCGAACGCCTGCCTGAGCGAGCCCCGGTCCGCCAGCACCTCCGAGGCCAGTTCGACCAGCGCTTCGACTTCCAGCCGGGTCGAGCGGGTGGCCCGCGGGCCCAGCCGGGGCCGGAATTCCAGTGCGCCCATGCCGCGCCTGCCGGTGTAGCAAAGACGCTCGACGGCGCTCATGGATTCCGGTGCACGCCCCTGGCGCGCCAGCCAGGCGTCGATCAGGCGGTGGCCGAACTTGTCGGGCAGCGAATCGGCCAGCAGGCCGGGCAGCCCGTAGAAAGTGTCGTAGGCGAGTTCCGGGAAACGATAGACGCGTTCGGCCAGCGGCATGGTCAGTGGCGCGACCTGGATGCCGCTGCGCTGGAACGCCGGGTCGTACTCGAATGCGGCGGTGCGATCGTCATCGGCCAGCGCGACCGCGCCGATGGTGCGCCCCCAGAGCCGGACTTCGGCCAGCGTGGTCACTTCGACTCCCAGTGCCAGTCGTCGGGCTCCGGCTCGGGGGTCTTGCCCTTGCGGACCCGCCTGGGCGTCTTTCCGCCGTGGCGCAGCAGTTCCATCGGCCGGGCGGATTCGGCCGGGACCATCGCGTCCAGCGCCGGCAGCAGCTCGAGCACCCGGAACAGCCGGACGAGCGTGGTGGCCTGCGCCGACTCCCCGGCCTCGATCCGCTCGACCGTGCGTTTGCCCACGCCGGCATGTTCGGCGAGGTCGGCCTGGCTCAGGCGCATCGCGATCCGGCGCCGTGCCAGGCGTTCACCCAGTTCCTCGAGGATCGCCTGATCGGCTTCCGAGTCGGTTATTTTCATAGTCGTAATAATAGACGAATAATTCGATATAGGTCGTTTAAATCGTTATTCAAGACGATTTAACTTTATTTTTTTTAATCGTCAAATATAACGAAATAATAGATTATATAATTTTTAACCGGCTGATTTGACGATTTATAAATTTTCTTATTTCCAGCGGCTTCAGGGGCGATGTGGCATGCCGAGGCCGCCAATTCCTGCATCAGGTCAATTTTCAGCGGCGCGGCCGTGCCTATACTCGATGAAACACGATGATCGTCCCGCCCTCCATCGAGAGGCAGGCCGGGGCAAGGCGGAAGTCCTGTGATTCATTCTGTTCGGTCCGACGATGCGTCAGCGGCGCCCTGCATCCGCGGGGGACTGCTGGCCCTGCTGGTGATCGTCGCTAGCGCCGCTGTGGCAGCGGACGGCGCGTCCGAGTCCGGCCGGATGATGCTGTCGCTGGATCGAGCGCTGGCGATTGCGCGGGCCGACAATCCCGGGATTGCAATCGATCGTGCGCGCCGTGCGCGTGCCGATGGCGCGCGGGTCCGAAGTCGCCAGGCCTTTTCGCCTCGGATCAGCTTCGATGCGACGCATCTGCGGCTGGATTCATCGGTACTCGACGATATCCCGGTGATCGAGCCGGGTTTTCCGCCGATGCTGGGCATGCACGGGCTCGGTCCTCTCGATGGCCAGGTGGTCGGCGCGCAGCTTTACCAGCCGCTGATCAACGTCGGCGCCTGGAATGCCCGCCGCCAGGCCGGCAGCGCGCTGGATGCGGCCGAACTGAGCCTCCACAGAAGCCGTCAGGAAGTGGAAGTGGCAGTCGTCGAGTCCTACTTCGGCGCCCAGACGGCCCGGCGCCAGGTCGAAGCCGAACAGAAGGGCCTGGCCACCGCCCTGCGCGCCTTGCGCCAGGCAGAGGCCGGGTTCGAACAGGACCTGATTGCTCCGGTCGACGTACTCAGCGCGCGCACCCGGGTCGCCGAGATGAAGGCGAGGGTCGCCGCCGCCGAGGCGCGCGTGGTCGCGGCCCAGGCAATTCTGCGCCGGGTGCTGGGCATGGACGGCGACGTGCAGCTGGTCCTGACCGACCCGGTGCCCAGGCCGCATCCGCCCGGACCCGACCGGCCGATAGACCGGGACGCCCTGGCCGAGCGCAGTGATCTCCGGGCCCTGGAGCAGGGGCTGGAGGCGGCGAGATACGGGGTCAAGCGCGCGCGCGCCGCGTGGCTGCCGGATGTCAATCTTTACGCGCGCTACGACCGTCTTTACGGCAACGACCCGCTCGATTTCGACGAGACAGGCTGGCTGCTGGCGGTCAACCTGCGCTGGACCCCGTTTGCCGGGTTCGCCCAGGCCGGCGCGCTGGACGAGGCGCAGGCCACCGAAGCCGAGACGCGCGCACGCCTCCAGGCATTGCGCCAGCAGGCATGGGCCGAAGCGCAGACCGCTCATGCCGACTGGAAAGCCGAGGTCGAGGGCTGGAACAGCGCCGGCGAGGGCGTCCTGGATGCCGAGGAGGCGCTCGCGCTGACCGAGGCCCGCTATGCCGAAGGCCTGGACGACATCACCGCGTTGCTGCGTGCGCAGGCCGAGGAACTGGCCGCCCGAACGCGCGAGATCAACGCCCGGTTCAACGCCGTGGTTGCCGCCGAACGCTACCGACTGGCGCTGCCGGCCGCCGACGGGGAGGTATTGCCATGACGCCATTGAAGCATCGCACGGCGACACGATTGACCACACGACCCGGCTTGATGCTGGCCGCGTCACTGGCGCTGATTGTCGGCTGCGGTGACGATTCGATTCCCGCGCGCACCGGCAACGCGTCCGACGACGAGCCAAAGACCGTGCAGGTCGCCATGGCGCGATCTCAGCCCGCCGAAGCCACATTCTCCGCCGCCGGCGTGGTTGCGCCCGTGCAGCGCGCCCGGCTGGGCACGCGCCAGGCCGGCAACGTGGTCGAAGTTATGGTCGAGGCCGGCGATTCGGTGCAGTCGGGGCAGCCGGTGCTGCGGGTCGACGCGCGCGATCTTCAGGCCGCACTGACCGCCGCGCGCCTGGCGCGCCGGGCGGCGAAGACCGCCTATGAAACGGCAGAGCGCAACCGCGAGCGCTTCCAGCGCCTGTTCGATGAGCAGTTGATCGCCCGTGCCCGCCTGGAGGAAGTCGAACTGGCCGCCGAGGATGCACGCCAGGGGCTGCAACAGGCCCAGGCCGAACTCGCTGCGGTCGAGATCAACCTCGACTACGCCTTGCTGCGGGCGCCTTTCTCGGGCGTGGTCAGCGAAGTGCTGGCCGATGTCGGTACCTTCGTCGCCCCCGGACCGCCGCTGGTGATCATCGAGGACCGTAGCCGGCTCGAGGTCAACGCCGCGGTCGGCCAGGGCACTGCGGCAAGGCTGGCAGTCGGTCAAACGCTCAGGCTGCGCGCCAGCGGCGTCGGGCACGAAGTGACGGCCCGCGTCCAGGCAGTGTTGCCGGCCCTCCAGCAGCACGGCGTCGGCCAGCGCCTGCGCCTGGTGGTCGATGACCCGCCGCCCGGCCTCGAGCCCGGCATGGTGGTCGCACTGCAGTTGCCGGCGGATCGGACGGCCCGGTCGTTCGTGGTCATTCCCGACTCGGCCGTGTTGCGGCGCGGCCAGCTCGACGGCGTGTTCGTGGTCGAAGCCGACGACCAGGGCCGAATGCGGGCTCATCTGCGATGGGTCGCCATTGCGCCGGAAGAGGCGCCTGGGGGCGCCGCCGCCGAGACCGGCGATGTACGCGTCATGCGGGGCCTGTCGCCGGGTGAGCGCGTGGTCGTGGGCGAGGCGGTGAAGTCGCTCGTCGACGGCCAGCCGGTCTTGCCGGACGCGTCATGAGCGAACTGGGTTTCGCCGGGCGCATCGCCGATCGCCTGATCGATTCGAAGCTCGTGCCGATGATCGTCGTCGGTACCTTGATTGCCGGTGCCTGGGGCCTGGTGATGACGCCTCGAGAGGATCGCCCGGAAATCGAGGTGCCGACCGCCCGCATCGTCGTTCCATACCCGGGGGCCGGCGTCGAGCGCGTCGACGAACTGGTGGCGCGCCCGATCAGCGCCTGGGCCCGGCAACTCGAACAGGTGGTCGAGGTCAGGTCGGTCGCCGCCGCCGACGCCGCCCTTATCGAGGTCGAGTTCCACACCGGCCTGAGCGATTCGCGCGCCTTCAGCCTGCTGACCGAGGTCATCGACAGCAATCGCGATCTGCTTCCGTCGACTGCCGGCCCGGTCGACATCCGGACCGTCGGCGACGAGATCCTGACCGGCTTGATGGTTACCCTGTCCAGCGTCCGGCTCGGCGGCCACGAGCTCCGACGCATCGGCGACGAGATGGTGGCCGAACTCGAGCAGGTGCCGGGCGTGCGCAGCGTCGAGGTATTCGGCGGACAGCCGCGTCAGGTCCAGGTCCTGCCGGACCCGGCGCGACTGGCGGGTTACGGCATCGGGTTGGTGCAGCTGTTCGAAGCGATCGAGGCGGCGAGCCTTCGGCTGCCGGCGGAACCTCTCAGGGGCGATCGCACGCGCCAGGTTCGGGTGGGTGGGTTGCCGGCCAAGCTGGCCGACGTGGAAAACATCCAGGTTGGCGCAGGACCGGCCGGCGTGGTCTACCTGCGCGACGTGGCCGACGTCGTCGACGGTCCGGCACCAGTCGAATCGGCAAGCCTGCACTGGCAGCGCGGTTCGGCCGGCGAAGTCGCGGCCGTCAGCCTGGCGCTGACAAGCGTGCCGAACGCCAACATCAGCGCCGTCACCGAGCGCGCGCTGGCGCGCCTGGATGAATTGGGAGAAACGCTGCTGCCGTCGACGGTCGACATGACGATCGCCCACGACGCAGGCGCGATGGCCACCGACACCGTCGTCAGCGTGCTGGAGAATTTTGCAACCGCCACGGTCACCGTCGTCGCGATCATCCTGATAGGTCTCGGCTGGCGGGCCGCGGTCGGCGTATCGCTGCAGCTGCCGTCCAGCCTCGCCATCGTGCCGATCGCCTACCTCTGGCTGGGTTATACGCTGAACCCGGTCTCGATCGCCGCGATGATCCTGGCCATCGGCCTGCTGGCCGACGACAACGTGATCATCATGGAAAACATCCGGCGCCATTTCCGGGCCGCCGGCAGCATCGACCGTGACGTTGCGGTCAAGGCGGTCGACGAGGTGGGCAACCCGACCATCCTGGCGGTATTCCTGATCATCGCCACGTTCCTGCCCACGGCTTTCATCACCGGAGAGATGGGGCAGTACACCCGCGCGATCCCGGTCGGAACTTCGCTGGCCATCGCCTTTTCGCTGGTCATCGCGCTTACCGTAACGCCCTACGTGGCTTACCGCATCCTGGGTTCGGCGGCTTCCGGCGGCAACAAGGCCTCCGAAAACGAAAAGAGAGGCGATGGCGGTGCCGGCCAGGCGTCGCGCAACGGGCCTGCCGACCAGAGCGAAGTACCCCAGGGACGGCTCGCCGGGGCTTATCGCGGCGTGTTGCACCCGTTCTTCGACTCAGGCCTTCTGCGCTGGTTGCTTTACCTGGTGCTGATCGTGCTGTTCATCGCCAGCATCGCCATGGTAGGGCTGCGCGCGGTGCAGCTCACGCTGGTCCCGACACTGGATCGCGACATTTTCGTAGTCGAGCTGGAACTGCCGCCGGGCAGTCCGCTGGAAGAGACATTGGCAGCCGCCTCGGCGGTCGGGCGAGAACTGCGCGGCTATCCCGAGGTCGCGGGCTATACATTGTTCGCGGGCACTCGCGGACCGTTGATCGTTCCGCCGCCGGGGCCGCCCGCCATTCCCGGCGCAACGTCTCATCGTGCAAGCCTGTACGTTCAGTTTCCGCCAGTGGAGCGGCGCGAGCGAATGAGCTTCGAGATCAGCCGGGAACTGGCGTTCGAAAAGCTGCCCGGGCTACTCGAGCCGTTCGGGGCGCGCGGCTGGGTCCGCAGCATTCCGTCCGGGCCTTCCAGCGACAACGATATCCAGGCCGAGATCGTGGGCGAGGATGTCGAGCAGCGCGATCGGCTGGCCGACATGATTGCGCAGCTGTTCGAGCAACACGAGGCCATCGGTGCCGTCGAGCGCTTTCCCAAGCCTGCCGGGCCGGAACTTCGGCTGGACGTGGATCTTGTCCGGGCATCGGCGCGCGGCGTGGCGCCGGCCCGCGTCGCCGCAGCGGTGCAGCTTGCCCTGACCGGGCGCACCGCCGCGGCGCTGGACCTGCCCGATGAGCGGCATCCCGTGCCGGTCGTGGTCAGGCTCGCGCCCGGCCTGCGGACCTGGTCAAGCGACCTGGCCGGGATTTACGTGAAAAGCGAGTCCGGCGACTCGGTGCCGCTATTGGACCTGGTGGGAATGGAAGAGCGCCCGTGGGGTGCCAATCGCCACCGTCACGATCAGCTGCCCACGGTGTACGTGGCCGCGCGCGTCGATCGCGACCTCAGCCAGCCGGTGTCCGTGCAGCGCGACATCATCGGGCAGCTCGAGGCGCAACCGGGCGCCATGCCGGAGATCAATTGGACCGGGGTGCCGGACAGCGACAGCCAGACCACGCTTTACTGGGGCGGGGAGTGGGCGATGACGCAGCAGGTCTATCGCGATCTCGCGGTCGCCGGAATGGTCGTGGTGTTGCTGATCTACGTGGTGCTGGCTGGCTGGTTCGGTTCCTACGGCGTGCCGTTGATCATAATGATTCCGATCCCGCTGGTATTCATCGGCGTCATTCCCGGCCATTGGCTGGCCGGGCTGGATATCGCGGGGCTGGGCGTTCTGGGCGTGATCGCGCTGGCCGGCATCGTTGTGCGCAACGCGCTGCTGCTGGTGGATTTCACCCGGCTTCGGCTCGACCAGGGCATGCAGCTGCGCGACGCGCTGGTCAGCGCCGGGGTGGTCCGCACCCGTCCAATCCTGTTGACCGCCGGCACAGTGGTATTCGGCAGTGGCGCGCTGGTGTTCGAGCCGGCGCTGAAACCGCTGGGCATTACCCTGGTCAGCGGCGTGGTGGTGTCGACGCTGTTGACGCTGATCCTGATTCCCGCGCTGTACTTTCACGCATTCAACGAAGAATGACTGGTCGCCGGGTACGCCGATCTAACGCACCCTATTGCAACTCCAGTGCCTTTCAGCGCTGGTCGAGCGCCTCGGCAATGGTTTCGGCCGAGCGACGGGTCAGGTTCTTGTCGACTTCGACATCGATCAGTTCGCGGGTATTGTCGTCGAGCCGATCGCGGATCAGCCCCAGGAAAGAGGGCTCGGCAACGATGGAAAGCGACTCGAACTCGCCGTTTGCGCGCGCGGTATCGAGGTGCTTTGCAAGTTCGCGAGCGAAATCCTGCGCCTCGCGTTTCTTGGGCTCTGTATGCTTCTCGTTGTCGCTCTGGCCGTAGCCGTGCGAGGAAAACGTCTTGCCCTGGCGGTCGTGCTCCAGGTCGCGACCGGGCATGCGCGACTCCGGGTGCAGCCAGTCCCGGCGCTCGCTCAAGGGGCCGTATTTCTTGTCGCGGGTGAACAGGCGGGCTTCGGTGGAATCGGCCGCCAGAATCCAGTAACTTGCCATTGCGGTAATCCTCCAAGAATGTCCTGGAACGAGGCAGCGCCGGCAGCTTGCGCCGCTTGGCGCAGATCAACGAACTCGCTGATGAATACAGTCTAACAAAGCTGCCGGCCCGATCCGCCGGGCTGGGTCGAAGATCTGAATTAGAATTGCGCCATGCAAGACATCGTACCCGCCCTGCTGCTGGCACTTTTCCTGGCCCATCTGGTCGGCTTCTCGATTCTCGGGGTCAAGCGTCGCGAGTGGTATTACCTGGCGCTGGTCACGACCTTCGGACTGCTCAGCGCGGCGTTCGCCACGCTGCTGTTCGCGCCGGATGTGCAGGCCGGCGGACATGCGCTGCATCGCCTGCTGCGGTTTGCCGCCTGGGCGGCTGCGGCGGTTTCGATTTCCTGGACCGCGTTGCGCGTGCTGACGCGCCGCCGCGCCGAATGAATTCCCCGGGCGGGCGGCATCGCCGGCGATGTCATGTCATTCGGGGATTGCCAGGTGCACGCGTCGATTGCCCAGGTCCATGGTGAGCACGAAGTTGCGCATGACCTCATAGCCCAGTATGCCTTCGTGGCGGGTGGCGGCTCGCTTGATCCGGCTCAGCTGGCGCGCCCGGCGCTTGTCCAGCCCTTCGTTGGGCTGGCTGGCGTAGGCGGCGACGAAATCCGTGAATTGGAAAGGTCCCAGCTCCAGGCTGTCGAGCAGGACCAGGTTCATGTCCCCCGCGGTGTTGATGCCGCGGCCGCTGACGCGGGCCTCCTCGATCCTGAACTCATCGAAATCGTACCGCCGGACGGTATCTCGCGTGAGGATGGAGAAGCCGCTGTTGCCGGTGTCGAGAAGCATCCATGCCTTGCGGCCGTTGATGCTCGCCTTGATCAGCGGCTGGTCTTTGCGGCCCCAGCGAAAATCGACGTTGGGCTCGAACTCCACCAGCCTCGACGGCAGGAAGCGGATCCGATTGCCGGGATAGTCGATCTGCACCGTCAACGCCTCGAAGAACGCCTGGCCGAAGATCATGTCGTGACGCATGTCGGGCATCATGGTCATGCCGGTCATCGGCACCACGGCGCCGCCGACGTCCATTTTGAAGGTCTGCGAGCGATAGACCTCCCGCTCGCCGAAAATGCCGGTGACCCTCACCCGCCGGTGAACATCGGCTTCGATGCCGGCGCGTTCGGCATACCGCGTGGAAACCGCATTGAGCTGGGCGCCGGAATCGAGCAGCACCTCGGCCGGTTCGCCGTTCACCGTGATTTCGATGGTCAATTCGCCGCGATCGGATGCCAGCGGAATCCAGCCCTGTGGATCGGCCGAATCGGCGGCCCGGGCCGGTCCGCCGGGCACGCCGACGGCGATCGCCGCCGACAGCACTGCCGGCAGAAGGAATACAAATCCGGGAAACTTCCGCACGAGTGCGAGCGCAAGAATAGCGTTCACCATGCCGCCACCTCCATGGTCGTGGATCGATGTGTTCGAAGGCGGCACGCTTGCCAACGCCAAGCCTTCCCCTGATCCCGAGTGTAAGCAACCCGGGGCGGGAGATCAAGGAATCGAGGCGATGGCCGACCGGAACGCGCGTCGACGAACCGTCAGCCGGATGATCGTGCGAGGCGCAACGGCCTCAGATGGCGAATTCGATGACCAGGTCGATCAGTTCGTCGCGCGTGATCTTGTTGTCGTGGTTGGAGTCGAAGTCGTCGAAGATCTTGTTGTCGGTCTTGACGTCGTGCTCGCCCAGCAGGCAGGCGAGCAGCTCCTTGAATTCGCGCCGGGAAATCGCGCCGTCACCGTTCTCGTCGAACTCCTCGAACAGGGCTTCCACCAGTTCTCTGCGGTTCATGCTGGTCGTTCCGTGGTTTTGACTCTGAACCGAAATGTATCACCGTTGGCACCCCAAGGGGCAGGGTATGCTCGGCCGGGGGCAGCGGCTTGTGCGCGAACCTTTTTGCCCGCCCAGCCGTCGTTCCATCAAACCACGCACAATGACCCGATGAATCAGGCCGAACACGACTTGCTGGTGATAGATGCCCAGGACGGCAGCCGAACGGCGCTGGACGAACTGGTGCGCCATCATCACCGCAACCTGCTGCGTTTCGCCTACAGCCTGTGCCGCGATACCGCGCTGGCCCAGGACGCGGTGCAGGACGCCTGGATCAAGGTCGCGGGCCGATTGCGCAGGCTGGACGACCCGAGAGCGTTTCGCGGCTGGATCTACCACGCCGTCCGCTGGCGGGTGATCGATCTGCTCAAGCGCTCGCATCGCGGCGACCGTGTGCTGGAGGCGGCCGATGCAGACGTCGAAACGTCCGCCGGCGACGAGGACAGGGACCGACGCATCGATCTGGGCGCGGCGATTTCCGGGCTGCCAGGCGCCGACCGTGAAACCCTGCAACTGTTTTACGTCAGCGGTCTGACAGTCGCGGAGATCGTCGTGGTTCTGAACATTCCCGCGGGCACCGTCAAGTCGCGGCTGCACCGGGCACGCAATCAGTTGAGGCAGCACTTCGAAGGAGAAAACGATGAACATCGATGAAAGGATTCGCAAGGAACTCGAGGACCAGGGCAGTGCGGTCGATGAGCTGACCGTGGAAGAGAAGAGCCTGTTCGGCATGCTGTTTCGCGTGTTCACGGGCGGCCTGGCGCGCTGGGCCACGTTTGCCATGGTGCTCACGATGGTGATTTTCGGCCTGACGGTCTGGTGCGGCTATGAATTCTTCACCGCCGCCGCACTCGACGACCGCGTGTTCTGGGGCGTGCTGGCGCTGGTCGGGTTCCACGCGGTGAGCATGTTCAAGCTGTGGTTCTTCATGGAAATGAACCGCCACTCGATCACCCGGGAGGTCAAGCGCGTCGAGATCGCGCTGGCTCGTCTGGGCGAAGATCGGACAAGCGAGCAATGAAGGAGGTCAAGGAGGTTCTGCAAAGATGGCTCCTGCTACTGGCCCAATTGTTGCTAGTCTTGAGCGAATTGATCGACAAATGCGGAATGTGCCGATGACTGCCAAGTGGATAACACCCGACCTCTGCGATGCTCATTCCGACGAAGTTCGAGTCGTGCACGGCATCCAATGGCGAAGCTACGGCGGCCGCCGATCCTTCGGCGGTGCGATCGAAACGGTCAGATGCTTCGAGGACAACTCGCGCGTCAAGGAACGCCTGGCCTCGGCTGGTGACGGCAAGGTACTGGTGATCGACGGCGGCGGGTCGCTGCGGCACGCGCTGATCGGCGACATGATCGCCGGGAAAGCCGTCAGTACCGGCTGGGCCGGCGTGATCATCCATGGCGCCTGCCGCGACGTGGAGGCCCTGGCCGAACTCGATCTCGGCCTGTTCGCGGTGGGCTGCGTGCCGATCAAGAGCGTCAGGCACGGCGAAGGGCAACTCAACGTGCCGATCCAGTTCGGCGGGGTCGTGTTCAACCCCGGGGATCACGTCTACGCCGACGCCAACGGCGTGATCGTGGCCGGGCGCGCGCTGGTCTGAGATGGCCCAGGACGCGCCGTGACCCGGACCCCGACGGCGAAGGTCCCGCCGGTGCCCATCGCGGCGCGGCTCGGATTCACGGCGTGGATGTTGTTCTGGATTCCGGTGGTGCTGGCAACCCAGGGGCCGCAGAATTTCTGGTGGTTGTGCAATCTGGCCCAGTTCATCCTGCTGTACTCGATATGGACATCGGACCGGCTGCTCGTTTCAAGCCAGGCCGGTACGATCGTCGTCGTGGGCGCCGCCTGGACCGTCGATCTTGCCGGGGCACTGATTACCGGAAGCAGCCCGTTCGGCATCACCACCTACATGTTCAACGAGGATCTGTCGATTGCATTGCGCGCCACGTCGACCTACCACGTCTGGTTACCGGTATTCGTAGTCTGGCTGTGTCGCAGGCAGGGCTATGACGTTCGCGGGTTCCGGCTGCAATGCGGGATCGGTACGGCGGCGATTCTCGGCAGCTGGATCTTCGGCGAATCGATGCGAAATCTCAACTACACCATCGCGCCGTTCGGCATCGAGCAGGTGTGGCTGCCGCAGGCGCTCTATATTCCCATCCTGTGCGTCGGTACCGCGCTGCTGCTTTACCTGCCGGGTCACTTCATCGTCAAGTCGCTCGCCGACAGGTCCGGAGATTTTCCTCCCCGCGCCTGACAGGAGCGCCTCGGCAGGTTGATCCGAGGCCTCCTGGGGGTTGCTGCTACAGCGGCGGTCGGCGGCCCGAGATGAAGAATATCAGCGCGAGTACCAGTCCGATCACGAACAGGATCCAGGCGATGTTGGTCGCTGCACCTGCTATACCGCTGAGTCCGAGTGCGCCGGCGATCAAGCCGACGATCAGGAATGTCAATGCCCAACCTAACATGGGTGCTCCTTGAAACGAATTGACCTACCACCATAGAGGCGTCCGGACCCGCAGTCGATAACATAGGTTAATGCGCGACCGATCGTATCCGCGTATGCTTGATGGTTCACATACGCGCAATGCTTGCGTATCACTCGGCGCGTTCCGACGAACGCGCGCTGGATCATGCAATGATCTTGCACCGATTCAGTCGCGACAGGAATGAAGGAGAATTCGGATCATGAAAAACGACAATATCAACAATGTGGATGTGAAAAAACGAGGCGCGCGGATGACGAGTGCACTGTTTGCCTTGCTGTTTGCGCTCGGCGGCGGTGCCGCTCTGACCGGTTGCGAGGAGCAGGGGCCGGCCGAAGAAGCCGGCGAGGAAATCGACGAGGCGGTAGAAGATGCCGGTGACGCGGTTGAAGACGCCGCCGATGAAATCGAGGAAGAAACCGACGGTTGAACCCCGATTGCGTTTCCAGCGCCCTGTGGCCGGCAGCCCTGCGCTGCCGGCCTTTTTATTTCTACTTCCCGTCGATATAGTCGCGGTCGTCGAAGCTTCGCACCCATTCGGGTTTCCAGGCCGTGAGCATCGACAACACGGCACCGTTGAGGAAGCCCTCCGGCAGCATGGCGATGGGCAAAAAGACCAGGTAATCGTTGGCGATCCGGTCGAACGGGTAGGCGCCCACGAACCATAGCAACAGCGCGCTGGTGACCACCACTGCGGCCATGACCGCCATCGACGCGAAATGCGCGCTGACGATGACGTAGACGAAGTAGTGTTTCGGAAACGCGCGATAGACGAATGCGTGCAGGCGGTTGGCGAGCAGTACCGGCATCACCACGGTGATCATGCCGTTGATGCCAAGCGACATCCATTCGTATCGACCGAAAAAGGTCAGGACCAGCAATGCCGTGGCGGTGCCGACCAGCGCGAGTCGCCAGCCGAAGATCAGGACCATCGACGTGATTCCCAGAAAGTGCAGCCCGAGGCCGGTCTGGGATTCGGCCTTCATCCACCAGAGGCCGATCAGCAGCACGATCGCGCCGACATACACCGGTTCCATCAGGTTGCGGTGCAAGAGCTTCCACGGGGCGCCGGCCGCGTTCCAGGCGACGAAGATCACGAATGCCGGCCATGCGGTCCAGGCCAGCCATGCGGGCAAGAGTTCGGCGGGCAGGTTCATCGCGGATCGCTTGTGCTTCGGTTCGGGGTTCCGGATTCGGCAGCGGATGATAGCGCGGGTGCGTAAACTGAGGTTCCACGAGAGCAAGGAAAAGCCCGAGATGAAGGAACGCACAGAAGCCTCACGCCTGCTGATGAGTCGAAGCGAGTTCTCCGATATGCGCCTGGAAACGCTGGACGCCGGGCCGCGCGCCGAAGACGGCGAAGCGGTGTTCCGGCTCGGCCGGTTCGCGCTGACCTTCAACAACGTCACTTACGCCACGTTCGGCGACGCGCTTGGCTACTGGGATTTCTTTCCGGTCGGGAATTCGGGCGAAGCGTGGGGCCTGCTGCCGGTCTGGGGCTACGCCGACGTGGTCGAGTCGAAGGTCGACGGGATTACAACCGGCCAGCGCTTCTACGGCTACTGGCCGACCGCCAGCCACGTCAAGCTGCGACCCGGCAAGGTCGGCAACCGCAGCTTCCGCGACGATGCCGCGCATCGCGCCGACCTGCCGGAGATATACAACTGGTACCAGCGCACCGACGACGACCCGTTTCACGATGCGCGGACCGAACCGCTGCACGCGATCTTTCGGCCGCTGTTCGTCACCGCTTTCTGCCTGGCCGACTTCCTGGCCGAGAACGATTTTTTCGGCGCCGAGCGCGTGGTGGTCTCCAGCGCGTCGAGCAAGACCGGCTACGCCGCCGCGTTCTGCATCCGTCGGCATTCCGACATCGAGATGATCGGCCTGACCTCCGGCGGCAACCGGGATTTCGTGGAAAGCCTGGGGCTTTACGACAAGGTTCTTTCCTACGACGACATGCGCCGCCTCGACGCGGGCACCCGCACGCTCTACATCGACATTGCCGGGAATTCCGAACTTCAGGCCGATCTCCACGAACACCTGGGCGAGCGGCTGGTCTACGACTGCAGCGTGGGATCGGCCCAGTCGCTGGCGCCGCCTTCGCCCCGTCGCGACCTGCCGGGCCCGCGGCCCGAATTCTTCTTCGCGCCGAACTGGATCGCAAAGCGGCACAAGGACTGGGGCGTGTCCGAGTTCACCCGGCGCTCGGGCGAGGCCAGTGCCGCGTTCTTCGGCTACGTGACCGACAACGCACTCGTCGACCTGTCCGAACAAAGCGGCCTTGCCGCCGCGCGCGATGTTCTGGTCGAGATGATCGAGGGGCGGACCGATCCGGCCAAGGGCCACGTCATCGTGCTCTGACTCCCCGCGCCACCGAATGCATTGATGTCGGGTGTGTAGACTCCTCGGATGATGACTTTCTTCACGCGCACGGCAGGCGTGGCTGCGACCGTGTTGGCCGTCGGTCTGCTGATCGGCTGCAACAACGCAGCGGCCCTGGACCTTGACGGGCCCGCCCGCGATCGCCTGGCCGCCAGCGCCGAATCACTGGAAGCGCTGCACACCCTGCTGGTGCTGCATGACGGTGAAACGATTTTCGAAAACACCGTCCGCGGGCCCGGCCCGTCGGCGCCGGCCAATCTCAAATCGTTGTCCAAGACGATCCTGTCGCTGCTCGCCGGCATCGCGATCGACCGCGGCGTGGTCGAGTCGGTCGACCAGCCGCTGGTCGACCTGCTGGGCGGGCGCGTGCCCGAAGACGCGACCGAGGGCGTGGAGACCATCACGCTGGGCCACGCCCTGTCGTTGCGCACGGGCCTGCAGTCGACCTCGGGGCGCAACTACGGTCGCTGGGTGCAGAGCCCGAACTGGGTGGCGCACGTGCTGACCCGCCCGATGGTCGACCGGCCCGGCGGTCGCATCATCTATTCGACAGGAAGCACGCACCTGGCCGCCGCGGCGCTGGTCGAGGCCAGCGGCGAGACGCTGCTGGACCTGGCCCGCGACTGGCTGGGCGATCCGCTGGACATCAGGGTCCAGGACTGGATGCGCGACCCGCAGGGCGTCCACTTCGGCGGAAACGAAATGCACTTGACCCCGCGGGCGGTGGCGCGCATCGGCGAACTCTATCGGCTGGGCGGCGAGATCGACGGCCGGCGCGTGGTGTCGGAGGAATGGATAGAGCAGTCGTGGACGCCGCGCGGGAGGTCGCCGTGGAGCGGCGATCTCTACGGCTACGGCTGGTTCATCACCGAGATCGCCGGCACGCGCGCCTACTACGGCCGCGGCTACGGCGGCCAGATGCTGTACGTGGTGCCGTCGGCGGCGTTGACGGTGGTGATCACCTCGCGGTCGGTGCCGCCTTCGGAAGGCGGCCGCTACGTGCGTCGCCTGCACCGGCTGGTGGCCGGACTGATCGAAACGGCGACCGGCTGAGCGACCCGACACCCCCGCAGCCGCGGGTGTCGCGAACGTGGGTTCAAAGCGACGCGACGATGCCGGCGTGGCAGTCGGCGCACAAGCCGTGGGTGATGCGCGGGGTTCGTTCGCGCCGGTCCAGGTGCAGGCGCCCAATGGCCGCCTCGATCTCGACCCACTCTGCATCGTTCACGGCAATCCGCTTGCACATGCTGCAGGCCTTCAGGAATTCATCCCGGTCGCTTTGCTCGTCGGCCTGCAGCAGCGGCACCGGTCGACGCCGCTCGGTCATGAGTATCCGGCTTTCGAAGTCGACCGCGCCGTCGTCTCCGGGTGAGATCCTCAGTTCGCAGAACCGCCGCTGGGTCGGCGAATCGCAGCGGAACCGGAAAGCGATCGGTCGATTCGAGCCGCGCACGCCGTCGAGTACCAGCGCATAGAGCGAGCGCGTGTCGTCGTCGGCGATGAACTCGTCGAGCGCGCGACCGACGACCTCGGCGGCGGATACCGAGTCCGCGCCCGCGTTTTCGGCCGAGAATCGGTCCCAGTTACCGCTTACTGAAACGAGGATATTGTCGCGGTCGATGCGGTAGTTGTAGCTTTCGGGCATTGCTTTCAATGGGGCGATTCGCGAATCCGAACAGGGGCCGGAATCCAATGATGCATCCTGCCTTCATATTTGGTCTGATTCAGATCAATTTCAACCGCTGTCGAGTTCCCCGGATTCGGTGGAACGGATTGCGCCCGGCTTATACTGGGCGCTCTTTCCGATCTCCGATGCAAGCCCATGGCCCGAAAATCCCTGATGCGACGTGGACGCGGCGGCGGGCAGACCGCCGCGCCCGATGACGACGAGGTCGATACCGGTCCCAGCAAGACCGCGCTCAAGGCCGAGGATCACGCGCGCCAGGAACTCGGCGTGGCGCTGTCGGAGCTGCCCGCCGGCCGGCTGGCCGCGCTCGAGATGCCCGATGATCTGCGCCAGGCGATCCGCGACTACCAGTCCATCCGCGCCCACGGCGCGAAGAAGCGCCAGCGCAAGTTCCTTGGGCGTCTTCTGCGCAACCTGGATGTCGAGCCGTTCGAAAAAGTGATCGAGGAATTCCGCACCGGCAACCGGGCCGAGGCGCGCGCACTGCACCAGGTGGAGCGCTGGCGCGACGAGCTGATCGCCGACGACGAGGCCGTCACCCGCTGGATGACCGAGCACCCGGACACCGACGCCCAGCACTTCAGGAGTCTCGTCAGGGCCGCGCGCAAGCACGACGCCGCCACCACGGTGTCGGAACGCCACGGCAGGGCGTATCGCGAACTGTTCAAGTACATTCGCGAGCACCTGGCCGCAGAGACCGGCTGATGCCCGAGCTTCAACGCGTGCCGCTGACGCTGGGCGTGACCGGGCACCGCGACCTGCTCGGCGAAGAGATCCCCGCGATCGAATCCCGCCTGCGCGAGTTGTTCGACCAGCTCGCCGGGCGCTACCCGGACACCCCGCTGCGGCTTCTGACCCCGCTGGCCGAGGGCGGCGACCGTATCGCGGCCCGGGTCGCGCGCAAGCGCGGCATCGAGCTGCTGGTGCCGCTGCCGATGCCTGCGTCCGAATACGAAAGCGACTTCGCCGACGAGGCTTCGCGCCTGGAGTTCCGCGAGTTTCTCGCCGACGCGACCGTGGTCGACGTCCGCGCCGCGCGCAGAAGCCTGGAAGGCGACCGCGACCAGGCCTACGCGCAAGTGGGCATCTACAGTTCGGACCACTGCCAGATCATGATCGCGATCTGGGACGGCAAGCCGGCCAGGCTGGGCGGCGGCACCGCCGACGTGGTCGAGTATCACCAGTTCGGCGACATGGACGGCCTTGGATTGGAGCTTACCGGCCGTCGCGGGCTGGCCAAGGACGATACCGACCTGGTCTACCACGTGGTGTGCTCGCGCGAACGCGACGACGGCGCGCCGGCCGAGGGCCTGAAGCCGGGCACCGCGCGCTGGTTGGTGGCCAATCCCGAGCGCGTCGAGATCGACGGTCCCCCTGCCAACCTGGACCGGATGCTCGCACGCACCGGCGAGTTCAACCGCGACGTCGCCAGGGTCGTACGCAAATCCCGGGCGTCCAGCGCGCTCTCGAGCGAGCGGATCGCGGCGGTGCTGCCGGGCTGGACCGAGAAGCTGGCCGGTCAGCCGGACCTGGCGCGCACGGCCGAAACATTCGCCGTGGCCGATCTCCTGGCCACGCGCTACGCTCGGCGCTACCGCATCGCGCTGCGCGTGCTCTACATCCTGGCGGCGCTGATGGGCATCGCGTTCATCGCCTACGCCGACCTCGACCGCTCCTCCATGATCGCCGCCTACCTGGGGCTGTTCTTCCTCGGTTTCGTCGTGTACCGGCTTGCCTCGGGGCTTCAGTGGCACCGCAAGTTTCTCGATTACCGCGCGCTGGCCGAGGGTCTCAGGGTGCAGTTCTACTGGCGGCTGGCCGGGGTCTCGGGTCAGTTGCGCAACGACTTTGCCTACGACAACTTCCTGCAGAAGCAGGACGTCGAGATCGGCTGGATCCGCAACGTGATGCGCTTTGCCGGTGCGCCGGAAGATCGCCTCGCCCGGCGCAAGGCCGATCTCGACGGGGTGATCGAGCACTGGATCGGCGAGCCGGGCGGCAGCGGTCAGCTGGGCTACTTCGAGGCCCGCTGCAGCAAGCATCGCCGCCACGTGGCCCAGACCGATCGGTTGGTGGCCGTCACGTTGTGGGTGGGCATCGCGATCACCGTGGTGCTGGCGCTGGGCCAGTATCGCCTGGACGACATGCTGGTCACCGGCATGGTGGCCGCGATGGGGATTCTTCCGCTGCTGGCCGCGGTGCGCGAGGCATATGCGCACAAGGTGGCGGAAAAGGAACTGCTCAAGCAATACACCTTCATGCTCGACATTTACCGCATGGCCCGGTTCCGGTTGTCGCGCTGCACGACCGTCGACCAGAAGCGCGAGTTGCTGCGCGCGCTCGGCGAGGCCGCGCTGGACGAGCACGCCGAGTGGATCCTGGTGCACCGCGAACGCCCGCTGGAGCCCGGCAAGCTTTGACGTGCCATTCCGTTGGCGTAACATGAATCCGCACTGATATCGGGGTCCGGCCAGTCGTCCGGGGTCCGCATTCGAACGGGGAGGGAGACGTGTCGAGACAGTCTTTAGAAGCGGGCGCGCTTCGCGGCCGTTGTGTCGGGGCATTGCTGTGCTTGTGGCTGGCGGCTTCGGCCGCGATCCCGTCGTGGGCCCAGGGCGAGTCCGGCCCCGGCTCGGTTCGCGAACAGCTCGAACGCGCCCGCACCATCAGCTATACCGATCACTGGCAGAAAGCCCAGGCGATCCTCGACGAGCTGGCGCCGCGGCTCGACGAATTCGACTTGCGTGACTTCGCCTCGTTCCACCTCCAGGAGGCCCGTCACCTGGTCCTTGACGACCGTTCCCCCGAGGCGCTGGAACGGCTGAGGATGTTGCTCGACAAGCCCCTGGAAGACGACCAGCGGCTGCGGGCGCTGCAGCTCGCGGCCCACGCCGGAGTGGTGCTGCGCGACTACGAGACCGCGTTCGACAAGCTGATGGCCGCGCTGGAGATCGAGCCCCGCGTCGACGACCCCGTGGCCGGCATTTCGACATTCAACATGGCCACCCACCTGTTCGGCCGGGTAGGGCAGCACGAGCGGGCCATCGATTACGGGAAGGAAGCGGTCAGCCGAGCGCTTCGGGCCGCCGACACCAGCCAGGAATGCACCGCCCGCCAGCGGATTGCGTCGGTCTACGCCTGGGCCGAGCAGCCCGAAGAATCCGAGGCGCAGTATCGGCTCGGCATCGACGCCTGCAGGTCGGCCGGCAACGAGCTGTTCGTCGGTGCGCTGCAGGCCGGGCTGGCCGACCTGGTGCGAAGCCAGGGCCGGCTCGCCGAAGCGAAGACACTGGCCGAGTCCGCCATTGCGACGATGGAAGAAGCCGCCTACCCGCTGGGCGTATACGAAGCGCGCCTGGTACTGGCGGCAACGGTCCACGACCTGGGGTTGATCGACCCCGAAGCGCGGGCAGGCTTCGAGGAGATCGCCGATTATTTCAGGACCAACGGCCTCTGGGACCAGGTCGCCCGGATCGAACTGTTGCAGGCCCGTGTCGCCGAGGAGCACGGCGAATCGGACAGCGCGGCCGAACACTACCGTCATCACATCGAGGCCCGTGACCAGTTCATCGACCGCGACCGCGCCATGCGCCTGGCCTACCTGGAACTCGAGTTCGACACGCGCTTCAAGGAACGCCAGATCGACCTGCTCGAGGAGAACGCACGGCTGGCGCAGGTCGAGGCCACGACGGCGAACGAGCAGCGCCGGCTTCGAACCATCATCCTGCTGCTGTCGATCTTCGTCGCGGTGCTGCTGGCCTTCCTGCTGTTCAATGCGTTCCGCGGGCGCCGGCATTTCCGGCATCTTTCGCGCCACGATGCGCTCAGCGGCCTGGCCAACCAGGGCTGGTTCCTGGAGCGTGCCGGATCGATGCTCGTCGAGGCCGAGCGAGAGGGCGCTTCGCCCTACCTGGTCATGGCCGATATCGATCATTTCAAGAAGATCAACGACGCGTTCGGGCACCTTTACGGCGACCAGGTGCTCGGCCTGGTGGCCCGGCGGCTGCGCGATGCGTTCGGGACGGGCGCGTTGATCGGCCGGGTCGGCGGCGAGGAGTTCGCGATCCTGATCGTGGCCCATCGACTCGATCCCGTCATCGAGGGCATAAAGGCGTTCCAGGAGGCCCCGGCCGAGTCGGTCCGGGACGGCGATCCGTCGGTCACGTTGAGCTTCGGTATCGGTCGCTATCGCGCCGGCGAAAGCCTGGAGACCCTGCGCAAGCGGACCGATGCAGCGCTCTACCAGGCCAAGCGCGAAGGGCGCGATCGCTACGTCGTCAGCCCGGAGGCGCGCGACGACGCCGACGATTCATCCGCCTTGCAGCCCACCTGACGGCCACGCGGAGAGCTCGGCGACACTGACTGCCGAAGTCGGGGACGCGGGCCTGCCCGCGCCCCCGGAGTTGAAAGGCCTCAGCGCTGGCGAATCACCACTGCGCCGGCCAGCACAAGCATCAGCATCAGCAGCAGCATCCCGCGCGGATCCAGCGCCGGAATGGGCACCGCGCCGCTGCCGAAGCCGACCGCGAAGCTCGCGCCAGTCACCACCGCGCCGTCTGCCAGCACATTGCCCGAACCCGGGCGAGTGGGATCGGCCAGGCGAACCTCGAAGCTCCACGTCGGGTCGCCCGGCGCGCCGGACAGCACGCTGAACACCAGGTTCTCGGCCCCGGCCGCGATGTTCAGCGACTGGATGCCGGCGCAGTCGAACACTTCACCGACGATACGGGTCTGTGTCTGGCTGATCAGCTCGAACGCCGGCCCAATGGTCGCATCGCAGCTGTCGCAGGCATCGCCGATGCCGTCGCCGTCGGTGTCGGCCTGGTCGGGGTTGCTGACGGCCGGGCAGTTGTCGAGGTCGTCGGGGACCTGGTCGCCGTCGCCGTCGGAAAGCCCGGGGAGGGCGACATTCAACGTGGCACCGGCGACCGAGCCGCCGTCGGCGGTGACGACGCCGGTGCCGGGCTGGAACACGTCGACCAGCGCCACCGTGAACGCCACCCGGGTGTTTACCACCAGGCGGTTCAGGGCGAAGTCCAGGTTGGTCGAGCCGGGCGCCAGGTCGACGGTCGCGATGCCGGCGCAGTCGAACACTTCGCCGGTCAGCTCGGTGTCGGTCTGGCTGACGTTCTCGTAGACCGGCCCGATCGAGCCGTCGCAGGCGTCGCAGGCATCGCCGATGCCGTCGCCGTCGGTGTCGGCCTGGTCGGCGTTGGCATTGGCCGGGCAGTTGTCGACGTCGTCGGGTACACCGTCGGCGTCGGCGTCGCTCATCACGAACAGCGCGAAGCCGTCGTGGTCGGAGGCTCTCAGCGGCGTGGTGTCGTCCTCGATCAGTTCCTCGGCGGCGTCGGCATTGCCGCGGCCAAACTCGAAGTCGCGAATGAATGCGTCAGCGGCAGCCGAGGTCAGCGCGTGGTCCAGCGCCTGGGCGTTGCCGTTGAAATTGAACGAGTAGCGCTGGTCGGCCGTCAGACTCAGTACCTGGTTGACCAGGTTCGGATCCACCAGGTCCGGGCCCGACAGCAGCGCGGCGGCGGAGTCTACGTCGCCGATGATCTGGCCGACCACGTCGACGTAGCCGTCGCTGAACTCGAAGGCGTTCAGATCGCCGAGCACCGTCAGCGGTACGTCTGGATTGGTGTTCTGGAAATCCTGGACCTTCTGGGCGATCGACTGCGCCTGTTCGAGCCGCTTCTGGCGAACGCGCGGCCCCGAACCGGCATCGTCGATGCCGCCCAGCGAGCGCAGGTGGTTGACCATCACGGCGAAATCGAACGGCGCGCCGTTGCCGGTGAAGGCGCCCTCGAGCAGCAGCGGCGGCCGGTCGTGCAGCAGCGAGCCGTCGAAGGTCAGGGTCTCGGCCGCGCCCAGTTGGGTGACGGCGTCGACGCTGATGTTCGCCCGGGTCAGGAAGCCGACATCTATGGTGCCGACGTCGTTGCCCTCGACGAGGTGCGCGGTGTAGCTCACGCCCGGATCCAGCAGCGCGATCTCGGCGGCCAGGTCCTGCAGCACGGTCAGGCTCTCGACTTCCTGCACCCCCAGTACGTCGGGCGAATCCAGCACGTCGACGATGTGGCGGGCGATCTTGATCCGCCGGCGGTCGTACTCGGCGGTCGGCACCACGAAATCGTCGCGGCCGCCCATCGCCGGGTCGTCGACGTCGTCGAACAGCCGGAACATGTTCAGCGAGCCGATCGTGAATTCGCCGGCGTTGCGTGCGCGCACCGGAACCGGCAAAGCGGCGGGGGCGATCGAAACGCTGGTCGGCCAGATCTCGTAGTCGCCGAACTCGAACGCGATCACGCCCTCGGCACTGAAGGCGGAGCCGCCCGGAATCAGCGTGGCCGGCAGGCCCAGTGCATCCTCGTCGAGCTCGAACACCTCCGGGTTGCCGTCCCATACCGGCAGGCCCACCAGTCCGGGGAACTCGATGCCGGGCTCGCGCAGGCAGCGGGTGGCGCCGGCGGTGACGTAGACCTCGGCGATCGGGTCGGAGCCGAAGCCCTGGTTGCCGCTGCACACGATGCCGCTTGCAATGGACACGCGCATGCCTTCGATGCGCTCGAACTCCAGCGGATCCTGCGGCGCGTTGGGCGACGGCGTCGTCGAGTCAAGCGCGACGGCGGCCGGCAGCGGGTTGCCGGACGACACCACGGTCACGTCTGTAACGCTGTTGATCTCGGTCAGGTCGAAGAACTCGACGACCGTGCCGCTGACGTCGACCAGGTCGCCGACCGCCACGGTGGGGGCGGCCCCGGTGAACACGATGATGCCGTTGGACGTATCGGCGTCGGCGTCGGCGCGCGCGTCCGGGGTCTGGATCACGAACAGGTCGGTGCCGACCGCGGTGACGACGTTGTCCTCGGTGATCACCGACTGGCCGACCAGTGGCGAGGCCGCGCCGTTGCCCTGGATCTCGAAGATTTCGGCCGTCACGGGCGCCGGGGGCACGAACGTGCAGCCCGGGAAGATCGAGCCGTCCACCAGCGTGCCCGGCGAGAAAAGCGCGCCGGCCGCGCCGGTGGCGGAGGTGTGCTGCACCAGGGGGTCGGCGCCGGTGATGTCCGGGTCGCGGGTCAGCGACTGGTTGCTTCCGCCCTCGCTGCCGTAGACGACCGTCGCCACGTCGTTGATCCCGTCGTTCAGGATCACCGAGTCGCCGGCGTTGTTCAATCCCAGGGCGCCTGTGGAGGCGGTCTGCACCACCATGCCGCCGAAGCCGCCCGTCGGCGAGCCGCCGCCGAAGACCACCACGCCGCAGCCGTCGGCCAGCACCGAGCCGGTCGGGAAGGTGTGGCGCACGCCGAAGCCGTCGGCCACGGTCCAGCCCGAGATGTCGACAGCGGTGCCGGTGTTGTTGACGATCTCGACGAACTCGTCTTGGGAGCCGTCGCGCGTGCCGTCGTTGTTGGCGTCGCCGGCCAGGGAGCCGTCCGGGTCGGCGTGGACTTCGTTGATCACCCAGCCCGACGGCGGCGCTTCGCCCGGCGTCGGCGCGGCTATGGCCCAGGTCACCGACAGGTTCTCCGACGTCTCGTCGGCGCCGCCCACGCCGTTGCCGCCGGTGGCCGTTTCGCTGCCCTCGTTGAAATCGATGCGGGCGAAGGATTCGCCGCTGGCATGGGCGCCGGCAGACACCACGTCCTGAGAGGCAACCGCCGTATCGGGCTGGTAGGCCGTCTCGAGCAGGTCCGCGTCGGGGCCGTCGACCGACACGCCGGTCTTGTCCACCGCCTCGTCCTTGTCGCCCCAGACCACGTAGTCGAGGTCGGTAACCAGGTCGGAGGCGCCGTCCCAGAAGTAAAGGACCACGACTTCGCCGCCGTTGGTCAGGCCGCCCTGGCCGTTGATCGAGCTGGTCAGCGCCTCGCGCATGTCGGGCACGCCGTCGGCGGTCATGCCGTCCTCGAAGAGCTCGTAGTCCGGATCGAAGCCGTACGCGGCAAAGAAGCCGTCGGAGCCGGCAATCGCGACGGTCTGGAACTCGCCGCCGGCGATCTGGGCGCCGTCCGGGAAGCGTGCGTGGAAGTCGCCGAAGCCGCCGCCGCCGCTCTCCGCGAGCGTGCCGGTGACGATGTTGTAGTAGAAAACGCCGCCGCCGGCGAAGGTGGCATCGGTCAGGTAAACGTCGGACAGGTCCACCGGGCCGGCATTGGGATTGAAGATCTCGATGAACTCGCCGCCGGTGGGCGTGACCACTACTTCGGTCAGCAGCAGGCGTTCGGCCGCGGCCGGGCCCGCGACGGCCTGGTTGACGGCGCCCGGCGTGTTGATCGCCTCGCCGGGGTCGGGCGAACCGGGATCCAGCGCCGGAATGCCGGCGCCGTCGAAATCGTTGCGTACCCAATCGGCGACTGCATCGGTATCGACGCCGTCGGGGATTCTCGATGCGCCGCCCGGGGTGAACGGGCTGCCGTCGAAGTTGGGCGCCAGGAGCGCGGTCGAATAGGCGACGTCGCCGGCGCCGCCGTCGTTCACGGCCACGCTGTCGACCAGCGCCGTCCACGGTGTCGCGTCCAGCACGCCGTCGTTGTCGGTATCCAGGTCGTCGCCCGCGGTGCCGCTGAAGCCCTCGACCAGCAGCAGTGAAAGCGAGCCGTTTTCCAGTTCGTTGGTCAGGAACGGCGTCACGAAGTAGCCGTTGGCGTCGGTGGTGCCGACGGGGAATATGCCGTCGACGATGCCGGCGGCCGTGGAGTCGCCCTCGATCTCGAGCACCGTGTAGGTCGAATAGTCGGTCGAGCCGGTGCCGAAGATCTCGATGAATTCGCTGCTATCGGTGCCGGTGTGGTTGGCGACGAATTCGTTGATCACCGGTGCCGCCGCGACCCCGGCCGGCAGGTTGACCGCACCCGGGGTGTTCAGGGCCTCGCCGACGTCGGGCGAGCCGGGGTTCAGTGCGGGCAGGCCGGCGCCGTCGAAATCGTTGCGCGTCCAGTCCGAGACGCTGTCGGTATCGGTGCCGTTGGGCAGGCGCGAGGCGCCGCCGGGCTGGAAAGCGTCGCCGTCGAAGTTCGGCGCCAGGTCCACCGCGGTATAAACGAAATCGCCGGCGCCGCCATCGGACGTGCCGACCCCGTCGATCACCGCCGTCCAGGGCAGGGCGACGTCGAATGTGCCGTCGTTGTCGGTATCCAGATCGGTGCCGGCCGAGCCGGAAAAGCCGCTGACCAGCAGCAGCGTGATCGTGCCGTTCTCGGCGTCGAATGCGCCCAGCGGGGTGGCGAAATGGCCGGTGGCGTCGGTTGTCCCCATGGCAACCGCTTCGTCGATGACGCCGGCGCCGGTCCCGTCACCCTCGATTTCGATCACCGAAAAGCCCGAGTAATCGGTATTGGGCGAGCCGAAGATCTCGACGTAGGTCTCGCTGTCGGTGCCCGTGTGATCGACGACGAACTCGTTGATCACCGGGGTGATCGCAACGCCGGCCTGTACCGGCGGCAAACCGACCGAGGCGAAAACGATGAGTGCAAACAGGGCGCGGCCTGCCGCGCGGGCCATGGGGAATCGAATCGACATGGAATTTCCTTGGTGGGGTGCTGGCTATTCTGGTTATTGAAGCAAACCGGGAACGGACCAAAAACGATAAGGCCATAATGTGACAGGCTGCTGACAATCGCAAGCCCGCCACCCGAAAACTGAAAAAACCCCCGTCATCCCGGAATCGCGCCGCCCCCTCCAACCAACAACCAACTAACCAGCCACGCCCTCGACGTATTTCCTCACGCACTTGTCCAGCTGATGCCTGCTCGCCGCCTGCATCTGCTGCATCAATCCGCAATCGCATTCGGCCACGCCGAACACCCGCACGATTTCCTGCTGCAGCCGAATGAAAAGATGCGCGGTGCACTCGGCGTCGGCCAGCGCGCGGTGGAAACGCCCGTCGGAGGGTAATCTCAGCGCCCGCACCAGCGTGGCGAGCTTGTGGTTGGGCGCGCCCGGGAACATCCGCCGGGCCAGCAGCAGCGAGCACAGGAAGGTGCTCGGCTCGCAACCCTGCATCGCCGCCGTCTCGCGCTCCCAGAACTTGCGGTCGAAAGAGGCGTTGTGCGCCACGATCGGATGCCCGCCGGCAAACCGCACCGCCTGGTCCATCACCTGCCGAACCGGCGGCGCGCGGCGCACCATCGCATCGGTAATGCCGGTGAACGCCTGGATCTCGTACGGAATCCGCACGCCGGGGTTCATCAGGCTCTGGAAACGATCCACGATCTCGTCGCCGCGCACCAGCACTACCGCGATCTCGGTCGGCCGCGCCCCGTGCGCCGGCGAAAGGCCGGTGGTCTCGAAATCGATTACCGCGTAGTGATCAACAGGGTCCTTGGTATGCATGGAGTTTTCCGGTTACAGCGCGGCAAAAAAACGCGGTGGCGCATCAAAATCGCGCATCAATGATAGCCGTTCGGCCGTCCCGAACTTCGTCCAGCGCGCCCCCGTTTGCCGGCGGCCGCCCGGACCGGGTCTTTGCTGTCGTAAACTTGGCGCAACACGCCGTGGAAAGCAGAAATGCAGTACAACCCCGCCATTGCACCCGATCCGACCGAGTGGCTCGACACCGACGAGCAGGAACGACTTTACGCCGTCCAGTGCTGGGTTTCGGATCTTATCGGTGAAGAGCTCGAAGATTGCATCCTCGGTGCCGTGCCCATACTCGCGGTGGAAAATCAGGTCGCCGCAAACGATCCGCCGATCACCCGTGCGACGCTTGAACGTCTTCTCGACGCCGGTATCGATCGCACGACCGCGATCCAGGCTATGTCCGATGTCATGTGCGACTCGCTGAGCAAGGTGGTTTCCGAGGATGCCGAGCACGACCGGGAGGCCTACGCCCGGGCACTGGAGCAGATTGATCCGGTGAATATTCAGCTCGACGCGCCGGGTGATGATGATCTCCTTGAATCGCCAGGCGGCGTGCCGGAATTCGGGCCGGACCATCGCCGTGTGCTGATCGAATTCGGCGAGCGCCATGCCGACGAAAAGGCCATGTCGTGGCCCGAAACCGCCGGCTTCCTGTTCTCGGTCATGGCATGCCCGGAGATGGTCATGCCGTCGGAATGGACCGAGATTGTCCAGGGTGAGGCGGTATTCAACGACTTGGAAGAGGCCCGGGCAGTGGCCGAGGCCCACATGGCGCTGATGAACTGGATATCCGGTCGCATCCGGCAACGTCAGCCCGCCATTCCCGAGGACTGCCGGCCGGATTCCGATCCGATGCGCATTCTTGACGAGGACAACGACTTTTCGCGCTGGTGCCGCGGTCTGGCCACCGGGCATCGGTGGCTGGATGATGTCTGGAACGACGAGATCGTCGAGGACAGCGAAGACGACCGCTCGCTGGGCATGGCGCTGTTGGTCTTTTCATTCTTCGGCGACCGAAAGATGGCCGAAAAGATAGTCGAGGAGACGGCCCGGGAGACCGGCGCCGACGCGTTGACCCTCGAGGAGACGGCGGAAAAGTTCGACGCGCTTATCGACCAGGCCATAGAGGAATACGCCGCGATCGGCCTGGAATACCGCCGCATGCCTTCGGCGCCAACGTCACGACAGCCGGTCCGCTCGGAGAAGATCGGCCGCAACCAGCCATGCCCGTGCGGCAGCGGCCGGAAATACAAGAAGTGCTGCGGCCGCCCCGGGGCGCGGCATCATTGATCCACGATGAAAGCGAACGGACTACCGCCATGGAAGACGAACTGAAGTGAGTCGCCAGACTGGCGTCGTGTCTCAGTAGGGTGGATAAGCGTCAGCGCATCCACCTTTTTTCTGGCCCGGAATGGTGGATGCGCTGCCGCTTATCCACCCTACTCTGAACGGCCACGCGAACCGCCGGGTTGCCTCGAGGGTGCCGAATCTCGGACAGCACGCCGGTCCGGAATCGGTGCAGCCCGGTCGGCAGGCTGTTATCCGCCGCTCGATGCTTCGAGCCGCCGAATCACCTCGTCGGTGATATCGGCTCGGTCCCCCGCCATGACAACCACGCCGGGCA
The DNA here is from genome assembly GCA_002722315.1 of Lysobacterales bacterium. GTDB lineage: Bacteria > Pseudomonadota > Gammaproteobacteria > Xanthomonadales > Wenzhouxiangellaceae. Next base: position 9,207 of record PBLG01000033.1, on the reverse strand, counting down.
CCATGTTGAGGATCACGTCGTATCCCATCTCGGCCTGGAGTTGCTCGAACACGGGTTCCAGCTGCTGCTCGATTGCACGCAGTCCCTCACTCTGTCGCCGCTGCCCCTCTCGCTGCTGGTCGTCGGTGTATCGACGAACGTCGTTCATGATCCGTTCGAGACTCTGGCGCAGTTCGGCCTGCCGCGCCGGCGTCATCGTGCCGGCGCCCTCGCGCAATTCCTGCTGCAGGGATCGCGCCTCGTCTCGGCGACGATCGACTTCCGACTGCACCGATCGCTGGAACGCGTCGATCTCCTGCTCCAGCGCACGCCCGGCCGGCGAGTTGGCCACCACCGCGTCCAGGTCCACGACCGCAATCGTGAATGGCCGATCGTCCTGGGCAAGTGCCGCGCCCGACCCTCCCGCCGCCAGGATCGCGAATGCAGCGGCCGCAAACAGAACCGCCGGAAAACCACTCTCGGACTTCGACATCTACCCTCTCCACAGAAAGGCGGGCCGGACCGGCGCGCCAAGATGCATCCAAAGTACCGCCAAACCCGTCGCTTGTCACCAGAAAGCTGAAAGCGGGAAGCATCTTCCCCATTCGTGGCCCCGGATCGCGGCTGTCTGCGTCGCGTGGCATGACCTGGAGGCCAGGAAAGGAACCGAAGGTTGGCCCGGCCGGCCGGATGGTGCCATAATGGCGCCAGTCCGGAACCATTGGAGTGACCGTGCCCAATCTATCGATCAAGAACGTGCCCGACGACGTTGTCGCGCGTCTGCGCGAGCGCGCCCGGGCCAACCATCGCTCGCTGCAGGGCGAACTGCTGGCCCTGGCGTGCCGGGCCGCCGACACATCCGATGCCGGGACGGAGACGAGCAGGCACTTGCGCGGCGAGGCCGGAGGGCGGAAGTCCATCGAGCAGATCGCCGCCGAGCATCGGCAGCGGCAGTCGACGCCCGTGGCCGATGCCCCTCGGGCAGCGGAGCTGATCCGGCGCGAACGCGATGCCCGATGAGGGGGCGGATAACGGCCTGATCGTTGCCGAGCCGGCCGGACGCTACGCGCGCAAACCGCCGCTCGTCGTCGACTGCTCCGTTCTCGCGGCGGTGCTGTTCGACGAACCCGAGCGCGAAGCCGCCGCGCTGGCGATGGCGGGAAAGGAGCTGTTCGCACCCGATCTGCTGGGGCATGAAATCGTCAGCGTCGCGCTGAAAAAAGCCGCTGCCGGCCACCGCGAGCTTGCACAGCAGGCACTGGCCGATCTCGCCGAGTTGCGCCTTGCCCGCTGTGCCGTCGATGCCGAGGCGCAGTTTCAACTGGCCGGGCGCACAGGGCTCACCGCATACGACGCCGCCTATCTTCAACTGGCGATCGAACTGCGGGCGCCGCTGGCAACCTTCGACCGCAAGCTCGGCAACGCCGCGGCGGAAATCCTCTCGGCTTCGTAATCGCCCCGGCGATATCCGGGATCTCGAGACGTCCGCTCCCGACCGCGGCGCACTTGGGCATAATCAAATCATGAACAACAGCGAAAACCGCATCGAACCGACTTTCGAAAAGGCGAACGACCGGGCCGAAGCGACGACGCCGGCCCACCACCGTTCGACGCCGAACCCGGGCAATCGAGAATGAACGCCTCGGTCCGGGCCATCGCGGTCGTGGTTGCGGTCACGTGCCTGTTGCTCCTCGGCGACCGTCTCCATTCCCGCGCCATCGAGTCGATGGACGATTTCATCGCCTCCGAAATGCCGAAGGCCGGGGCGCCCGGCCTTGCCTATGCAGTCGTGGATGGCGGCAGCATCGTTTCCGGTGAACGCGGCGAGATCGTGCTCGGCAGCGGCCGGGCGATTACGCCGGATACGCCGTTCGTGGTCGGCTCGATCGCCAAGAGCTTTACCGCATTGGCGGTGATGCAGCTCGTGGAAGCCGGCAAGGTCGAGCTGGATTCTCCGGTTTCGGAATATCTCGAGATGTTCGCGAACGGCCCGGCCCGGACGGTCACGATCCGGCAGCTGCTCAGTCACACCAGCGGCTATTCCACCCTCCAGGGCAATGACAACCTGGTCGAGCCGAGCAGCAGCGCAGACGGGCTCGGCCGCCAGGTTTATCGAATTGCGCAATGGGCGCCGGCCCATGACCCCGGCACCCGATGGGAATATTCCAACGCGAACTACTATGTTCTCGGCGCCCTCATCGAGCGCGTGAGCGGCCGGGACTATGCCGGCTATATCCAGGCAGAAATCCTCGAACCCATCGGCATGGCGCACAGCTTCGTCGCCGACGGCGAAAGCCACGACTCGATCGCGGTAGGTCACACGCCGTGGTTCGGCATGAAGCGTCCCGTGAAACAGACCGCGACGCATCGCATGTCCGCGCCGGTAGGCGGCATCATCGCGAGTGCCGGCGACATGGCGCGATACCTGGCGATGATGATGAACGGCGAAGACGACATCATCAGCGCCGCGAGCAAGGCCGAGATGATGCGCCCGGCGAGCGATGTATCGCCATTCTATGGCTTCGGCTGGTATGTCGATACCGATCGCGGGACCGTATCGCATACGGGCCTGACCCCCGGCGTGGAAACACTCGCCATCATGGTGCCGGCAGAGCGAAAAGGCGCTGTCGTCCTCGTCAACTCGGGCAGCGGCATGGGGTTTGGTGAATCGACGGACCTCTTCAACGGCATCGCGGCCAAGGCCCTCGGGCTGGATTTTGTCGAGGCCGGGGCAGCGGGGCGCTGGAGCCGGCAGGCGTTGTTCCTCACGTTCGCGCTGCTGCCCGTTCTTTTCGGGATCAGCATGGTCCAGTCATGGCGTCTGCGCACCGGTTTGCGGGCCAAGTCCGGCCTGTTCGGGGCGTTCAGCCTCTGGTTTCCGCTGGTCATGACGCTCGCGCTGGCGTGGACCTGTGTATTCCTCATCCCGCAGCTGTTCGGCGTGTCGATCGGCACGCTGCAGCTGTTCTCGCCGGACCTGGCGCTGGTGCTGATGGCAAGCGCCCTGACGGGAGTGACCTGGGCCGTCTTCAGGCTGGGCCTGTTTTATGGTGGTAAATCCGCCTCCGGATGATCACCGGGAAGGCGAACCGGAGCGGACCCTGAGGCAACCCCGGAAACCCGAAACACGCCTTTTGTGGGAGGCGCATCCTGCGCCGATTTCTTCTACCCGGAATCGCCCCACCACCGTCATCCCGGAATCGCGCCCCCGGGAACGCCGAGGGCCGTCAATCGCATGCGCTGACGGCGCACCCACTGGCTTTGCCTATGCCGCCGACTGTTCCTCCACGTCCCAGCCCGGAAACACCAATACCGCCGGATGGCATTTCAAAGCCTGGGCAAGCACCTTCGCACGTTCGGCGCCCAGCTTGACGCGATCATTCTCGATTGCCGAAATCGTTGCCTGAGGGATGCCCGTCAGATCCGACAGTTCCCGCTGGGTCAATTCCTGCAGTTCGCGAACAATGCGTACCGACTCTCCCACCGACACGTCCACGCGCTTGCGTGCAGCAATGTAGGCGGGGTCATTTCCTTTTGTAGTCATGCGGATTCACCTCCACCACATGGATTTGCAGGACATCCTTCCGGATGCGATAAATCACTCGCCACTGCCGGTTCAGCCTCGATGATCGGAAACCCTGCCACTGACCAGACAACGCCTCATCATGGAAGCCCTTGATCAGTCGCAGACCCTTAGGTCCTGATATACGCGCAATGTCTTTCCATTTTTCGTACCTTTTCAATACCTCGTGCGGCACTGATCTGGCCAGGTTTCGGGCGGCGCGGCGATGTTCAAGAATCGTCCACATACTATTATTAGTATATACCTAAATTGGTATCAATGTTCGCTGACGTCAAGTCAGCGTTCCGAGTTATCGGCGGCGTCACTACATCCGGGATCTCGAGACCCCGCCCCAATCTCGCCGCCCCAGACCAGTTCCGGGCCCCGGCGAACCCGATGGATTGCGGCTATTGTAGGACTCGTCCACTTCGGCCCCAGGCTTTCGCCAGAACTCCCGATCATGTTCATTCTCGAAGAACCCTACGTATCGCCGCAGCTGCGGCGAGCGGCCACCCGGCTCGGTGCGCCCGTTCTCGACAACGCCTGTGCCCGGCGCGAGCTGCGCGGCGTGCAGCTCGTGGGCGACGACGACTTCGCCCGCCGTTACTTCGAGCAGGATCATCCGCGGCTCTACACCAACTCCGAGAACGCGCTCGGCTGGATTCGGGATCATCTCGCCGGAAGCGACCTGCCGGCGCAGATCGAGGTGTTGAAGGACAAGGTCCGCTTCCGTGAACTACTGGCGGATCTCGATCCCGCGTACCGTTTCGAGGAAGTCCGGCTGGGCGATCTCGACGCCGTCGACCCCACGATCTTCGCCGGGCCCTTTGTCGCGAAGCCGGCTGTGGGTTTCTTCAGTCTCGGAGTGCAGATCGTGGAGGATGCCGCGGATTGGCCGGCCGCGGCCGAGCGTCTGCGTGCGGCGGGAGAGCGGTTTCGCGGCCTTTATCCCGAAGCCGTGCTCGATCTCGATCGTTTCGTGCTGGAGCAGGTGATCGAGGGCGACGAGTTCGCGGTCGACGCCTACTACGACGGCGAGGGCGCGGTCACGATCGTGAACGTGCTCGAACATCCCTTTGCGCACGGCGCCGATGTAAGTGATCGCGTGTACCGCGTGCGGCCGGCGGTGATCGAACGCACACACGACGTGTTCGTGCAACACCTCGACGAGCTGGGGCGTCGCGCCGGCCTGCGCGACGTGCCGATCCACGTGGAGTTCCGCATCGCCGACGACGGCACGGTGCGCCCGATCGAGGCCAATCCCATGCGCTTCGGCGGCTGGTGCGCCACCGACATCGCCTCGCACGGATGGGGCTTCTGTCCCTACACGGCGTTCCTGCAGGGCAAGCGCCCCGACTGGCGTCGGCTGTGCGAGGAGCAGGCGGGCTGGACCACCGCCCTCGTGGTGGCCGACCTGCCCGCCGATCTCGACCGCACGCGCGTGACCGCGATCGACTACGACGCCTTCACCGCGCGCTTCTCCCGTCCCCTGGAGCTACGCCGCATCGAGGATCCGCGCCAACCGGTCTTCGCCTTCCTCTTCGTGCGCGTGCGCGACGACGAGCTGGATCAGCTCGACGAGATCCTGCGCGCCGACCTCACGAAGTACGTCCGTCTGGCTTGATCGTCCGTGATTGCGAAATGGGTGTCCGGACTCTGGCCGTTATTGGTATGCCGGTGATGCGGCTAACGGGTGGCCGGACTAGTGCAAGCAAAAAGACCTGATTCCCGGACTGACTCGCCTGGGCTAATGGGTGACCCCGGCGTATGTAAATAGAAGAAGCGCCAGCCTGGAAATCTATCTCTCTTCCACGGTCCCGATTAGAAAATTCGAATCTGAGCTGGCCGCTTCAACTCGATCTGATAGGTACCCCGGTATCGCTCGACAACTCCTTGGGCGCAGATCTCTCGGCCCCTCGATAATCGCGAGAGCACGCCCCGAAAACCCGACCGATTCCTGCCCCAGATGATGAGATCCAGACGATTGTCATTCGGAAACGAGGCACCAATATTGATCCACGTCGGTCGACCATCCTCATCCGGGCGATAGGTCACCGCCTCTACGCGTCCCTTCAGCGTTGCCCGTTGGCCTAAAAATCTTTGAGCCTTCGACCAATGCGCTGCATTCCCGCAACTTTTACCCAGCGGTGTAGCCGTTTGGCGCAAATCGGCAGCCATAGATTCGCCAGGTGGCTCAAGATCGCCGGAATTGAACAATCGCATCCCTATGGCTGCGATGGCGATCACCAGTAAAACTCGGAATAGTCTCCCCATGTCGGTAAGTCTCCTTCCGTTGTTCGCGATCCTTCTCCGTATCCGGGACTGTTCACTCTACTAAATCTTACAGGCGGCTGAAAAGCCTGACAAAAAATTCCCGATTTGGTAGTATTTCAGTGTCGCAAACCGCATCTTTAAGCCAACACTGGTCATCCCCGGGATCGCAACACGATCTTCGGAAACTCTGAAGGCTTCTGGTTATTAAAGCGGAAGAGTAGTCGCGATCCCTTTCCACCTCTGTCAAATCGGCGGTTCTCGCTTTTGCGTCAGGCGCTCGGCGGCGGAGACGCTTTCGTACAACGCTGCAAGGCGCGAAACGGAAATCGGCCGTTGCCCGTTCGTCTGCATCTTGCCGGCATTACTCCATGCAATTGACCCGGGCCCGTTGTACACGACGCGCACAGGGCCGCCCTTAGGCTGATGCAGTGCAATCAGATGATCGGGCTCATGACGGATCGCCACGCTTGTGCGCTGCGTCAGCTTGATCTCGACATCTTTGCCATCGCGAGTTTTTGCGTCATGGCCCTGAGTCGATGCTGTATTGAGTTCTAGATCGAAGAGATAGGCAGCGACGACTTCTCCGACGCTCCCGACCAGATGGCCGTCAAGCGTGAACTTGCGGCCAGCGAACATATCTTCCAGACCCTCGGATGCTTCATATAGTGCATCGAGATATCGGGCGACTTTGTCCCAATCTACGGTTTCATTCATCCTCAGAGACTTCCAGGCTCGAAGGTGACAAGTTTATGGACCATTCCGACAGCTCGGCCGGGTCGATGTCTGCCCGGTTCAGCAGGCTTAGCAGCTCTTCCTGTCGGGGCTGGCCGAAGACTACGCGATATGCGGCCAGCTGCCGCTTGAGCCGGCTGAATGCCGCAACTTCGCGGGTGAAGGGCAAAAGCGGCACTCTTCGCTCGACTCGATAGGGGCCTGGTGCAATCCAGAATGGGATGAGGTCGCTAGACCCCTGGTTCCTCGCGTCTCTATCGGCCAAATCAAAGAGAACGTCCCACAGGTTATCGCCCGGCTGCCACGCGCCAAGCGCATCGCTCGAAAAGGAATGGGCCAGGTTGCGTCGAACGGCATGTCCCTTGTACCGATGCACGCGGCCTTCGCGTTGTTCCATGTCAACGGGATTGCCCGGCAGATTCCAATGGATGAGTCGATGGCACCAGGGGTGGAAATCCAGCCCTTCCTGGCCGACCGACGTGCTTGCGAGAACGAACGGCCGAAACGGACTGTTGAATGACGATCGGACAGCATCCTGGCTGATTGCGCCCTCGTCGGACTGAATTCGTGCAAACCGCAGCGCAAGCACGGCGCGAAGGCGGGTCACGGAAGTTGTCACCGACGAACCGTTGCCCTCGTAAAACTTCGCTTGAACGCGGGATGCCCGCGGCTCGATGGTGTCGGCGATTTGCCGCACGCATCTTTTACTGATCTCTTCGCGTTGTTCTTTCTCGGACCACGCATGTTGCTCCCAGGTCAGATGCCAGTATTCGTCCAGCACCGCCTGTAAATTGCCGTCGATGCAGTAGCGAATCACCAATCGCCAGTAAGGATTGGTTCTGCGATTAGCGTCGCTGTGCCCGGCAAGCTGTTGCAGCAACCGAATAACGGCCGGGCGATTGAAAAGCTTCCAGAACGAGTAGGCCAGCTGTGCCGCCTGGCGTCGCCGCTCGGTCTCGTCAAGACCAGCCGCGGCGAGCGTGCGCGCCGCGAGAATGCCTGGCGCGCCCAGCGCCAATTCGGTCACCAGCTCCGCCAGGTCGTCGGGTCGCCGGCCCAGTTCGCTGGGATCGAGCTCAATCAAATCGTCGACGTGTCCGCTGAAGGCAGCGGAATCCGGGCGCGTCTGAGCTTCCGGGTCAATGACTTCATCCCGCCAAAGCCGGAGAAACTCATCGATGCCTGGGTCGAGCAGTCGCAGCACAGCCCAGTCCCAACGTTCGTCGACTGAACCTGAATCCGGATCGGGCAGTTCAGAAAGCAGGCATTCGACCTTGGCTCGCATCCAGTCGCGCGCATCTTCGCCGTCAGACTCAAGCGGATTGGCCTCGTCGGCCAGCTTCAGGCAGGGTGTGAGCAGCAGTAGAAGTCTGTGTCGATTGCGCGATTGCGCCGCAGACCCGAAATCCAGAAGCTGGCTTTGCTGGTCGTCCGGGCCCCGGTACGAATCCATGCTGCCGCCGATCATGCGCCGCTCAGCCTCATAGCTGAGAATGCCGCTGACGACATCGGGCACGACGTTCCAGGCCGAAAACAGCAATGACTTGGTGCGGTTCTCCTGGCCTTCGTAAGCACCGCTCATCGGCCAATACGGCACGGTCGGCGGAATCCAAAGCAGCTTCCAGATGCCGGTGTCCAGCAAGTCGTGCACCAGCTCGCGCAATTTGGCGTTGCCGGGATCGATGGACTTCCACTGGTCGATATCCGCAGCCTTCAAAAATGCATCGGGATATCGATCCAGGGCTTCCGAAATCTTTTCCGGGAACCACTCCAGCGTTTCGTCGAAATGTTCGTTGAACTTGTAGCCGAGCATGAAGTGCGTGAGGTACGGCGCCGATTTCCAGAACACCAGCGGATCGGTATCGCCGACAGCCCGGAACATGGATTCAGCTGCCATGTATTGCCGAACGTCATGTTTCGTGAATTCAAGATCCACATGGGGCTCATGCACCATGGCGTCGCGGTCTTCGCTTGCGATGATCCGCTCCGTTCTCGCCATAACGGTGGTCAGCGAGTCCTCGACGTCGTGCTTGGCTGCCGAGACCTCGTGCGGCAGGCCTTGGGCTGCACGCTTGAGCTCGGTCCCAAACCGCGCCAGCCGATGTTTCATCAGCTGTACCCGGTCTTCGGCCTCGCCGAACAGAAAACGCGTCGTGTCGATGAAATCCTTGTAATGGTCCTCGTGTTCGATTTCGGCGTCTGCCGTGAAGAGCTTATACGGCGTGGCCGAGAGCAGTAGCGTTCGGGTCCGGTGACCTTCGGGGGTGGGCGCATTGAACAGCGCTTGTGCAAGCTCGCCTGCTGGATCCACATGGCCCTCCCGAGCTTCCAGCAGCCCCTTGAAGCGCTGGAATTCGTCCAGGATGATCAGGTCGGGTTGCAGCGCCTGCACGCAGATGTCGGCAAGCATCTTGCGGAGCGTACCCAGAATCCGATTGCGCGCTGCGCGTGCCTCCGGTGGATACTGCTGACGCATTTTCCGGAACCATGCCTGAATCGTCTCGTCGATGTCGGCCCTGAACTCGCCATCGTTCAGGAAGCGAGCCCGGAATTTAAGTTTTAGGCTCTTCCCGGTTTTGTGTGGGTTGAACACTTCGGATAGGCTACCGTCTGGCCCCGATTCGAGTCCAGTCCCATGCACGACCGCGAGCTCTACCGCC
>PBLG01000032.1 GCA_002722315.1 Lysobacterales bacterium | reverse complement strand
CCCATCTGCCTCGATGGCGCCGAGTATCGCAGCAGCGCTTGTCATGACAATCGGGGAAGTCCGGTTCCGCATGTCTGAGCGACCGAAGGGAGCGAGTTCGGAACCGGCCGTTCGCTGCGAGAAACACAGGGGACCCGGCGCATTTTGCCGGGCGCCTTCGCGGCATGAGCGGTTTTGGTTACTTTTGCCGCACCAAAAGTAACTCGCATCAGCCAGCGAAGCTGGCGGCGAAACGGCCTTTGAAGTTGAAGTTGATTTTGAATTAAAAAGCCGCCGCACCCGGCAAAGGTGCCAAACCCGCCATCGATAGCCGGCCGCAGGCCAAAAAAAAACCTCAATACATGTGTTGCCCACCGTTGATCGACAACGTCGACCCGGTAATGAACCCGGCCTCCGGCGCAACCAGAAACGTCACGCCGCGGGCGATTTCCTCCGGCTGGCCGAGTCGCCCGACCGGAATCCCGGCGACGATCTTTTCCAGCACCCGGTCGGGCACCTTGGCGACCATGCTGGTCTCGATATAGCCGGGCGCAATCGCATTCACGGTGATGCCCTTGGCCGCGCCTTCCTGGGCCAGCGCCTTGGTGAAGCCGTGGATGCCGGACTTGGCCGCGGCGTAATTGACCTGGCCGTACTGGCCGGCCTGGCCGTTGATCGAGCCGATGTTGACGATGCGGCCGTAGCCGCGCTCGCGCATGCCCTCGATGATCGCGCGGCACATGTTGAAACACGAACTCAGGTTGGTCTGGATGACCTGCTGCCATTGCTCGGGCGTCATCTTGTGAAGCGTGCCGTCGCGGGTGATGCCGGCGTTGTTGACCAGGACCTTGACCGGCCCGAGGTCGGACTCGACCCGGGCGACGCCTTCGCGGCAGGCTTCGAAATCGCTGACGTCCCACTGGTATGGATGCGCGCCGGTGGCGGCGGCGAATTCCTCTGCGGCTTCCTTGTTGCCGCCATAGTTGGCCGCGACGGTGAAACCTTCATCGATCAACGCTTTTGAAATGGCCGCACCGATTCCTCTCGTGCCGCCCGTGACAATGGCTACCTGGCTCATGCGCTACCCCGAGTTATATGAGTTATCGATAAATACTGCACGTTGCCGAACCAAAAGTAACTATGCAGCGCACAACACGACATTTTCCAGCGCGTGAATCATGCGCCGCCGGAGACCCTGGTCGACGCCACGAGGTCGTGAACGCTGCGGCGCCCGCGCGAAGCGAAAGCCATCCAGAGGTAGACCAGCATGAGCAGGTTGGAGGCGACCAGCCCGACGCTTTGAACGATGCTCAACGATTCCAGGTCACTGGACAACGCGAAAGCACTCAGATGCGCGAGTTCCCACGGAAGCAGCTTGATTGCGGTTCGCGCAAGCGCACGTGCCGGTCCGAGCGCTTTTCCGTCTGCCGCAACCCGGATCCTGAAGATCCGCTTGCCGAGCGTGCCTCCGCGAGCCGAGGCATCCGACAGCCAGAAATAAAGCCACACCGGAATCGAGAAATTCAGGAGCAGCACGCGCCATATTTCCGGACCGGTGGTCGGAACGTAGCCGATTGCTTGCTGGATGAGGAAGCCGAGCGTCCCCAGCACGGCAAACAGTATGAGAATGTCGGTCATGAATGCCAGCACCCGCCGCAGAAAGAGATTGGGCTTCATGGCGTTTGCTCCATCAGGGATTTGACGGGTATTGCTTACGCATCCAGGCAACGGACTCGCCGATCAACTCGATCAGCACCGCTTCGTCGATATCGGCGAGGCGCTTGATGTAGAGGCAGCTCTTGCCCGTCTTGTACTTGCCGAGTTCGCCCATCAGCGAATCGAAGCGATCGAAGCCGGCCATGATGTAGAGCGAGATGTTCGACTTGCGCGGCGCGAAGCCGGTCAGGAACCAGTCGCCCTCGCGACCGCTGGCATATCGATAGTGGTAGCTGCCGAAGCCCACCATCGACGCGCCCCACATGGTCGCGGGCGCGCCGGTGGCCTCGGCCATGATCCCGGCGATCCGGCTGCAGTCCGCGCGCCGATCCGGATCCTCGATGCCCGCGATGAACGCATCGGCGCTGGCGGCCTCGGGCCGGGTCTTGTTGGTCACGGCATAGTCCCTTTCAATCGACCGCGCTTGAGCCGGATCAGCGCCGAGATGTCCTTGCCGGTCTCGCCACGTTCGATCAATCGGGCATAGTCGTCCAGCGCGTTCGGCAACACAGAGGATTCGAACGACAGTTCTTCCAGCAGCGATGCGCAGATCTTCAGGTCCTTGAGCAGCAGCTTCGGCGCGAATCCGGTCTCGAACGAGTCGGCCAGCATGGTCCGGCCGCGCTTTTCCAGGAACCAGTTGCCGGCCGCGCCGCCGCCGAGGAGTTCCAGCATTTCGTCTTGCGGGAGCCCGAGCTTTTCGACCACGGCGAGACCCTCGCTGACCGCCTCGGCGATGCCGGCGACGATCAGCTGGTTGACCGCCTTGGCCGACTGGCCCGCACCGGCCGGACCGAGGTGCCGCCAGGCCTTGCCGTAGGCCGCGAACACGTTTCCCAGCCGCGAGAACGCGTCGGCGTCGCCGCCGGCCATGACCGCGAGCTGTCCGTTCTTCGCGCCTTCGACGCCCCCGGTGACCGGCGCGTCGACGAACGCGACGTCACGGGTGGCCAGGCGCTCGGAGATTTCCCTGGCGGTGGCCGGCGACACGGTCGAGTGATCGACGACGACAGCGCCCGGCTTCAACCCGGGCTCGAGGTCGGCGATCACCTGGCGAAGGTCGTCGTCGGCCGAGACGCAGACCAGGATCACCTCGACCATCGCGGCCAGCGCGGCCGGTGATTCGGGCGTCTCCACGCGCTCGTGCTCGCGGGCGAATGCTTCGGCCTTGTCGCCGCTGCGATTCCAGACCGCGGTCAGCAGGCCGTTGTCATGCAAGTGCCCGGCCATCGGGCCGCCCATGGCGCCCAGGCCTATGAATCCCGTCGTGATCATTGCGTTGAGCTCCAGTCAGGGGCTTTCTGATAATGACTTGCCGACAATAACGATGGTGAACGGCGTATTGCTCGAAGATTACACGCAATACCGTAGCCCGGGTAAGCACAGCGCACCCGGGATCAGGCCGGTCCGGTCTGCGGCCCCGGATGCGCGCGATGCGCTTATCCGGGCTACAACATCGAAAGCAGTTGGTAGACGATTATCGCGCCGACGTAACCGGCCGCGCCGTAGGCGGCAAACATCTTCGCCGGGAGCTTCCACGAACCCGACTCGCGGGCCAGGATGGCCATGGTCGAGACGCACATCAGCGCGACCGAAAAGAACACCAGCAGCGCCGCGCCCGAAGCGAGCTCCATGCCGCTGGAATGGATCCGCTCGACCAGCGGGACCATGTTCTGCTCGGCGAACTGGATGCCGAAGATCGTGCCCAGCGTGCCGACGAACACCTCGCGCGCCAGGAACGAGGTGAGAATGGCCACCCCGTAGCGCCAGTCCAGCCCCAGCGGCGCGAACACCGGCTCGATGACCCGCCCGATGGTGGCCAGCCACGACGAGCCCAGGTCGGTGCCGCCGTTGGGGAAGTAGCCCAGGATCCAGACCACCACGGTCACCGACAGGATCACGCCGCCGGCCTTGGTGACGAAATGCATGCAGCGGTGCGCCGATTTCTGGATCAGCGGCCCCAGCGCCGGCATGCGGTAGGCGGGCATCTCGAGAATGAACGGCACGTCCGCGTCGGCCGCGACATCCCGCCGCGATGCCAGTCCCGCGACCAGCAGCCCGAACAGCAGCCCGAAGAAGTACAGCGCAAACATCGCCAGCCCCTGCATGCCGACCAGGCCGGCCATGGCCGTGGTCTGCGGGATGAAGGCCGCGATCAGCAGCGCGTAGACCGGCAGCCGCGCCGAACACGGCATCAGCGGAATGGCCATGTAGGTCAGCCGGCGCCGGCGCGGCGAATCGATGGCGCGCGCGGCATACACGCCGGGAATGGCGCAGGCCACGCCCGAAAGCATCGGGATGAAGCTCTTGCCCGTCAATCCGAAAAAGCGCAGCGGGCGATGGCAGATCAGCGCCGCGCGCGCCATGTAGCCGGAGTCCTCGAGCAGCCCGACGATGAGTGTGAGCACGAAGATCTGCGGCACGAACACCAGGAAAGCGCCGACCCCGGAGAAGATCGCGTCGGAGGTGAAATCGGCCGCCAGGCCGGGCCCCATCAGCGGTACCAGCCAGGCTGCGATCGCGCCCAGGCCGCCCCCGACGGCGTCCATTGCCGGTGCGGCGCCGGTGAAGATCGACTGGAACAGCAGGTACATGATGGCGAAGAACGCCAGTCCGCCGAACCACGAATGCAGGAAGAACGCATCCATCCGGTTCTGCGAGCGCACCAGCATGTCGCCGCGCGGGCCGTACTTGCCGGCCAGCCGGTGCGCCTGCTGCTGGATCAGCAGCTCGGGGTTGATCTCGATCTGGGGCGCCGGTTCGGGCACCTGCCGCGGCGGATCCTCGCGCAGCCGATCGAGAAGCTCGGGCATGCCCCGGCCGGTGCGCGCCGAAAGCGGGATCACCGGGGCGTCCAGCTCGCGCGCCAGGCCGTCGAGGTCGAGTACGACCTTGTGGGCATCGAGCACGTCCATCATGTTGGCCACGACGATCACGTGCTTGCCCTTGCGGCGCGCGTGGCGGATCACCTGCAGCGTCAGGTAAAGGCTTTTTTCCATGCGCGTGACGTCGATGACGCAGACCACGTGCGACACCTCCGGGCTGGCCAGGCCGGCATGAAACTGCTCGACGGCCACTGTTTCGTCGGCCGACAGCGCGCGAAGCGAGTAGCTGCCGGGATAGTCGGTGAGCGTGACGCCGGGAATCGCCGGCATCGGCCCGTGGGCGAGTTCTATCGTGATGCCGGGAAAGTTGGCGACCTTCTGCTTCAGACCCGTCAGCCGGTTGAACAGCAGGGTCTTGCCGCAGTTCGGACTGCCGACCAGCATCCCCCGGCGGTTCATGCGCCCGCCTCCAGCGGCTGCATCATCACGTGCGCGGCGACGTCCTCGTCGAGCGAGTACACGGTGTTGCTGACGCGGTAGACCCGCGGCGCGCCGAACGCAGGGCGCAGCAGGCAGGTGACGACCTCGCCGGCGTGAAAGCCCATCTCGGTCAGCCGCTGGCGATACGAATCCGGCAGCGCGTCGGTAAAGCCGCGAATGGCGGCGCGCTGGCCCTTGGTCAGTGTCCAGAGTGGAACGGTGTGCATTTTTCGCGGAGCTGTCGTGCTCGCTGTCGCAGGTGGATATGCAAACGATACTTGTTTACATCCGGGCCGAGTTGATCAAGCGCAATTTTCTGGCCCGGCACTCGGCCCTGTAGGCCGGGTAGGCGCAACGCACCCGGGATCGACGTCGGGTCAGCCTTCGGCCCCGGATGCGCACTGCGTGCTTATCCGGGCTACAAAGAGCGTCAGCCCTGTAGGGGATCGGCGTCAGTCGCCGGCCAGGTAGGTGTAGGCCGATAGCCCCTCGGCCAGCAGCCGCTCTATCGCCTCGGCCTCCTCGCGCTCCAGCCCGGCGGCGGTGACCTTGGCACGGCAGGCGGCCAGCAGCTGGCGCGGCTGGAAGCCGACCAGTTTCAGCAGGCTGTCGGCGGTATCGCCCGGCCGCGCGTTGCGCAGCGAGAAGCCATCCTCGCCCAGCACCACGTCGACGCTGTCGGTGTCGCCGAACAGGTTGTGGATGTCGCCCAGGGTTTCCTGGTAGGCGCCGGCCATGAAGATGCCCAGCAGGTATTCCTCGCCCGGCGCGATCTGGTGCACCGCCAGCGTGGGCTCCAGCAGGCCGCGCTCGACGTACTGGTCGATACGTCCGTCGGAATCGCAGGTCAGGTCTTCCAGCACCGCGCGTCGGGTGGGTTCCTCCTCAAGGCGCTGCAGCGGCACGATGGGAAATACCTGGTCGATCGCCCAGATGTCGGGCAGCGACTGGAAGATCGAAAGGTTGATGAAGTACTTGTCGGAAAGCTGGAACCGGATCCGGTCGCGCAGTTCCCGGTGCCGCCGGTGTTCCGGGTCGAGCCGGCCGGCGACGCGTTCCAGGATTGCGAAGTAAAGCGGCTCCAGGCGGGCGCGGTCGACCAGCTTGAGATCGCCGTAAAGGAACAGGTTGCGGCCTTCCTCCAGCCAGTGCTCGGCCTCGAGAAAGCTCTCCTCGGGCTCGCGATTGTCGATGTCGGCCAGCAGCTCGCTGAGATTGACGACCACCGCGTGGCTGTCGTCGGAAATCGCGAACTCCAGGCCGCGCGGAAATTCCTCGGTGGCCGTGACATTGGTCACCAGCACCGCATGGTGGGCGGTCAGCGCGCGACCGGATTCGGAAAAAAGGTCCGGCATCGCGATGTCGCGATCGCGGCACAGCTCGGCCAGACCGGAGACGATCGCATGGGCGTACTGGGCCATCGAGTAGTTCATCGAGCAGTAGGTGCGCGATCGTCCGCCCTCGTAGTCCACGCCCAGGCCGCCGCCGATGTCCAGCATCGATATCGGCACCTCGTCGGCGACCAGCTCGGCGTAGTAGCGGCCGGCCTCGCGAACGCCGTTCTGGATATCGCGCAGGTTGGAGATCTGGGAACCCATGTGGAAATGCAGCAGCTGCAGCCATTCGAGGCAGCCGGCCTCGCGGATCGCCTCGACCAGGTCCAGCAGCTGCCCGGCCGCCAGCCCGAACTTGGCGCGCTCGCCGCCGGTGTTCTGCCAGTTGCCCTTGCCCAGCGCGGACAGCCTGAGCCGCACGCCCAGCACCGGATCGACGCCAAGCGTCGCGGCATGCTTGCGGATCAGCGGCCATTCGCCGGGCTTTTCGATCACGATGATGATCCTGAGCCCGAGCCTTATCCCGCTCAGCGCCAGGCGAATGTACTGGGCGTCCTTGTAACCGTTGCACACGATGGTGCCGCCGGGTCGGCTGACCGCCAGCGCGGTGATCAGCTCCGGCTTGCTGCCCACTTCCAGGCCGAGGTCGGATACCGATGCCAGCGCGCCGACGACCGATGCCTGCTGGTTAACCTTGATCGGGTAGACCGGCGTGTAGCCGCCGGCGTATTCGGCATTCGAGATCGCGCTCTCGAATGCCTCGCGCAACTGGCCGGCGCGGTATTTCAGCAGGTCGGGAAAGCGGACCAGCAGCGGCAGCCGCATGCCCTGCCCGCGCGCCTGCTCGACGATCCGGGTCAGCGCGAGCTTCGGTCCTGTCGCACCGACCGGAGCGGCCACCAGGTGACCTTCGGCATCAACGTCGAAAAAACCTTCCGACCAGGCGGGAATGGCGTAGCGACGTCGCGCGGCTTCGATTCGGTCGGAACTCATGCACTTTTCCCAGAATTTGGCAGTAGCGGCATTGTAAGACGCCGCGCTCGTTAAAATGATCGATCGAAATTGACAAAGGAACACGCATGTTGCCGAAAGACGAGACCTGGTTCACCGAAGTCTGCGAGGAAGCCGGCAGCGTGGTCGGCTGGAAGGTGGAAAAACAGCTGGCGCACGTCGAGACCGAGTTCCAGACGATCGACGTCTACAGGACCGCCCACTGGGGCAACCTGATGGTGATCGACGGCTTCGTGATGCTGACCACGCGCGACAATTTCCTCTACCACGAGATGCTGACCCACCCGGCGATGTTCTCGCACCCGTGCCCGAAGACCGTGGCGATCATCGGCGGCGGCGACTGCGGCACGCTGCAACAGGTATTGACCCACCCGGAAGTCGAATCGGCGGTGCAGTGCGAAATCGACGAGCAGGTCACGCGCCTGGCTGAACAGCACTTCCCCGAGCTCTGCGAGCGCAACGACGACCCGCGCGCCACGCTGGTGTTCGACGACGGGCTGGCCTGGATCCGCAACGCCGAGGCCGGCTCGCTTGACGTGATCATCGTCGATTCCACCGACCCGATCGGACCGGCCGAGGGATTGTTCGGACCCGGATTCGTCGCCGACTGCTTCACCGCGCTGGCCGACGGCGGCATCCTGGTGCAGCAAAGCGAAAGCCCGCTGCTCCACCAGCACCTGATTTCGGGGATCAGGCAGAACATGGAAAAAGCCGGGTTCGAGACGATCAGGACGCTGGGATTCCCGCAGCCGTCCTATCCGTCGGGCTGGTGGTCGTGCACCAAGGCGCGCAAGCACGGCATCCTCGCCCCGCCCGACCTCGACCGCTTCGACGCCAGCGGCATCGTCACCCGCTACTACAATCCGGAAGTCCACCGCGGCGCGCTGGCCACGCAGATGCCGTAAGAAGCGGGAGCCAAGACGCGTGAATGGTGAATGGCTGGCGCTGGCTGCCGTCAGCCACTACTTTTGGGCGGGACAGCTTTCGTAGGAGCCTGCTTGCAGGCGAAAAAACGGGCCTCCGTAGCCATTCGCCTGCAAGCAGGCTCCTACGAATAGCGGATCCCTGACTCGACAGTTCTGTAGCCCGCTTGCGCGTGCGTGTACGCGCGAATCCAATCACGCGGTCGCGGACCGCACGGGCTGGCCCAACAGGGCCTTTCAGAGGTTTGAATTTGTGACTGGCCCCGGGTGCGCTTCGCTTACCCGGGCTACTGAAGCAATAACGGGTTTTACGCGGTTTGGGGCAATTCGACCACCGGGATCGACACGCGGGCGGCGTGCTGGGTGGTTCTCAGGATGGCTTCGGCCTCGTCGGCGCACTGTCCGCAGCAGTCCGCGCAACCGGTGCGCATCTTCAATTCCTCGAGCGAATCCACCCCACGACGCGCGTGTTCGCGGATTTCGCGATCGGTTACGGCATTGCAGACACATACGAACATGAACCTAGATTAATACGAATGCGAACGATTGTCAATACATGAATTGAATTAGTCGCATTCTTTTAATATAGCCGCCCGCAAGCTCACTTTCGCCAGCACCCGGCTACCTGCCCACGCACCGATATCGCACATCTCTCCCGGGAAAATTGACCTGTGTCATACCAAATACGAATGGTTATCATATATACTTCGAATCACGTTCAAATAATTTGTTCCCAGGAGTTCTTCCAGTGTTTCACCCAGACCAAGATGACCGAACCCGCCCCGCATCGCGCCTGAAATCCAGCGCCCTGTTGCTGGCCGTGGCCATTCCGTTTCTGTCCGCCACCATCCAGGCCGACGATCAGCAGGCCGGCTCCGGCAATTCCGATCGCCCGGGCCCGGCCGCCGAGTCCGAGCAATCGAGCGAAATGCCGATGGCGCTCGCGCCGGTGGCCATCCTCGGCTCCGCCGAAGCGGCGCTGCAGGTGCCCGGCGGTGCCACGTTCATTTCCGAGCAGGATCTCGAGAAGTTCGAGTTCACCGACATCCAGCGCGTGCTGCGCCAGGTGCCGGGCGTCTCGATCCAGCTCGAGGACGGCTACGGCCTGAGGCCCAACATCTCCATCCGCGGCACGCCCTCGGATCGCTCCGCCCGCATCACGCTGCTTGAAGACGGCGTACCGATCGCGCCGGCCCCGTATGCCGCGCCGGCCGCTTATTACTTCCCCACCGCCGGGCGCATGCAGGGCATCGAGGTGCTCAAGGGTCCGGCCGCAGTCCTCGAAGGCCCCTACACCACCGGCGGCGCGATCAACATGCTTTCGACCCGGATTCCGGACGTCGCGCGCGGCCAGGCCACGTTCGAGGCCGGCAGCCACGGGCATCTCCGCGGCCACGTCTGGTACGGCGACAGCACCGACCGGTTCGGCTACGTGATCGAGGGCCACGAATGGCGCTCCGACGGCTTTCAGAACATCGACCGATCGAACCGCGATACCGGCCTGAACAAGGGCGACTACACCGCCAAGTTCCGGATCAACACGCCTTCGAGCCGCGAGAACTACCACGCGCTGGACCTCAAGGTGCAGTACGCCGACGAGACCTCCAACCAGACCTATTTCGGCCTGACCGACGCCGATTTCGCCCAGAGTCCCAACCGGCGCTACGGGCTGAGCGAGCTCGACCAGATCAATACCGAGCACGAACAGGTCATGGTGAGCTACACCGGCCGAATCGGCGACTCGCTGCAGCTGAAGGCCACCGCCTACAACAACGAATTCGAGCGCGCCTGGTTCAAGACCGAGGGCATCGACTTCGACGGCAGCCCGGACGCCCAGAACTTCTCGCGCACCAGCTGGTTCAACGTGATCCAGGCGGTCAACCGCGGCGAATCCATGGGCGGCTTCAGCGCCGCCGAACTGCAGGCCATCCTGGACGGCACCCTGGACACGGCGGAAGGCGCAATCGAACTGCGCAACAATTCCCGCGAATACTATTCCCGCGGCGTGCAGGGCGAAGCGACGATCATGTTCGACACCGGCTCGCTCTCGCACCGGCTGCGCGTCGGCATGCGCTACCACGAAGATGAAGAGGACCGGCTGCAGCGCCAGAGCACCTATACCCAGGTCAACGGCAGCCTGGTGCTGGACGATTTCGGACTGCTGGGCAATGCCGGCAACCGCATCGAACAGGCCGAAGCGCTGGCCGCATGGGTCTACGACACCATCGAAATCGGCCGCCTCACGCTGAGCCCCGGCGTGCGCATCGAAGACATGAAACTCAGCCGCACGCGTTACGAGGATCGCATCTCGCGCACCGACGACCCGTCCAGCCGCGCCCCGGACAACCTGCGCGACACGCGCAGCGACGACGTGACCGCCGTGCTGCCGGGCATCGGCGCCCGCTATGCCGTGAACGACGACTTCGACCTGATCTTCGGCGTCCACAAGGGCTTTTCGGCGCCGTCCTCGGATCCCGATACCGACGAAGAAGAATCGACCAACTGGGAAGCGGGCTTCCGCTACAACGGCGACCTCGCCTCACTTGAAATGATCGGTTTCATCAACGACTTCGAAAACCTCGTCGGCGTCTGCACCGCGTCCAGCGGGGCAAACTGCGACGTCGGTGACGTGTTCAGCGGCGACGCCGCGCGGACCCGAGGCCTCGAAACCCGCTTTTCGACCGACTGGTCGCAAACCAGCAGCTTCGGGCTCCCGCTGGAAGCCACCTGGACCTGGACCGACGCCGAGTTCCGCAGCGACCTGGCCGATACCAACTTCTTCGGCGACGTGGAAAAGGGCGACCCGGTCCCGTACATCCCGGATCACCAGTTCTACATCTCGCAGGGCGTGGTCTGGCAGCGCTGGGCCGGGTACCTCAGCGTCAACTACATCGACGAAGTCTGCGCATTCGCCTCCTGCGGCCCGTTCGAGCAGACCGACTCGCTGACCACCATCGACGCCTCGGTGCACTACGACCTGACGCCGCGCATCCAGATCTTCGGCCTGGCCCAGAACCTCAACAACGAAGACGGCATCGCCGGCCGCCAACCCCGCGGCGCCCGCCCGAACCTGGACCGCACGTTCATCGGCGGATTGCGGATTCAGCTGTAGGCGTTAACCTTTCCCGCGCCACTTTGCTCCCTGCGCTAGCCGGCCCTTGGGTCGGCTTTTTTTATTCTTTCACCGGGTGATACGTGAGGTTTGGGGGTCATTATGAATGGGTATCCGGATTCCCCTGTAGCGACCACCAGGCGCCTGACCGCCAGATAACTTGCTTTCCAGGGACTGCCCACTTAAAACACGGACTTAACCCTAATGCTCAGCCAGAAAGCGCAAGCAGGCGCGTTTATGTGATTGCTATCTTTCCAGGGTCAGATAACGGGGCTCACTCATCCCAATCACGATACTTGTATTTCTTTGCTTCTTCTGATTGATGGTCACATGGTACTCAAGGGGCAATGCCATTTGACGTCGTTCTTCAGTCGAGTAGCCAGCGCTCGTTGAAAAAGGGGTCTCCCACTTGACTGATACGGAACCTGTTTCAGAATCAATCCTGCACGTAGAACCTTCATCGACCTTGGTTATCACTTTATGTTCCGAGACCGAAAACAGGACTTTGCACGAATACAGCCCAACGATCTCTTTATAGTCCTCGGTGCTGTAATCGAATCTGACATCCAACTGGTGTTTGTAAGTTCCGGGCTTGCCCAGTTCAGACACTTCGAGGTTGCTGATAACGGCCTGGCTATTTTCGATGCCCGAATAGTCAGTCGAGGCACAGCCCGCCAGAATGGCAATAGCCGCGATTCCCGGAACTTTCTTCATGTTTACCTCCTTGGAAAAGAAAACGCGTTGGCTCAGGCACGCTTGAAGATCCGTCGGGATCGGCTCTGATTTTCCGAATTGACTCGCGCCGGCGCACGAAACACGAACCGACCACATTCCGCTATTCGATTGCTTCCCTGGAAAACTAGTCGCCGGCGTTCGCAGCGCCGCTGACTCGTCCCAGATAGCAAAATATAACGACCGCGAGCGCTGTCATGATCAACGATTCCGATCGCGCATCAGGAACGATGACACCGTATAGCGCGAAAAAAATCGCCCCGCAGCCGGCAACGGTCTTTCTCGCCGTCATCGTGCGACCGGAAGCCGACGAGCCCAAAAGGAGAGCCAGCGACAGGAAAACAGCCAAAACAATCAGAAGAAATACAGAGCCCATAAAACATCACCCACTGCCTGAATCTACCGATTCCCGCTACGAAATCTGCAGGCTGAAACCGTAGCACAAGATCGCGTCGCCGCCAAAACCATTCGCAGTGACGAGCTCGAACCGCAATGCACTCGGGCCTGTGGTGCTGGTGGCGGCTCGTCGCTGGGCTTGCGGGGGTACGTGCGTCCCGGAAAGGTATATTTATATCCAGTTTATCAGGCGTCATTGCTTTTGCTGCATGGTCGACTGGCGTGCAGCCCGGATTCGGGCCGGCGATTGTATTGACTGATGAACCGCTGATAGCATGTAGCACACATGAACCGGAGACTGCCATGAGTCACATGATCCAGATCCGCAATGTGCCGACCAGCCTGCACCGCGCCCTGAAAGCGCGCGCGGCATTGGAGGGCAGGAGCATGAGCGATCTGTTGCTGGAACAGATCGAAGCATCGCTGGCGCTGCCGTCAGAAGCCGAGTTGCGTGAGCGGCTCCGCACCGCCGAGCCGTTCGGCATGACCGAATCCTCGGCCGGGCTGATTCGGCGGGAACGCGGCGCTGATTACCCGCGATGAACGCCTGGCACGCGCCAGCGGTCTGGGTGACGGCGTCATGCTGACCTGAGCCCGGGTTGCCGAGTAATGACCGCGGAACCAAAAACAGAGACACCCAAAGCGAAACAGAATAAACGAAGACACACATAACGAAAGAGGAAACACAATCTTTCCACTGCTATTCCGGGCTTGGCCACTGCAGACGCACGATTAGCTCAGGTCCTCACAACAGTTGATCAATTTCTGACCAATTCGACAGGTTTCAGACATGCCGAAGGTGGCCGGGCTGCCATTCGTGAGACTTCGGGGTTGGGCGGTGGATTTCGGTGGGTGTCCGGATTAACTAAGGAATTTTTTCAGACAGTCTCTAATACGATTATGGACATAGCTGTCAGGTTAACCAAGGCGTGTGGCACCGACGCCGCAATGAAGCCAGCTTTAAAAGACCGGCCGCGCCACGCGAGATACGCGCAGGAAAGAACGAAGAAGCTCCAAACGGTACCGAAGAACCATAAGGCACCAAAACTTCCGTGGAAAAGTCCCCAGACTAGAGCCGACAGCATTGCCACCACTACGGGACGGCTCGAAACGCTCCCCAAGATCTTGATACCGCCAATCAGGACCAGGGTCTCGACAATGGGCGCAAATATCACGGCTCCAAGAAAATTCGAGACCGACACCTCTCTAGCCGGAGCTGCAATTGACTCAAGAGAGAATCCCAGAAGTGCAAACAGTCCCGCGGCAAGCGCAAAGAGCAGTACCGATGGGATCAGCGCGATGGGCCAGGCTTCCAAAGAATATCGCCAAAGCGATACCTTTGGCGATAGCAACCTGGCAACGAGCTTTGTGCTTCGAAACACCCTATGGCCATTTTTCGGTTGTGCAGACGCGATTTCTGACGATCCTTGATGCGCAGACCCTTTCATGAGAAGCCGATCCCGATGTCCACCTTTTTTGGTCATCGTACCTCGTTCGGGGAATAAACGGAGCCGCGCATGGCGAAAGAGCGTGCGGCGAGGCGGGGGCCCGGAATCCGGGTAGAATCAACGCCTACAGCAGCGCCAGCGCCAACGATCATGACCGAAAGAAAACTCAGCACCTGGGTCGCGACTGCGGAAATCATCTCCGCCGCGGCGGTCGTGATTTCCCTCGTCTACGTCGGCCTCGAGATCAACCGGAGCACGCTGGAGTCCGAAGCCGATATCCAGGCCGAGTTGTTGACCTACACCACGCAGCGCCGATACCTGGTCATCGAGAGCAACGACCTGGCGTCTCTGCTGGCGAAGGGGTATGCCGATCCGGGCAGCCTGACGCCTCCTGAACGATTACGGTTCCAGAGCTACATCGAGTTGTTCTACGTTGCCTGGGAACGTGCCTTCATGACCTACGACGCAGGGGTGCTGTCCGAAGGCCTGTTCGTCCCATGGAACGACTGGTTCGTTTCCGTCGCGGAGCGTGATCCGCCGTTCGTCTGGCCAATGGTTCGTAACTCGCAGGATTGGGGCCCGCCGTTCATTCAGCACGTCGACCGAGAGCTGAGCTACCCGACGTCCAGTACGGACGAATCTGAGGAGACAAGCGGAGCCACCCATAACTAAAGAGGACGAACGAAGTCCGGGTTCAACCTCCGGTATGCTGCAAGCTCAGGCAACCATCGGGATGCCCTGTGGATCGAATTCGAACCGATGCCGTCGCCGTCTCGGCGGTCGCCATCGTATTTCTCGTCGTTGCCGTCATCGGCTTCACGCCGCGCTACTTCGGCCCGCTTTTTGCCGGCGGCTATCAGTCACCCAGTGCCTGGATGCATGTGCACGTCATCAGCTCCCTGCTGTGGCTGATGGTGTTCCTGGTCCAGCCGCTGCTGATCCTGCGAAAGAACTTCGATCGCCACCGCCTGGTCGGGCGCGCGGGGCTGCTTATAGCCGTCATGACCGCACTCACCGGCATAGCGATCCAGCTGGACCTGCTGCCGGTCGTCCCGGGCGATACCGGCAACGTTGCCGCGTTCACCGCACGCTTCACGGCCGGTCTGGGTATCTTCATTCCCGCGGTGGCGTTCGCGGTGGTCTATCGGCGCAGGACGGCCTGGCATCTGCGCCTGATGTATCTGGCCACGATGTCGTTGATGCCCTCACCGTTCGGACGAATCCTCATCCACTATCTCGGCATTCCACTCGACGCGGCCGGTCCGATCATCGGGCTGTTCAACGTGTCGCTTGCCGCGGCGCTTCCAATCTACGACAAGCTCGTCCACGGCAAGGTCGAACGGATCAGCTGGATCGCGTTCGTCGCAGTGCTCGCCGCGGGGGCGATGATCGGGTTCCTCACCAACAATGCAAGCTGGATCGACCTGTTGACCGGTCAGTAGATCGGGAAGCCTGCCCTAGCCATTCCAGATGCCCAGCATCGCGCCGGCCCCCAGGACCAGGGCACCTCCTACTTCAGCCGCTATCAGCAGCACCATGAATAGGCCGGTCAACCAAGGCGGCAGGAGTCTTCCGCCCAGCCGATGAGGACGGCGGAGCTGGTTATCGGTATCCTGGAGCAGGCCGTGGAGCACATAAGTACCGATAGCAAGGGCAAAAAACGCCAGGGCCGAGACGGCCGCCGCAACATTGATCGGAGCGCGCCAGATGCTATAGCTGCTGAACGCGGCCAGCAGGAGTGCAGCGAAACTGTAGAGCAGCGAGCTCCGATGGGCGATATCGACATAGACCGGCGATGAAGCGTCTTCGCTTTTCGCAATATGCCTGTACTTCCATATCCCGGTGATCAACCCTGTCATGAAGAACAGGAAAGCGGCTGAAAGGCATATCTTCTCTGCCAAAGACATAGGTTGGCTCCTCGGTTAGAGGGTCTTCAGGGTCGGTTCTTGTTTCTTGTGTTTTCCCGGAACGGGGCAAGAAGCAGGATCCGGCGCCTTTTTGCCCGCTTCGCTATTCCACGATTCTTACGGACTGTTCTTTTTCGCGGCCTGGAGACCGCTCCTACGTTGATATCGGAGTCCGCTCTTGCGTGGATATCGCGGAAACCGCAACGCCCGATCATTCCTCGCTCGTGTCCACCAACCCCGGCCCCGAACCGAAATCCACCGGCGATTGCGCCGCGAGCCACGCCAGCACGGCATAGGCGGCGACGTTCTGGGCCATTTCGGCCGGGTCGATCTTGTCGAAGGTGTCGTTTTCGGTGTGGTGGTAGTCGAAATATTTCGTGCCGTCCTGGCTGAGGTCGGCGGCTGCAAGGCCGTGGATGGACATCGGCATGAAGTCGGGGCCGCCGCGGGCCTGGGTTCGGCCGCCCATGGCGATGCCGAGCATTTCAAGTTCGGCGTGGATAGCTCCGATGACCGGCCAGGCCTCGTCGCTGACGCGGGCCGAGATCTCGTAGACCGGGCCGGCGCCGAAGTCGGATTCGGCGGCCAGTTGATAGTTCTCGATGTTGTCCTTGTGCGCGTCGGCCCACGCGCGACCGCCCCACAGGCCGATTTCCTCGGCGGCGAACAGGATGACGCGGATGGAGCGCTCGGGGCGCTCGGCGTGCTCCATGATGATCCTGGCCGCCGCAGTAACGATGCCCACGCCGGCGCCGTCGTCGATCGCACCGGTGCCCACGTCCCAGGAATCGAGGTGCGCGCCCAGCGCCACGATCTTCTCGGGGAACTTGCTGCCGGTGATTTCGGCTATTACATTCTGGCTGGTATAGGGCTCGTTGACCTGGGCGCCGATGTCGACACTGAGCCGCACCGGCTCGCCCATTTTGATCAGCCGCTCGAGCTGGTCGGCATCCGGGTTCGATATGGCCGCGGCCGGGATGCGGCGGCTGCCGGCGTCGAAGCGCATCGTCCCTGTGTGCGCGAATCGATTCGTGGACGTGCCGACCGAGCGGATGATCAGCGCCAGCGCGTCCTTTTCCGCCGCCGCCATGGAACCCGTGCTGCGCGCGGCCACCGTGGCGCCGTAGCCGGAGCCGTCGCGGGCGCGCTCCATGCGCTTGCGGATGAACACGATCTTGCCGGCCACGTCCTCGGCCGGCGCGGCCTGCAGCGCGGCGAGGTCGTCGAACATCACCACTTCGGCTTCGACCCCGCCTTCGGGCGTGCCGGGCGAAAAACCGATCGCCAGAGACACCAGGTCCTGCTCGACAGGCGAAGTGATCGAGACCCGTTCGTGCTCGCGCGTCCAGGTCGGGAAGGTCGCCGGCTCGGTCCAGACCCGGTCGAAGCCCAGCGATTCCAGCTTTTTGACGGCCCATTCGACCGCGCGCGCGTCGTTCTCCGACCCCGCCAGGCGATTGCCGATGCGCGTGGTCAGGTCTTCGGTGATTTCATAACCGAGGTTGCTCTCGAGCGCGACGGCCCGCAGTTCGCGCGCGGTTTCGATCTGATTGGTCTCGAACTGCGGGGCCTCGACCTGCGCCGCCTGCAGGCCGGCGACCGACATCGCCGCCAGCGCGACGGCTACGACAATCTTCATGAATACTCTCCAATGAATTCGGCAACGCCTTCCAGGAACATCTGGACGGCAATGGCGACGAGCAGCATGCCCATCAGGCGTTCGGTCGCGATCAGGCCACGCTTGCCCAGTAAATGTTTGATCAGCGGGGCGGCGGCCAGGATTATTGCCGTGGCGGCCCAGGCCAGGAAAAGCGCCAGCGACCAGAGTCCGAGCCGATCGGGATGGCGCGTGGCCAGCAGCAGCAGGATCGCCATGGCGCTGGGACCGGCCACCATGGGAATCGCCAGCGGCACCAGGAAGGGCTCCTCGTGCTCGTCGGGCTCGTCCTCGCGCATCTGGCGCTGGACCGGGAAGATCATCTTCAGCGCGATCAGGAACAGGATGATGCCGCCGGCCACGCTGATCGAGTACTGGCTCAGGTGCAGCGCGGCCAGCAGGTACTGGCCGCCGAACAGGAACGCGAACAGGATCACCAGCGCCAGAACAAGCTCGCGCGCGAGCACCTTGTAGCGCCGCTCGGGTTTGACCGTGTCGAGCACGGAGATGAAAATCGGGATGTTGCCGAGCGGGTCCATGACCACGAACAGCAGCACGAAGGCGCCTATCAAGTCCATTCAGTCGGTATCCATTCAGTCGCGATCGGAATCCGCCGAGTACGGCTTGACGCCGCCGCTGTCGCGACGCTTGTCATGACGAGTGTCATGAGCCGTGTCGCGGCGGTTGGAATGGCGATTGTCATGACGATTGTCATGACGATTGTCATGACGATTGTCATGACCATCGTTATTACGGTTGTCGGCCCCCTCCTCCCGGAAGGCCGGCACCAGCGGTTCGAGGTGGCGCAGGGCGCGCTGGTAGACGCGCCGCTTGAACGAAATGACGTTGTTGGCCGGATACCAGAAGTCGACCCAGCGATAGTGGTCGAACTCGGGTGTGTCGGTGGCGTCCAGCCTGACGACCGATTCATCGGCCAGGAAATGCAGCAGGAACCAGACCTGCTTCTGTCCGACGCAGACCGGGCGCTGGTTGCGGCGGCGCAGTCGGCGCGGCAGGCGATAGCGCAGCCAGCCGGGCGTGGCGCCGAGCACGTCGACATGCTCGGGCTGCAATCCTGTTTCCTCCGCCAGCTCGCGATACATGGCCTCCAGCGGCGTCTCGTCGGTGTTCATGCCGCCCTGCGGAAACTGCCAGCCATCCTGGCCGGCCCGGCGGGCCCAGAAGACCCGTCCGTCATCGCGCGCCAGTACTATGCCCACGTTCGGGCGAAAGCCGTCGGCGTCAATCATGTTGTCCTTGTCTGCAAACGTTCCCGGCCTTTCGGCATCGCGTGCCGTAAGCTAGGGCCCGTCGCATAAAATATTGCACTGTCCTCATGTTAATCAATTCTCGGTCCGGAGACCAGACAATCCGTTCACGAATCCGCAGCGCCGCGGGTTGTCGCCCATGACGGGGAAGTCCGCCCTGCCCGTGCTGTCGGTGCTGGTGGCAGTACTCTTCGGCAGCCTCGCGCTTGCCCTGGCGCTGGGCAACGGCAGCTTCGGCTGGCCCGACAGCGCGGTGGACTGGCAGATCGTGCTCGAAATCAGGCTGCCGCGCGCCCTGGCGGCGCTGGCGACCGGCAGCCTGCTGGCGCTGGCCGGCACCCTGATGCAGGTATTGCTGCGCAATCCGCTGGCCGATCCCTACGTGCTGGGCGTGTCCGGCGGCGCGGCGGCATTCTCGCTGGCCGGCATGCTGCTGGCTCTTGCGATCCTGCCGATCGAGCTGCTGGCGTTCGCCGGCGCGCTGGTCTCGTCGGTAATCGTGTTCGTGCTCGGCCAGGGCAGCGGTCCGTGGTCGACCGCCCGAATGCTGCTGACCGGCGTGGTGGTGGCCGCCGGCTGGGGCGCGCTGATCAGCCTGATGCTGGCGCTGGGCGACGACCAGAGCCTGCGCGGCATGCTGTTCTGGCTGATGGGCGACCTGAGCTACGCGCGAATCTCCGGCTGGTGGCTGCCCGGCGTTGCCGCAATCACGGTGCTGCTGATGCTGCGCGCGCGCAGCCTCAACATCCTGGCCGCCGGCGAGACCCAGGCGGCCCTGCTGGGCGAGGACCCGCGCCGGCGCTATACGGAAATTTACGTCGTCGCCTCGGCGCTGACCGCGCTGGCGGTATCGATTGCCGGGACCGTCGGCTTCGTGGGGCTGATCGTGCCGCACCTGATGCGCCTGGTGGTCGGCGCCGATCACCGGAGATTGTTGCCGGCCGCCGCACTTTTCGGCGGCGCGTTCCTGGTGCTCGCCGACACCCTGGCGCGCAACCTGTTCAGCCCCAGGCAACTGCCGGTCGGGGTGCTCACCGCGTTGATCGGGGTGCCGTTGTTTCTTTTGTTGTTGAACCGGACCGGGAACAGGAAATGAGAAAAGCTTTTTTTGCCGCGGATGGGCGCGGATGGACACGGATAAACCCAAGAAAGGCTGGATATGCTTTGAAACTGCACGGGCAATCATCTGTTTTATCAGTGTTCATCCGCGTTCATCCGCGGCTGAAAAGCGTCTTTCCCGTGCGTCCACAGTGGCTTCAGCGATGATTGAGTCATCCACGCATGAACCGATCCTCGAGTGCCGGGATCTTTGCGTCTCCATCGGCGGGCAACGGGTCGTGGATTCGCTGGACCTGGAGGTTTCGGCCGGGCAGTCGATCGGGATCCTGGGGCCCAACGGGGTGGGCAAGACGACGCTGTTGCTGGCGCTGGCGGGGGTTCGGGGCAAGGATGCAGGGACCGTTTCGCTCGACGGGCGGGACATGGCGCGGCTTCCGCGCCGCGAGATCGCCCGCGGGCTGGGGATGCTGACGCAGAACACCCGGTTCGCGTTCGACGCCAGCGCGCTGGAAGTGGCCTTGAGCGGCCGCCATCCGCATATCGGCACGCTGGGACGCGAATCGGCTGCGGATATCGATACGGCAAGAAAGGCGCTGGAAGACGTCGGCCTGGATGCGCTGGCCGAGAGGTCCTGCCGCGAGCTTTCGGGCGGCGAGCAGCGGCGACTGGCGCTGGCGACGGTGCTGGCCCAGGACCCGGCGGTGATGCTGCTCGACGAGCCGACCAACCATCTCGATCCGGCGCGCCAGGTCGCCATCCTCGACCGGCTCTGGCTGCGCGTGCACCGGCAGCGGCGTTGCCAGGTGATCGCGCTGCACGACGTGAACCTGGCCACCTGCTATTGCACCGACGTGCTGATGCTGTTCGGCGACGGGCGCTGGGAATACGGACCGACCTCCGGAATGCTCACCGCCGAGCGGCTGAGTCGGCTGTTCGAATGCGAGATTCGCGCGATTTCGGACCAGCGGCAGACGGTTTTCGCGGTGGCGGGCGGGGCGGGCAACGCCTGAGAGAATAAAAAAAGCGGCGCTGCCGAAGCAGCGCCGCCTGTTTTTCAGTTCACCTCGTCGATCGACGAGGTCAACCCTCTGTTACGGTGCGTCGCGGTCGAGTCCGACCGTCCAGCCCTGCGTCCAGTCGGTGTCGGCGCTGCGAATCGCGCCGGCGAAATCGACATTGTCGAAGAACGCGTCGGTAAACGGAACGTTTCCGATGTTGAGCGCCGGGGAAGCCGACGTCGGCGCGTAGTTGTTCAGCAGCGGGTCGGTGTCGAGGTTGCCGGCCTGGCCGAGGAACCAGTCGGAAACCACGAACGGGTCGCCTGCTTCGTCAGAGAAGGACGTGGCGCAGTTGCCCACAATGCTGTTGACGATAGACAGGTTTTCTTCGTTGTCGAAGGTCGACTGCTGGTCGATATCCAGGCAGGATTCGCCGAAACCGGTGGCGATGGAGTTGGCGATGTTCACACCCGTGCCTTCGCGAATCAGCCAGCCGATGTCGGTATTGCTGTTGCCGACAAAGGTCATGTTGGCCAGCACCGGCAGCGCACGCGGCAGCGAGTCGTTGGCGTCGCCGTTGTTGTCGCCCTCGATCCCCTGGTCGCCGTCGTCGGTGTACTGCTTGGCCACCAGGTACTGAACGCGACCCTGCCAGCCCTGCGTCCAGTCGAGGCTGTCGTCACCGATGCCGGTGAGCACCAGGTACTTGGCGTTGACCGTGCCGCCGAAGAATTCGACGCCATCGTCGGAGTTCAGGTGCACCTGGACATATTCGACGGTGGTGCCGTCACCCACGCCCTGGAACGCGATGCCGTTCAACTCGTTCTCTTCGTTGAACAGGATGCCGGCATTGGCCACGACGACGTAGCGAAGCACGCCGCTGTTGTCGTGCGGGTCGTTGCCGCCGTAAGTACCGGAGTTGCCTTCACCCTGCGCGGTGCAGGGATCGACGCCGTCGGCGCAGCCGTTGATCGGAGCGAAGCCGTTGATCACCAGGCCGCCCCATTCACCGCGACCCTGTGCCTGCGGACCGCGCATGACGATCGGGTTGGCCGCCGTGCCTTCGGCGAAGACCTTGCCGCCCTGCTGCACGACGAAGGTGTCGGTATCGCCCAGCGTACCGCCGACCAGTTCGGTGTTCGGCTCGATGGTCACGGAACCGCCGTCGGCCACCACGAACTGGCCCTGGATCAACCAGGTGATTTCGTTGGTCAACGTGATGTCGTTGGTGATCGGCGTGCCGCCGATGATGCAGGATCCGGGGATGCCGGAGTCGACCGAGAAATCAGGGCAGTCCGAGGCTACTTCGTCGACCACGCACTGCTGTGCGGTGATGTTCGAGAAGGTGTCGATGACGCCAGCGCCGTCGATCCCGTCGTAGTCGAGCACCGCGTTGCCGCAGCTGTTGAACGTCAGCGTTGCGGTACCCCAGACAACGCTGCTCGGGTTGCCGATGCCGGGCGGGCCGAAGGTGCCGCCGGAGAATTCGAAGAATGTGAGCTCCGCCGAATTGCTGTTGGGATCGATCGCCGGAACGTCGGAAAGCAGCCAGACCGGCTCGCCGTCGCGATAGGTGAACCACTGAACCAGCACGCCGGGCGCGAAATCGCCGGCCGCCGGGCTGTTCTCCAGGATATCGATGATGAGCCCGCGGCTTGCACCGCCGCCCTCGCCCCAGTTACCGGAAAACGTATCGTTGACGACGAACGCATTGGCCGAGCCGAGCATACCGGCACCGACCGCAAGCGCCATCGCGTTACGGGTGAATTGCTTGAACATGATGAGCAACCTCTTGCTAGTGAATGATTTGGACCGGATCTGAGCCGGCCGTGTCGAGCCACG
Source organism: Lysobacterales bacterium (assembly GCA_002722315.1). Lineage (GTDB taxonomy): Bacteria > Pseudomonadota > Gammaproteobacteria > Xanthomonadales > Wenzhouxiangellaceae. The sequence goes on along the minus strand of PBLG01000032.1, from coordinate 20,844 downwards.
ACAGAAGCAAGGATAGGGACGCTCGATTTCAGGCAAATGAAGCGGGGGTTTCAGATTCGTGACAACGCCGCGTTACAGGAAGTCGTAGCGCAATCCGAGGCTCATCGTTCGACCGTTCTTGTACTGCTGGGTCGTCTCGATCCCCTGCTTGATCCGGAATTCGGTATCGAGCAGGTTGCCGAACTTGGCCTTGAATGAAAGATGGTCATCGATGCGCCAGCGGAACACGAAATCCAGCTCGCCGGTGCCCTGCTCCTTCTTGTCGGGCGCGCCGAGAACGCCGACCTCCACGATTCGCTCGCCGACGAAGTTGTAAAGCACGGTTGCCTCTATGCCGCGTTCGGGATCGTCGTAGCCGGCCTGGAAATTGACGATCAACGGCGACTGGCCCTGCAGCGGGCGCGACTCCGAAGTCAGGATTCCGCGATCCTCGGGGTCGATCGTGATATCCGACTCGATGACGGAAAAATTACCCGCGACATAGAAGCGATTGAAAAGATCTTCGCGGTCGAACCAGCGGCCGACATCTCCGAGCGTCTTGCGACCCTCGAATTCGACGCCGAAGTTCTCGGCCTCGGCGGCGTTGGCATAACTCAGGCGCTGTTCCACACCCGACTGCACGGTAAGCTCGATCGGCCGATCGATGAGCTTGTAGAAGACGCCTACCGACAGCAACTCGCTGGCCGAAGGATAGAATTCCCAGCGCAGGTCGTAATGCGTCACGTCCGACGGCACCAGCTCGGCATTGCCGATGACTTCCCGCTCCAGCACCGGATCGGTGAACGGTGCGGGCGAGAGCTCCTTGAAGTCCGGCCTGATGATGGTTTCGGCAAAGCTGAATCTCAATTGCTGGCGATCGGTGATCAGCCACGTGAGCGATGCAGCGGGAAAAAGATCTTCGTTGCCCAGCGTCGAGACGACAGGCGGCGCATTCGGGTTGAACAGTGCAAAGGTCGTGACGTCCTGGCTCCAGTCTTCGACACGCACGCCACCGGCCAGCCGGATCGTGTCGGCGATCGTGACGTCCAGGTTGCCGTAGAACGCCTCGACATCCAGCGATGCCGTATAGGTATCGGTGTCGCGCGTGATCTCCAGCAACGAAACGCCGTCCGGCCCGATGTTTTCCGGCGTGAAGATATCCTCCAGCGACTGCTCGCGCCGCTGTTCGAAGCTCAGGTTCGAAATATCCTCGAAGGTAAAGCGCCGGATGAAAGACTCCCGGTTCTTTTCCAGGTTGCGATATCCGCCGCTGAGCTCACCCACAAAAAGATCGCGGGCAAGCGAAAACGGCAGAAACAGGTCGCCGCCGAAATCCACTGCGCGGTCGTCCAGTTCGGTGAATCGACGGACATTGGAGTCCGCACGCCGCGAAAAGATGAACTCGGCTTGCTCGTCCGGATCGAAGCGGTAGCGTCGCGTATCGGGGGTATCCAGCGCCGCTCGGGACTCGGAGTAATCCCATTCGAGCCGCGTGCCGTTCAGGACCGGAAACACGTGACTGCCCTCGGCCTGGTTGGCGATCAGCTGTCTTTCCTGCCACTCGAGCTGGTTGAACTTGATGATCCCGTCCTCGTCCAGGTTGAAACCCACCTGGCTGGTGGTTTCGTCCTCGGTCTGGCGCAGGATCATGGATGTCAGGTTCAGCTCGTGCAGGTCCGCCCAGTTCACGCCGCCGGTCAGAAATCCGCTGAGGCCCACGGTGCGCGTCGTGCGTTCGATGGTGAAGTTGTCGTTGGGTCGAAGCGAACCGTCACCCAGCGGAATGAAGGTATTGCGCTGCTCGGTCCGGGAGCGCCACGAATCGTCCCAGAGAATCGAGCCGGTGATGCCGGCGCTGAAGTCGTCGCCGAACCGGAATCGCTTGCCGCCCTCTATCGAGACGCCTCGATCGGGACCGATTTCCTTTCGATCGATGTCGTAGTTGTTCGAGAACGACTCGCCCAGCGCTTCCAACTCTTCTTCGGTGATGCCGTCGGGATTGAAGAAGTTGGCCACACCGGGCAATTGCGTGCCGTCCGCAGTCGCATCGACAACGGGGCCGGGCAGCGCTCGCGTGCCGTCGTCAAAGCCGCTGAAGTCGCGATCGCCGCCATCGTAGGTCAGGCCCTTCTCGAAGGTCGTGCCTTCCCGGTAGCCGCCGGAGATTTCGATCGAGAAAAAATCCTCTTCCGGAATGCCGCGGGTGCGAATTTCCACCGCCCCGCCCCCAAAGTCTCCGGGCATGTCGGGCGAGTAGCCTTTCTGCACCAGGATCGACCGGATAACGCCGGTCGGAAACAGGTCCAGCGGCACCACCTTGCGCGTCGGGTCGGGACTGGGAACGTTGGCGCCGTTGAGCAGCGTGGACGAATAACGTTCGCCCAGTCCGCGAATGAAGATGAACTGCCCGTCGACCAGCGTCAGGCCGGTCACGCGCGCCAGGGCGCTGCCGGCGTCGCTGTCGCCGGAACGCGAAATCTGCTCGGCGCCGAGCACGTTGGCCACGCTGGCGGTCTGGCGCTGCTCGTCGATGACCGACGAAAGGCTGCCCTCGATGAACGGCTCGATGACCACGAACTCGGCCAGTTCGAGCCCGGCCGGCGGCAGTTCGAAGTTGCGCTCGGTGGTTTCGTCGGCCGCAATGCCCACGCCGTCGACGGTGCGGGTGGCGAATTCCGCGTGCAGCACCGACACGGCGTATTCGCCTGCCGGCACTTCGGCCTCGAAGCGGCCGTCGGCGTCGGTGCGCAGCTCGACCGGGGTGCCGGAAATGAACACCCGGGCATCGGCGATCGGCGCGCCGTCTTCGGTGGAAACCACGCGCCCGGTGAGCATGCCGCTGCCTTGCTCGGCATCCGACCCGCCGGCCGGCGCCGTCGTGCCCATCTCGGCCTGTGACTCGCCGTAGGAGCTCTCGATGCTGACCATGGCTCGTCTTTCCGGCCCTTCCAGTGTGACGATGACCTGGACGATCTCGCCGGGACGCAGCGTCATCGGCAGCGCGGTCAGGACCTGGGCGTTGTCGAAGATGGTCAGGCGGTCGGCCGACGGGTCGACCGTCGCGCGCCAGATGCCGTTCTCGGTTCGGCCGGTGACCTGGTCGAAGCGGACGATCAGGTCGTTGACCGGTCGGCCGCCCTCGAACACGACAACCTCGAGTTGCGCGGGTTCGACGACCGCATCGTGCGCCGCGTCTGCGGCGGCCTGGGCCTGGACCAGCGGCGTGATCGCGATGCCGGCGACCATGAGCAGCAGGCCGAGCAGCAGGCCCGCTCGTGTAAGAAGGGAATCTCTCATGGGTTCAACCGCACATCCAGGGGCTTTCGGCGCACTGCTCCATGGCCCGGCGAAGTTCCACGGCTCGGCGGAACAGGTCGCTGCGGGTGAGTTGCTGGAGATGTTGCTCGGCCCGCTCGAAGTCACCCGACTTGAACAACGCATAAGCCAACGCGTAGCGAATATCCTCGTCGCCCAGGAGCCCGACGCGCGCCAGGTCCTGCTCCATGCCGGCGGCCTGCTCGAACCGATTGAGTTCGAGGAAGATCGCCAGGCGCTGCTTGAGTTTCTTGGGCTGGTCGATGATCTGCGCGTTGAGCGAAAGCGCCTGGATCAGCCATCCGGCGCGCTTGTAGAGCTCGGCGGCATCCGAGGCCAGGCTGTTGTCGTACAGCGCGGTGGTCCGCATCACGTCGGCCGCCGCCAGTTCACGTCCCTGGTCGAGATAAACATGCGACAGGACCTTGCCCAGCATCACATTGTCCGGCGCCGAAAGCCTGGCCTTTTCGAGTATGACCGCGGCCTGCTGGTACTGCCCGGTCTCGCGCAGGGCGTTGCCGATGGCCACCGCGTCGTCGCTGCTGGCCAGACCGCCTTCGAGGAACTGCAGCCCCTGGTCGGCAGCTTCCTGGTAAAGCCCCTGGTCGACCAGCAGGAACACCTGCCTGCGCGCGAAGTCGCCGGCTCGGTCCGGGAACGTTTCTCGACCTTCGCCCAACACGCGCCAGGCCTCGGCGTAGTTCTGGAGCTGCCAGTGGGCCTGGGCGCGCATCAGGAACACCGAGGGCACACGCGTGTTCTCCGGCCCGGCGTTGTCCAGCGCATTCAGGGTCTTGTCGTACAGTTGCTGGCCGAAATACGCCTGCGCCAGGTACAACCAGACGACCGGCTGGTCCTGGCCGGCGGCGAGGGCGTCCTCGAATTCCGTGGCGGCCAGCGGCAGCTCGTCCAGGTTCAGTGCGACCAGGCCTGCCAGCGTGTGATACCGGGCCAGGTCGACGTCTTCGGCCGCGGTATCGACCCGGGCCAGGATGTTGCGCGCGCGCTGGTAGTTGCCGTCGCCGATCAGCACGGCGGCCAGCGACAGGAATTCGACCGGTTCGTCGATATCTTCCGGCGCCGGCGACTCCGAAGCGTCCTGGCTCCAGCCGACCGTCGGCAGCGCCAGGGTCGCCAGGAGGAATGAAAGGAACAACGCGCGCATGCGTGGGGCCGGCTCCGGAATCAGCTCAGGTCGAACCGGACCCGCTGACGGGCCCAGACCTTGACGTTGCGGCCCTGGTACTGGGCCGGCTCGAAGCGCCAGTTGCGCACGCCCTGGAGCGCGGCGTCTTCGAACACGCCCGACGGGCTGGATTCCAGCACCTGGACCTTTTCGATTTCGCCGGTCGCGCTGATCAGCAGCGACAGCACCACGTAGCCTTCGACGCCCCTCGAACGCGCAGTCTTTGGATAAGCCAGCGGCGCCTGGTAGGTGGGCCGGGGCGGGCTGTCGACCGAATCGTCGGTCATGACCACGTCGCGCGTGTCGCCCAGCAGCTGGTCCTGCAGGTCGTTGAGGTCGGAGGCGCTGAAGCCCGGCAGGCCGAAATCGATGCCGGAAAGCGAGCTGTCCAGGCTGACCATGGGCGGCGCGGGCTCCGATGAGCGCTTGCGCGGCGGCGGCTCGCGCTGCGGTTTGGGCGGCGGCGGGGGCGGCTGCTGCTTCTGGACGGCAAACGAGGTATCGGTCCTGACCTGGTCGCGATCCGGCGCCTCGGAAAGGCCGTTGATCACCAGCAGCGTGCCGACCACCAGCACCGTGCCGAAGACCATGGACACCAGTCCGGCCGAGAGCTGCTTCCATCCGCCGGTGGGGCGAACGGGCTGTTCGGGTGAAGAAGCGTTCTTGCTCATTTCAGTTCTCCTTGAAGCATATGCGCAGGATCATCCGCGCGGAATTCTCTGGCGATCAGCCGGCGCCGGCCTCGTCGACGGTGGCCACGCCCACGTCCTGCGCGCCGGCGCGGCGCGCCTGGTCGACCACTTCCACCAGCCGCCCGGCCGGCACCTGGTCGTCGGTCACCACCAGCACCGAGCCCGACGCCGACGAGGCCAGCAGGTCGCGCACCCGGCTCTGGATGACCCAGACGCGAACCGGCTGGCCGTCGAGGTAGACGTCGCCGGCGTTATCGATGTAAAGGCGGATCGCCTTGGTCGAGGCTGCACTGGCAGTCGACGCGCTGGGCCGGTTCAGATCCAGCTTCATGTCCTTGACGAACGTCGTCGAGACCATGAAGAAGATCAGCAGGATGAACACCATGTCGATCAGTGGCGAGATGTCGACGCCCTGCTCGTGGTGGGTACGTTCGCGAAATCTCATGCGGGAATCTCCAGCGCCGTGCCGGCGCAAAGCAGGTCCTTGATCTGGGCAAGTTCATGGCGAATGGCCGATGCCTTGCGGTCGAGCATGCCGCCGATGATCAGGCCGGGAATGGCCACCGCCAGGCCCATCTGGGTGGTGAAAAGCGCCTGCGAGATGCCGCCGGCAATGCCGCCGGACTGGGCGAACAGCGACATGTCGCCCAGCGAGTCGAAGGTCTCGATCATGCCCACCACCGTCCCGAGCAGCCCGGTCAGCGGCGCCACCGCAACGATGGTGAAGATCAGCGTATGAAAGCGCTTGGTCGCCGCTTCCAGGTCGGCGAACGCATCGTCGAGGTGGCGACGCATGTGCTCGGGGCGGCGGCGCGCGATGTGCAGGCCCATCAGCACCGCCTGGTCGAGCAGGCCCTTGGGCTTTCGCAGGTGCTTTTCAGCCGCCACGCGGTTGATCAGCACTCGTACCGAGCGCACCGAGCCGCGCTTGAGCGTGGCATAGCGGTAGCCGATCGCGAACCACAGCACGATGGTCGCCACGATCAGCGGCGGCATGACGTAGCCGCCGACTTCGAAGAAGTACGCCAGGTCGTTGAGGAGGTTGGAAAACAACTCAGCCTGCCCCGCTGGCTCCGGGCTGCCGGCTGTCGCTGAACTGGTTGATCACGCGCAGCGCGGCCTGCTCCATGTCGTCCTTGATGCGCTCGGCCCAGCCGGAAAGCAGGTTGCCGAACAGCAGCATCGGAATGGCCACGATCAGGCCGAGCTCGGTGGTGACCAGCGCGATCGAGATGCCGCCGGACAGCAGCTTGGGATCGCCGGTGCCGAACTCGGTGATCACGTCGAAGGTCGCGATCATGCCGGTGACGGTGCCGAGCAGGCCCAGCAGCGGAGACACCGCGGCAATCACGATGATCAACGCGCCGAAGCGGTTCAGGTGCGAGTTCTCGTGCAGGATGGATTCCGACACGATGTCCTCGACGTGTTCGCGGTCGCGATCGAGGTTGCGGATGGTCGCGCTGACCACGCGCGCGGTGGAGCCCTTCTTCTGCTTGAGCACTTCGAGCGCGGCGGTGCGGTCGCCGCGCTTGATGTGGCCGGAGACCGCATCAAGGATCTTGTCGGTGGAAGCCCCGGCGCGCTGCAGGAATACGACGCGCAGCACGACCATCACGAGACCGACCAGGCCGAGGAAGAATATGATCCAGCCGATCACGCCGCCTGAGTTGACGACCTCGAACAGCCCCTTGGCGGCCTTCTTCTCGACCTCGGCGTTCAGCGACTCGAACAGGAAGATGGGCAGCGGATCGGGCATCTGGCCCGACGCCAGCGCCTGTGCCTGCTCGGCGGTCTCGGTGTTCCAGATCTTCAGTTCGCCTTCCCCGGCCGGCGCCAGCGCGCCGTCGCCCCGCTCGCTCAGGCCGTAGGCGGCGATGTTCCCGACGTGGATGATCTCGCCGTCGACCCGAGTGCCGTCGGCCAGGAAGAATTCGCCGGGCTCGCGCCAGACCTCGTGGCCCTTGTCGAGATACGCCAGCGCGGCGTCGAACAGGCCCTTGACGTCCTCGGCGCCGGGCGCCTGGTCGCCGAGGTCGGCCGACCACGCATCTTCCAGCGTGAAATCGGCCTGGGTGAAGGTGGCGGCGAGCAGGTCGGTGTTTTCGCGTGCCGCTTCCACGGCGCGCTCGGACTCGAAGACCAGGTCCTCGAGGCGGTCGGCACGGCTTCGCATGTCGACAACGTCGGCTTCCAGCGAGCGAATGTCGGCTTCCAGGCGCGATTTCTCGGCCTGGACAGTGTCCTGCATCTGCGCAAGCCGCTGTTCCAGGTCGCGCTTCTGCCCCTGCAGGAACGCGAACTCGCGCTGGTAGGCCTGCTCCAGCGACGGCTGCTGCTGCTCTGGCGCCGGCGGCGCCGACTCGGTCGGCTGCTGGGCCTGGGGCTGGGCGGTGTCGGCCGCCTCTGCCGGCTGGCCCTGGTCCTGGTCCTGGGCATGGACGTTGCCGCCCAGGCCCAGGATTGCAGCGAATGCGGTGGCAAGAAGCGCGTTGCGGATCCTCATGAGCCCGACTCCATCCGAACGCTGCCGTTGGGCAGGGTGAAGTAGCCCGTGCGAATCTGCTTCTTGAGCGAATCGAACAACGCGTTGATCTGCTCGCGGTCGGCGCCGCCTTCGGCGACCGAGAAATTCCAGTCGTCGCCGGCGCGGGTCACGAAGCCGCTGCGGCCGTCGCGGGTCTGGAAGTAGATGGCCACGGCGCCGATCTTGGCGATATCGGCCAGGAGCCGGTCGCCGCCCAGCGGGATGACCTGGCTGTAAAGGCCGTTGTCGCGCGTGATGCGCAACTCGTCTTCGTAAAGGCGCCAGAGCCGGTTGATGGCGCGCGGCGGGTCGATCGCGCCGGAATCGATCTGGCTGCGGATTTCCTCCAGCGCGGTCAGTCGATCCTCGGTCTTGAACGGAAAGCCTTCGCGTACCCGCGCTTCCATGCCGTCGATGACCGCGTAGGCCACCGGAATCAGCGCTTCGCCGGCCACCCCGGCCTCGCGTGCACGCTCGCGGTTCTGTTCCATGTCCTGCTCGAGCTGGCGGATGCGGAGCTCTTCGCGACGGCGGGTGGCTTCGAGATCGCCCTTCTGGGCCGCCAGCGAGTTCATCTCGGCCCGGTGCTGTTCCTGCATCCGGTTCAAATCGGTATTGAGCGATTCGACCTGGCCACGCAGGCTCACCAGCTCCTCGGCGAGTGCATCCAGCGATTCCTGCGAATCCTGGGCGGCGGCGGGCGCCAGCGCGAACGCCAGCAAGGCGAAGGGCGCCAGGCGCGAAATACGGTTGAACATGAAACCTCCACTATCGGAAATTGCCGACAGAAATGGCCGACAGAAATGGCCGACAAAAAATGCGCGGTCCAGCGACTCCGTGCATTGTCGGCAGCGAAGATTTCACGCCCGTGACTGGAAGGTGACAGAAATGTTGCAGGGGGTGGTTGTTGGTTGTTGGCTGGTTGGCTGGTTGGCTGGTTGGCTGGTTGGTTGGTTGGCACTGGGTCGGATCTCTGTGGGAGGCGCAGGCTGCGCCTCCCACATGGGAATCTTCCGCCACAGTCCACTACGGGTTTGGGAGCGGGCCTCGCCCGCGATGAGGAGGCATTGAGCCATTGCCGGCAAACCCATCGCCGGTGAGGCCGGCTCCCACACCCGTAGTGGGTCTTCGCCATCCCGCTCGTTAATACGAATCATTTGCATTTCGATTCGTGATGGTTTATATTGGCATCGTCCAATCAGAAAATGCAGCCGCGGAGAAAACGATGTTCGAGTATCAATTCAGCAAGATCGAGCGCGTCTGGCTTCTCGGGATTCGACTGGTCTGGGCCCACCGGGGAAATCCGGGCGTGGTCGCATTGATCGACAGGCTCTACGTCGAGGCGGGAATGACGCCGTGCGGCGCCAGGCTGCGGGCCCTGCTCATCGGGCTCGAAAACGCCGGCGCCGATCATCTTTATATCGAGCGCTACGACGCCCCGGGCCTGACCGGCGACGAACGCGATCTGCTCGGCGCGCTGAAGGCGAGCTACCTGGACGAGCCGCTGGAAGCCGAGGCCGCGCTGGGCGCGCTGCTGCCACCCGGGCGCACGGATTCGGTGATGGGCATCGTCGAATCCATCACGGGCCCGAAAAGGCGCTCGCCACGAGGCCCCGCTCCGGAAACCGGAATGTTCGGCTTTTCGACCGCTACCGCTCACTGACCTTCGTGCAGGCGCCGCTCGATGCAGGCTCTTCACCACCCCGGCATCGGGCGGTCAGGCCACGGAGTGGGCAGCCCGGCGCCGGCGACAGACGAGCCCGCAGGGCAAGATTGGGATTCGGACAGGCCTGACAGTACCGTTTACTGAAGGTAACCCAGCGAACGCAGCGCTTCGATGTCGGCGTCGGAAAGCTCGGCATCGCGCGATTCCACCTCGCCGGCGAGATAGCTCTCGGCAACGGAACCGAGGTAGGCCGCCAGCGCTTCGGACTGCGGATCGCCGACGATCTCGGCTGCCGCGGAAGGTATCGACGTCGGGTCGAAGACTCGGAATTCATCGTGCTCGAAGATGAACTTGAGGCCGTCCGCGTACACCGCCAGCGCATCCGGGTCGTACCAGTCGCGGCCCACCAGGTTCTCGCGCAGCGCCACCTCGGCAAAGGTGTCGCGCTCGGCGTCGCCCGACGGGGATCCGTTCAGGTAGTCGGTCAGCGACCGGCCGTCCACTTCGGGCATCGGCAGGCCGAGAGCAAGCTGCATCAACGTCGGGGCCAGGTCGACGACGCTGACGTTGTCGGCGATTCGCGACGTTGAGCCGTTCCGAAAATCCCGAACGATCATGGGCACATGGAGGACCGCTTCGGTCAGCACGGGGCCGTGCGCCAGGACCCGTTCGTCGCCGAGACCCTGGCCGTGATCCGAGGTGACGATGACCACGGAATTGTCCAGCCTGCCGGCCCGGGCCAAGGTATCGATCAACTCGCCGACATACTGATCCGCCAGCTGCACCTCTGCATCGTAAAGCGCGTGCATGACGGCCAGTTCTTCGGGACGCTGCAATACGGCCAGTCCGATGCCGTTGAGTTCCTCTGCGGTCAGACCATCGGCGTATACAGCGGGAAGCGCCCGGCCGTCCAGCAGCCGCTCGGTGTAGCGGTTGGGTTCATACGGCGTGTGGGGCTCGAACAGGTGCATCCACAGGAACGCCGGTCGGTCGTCGCCGGCAAGGCTCTCGACCCAGTCGACCGCCAGGTCGGTAACCGCCCGACCATCGCGGATCGACGGCGCCTCCAGCGGTCCGGAATCCCGGTCACTGGCCGCGTCGAATCCCCGGTCCAGGCCACAGTTGTAGTGCATGCCCCGATAACTGACGAAGGATCCGGTCGCATATCCGGCACGGGAAAGCAGCTCGGCGATCGTGGTCGTGTTCTCGGAAAGCGCATGACCGTTCTTTCGCACGCCGTGACGACGCGGGTAGAGCCCGGTCAGCATCGACGTATGGGCCGGCCAGGTCGTGCCCATGACGGTCGTGGCGCGCTCGAATACGACGCCGTCACGCGCCAGCTCATCGATTGCCGGCGTCAGGCCGGCGGCATTTCCATAAGCGCCCAGGCGGTCTGCGCGCAGCGTGTCGATGGTGATCAGGATGATGTTGGGGCCCTGGGCGGTCTGCGCGCGCTGGCAACCGGCCACGAAAGCCGCGACTGCGGCGATCAGGATGAAGAACCAAAGGCGATGCAGACCAGTCGATTTCATGAAAGCGCGACCTTCGGGCACCTTCGAGTCCAGATAACCCCGGCATTTGACCAACCCAATTTCATTGTCCACCTCCGAAACTGCTCCAGGTACGTCCGTTGCTCTTCGACCGCGATCCTCTTTATTGAACGGCAAGGCTCCCAATCGGTAGCTTTTCGCCGCTTGCCCGGTCGAGCAGAACCAAGGGATACTGGCCTCGCTCCAGCGAAGCGAAATGCTCCACTCTGGCCGTAATCATCATGTCGGACCGCACGGTCGTGGGCAACTCGACGCCGTCGAGCACCATGACTGCCGATTTCGGAGCGCAGCCGATGTGCAGCCAGAACCCGGCACTGCCGTCCGGCTGTCGATTGAAGGCCTCGCCGACGACAGATGCCTGAGGCCCCCAGTTGCCCGGTTCGCAGAAGACCTTCGATTCGGTTCCATCCGGCAGCGTCGCCATCGGCGGCCGTTCCACAACCTCGAGAAAGCCGACGGCCTGCCGCAACCTTCGCGACTGGTCGACCAGCACGAGTTCGTGCACGCCTGGTTGCGAAATGACCTCCTGCATGAAATCCGGGTCGAGACTGCCCGTGATCACGCCAGGCTCGAAGTGCGTCGCCAGGTCGCGCCCGTCAAGACGCAGTCTCATGGAACCGTTGACCGGACTCGCCACGCGCAACCAGAAACCGCCGCGACCGTTTCCAATCGGATTGAACACTTCGCCCTGGAGCGTCCTGTCCGGGCCCCAGAGCTCGATCTCCATGAAGTCTTCTTCGACGAACGGCTTTTCAGCGAGTTCACCCTGCCCGGTAAGCCCCTGCACGCTCGCGGCGCCGGCCATAAGCAGACATTCGCTGGTGCTGATCTTCCACCCGTCGATATCCACGATTCGGTCGTTATCGAAATCATCGGCGATTCGAAGACGAAGCGCCTCGATCAGGCTCTGTCCGGTCTCGGGAAGACTTGCATGCAGATCTGCAAGCGGGTCGACGGATTCTATTCGACGCGCGCAGACCGGACCGGCGAATTCGACGCCCTTCAACTCTCTTGCCAGAGCCTCGAGTGCGGCGACTGCACCATCCTCGCCCGGCCCGACCTCGAAGGCCGGATTGTCGTCACGGCATCCGACCAGGAAGGTCAGGTTAAGGCCTACCCATCCGTAGCCCAGGGAACGAGTGAATTCGCGACGCTTCATGCGTAGCTCTCCAGCCGCCCGGAAAGGTGTTGGGCCAGTCGTGCGGCCAACGCAACGATTGTCAATGTCGGGTTCGAGTAGCCGACATGGGGAAACAGCGAACTCCCCGCCAGATAAAGATTGTCGCGATCCCAGCAACGACCATCGGCGTCGCTCACGCCGTATTCGGGTGCAGCCGACATTCGTGTCGTGCCCATATGGTGATAGCCGATTCCGACGTGCGCCGAAAGCTCGGGCGCGGAGTCCTTGAGATGGCGCACCCGCGCCAGGCCGGCACGACTGACTGCCGTGGTCCAGCGATTGAAAAGCGCCAGCACGGGCTCGAACTCCGTCTTCGGCAGGTGCCAGTGAAGATGGGTCCGTCGCATGCCCAGCATATCTCGTTCGTCGGACAGGGTGATACGGCTTTGCCGATGGGGCAACGGCTCGTTGATCATGCCGATGCCGTGCATACCTCCCAGCTGTTCACCGCCGAACAACTGGCTCTCCCAGTATTCCGGCGCCAGCAGTGAATCGGGTGAATCGGCGCGCAGCATGATGCAGGAATTGCGCAGTTCACCTTCGCCGACAAGGGACTCCGTGGGCGACATGACCAGCATTACATCCTGTCCCGTCAATGACCCACGCTCGTATGCGAGGTTGCTCGAACTCAGCATTTTGCCCGGGGTAAAGCCGTAGTGATCCATGAAACAGCGGCCTACCAGGTCGGCATGATTGCCGGGCACCGACGCCTGATTGAGAAGAAACCGGGCATTCTCGATTCCGCCCATCGCCAGAACAAACTGCCGCGCGCGGATCGTGCATTGCTGGCCACTGACCGTCCGCGCAACCAAGGCGTGCACACGGTCTTCGCCCTCGGTCAGTTCGACAGCATTCAGGTTGACCAGGCAGTCGATATTCTCCGACTGCTCCAGATCATCCCGGTAGCGGCGGCCGAAGCGGGTCGGCGGACTGAAGCGAAAAACGCGATTGGTGAAGCCGGTCGATTGCTCCAGGCCCAGCAAACGCCGATGGGCCTCGCGACCGAGTGACTCCGGCGTGTATTCGACGCTGTCAATTTCGCACCAGCGCGCAGCCTCGGCGTACCAGGGCCGCAATTCTTCGGGCCCGAAAGGCCATGCCGGCATCGGATAATGCGGCTTGTCCCGGAAATCCTGGTCGTCGAGCGGCTTTACCCAGCCGCCCCAGTGATTGGATGTGCCTCCCAGCCAGCGCAAACGCGATCCAAGCAGCGGATAAGGACGTCCGGAAAGCTCGCCATCGTAAACGCTCTGCGCGTCTCCCGGCGCATCCAGCCCGCCACCTTCCACCAATACGACACGACGGCCCCGACGAGCCAGCTCCAGGGCCGATACGATACCCGCCGGCCCTGCCCCGCAGATGCAGACGTCGGCCTCGATTTCCGCCGGCAGTCCGGTCAGCGCATCGCGAATCACCCTTGCCCCACCTTCTTCTTCAAACGGGCCCACCAACTTGATCTTGCATCCGGGTCCACGCCGAGTACGGCCTCGAATGCCTGCCCGTCCTCGTGCCCGGCGTCCCAGTGCACCACTTTCAGTCCCGCACGCGCGGCCGTGATGTCGAACCATTCCCGGGACAGGTAGGCGATATGCGCAGGCACATGGAGGTAAGAGTAATCAAGCCAGGTCTGCACGTCGCCACCCGGCTGCCAGCCGATCGGCCGATGGGGCGCCGTGACCAGGATTCTGCCTTCGGGCGAAAGCTTTTCAGCGAGCTCGACAAGCATCGCCGCCGGGTGGCGCAAGTGTTCGATGACATGGGTCAGTGAAATCAATCGGAATTTCTGGCCTGGATCCAGCGTGTCGAGAAGACCCACGTGATAGCGATCCACCCAGGCGCACTTCTCGCTGCATTCGTCCGTCACGTCCTGCGCGATGGTGACGACCGACTCATCGCGCATCTTGATCGCCCTGGAGACCCAGGCAAATCCGGCACCGACTTCCAGGCTTGCCTCACCGCCGGCCGGCATCAGCCCCAGGTTTTCGAGGCAATGCCCGTAGTATTCGAGCATCGACGATATTCGGCTGTCGTCGGTATACAGGTCGTCCGAGAACTGCTCGGTCTGGCGATAGAGGATATCGAGGTCGGCCTCGGTCGGAAGCGGATCGAGTCGGACGACGTCGCAATCCCGACAATGCACGAGGTCGTAGCTGGTCTGACTGAAAGCCCCGCCGTGAGTGTTGCTCACCCCGGCGATGAGTTCCGGCTCGGCGACCTTTCTTTGACACAGGGGGCAATTGATTGTTTTCGACATGCGACTCAGCCGTTCAGTTTTCGCGAGATCCAGCGGCGCAGGCGGCCCCGGGGTGCATCGCCCGGCTCGGTCACCGGTCCCGGGCCTTGTGAAGACTTCGCCTGCCGGAGTTCCTCGACCATTTCCATTGCACGATCGCGCTGCGCGATCAGGTCTTCGATGTGCGCGCTCTGGTCGGCGATATTGTCATAGAGACGCTGAAGATGCCGGTCTCTTCTGGACAACAAGCCGCAAAGCTGCTGGTAGTCTGTCTCGGACAATTCGGTCCCGGCCTTGATGTGCTCGGGCAAGGGCCGCTCGACATAGATGGTTGAATGCGGCTTGGTCTGCTCTTCCGGCGGCCGCGTCTTGCTGTAGAAATAGAGTGCTACCGACTTGCGCGAGCGCTGATCGTCGTCACCTTCCGGCAGGTTGATTCGCTCGAAGCCATGCCAGGACCAGTGCGTGGTCTCGAATAGCACGGCGCGGTTGAATTTCGGCTGCACGTACTCGATCTCGTTCTGCTCCGGCGGCAGCCTCGGATCCTTGTGGAACTCGATGGCCCCACCCCACTCGTCGTCCCATTCCCGATTGAGATAGACGATCAGGTTCAGGCGTCGGTGCAGGCCGGTCTTGGGGTGCTTGTTGAAATCGACATGCGGATCCAGGTCCTGCCCGTGGCGGTTTTCGTGCGTACCGCCGCCGAAGTAGTCCGGATCGTAGACCAGTTCGTCGATACCGGTCAGGCGCTCCAGCCAGCCGAGAAACTCGCGCGACTGGATATATTCATCGAGCGCCCGGTACGGCTTGCCCAGCTTCGGCAGGTTGTCGTGAACGCACTTGGCGCCGATCTCGCCGTTCTCGTTCATCGCCTTTTCGACATCGAAAGCAGGGAACTCTTCGAGCAGGGACTCGGCATAGTCGGGCTCGAAGAAGTCGTCCAGCACCAGGTGCCGGAACGGCTTCGCCTTGTCGTAGCGCTTGAACCGTGTGGCCGGCGCTTCGAAGTATTCATCCCTGATCAGGTTCGGCATGTTCATGACTCCTTGGATTCTGTCTTGTGCGGCGGATCGCCGGCGCTCTTGTGCGCGTGCACGGTCCACAGTCCGCTGAAGATTGCCTGGGAAGGCTGCCAGGGCAGGCACCACTGGGCGCTTTCGAAACCGCACGCGCGAAGCGTATCCAGCAGGTCCCAGCCGAACGAGTGGAAGGCAAGCACGCCTTCGGGCGAGACCGGATCGCCGTGATACTCGGGCTCGACAAGGTGCCTGATTTCCCCATCAGCATCGATCTCGGCACGCCGGAGGGATTCCTGGCTGGCGTCGAGAAAAGGAACGGTCAGGACCAGGTCGCCGCCCGGTGCCAGGACGCGGAAGAAATTCTCAAGCGCCGCCCGGTAGTCGGGAATATGCTCGAGAACGTCGCTGGAAATCACGGCATCGAAGGATTCATCATCGAACGAAAGGTCGGTTGCGTCTTCGCGATTCAGCCGTGCCTCCTCGCCGAGCAGCGCCTGCAGATATTCCGTCAGCAGCTGTCCCTGGGCTTCAGTGAAAAATTCGCTGCCTATCGACTCGGGAAAGCGGCCTCGTAACCAGCGAAACGCCGGCGACGCCTGCTCGGTGGCATATATCCTGGCCGTCTCGGAGTCGGAACACAGTTCCGCGAGCAAACCCAGCGAGACCCTGTGGCGGGCGTTCAGTCCACAGTGCTCGCAAACCATCTGTTCGCGCAAGTCGATCGTCCCGTCTTCGCGCGATTCGAAAAAGAATCTCGCCGGCTGCGCGCAGGCGCCACACCAGCCGTCGAAGGCCCCGGGATGGACAAGCGCGGCCGAAAGGTGATGGCCCCAGAGCCAGCGCGATTCGAACAGACGCGTCTGCGAGGAAACCAGGTCGTCGTATTCCTGCTTGGTCGAAAACCGCAGCATTTCGCTCGAGATTTCGTTGGCCCGGGGCATGTCCAGCTCTGATTGCACCAATTTCGTCCATTTCGTTGAGTTGACGCCGTCGCGCGGCACCCGCCGCGGGTTCCAGGCGCGCACGGGAAAGCATTATCGATGATCCGGCGTCGTGCAGGGGCGCGACCAAGTTGCCGAACCCAGTCGCTCCAGCGTCGCCCGGGTGATTTCGGCGATCGATTCCAGCTCTTCCGGACCGAAATCGGGCGCGTAGTAGTCGGGCGGGGTCAGGCGGGGCGCGTACTCGGCGGCGATCGAATCGAAGTTCTCCGCGTCGAGCCGGCAATGATCGCGCACCGCGGCCAGGGTTTCTGCCGGCTGCTCGCACAAGTGCCGGTAATCGACCAGCAGCACGGCGTCGCGAAGGCTGCTGTCGCCTTCCATTGCATCCAGCACGTGGGCATAGACTGCGGCCCAGTACCGGGCCCAGCCGGTCGCCAGCGCGCCCGCGGCCCAGTCGCGCTCGATGGCCTCGGTCTGCGACCGGCTGCCCAGGTTGATCGCACGCTTGTCCGGACCGAATTCGAAATGCCCGGAGCGCTGCAGTTGGGTCGGGACCCGGGAATCCTCCTGGGCCATTCGGCTGAAAAGCCGGTCCTGCTTGACCAGCGAGGCCACCTGCGCCACCGGCTCGCGCCACGGGACGACGATGCGCGCATCGGGAAACATCTCGACGATGTAACGCAACCGCGAAGTGTTGTAATTTCCCTTTGCCAGGTAACGTGCTGCGCCGCGCGCGGCGAGGAGCTTGGAGACATGCGCCCGGTAGAAACGCTCGAATTCCGGATTCGAGGTGGTCGCGCCCAGCACCTGGTCTCGCCCGGGATCGTGCAGGTGACCGAAGAAGTTCATCCAGATCACCTCTTCGACCGCCTCCGGGCTGCGGTTGGTGATCATGACCCGATCCTTGTGCGCGCGCTCGACGGGCTCGGCCGACCCATGCCCCAGGCGTTCTGCAAGCCAGTTGCGCCAGTACGGGGTATAGACGTTGGGAAAATCGCCGTAGCTGTGGGACGCCAGGGCCGGATGACGCGACAGGATCTCGACCAGGATCGTGGTCCCGGAGCGGGGTACGCCGGCGACGAACACCGGCGCCTCGATCGGGTGATCCGAAACCAGGTCGCCGACGAATGCGCTTTCGATGCGCGACAGCGCGCGCCAGATCGGCCGCGTCCGGGCGAAAAAAGCGGTCTTCAAGTACAGCCCGGCGGGCACGTGGGGTCGCCCCGGGGCGCGGTTCTCAGCCATGGCGTCAACCGGCACCGATAATCGAGGTGCTATGATCCCATATCTTTGTTGCCTAGACTACGTGTCCGACCCGACCATGCCCGTGATTCGAATCAGCATCATGCTTCTGCTCTGTGCGGTGTCCCTGCCCGCCGTCGCCTACATCGGCCCCGGTTCAGGCATCAGCCTGCTCGGCGGCATCTGGACCGTGCTTGTCGGGTTCGTGCTGGTACTGGGCGCCATTCTGTTCTGGCCGATCCGCTACATGATCAAGCGGCTTCGGGCCAAAAAGACGCCCGAACAGGACGCGAACAACCCGGCCCACGCCGGCCGCGACGGCGAATAAACCTCTTTTCGAGCACATGACTGGAACCCGGTTGATGCCCCTGGCAAGACTGTTAGGCGCGGCGGCGCTGATATGCGCAGTTTTCGCGCTGGCCGGCTGCGGCGCCGAACCCGCGCCCGCAGAGCAACGCGTGGTGATCCTCGGCTTCGACGGCATGGACCCGGTGCTGGCGCAGCGATGGATGGACGAAGGCAAGCTGCCGAATTTCAGCCGCCTGGCAGAATCGGGCCATTTCCAGCCGCTGGGCACCAGCAATCCGCCCCAGTCGCCGGTGGCGTGGTCGGATTTCGCGACCGGCGAACACGCCGGCTCGCACGGTATCTTCGATTTTCTCAGGCGCGACCCGGAAACCTACGGGCCGCAGTTCTCGATTTCGGAAAACATTCCGCCCGAGAGCCACCTCGACCTGTTCGGCCTGAGCATTCCGCTGGGCGAGGGCCAGGTCCTCAACCGTCGGCAGGGCGTCGCGTTCTGGACCGAGGCCGAGCAACAGGGCAAGCGCGCTTCGGTGCTGCGCGTCCCGGTGACCTACCCGCCCGACGAAATTCACCGCATGCTGTCGGGCATGGGGGTGCCGGACCTGCTCGGCACCCAGGGCACCTACACCTTCTACACCACTACGCGCCTCGAGAAATCCGGGTCCAGCACGCGCGTGGTCAGGGTTCGCCCGGACCGCGACGGCACGATCGAAAGCGTGCTGGAAGGCCCGCCAGACCCTCTTCGGACCGAGCCGGAACCGATGCGGGTGCCGCTCGTGATCTCACCACTCGAGACCGGCGCGCGAGTCTCCCTGGGCGACGTCGAGACCGAGCTGCAGCCGGGGCAGTGGTCGGACTGGGTGCGCGTGACCTTCGACGTGACCGGCCCGGTCAACGTCACCGGCACCGTGCGCATGTTGCTGGTGCAGGACTATCCGCGACCGAGGTTGTACGTCTCGCCGATCCAGATCGACCCGATGAGCCCGGCGGTGCCGATATCCTCCCCGCCCGGCTACGCGGCCGAGCTGGCCGAGCGCATCGGGCTCTACCACACCATCGGCATGCCCGAGGAGACCTGGTCGCTCAACGAGGAGCACATATCCGACGCGGCCTGGCTGGAGATGCTGAAGACCATCCTGGCCGAGCGCGAAGCGATGTGGTACGACACGCTGGACCGCAACGACAGCGAAGTCGTGGTCGGCGTGTTCGTCCAGACGGACCGAGTCAGCCACATGTTCTACCGCGGCCTCGATCCCGAGCATCCGCGCTTCGATGACACCCTGCCCGAGCACCGCGATGCCATCGAATGGATCTATACCGAGGCCGATCGCATCCTGGGCGAGACCATGGAACGGTTGGGTCCCGAAGACGAACTGCTGGTCATCAGCGACCACGGGTTCGCGCCTTTCCGGAAGGCCGTACACCTCAACCGCTGGCTGGTCGACAACGATTACCTGGTGCTCGACGAAGGCCGTGAAGAGTCCGACGTGGTGTTTTCCGCCGTCGACTGGAGCCGATCGCGCGCCTACGCGCTGGGTCTCAACGGACTTTTCATCAACCGCGCCGGCCGCGAAGGCCAGGGCATCGTCGCGGTCGGAGAGGTCGAAACGCTTAAACACGAAATCATGAGCGCCCTGGAAGCCTGGAACGACGCCGAAACGGGCGACCCGGTCGTCAGGACGGTGTTCGACGGGCTGGACATCTACCCCGGCGGCGAAGACAACGCCGAGACGCCGGACCTGGTGATCGGCTATCACAGCGGCTACCGGGCCAGTTGGCAGACCACCCTGGGCGCGGTGCCCGCGGCGTTGATCGAGCCCAACGCGCAGAAATGGTCCGGCGACCACTGCATCGACCCGCACCTGGTGCCGGGCGTGTTGTTCACGAGCTTCAAGCCCGACCGCGAGGTGCTCTCGATCAAGGACATCTGGACGCTGGCCGAAGGCAGGGTGCATTGATGGAACGCGGCCTGCTGGATTGGCCCGGCGTCGTCTTCGGCCTGGTCAACCAGCCGCTGGTGGCCGTTCTGCCCGAGCCCGTGGTTCTGGCGTTCTGGGCGCTGGTGTCGTCATGGCTGACGATGTGGGTCTACCGGCGCTTCTCCAACCAGGAAAAGATGGCAGCGCTCAAGCCGCAGATCAAGGCCGTGCAGAAGAAGCTTTCGAATTACGACGGCGAGTTCAGCGGGCTGTTTCCGCTGATACGCGAGAATTTCAGCCTTGCCGGCCGCCAGCTCGGGCTGGCGCTGGGCCCGGCACTGCTGGCCGGCGTGCCGGTGCTGTTCGTGCTGGTCTGGATCTCGAACGCATACGGTGTAACCATGCCGGCGCCCGGCGCGCAGGTCGAGGTGCGCGCGATTGTCACGACAAGCGTCACGACAAGCGTCACGACAAGCGTCGCAGCGAACGACGCCGATCCGGAAAACTGGCAGTGGCACGGCACGCAAGCGGATCCGGCCACCACCGATGAGGCCGGACGCGCATGGCGGCTGGCCTGGCCGGCGCCGGATCGGTCCGCGGAGCTGATCACCGAACGCGGCGAAGACGTCATCGAGATTCCGCCGGCGCACCCGGCGCCGGTAGTGCACAAGCGCCAATGGTGGAACACCCTGATCGGCAACCCGGCCGGGTACCTGGAGCCGTCCAATCCGGCCGAAGCGATCTACCTGGGCCTGCCGAAGAAACAGATGCTGCCGTTCGGGCCGGGCTGGATGCGCGGCTGGGAATTCCTGTATTTCCTGTTGCTGATCATCGGCTCGCTGGGGTGGAAAATGGTCTGGAGGATTCACTGATCCTGCCGTAATCGTCACCCATCCGTCGCAAGGGTGGTCAGGCCCAGCACCAATCCCGGGTGCACTCGCTCCGCTCGTTTACCCGGGCTACGCGGGGCATAGCCAGCGTTCGGTCTTTCGTAGTCAGTTATAAGAAGGCAAAAAAGAAGGGGACCCTCAAACTTCGGCACAGTAGTGATTCCACATCAACCGAAGGCGTAGGAGGTGTCCCCTCATG
>PBLG01000031.1 GCA_002722315.1 Lysobacterales bacterium | reverse complement strand
GCCCTGCGCGTTTCGGTCGGGCCGGGGTCCGCCGAACTCGCTATGGTCGCTTCGCTCCCGCCGCTCAGACATGCGGCGGCCCTTTTTCCGGCCCGCCCTGCAATGCTCGGCGGCGGCGACGGTGGGGGCGGGCTCATTACGTGCGGAGGATACGCTCCGACATCCGCCCAACTTTCGGCGGCCACCCCATCTGCCTCGATGGCGCCGAGTATCGCAGCAGCGAACGGGGTTTTCCGGTTCCGCATGTCTGAGCGACCGAAGGGAGCGAGTTCGGAACCGGCCGTTCGCTGCGAGAAACGCAGGGGACCCGGCGCAGTTTGCCGGGCGCCTTCGCGGCATGAGCGATTTTGCCTACTTTTGTCGCCACAAAAGTAGGTCGCATCAGCCAGCGAAGCCGGCGGCGAAACCGCCTTTGAATTTGAAGTTGAACTTACCCAACAAAGCCACCGCCACTTGGCCAGCGCGCTGCCAGAGCCGGGTACGCATCCCGCCCCGAAGAGGTGGGCCTTCAGGCCGCCTCTTCCACCCGCTTGACCGGCCCGTTCAGCAACGCCTCCCGGGTGGCCTCGACGATCATGTCGACTTCCTCGGAAGTGATCGTGAACGACGGCGTATACCGCAGCGAGTTTTCACCGCCGTGGATGACGTTGATGCCGTGGATGCGCAGGTATTCCTCGGTGGAACCGGCGCCATAGGCCTTGTAGCGGGTGCCGTCGAGTTCGACCGAGAACAGCAGACCGGTGCCCTGGACGCGCGTGATTCGGCCGTCGAGTTCATCGGCCAGGCGCTCGAACTTGTCGACGAATTCGCGACCCCGCTCGACGATGTTCGCCCGGATTTCCGGGGTGATGAGACCCAGAACGGTGGTGGCGACGTCCAGTGCGCGCGGGTTGGTCGTCATGGTGTTGCCGTACACGCCCTTGCGGTAGATATCGGCGGCGCGCTTGTTCATGCCCAGGACGGACAGCGGGTACTGTCCGGCGTTGAGTGCCTTGGACCAGGTTTCCAGGTCGGGTGCTTCCAGCTCCTGGAAGCCGGGATAGTCGACGATGGACAGCACGCCCTGTGACCTGAGCCCGGCCTGGATCGAGTCGACCAGCAGAAGCGTGCCGTGTTCTGTCGCCAGCGCGCGGGCCTTGCGGTAGAACTCGGGGTCCAGTGCGGCGCCCGGGTTGCCTTCGCCCATGACCGGTTCCATGAAAACGGCCTCGAAGAAGACGTTATTGGCGTCGGCCCATTCGAAGATGCGCACCAGGTCTTCTATGTCATTGGGCTTGACCGTGACCAGGCTGTCGTCGTCGCGGAAGGATGCCAGGTGCTTGACGTAGGCGCTGCGGCTCGAATGCGAGTAGCGCGCCGGGCGATCGGTTCGACCGTGGAAGCCACCGGTCAGCGACAGGCACTTGATCGTGGCGCCCGCCCGCGGAGCGCCGGGATCGGTCATGCGCTTTGCATTGATGTCGGCAATGCGGCCGGCCACGGTGACCGACTCCGAGCCGGAATTCATGCACAGGAAACGCTCGAACGGGCAGCCGTCCGAACGCGTGTGGCCCAGTTCTGCGCGCAGCGCCTCGACAAAGCGCAGGTGGCTGAAACTGGGCGTCATCACGTTGGCCATGACATGCGGCTGGTTCATCGCCTGGAGTACCGCGTCGGGGGCGTGTCCGAAGCCCAGCATGCCGTAGCCGCCCGAGTCGTGAAGCACCGCGCCCTTGCTGGTGATGACCCAGGGTCCTTTCGCGGCCAGCGCGACGTACGGATTGACCGCGTCGTCGGCGTAGAAATTCACGTAACCCGACTGAAGCTCGGCCTGTTGCGCTACGTCATCGGCCTTCCACAACTCGGGGTAGGCCGCTTTCCAGCATTCGGCGACGCCCAGCGCCTGATCGGCGGCTTGCCCGAGGCGCTCGTCGAGCGCGGCAAAGCGCTCGACCACCTCGTTCGGCAGGCCGTGGGTGCGGATTTCGCCGCCGGAATCGCGCAGCTGTTCGAGTTTCTGGACGATCGTCATGGCATTTGTCATGGCATTACCTCAAAAGCGCCGCCGGCGCGAGGCCGGCGGAAAACGTTCAAAACGGGATTCTATCAGGGCCCGCGGCACTCGGCCAACCCAGTAATCGGCCGGCGGGGATGCTTATGTAGGAGCCTGCTTGCAGGCGAATGGAGTTGCGTAGAGTCCCCTGGTGTTCGCCTGCGAGCAGGCTCCTACAATGTGGAGTCCAGCCAGGTTCGCTGCCCAGCTTCAATAAAACGCGAGAAATCGTTGAAGAACGTGGCGAGCGGGTGCCTGGCAGTGGCCGCCGGAGCGCACCGCCGGAGGCGTCCGCAACCATTTATCTTCAAAAAAACCTGCTCAAAACGTAGCGAGCGGACGGCTGACGGTGATCGCCGGCGCGCAGGAACCGCAGTGTACGAACTGTGTACATGAGGATTCCGAGCACCGCCGAGCGCCGTCAGCCGTTCGCGCAGTAGTTTTGCGCAGGTTTTTATTCTTCGCCGAAGAAGAAGCCCATCAGGTGCAGCAGACTCATGAACAGGTTGTAGATCGACACGAACAGCGTCACCGTGGCCATGATGTAGTTGCGTTCGCCGCCCTGGACGATCTGCTGGGTCTGGTAGACGATCAGCCCGCACATCAGGATCGAGAACATGGCTGAAACCACCAGGCCGAGCGCGCTGAGGTTGAAAATTGCAGCGGCCAGGCCGGCCAGGAAGGCGACCAGGATGCCGGCGAACAGGAACGAGCCCATGAAGCTGAAGTCCTTCTTGGTCGTGACCGCAAACGCCGACAGCGCGAAGAAGGTCACGCCGGTCGCCCCGAGCGCCGAAATCACCAGTTCATGGCCGTTGCTGAAGGCGGCCAGGTACATGCTGATGATGGGCCCTATGGTCAGGCCCATGAAGCCGGTCAGCGCGAACACGCTGAGCAGGCCCCAGGCCGAATTGCGAAGGTACATGGTCAGGAAAAGCAGGCCGAAATAGCCGATCAGCGTGATGGCCAGGCCCGGATGCGGCCAGTTGTTGGCCATGGACATCAGTGCCGTGCCGGCGGAAAACAGCAGTGTCAGCGCCAGCAGGTTCCAGGTGTTGCGCAGGACTCGGCGAGCGTCGTCGTCGATCTCGCGCGAGCCGGTGCCGGTGCGCGTCGTGCTGGCAATACTGGCGGATCTGAGTCTGTCGTTCATGCAATTACCTCAAAGTGGAGATGGACGGCAACAAAAGCTGACGAAACGATTCTCGTTACGCAGATATGTAGACCACGGGAGAGCTTATCAAGTTTCGATGATGAAACGGTTGTCGCGGCGCGCCAGCCGCACCTTGGGCCGGGCGCTCAGCGCTACCCGAAGCCCCAGCCGCTGGGCGAGCTCGCTGGCCGGCCCACGCGACCGGGTAGCCAGGGCATGGTAGTAGTCGCGCGGACGCTGCCAGCGCCACAGCGCGTGCGGCAGCACCGAGCGTTTGCCCACCGTGCCTTCGATCTCGAACCGGTGTTCGCCCAGCACTCGCGGCACCCCGGCCTCGTCGGGGTGTTCGCGGCGCCATTCGCCGAGTTTCCACTCGGTATCGACCAGAACGGGCACCTGTTCGCGCGCCATCCGTTCCAGCACCGGCCACAGCGTGGCGGGAATCTTGTCGCCGGCCAGGAATTCGCCGTCGGCGGGCGCCGGCGCCTGCATGCGTTCGACCCAGGCCGCCACGTTGGGGGCGTCTTCGCGCATCATCCTGCCGGGATGCGGGTCGCGGTAAAGGTGGGCGTACATCGGGCCAATCAGGCCGAAATCGCCGATCGAGGGGCGGCCCCCGAACAGGAAATCATGGCGCTGGAAATGCGCCTCGAGTTCGGCCAGGAGATTCCGAAATGATTTTTCGATTGCCGGAATCGTCGTCTCGGTGATGCCCAGGCGCGGCACGAAGCCCTGGAATCGCGCCCCGATCTTTCGTCCCAGCGCGCGCCGGACGAATTTCGGGAACCAGGGAAATGCCATCGACCCGAACTCTTCGTAAATGAACGGCTGGTTGTCGGCCGGGAAATTCCAGCGATAGTGCATGGCCGGGATCAGCAGCCATTCGTCGCCGTAGAGTTCCAGCAGCAGCGCGGCCAGTCGCTGGGCCGGACCGGTCGGATACACCCCGCGCTCGGGAAAGCGCGGCTCCAGCGCATCGATGATGGCGGTGGTGTCCTGCAGGACCTCGTCTTCCGGCGTGTGCAGCACCGGAATGAATCGCACGCCGGTCCGCGGCTCGATAAATCGCCTGTAGGTGAGCACAGACGGCGACTTTTCGGTGAACGGGATGCCCTTCTTGCGCAGGTAGCTTCGGAGCTTGCCCGAGTAGAGCGAAAATTCCGCCCCGTACATGATGTAGTTGTCATTGCTCGACATGCACGGGGTTCCGTCGGTATACGAGAGGCTTCAGCGCAGACCCTTCTGGAACTCGGCCAGCGCATCGGCGCCCGGGCTGAGGTCCTCGAACTCGAAGCGCGTAAGCGGCTGTTTCGCCGTGCCGGCGATGTCGTGGAAGGTCGGCAGTTCTTCGTCGATGTACAGCAGCCCGGTGACCACCTCGGCGCGCGCCCGGTGGGCTTCGAGAAAATCCAGCGCGCGGGCGCGATTTGACGGGTCGTAGTCGGGATCGACCTTCTTCAACCGGATTTTCGAGCCGTCGTGCAGCCGGACATCGGTATTTTCACCTTCGGCATAGTCGACCTCGATCTCGGTCGAAGGGGGCACGTAGTCGGCCTCGACGGCGGCGTGCAGGTGCTGGCGCGTCCAGGCGTAGGACTTGGTGGAGCCCTCATGGTCGTTGAAGGTCACGCACGGCGAGACCACGTCGATTACCGCACAGCCGGGATGCATCAGGCCGGCCTTGATCAGCGGCACGAGCTGCGTCTTGTCGCCGGAAAACGAACGGGCCGCGAAGCTGCCGCCCAGCGTGATGGCAACGGCCACCGGATCGATCGCCTGGTTGCGGTTTTCCGCGCCCTTCTTGGCCCGGCTACCGGGGTCGGCCGAGGCCGAGAACTGGCCCTTGGTCAGCCCGTAGACGCCGTTGTTCTCGATGATGTAGAGCACGTTGAGGTTGCGCCGCACCGCGTGCGCGAACTGGCCGAAGCCAATGGAAAGCGAATCGCCGTCGCCCGAAATGCCGACCGCGATCAGGTCGCGCCGCGCGGCCTGGGCGCCGGTGGCCACCGAGGGCATGCGACCGTGCACCGAGTTGAAGCCGTGCGAGCCCGACAGGAAATACGCCGGCGTCTTCGACGAGCAGCCGATCCCGGACAGCTTGATGACCTGCTCGGGTTTGAGCGCGAGTTCCCAGAACGCCTTGACCAGCGCGGCGGTGATCGAGTCGTGGCCGCAGCCGGCGCAAAGCGTCGACAGGCCGCCCTCGTAATCGGCCAGGGTCAGGCCCAGCGAATTTCTTTCCTGTCCGGCCCACGAGACCTTCGGTTTCGCGATATAGCTCATGCCACGGCTTCCTGTTCGATGTAGTCGCCGATGCGCTCGACGATCATGTCCGACGGCACCGGCAGGCCGTTGTAGTGGAGGATGGAGACCAGCTTTTGCGGATCGGCGTCCAGTTCGGCCATCAGCAGGCTTCGCATCTGCGCGTCGCGGTTCTGTTCCAGCACGAACACGGTGCGGTGGGCGTCAAGGAATGCCTCGACCTCCTCGCCGAACGGGAATGCTCTCAGTCTGAGATAGTCGACTGCCACGCCTTGTTCGGCCAGGCGATCCAGCGCTTCTACCGTGGCGCCGTGCGACGAGCCGAAGGCGATCAGGCCGATGTCGGTGCGGCCGGCGGCCTTGCGCTCGACGGCCGATGGCACCAGGCCGCGGGCGGTTTCCCACTTGAGCTTGAGCCGGTCGACCACCTGCTGGTATTCGTCGGCGTCCTCGGTGTAGCCGCCGTACTGGTTGTGGCCCGATCCGCGGACGAAATAGCTGCCCTTGCGATCGGAGCCGGGCAGGGTGCGGTACGGAATGCCGTCGCCGTCGAAATCGCGGAAGCGATGGTAGACCTGCATGCCGGCCAGGTCTTCGTCCGTCAGAACCTTGCCTCGATCCGGGCGCCAGGCGTCGTCCCACTGGAGCTCGTCGACCATCCAGTCGTTCATGCCGATATCGAGATCGGAAAGCACGAATACCGGCGTCTGCAGCCGTTCTGCCAGGTCGAATGCGACGACCGCCATCTCGAAACACTCCTTCGGATCGGCGGGCAGCAGCACCGGATGTCGGGTGTCGCCGTGCGAGGCATAGGCGGCCAGCATCAGGTCGCACTGCTGGGTGCGCGTGGGCATGCCGGTGGAGGGACCGACGCGCTGGATGTCGAAGAACACCGCAGGAATCTCGGTGTAGTAGGCGAACCCGATGAACTCGCTCATCAGCGAAATGCCCGGCCCGGAGGTCGGCGTGAAAGCTCTTGCACCGGCCCACCCGGCGCCCACGACCATGCCGGCGGCCGCCAGCTCGTCCTCGGCCTGGATGATGCAGAAGCGGTTCTCGCCGGTGTCCGGATCCTTGCGGTACTTTTCGCAGAACCCCTGGAAGGCATCCATCAGCGAGGTCGAAGGGGTGATCGGATACCAGGCGCCTACGGTCGCGCCGGCGTAAAGACAACCCAGCGCGGCGGCGGCATTGCCCTCGATGAGGATCTTGCCGGCGGTCGCGTCCATCTTCTCGGCACGTGCCGAAATCGGACAATCGAAATGCTCGCGCGCGTATTCATAGCCCAACGTCACGGCCTTGAAGTTGGGCTCGACCAGTTTGGGCTTGGCAGCGAACGTTTCCTCGAGCAGCGTGCGCACGATGTCGCGATCGATCTCCATCAGTGCGCAAAGGGCACCGACATAGGCGATGTTCTTCATCAGCGTTCGAACCCGCGAGCCCTCGAAGTTTTCGTTGACCATCCGGGCAAGCGGTATGCCCAGCACGGTCACGTTGTCGCGTTTGAGCTGCCCGTCGCGCGGCCAGGTGGAGTCGTACACCAGGTAACCGCCGTGGCTGACCTCGGCCAGGTCCCTGGCATAGGTCTGCGCGTTCATCGCGATCATCACGTCGACCCGCCCGGTGCGCGCGTTGTAGCCGTCGCGGCTGGCCCGAATCTCGTACCAGGTCGGAAGACCCTGGATATTGGATGGAAACATGTTCTTGCCGGTCACCGGGATGCCCATCCGGAACAGCGCCTTCATCAGCAGCCCGTTGGCGCTGGCCGACCCGGTGCCGTTGACCGTAGCGATCTTGAGGACGAAGTCGTTGATTTTGGCGGGTTGGGGCATCGGGGTTCCAAGGCGGTTCGATTGTTGAATTTACGCTGTTTCTTTTTCTGATGTTTCCGCGATGAAGCTTTAGGTTTTAAGTTTTAAGTTTTAAGTGTTACGTGACAATACGGACCTGGGTGGCTTTTCGATTCATGAATCCATGATGGTTATTCCTACAACCTACAACCTACAACCTACAACCTACAACCTAAAACCTAAAACCTAAAACCTAAAACCTAAAACCTAAAACCTAAAACCTATCCGGCCTTCCTGCATCCGCCGGGCATGACGTCGTGGTCCTTCGCGTACGGAATGCCGAGAATCGATTTCTGCATGTCCCAGGCCGCGGTCGGACAGCGTTCGGCGCACAGTCCGCAGTGCACGCAGACGTTTTCGTCCTTGACCATGATGCGCCCGGTCTGCTTGAGCTGGTCGGAGATGAACATCGGCTGGTCCGCGTTGGCCGGCCTGGCGGTGAGGCGCGACCTGACATGCTCTTCTTCCCCGTTCTCGGTAATCGTCAGGCACTGGGTGGGACAGATGTCGATACAGGCATCGCATTCGATGCACAACGCATCGGTGAAAACGGTCTGGATGTCGCAGTTCAGGCAGCGCTCGACTTCGCAGGCCGTCTGTTCGGCGGTGAAGCCCAGCTCGACCTCGGTATCCAGGTCGCGGAAGCGCTCGGCCAGCGGCACGTGCTCCATCTTGCGCCGTGCGGCAGGATCGAAGTAATTGGAATAACTCCATTCGTGCATGCCCATCTTGCGCGAGCCCAGATTCATGGTCCGCGGAAGGCGATCCGCCACGGATTTTTCATGGCAGTGATTGTGGATGGAGATCGCGGCCTGGTGACCGTGCTCCACGGCCCAGATGATGTTTTCCGGGCCGAACGCCGCATCGCCGCCGAAGAACACGCCGGGCAGTGTGGACTGGTAAGTCGTGTGATCGCAGACCGGCTCGTCCCATTCGTTGAATTCGATGCCGATGTCGCGCTCGATCCACGGGAACGCGGTTTCCTGGCCGATCGCCAGGATCACGTCGTCTGCTTCGAAGAACTCCTCGCCGGTCACGCGCGTTTCCCTGATCCGCCCGTTTTCGATGTCGTATTCCATCACCTCGAAGACCATGCCCTTGAGCTTGCCGTTTTCGAGCACGAATTCCTTCGGGCTGCGATTGATGACGATCTCGACCTGTTCTTCCTCGGCGTCTTCGAGCTCCCAGTCGGATGCCTTGAAGAAGTCGCGCGGCTTGCGCGCCATGACCTTGACGTCGTCGGCGCCCATGCGCAGGCTGGTGCGACAGCAGTCCATCGCGGTATTGCCGACGCCGATGATCAGCACCTTGCGCCCGATCGCCTGGGTGTGCTTGAACGCCACCGATTCCAGCCATTCGATGCCGATGTGAACGTTGGCGTCGGCTTCCCAACGGCCGGGTATGTCCAGCTCCTTTCCTTTGGGCGCGCCGGAGCCGACGAACACGGCATCGAAGCCCTCGTCCAGCAAGGCCTTCATCGAGTCGATCGGGGTGTTCAGCCGGAGGTCGACGCCCATGCCGACGATGTAGTCGATCTCCTCGTCCAGCACACGGGCCGGAAGGCGAAACGACGGAATGTTGGAACGCATCAGGCCGCCCGGCCTGTCGAGCTTCTCGAACACGGTGCATTCGTAGCCCAGCGGCATCAGGTCGTTGCATACCGTAAGACTGGCGCAACCGGCGCCGATCAGCGCGATTTTCTTGCCGTTCTTGTGGACCGGCACGCGGGGAAGCTGCGACTCGATGTCTTCCTTGTGATCGGCAGCGACTCGCTTGAGGCGACAGATCGCCACGGGCTTTTCGTCGATGCGGCCACGCCGGCAGGCAGGCTCGCAAGGGCGGTCGCAGACGCGCCCGAGAATGCCGGGAAAGACGTTGGACTCGCGGTTGACCATGTAGGCGTCGGTGAACCGGCCCTGGGCGATAAGACGAATGTATTCGGGCACGTCCGTGTGGGCCGGGCAGCCCCATTGGCAGTCGACCACCTTGTGGAAGTAGTCGGGGTCGTTCGTGTCGGTTCGCTTCATCTACGCACCTCCGGCGGCCCGGCCGCCAAAACGCCGTCGACAGCGAGCATACCCCAAGCGCCCGGCCGATGAAACCTTTGTGAGACGGCACTGCCGGCGAGGTTCCCCTTTGCTGCCCCGCGCTATAGAATCGTTCGCTCGACGCACCGCTCCATCGGCAAATTCAGGGCAAGCGACATGGACTCAAAATCGTGACTGAACGGCCTGGGGTCACGCAGCTTCTGCACGCCGCTGGTAGCGGGGATCGGAAAGCGCGCGAAGAACTGCTGTCGGTGGTCTACCAGGAACTGCATGTGCTGGCGCGGCGTCAACTGCTGGGGGGCAGGGGCGGCCAGCCGACGCTTTGTACCACCGCCCTCGTGCACGAGGCCTTTCTGCGTCTCGCGGCCCAGGAGAATGTCGGCTTCGAGGATCGCGCCCATTTCCTTGGGTACTGCGCCCAGGTCATGCGCAGCATCGTGGTCGACCAGGCGCGTCGCCAGCAGGCCGAGAAGCGGGGTGGCAACCTGACCCGCGTTCAGTTCGGCGATGAATACCAGAACGGCGGCGCCGGGCCCGAACAGGTCATGGCGCTGGAGCAGGCGCTCGATCAGTTGGAAAAGGTCGATCCGCGGCTTTCCAGGGTGACCGAGTTGAGGGTCTTCGGCGGGCTGAATTTCGACGAGTGCGCCATCGCGCTGGACGTGTCCCGGCGCACGGCCCAGCGACACTGGCGTCGGGCGCGCGCCATGCTCGGCGCTGTGCTGGCTCGAGAGCCCGGCGCCTGAGGCCAGGTCGGTGAACCTTCACCTCTGGTCGAGAGTCGCGCGGGAACTGGACGACCTGCTGGAACGGGAACCCGCTGAACGGGCCGCGCGCCTGGAAGCCCTGGCGAACGAGGACCCGGAGCTTGCCCGGCTGGTACGGGATGCGCTTGCGGCCGACGAGGCATCGATTCCGCTGCTCGACGAGGCCCTGGTGCTCGGACTCGATGAGGTCGAGCCCGAGCCCGGCGAGGCCCGTCCGGCGCTCGAGCCCGGGGTCCGGGTAGGCGCCTGGAAGCTCCTCGAGAGGCTGGGTCGCGGCGGCATGGGCGAGGTCTGGCTGGCCGGGCGTGACGACGGCCAGTACCGGTTGCAGGTCGCGATCAAGCTGATAGACGGCGTTCTGGACAGTGAGCTGTTGCGCGAGCAGCTCAGGCGTGAGCGCCAGATTCTCGCCGGACTGGATCATCCGAACATCGCCCGCCTGCTGGACGGCGGCGTGCGCGAAAACGGAACGCCCTGGTATGCGATGGAGTTCGTCGAGGGCCAGCCGCTGAATCGCTATTGCAGCGAGGCCATGCTGCCCGTGGCCGCGAGAATGCGGCTGGTCGCCCGGGTGGCCCGGGCGGTGCAGCATGCGCACGGCAGGCTGGTGGTTCATCGCGACCTGAAGCCGCACAACATTCTCGTCGACGAGCGCGGCGAACCGCACCTGCTCGATTTCGGCATTGCAAAGCTGCTCGCAGAGGCCGGCGGCGATGCGGGCGCCGTGACGCTGCTGGGCGCCTCGACGCCGGACTACGCTGCACCCGAGCAGCGCCACGGTCGCAATGTGGGGACGGCTGCCGATATCTACGCGCTGGGCGTGATCGCCTACGAACTGCTGACCGGCGGCCTGCCGGGCCAGGCCGAGCATTTCGGCGAGGACGATATTCGCGGCCCGTTGCCGTCGCAGGCATCGGGGTTGAATCGAAAGACGCGCGGAGTGCTGGCCGGCGATCTGGACGCCATCGTTTCACAGGCGCTGGCGCCGGACCCGCAGGCACGCTACGTTTCGGCCGATGCGCTGGCCGACGACATCGACCGTTTTCTCGACGATCAGCCGGTGCTGGCCAGGCGCGCCGGTGCCGGGTACCGGGCGCGCAAGTTCATTCGACGGCACTGGCTGGGCGTGGGACTGGGCACCGGCGCGGTGATCGCGCTGTGTCTTGCGCTGGGCGTGAGCCTGGTCCAGACCCAGCGGGCCGAGCGCGCGCTGGCTCGAGCGAACGCGGTGCAGGACTTCCTGATCGGTGTCTTCGACGCGGCCGAGCCCGGGAACTACGAATCCGGGCTGGTCGTTCCGCGCCGGGACCTGGCCGAGCGGGCCGCGGAAAGACTGAATATCGTGCTGGCCCACCAGCCCGAGGCCCGGATCGACCTGCTGATCGCGATCGGGCGCGTATTGCGCCAGCTGGGCTTTGCCGACCGGGCGCGACCGCTGCTGCAGCAGGCGATCGATGAACTGGATGCCCAGGACGCGGTCGGGCGCGATGCCCGGGCCGTGTCGGCGCTGTTCGAACTCGGCCAGATCGAGAGCCTGGACGAGCGCATGGAAGCCGCCGTGCAGGCATTCGAACGGGCCGATGCGATCGCCCTCGCGGTCGATCGATCGCCGGTCGCAAGAGCCGCGATCCTGTTCCAGCTCGGCCTCGCCCTCAGCGACATCCATCGATTCCAGCCTGCGCTGACGGCGCTCGAGCGGGCGGCCGGGCTGGCCAACGAGCGCGACGGAAGCCGGGCGCTCCTGCCGCGTATCCGGTTGCTCACGGCGTTGACCCTGAATCGCGCAGGCAGAGTGGAGGAGTCGCTGTCCGTCGGAGAGCAGGCCGTAACCGACGCGCGTCAGATCCTCGGGCCGCGACACGAGCGCACCGCCAGCGCGCTCAGCACGGTCGGCGGCATGCTGCGACGCGCCGGTCGACTCGACCGGGCCGAGACGATGTTGCGCGAGGCCGTCGGGATCGGCAGAGACGCCTACGGCCACGCCGATTCGGCAGCGCTCAACAACCTGGCGGGGCTGGTATCCGATCTCGGGCGGCACGTCGAGGCCGAGCGGCATTTCGCCCAGGCGCTGGAGCTTGCGGCGGCAAGATACGGGGCCGAAGCGGCGGCCACGGCGCGCTACCGGCGCAACCTCGGGTTGTGCCAGGCCTGGGCCGGACGCTTCGACGAGGGCCTGGCCAACCTGGAGTTGGCCTGGCGCAGTCACGTCGACGCGACCGCGCCGTCGCACCGCCACAGCATTTTCATTCAGGCCCAGTTGGCCTGGGTGCTGCGGCGCGCCGGTCGCGGCGCGCAAGCCGCAGCGTTCCTGGCGGATCTGCGCGAGCGGTTGCCGGCGATTCGAGCCGACTATCCCCGCGCGGCGATCCGGATAGAGATGCTGAGCGCCGGTATGGCACTGGATGCGGATCGGCCGGCGCGGGCGCTGGCGCACATCGAAGCTTCCGATTCGATGCTGGGCGAACGCGGGGCGCGCATGCCGCTGGACAATCACGAACAGGTCGAGCTGGCATTGCTTGCCGGTGACGTCCGCGCTGCGGCCGGGCAGGTGGATGCCGCGCGCCGCGACTGGCTGACTGGCCGGGAACTGGCGAAGCGGCTCCTGGGCGCCGAGCACCCCCTGCGGATCGAGATCGAATCGCGGCTGCGGATCGAACCCCGCCCCGGAGGCGAATGATCGGCGGCCGGTCCGCCATGCTCGATCGAACCGAGATTATTTCGTGTCCGTTTCCGTCGGCTTGCCCATGCCCAGGAAGTAATCCTTCTTCTCGCGCGCCATCACGCCTGCCAAAAGTACAAGCGCTATCAGGTTGGGCGCGGCCATCAGTCCGTTGAAGGTGTCGGCCACGGCCCAGATCAGTTCAAGCCCACCGACCGCGCCGACGAACAGGAATACCAGGAACAGCAGCCGATAAGGCAGCACGATGCGCTCGCCGAACAGATATTCCCAGCTCTTTTCGCCGTAGAAGTTCCACGCCAGCATGGTGGTGTAGGCGAAGAACACGATGGAAATCAGCACGATGTAGCCGCCGGGTCCCGGCAAGCCGGTGGAAAACGCCGTGGCCGTGAGGTCGGCGCCGTTCTCGCCGGTGGCGAAGGCGCCGGTGGTCAGGATCACCAGCGCGGTCATGGTGCAGACCACCAGCGTATCGATGAAGACTTCCCAGACGCCCCAGAACCCCTGGACGAACGGCTTGTTGCGAGCCTGGGCGTGAATGATGGACGCCGAGCCCAGCCCGGCTTCATTCGAGAATATGCCGCGGGCCACGCCGTATCGAATGGCCTCGGCCACCGTTGCGCCGGCAAAGCCGCCGGCCGCCGGCGCCGGTTCGAAGGCGCTCACGAAGATCATCTTGAACGCACCCGGAATCGCGTCGAAGTGCAGGAACAGGATGACCAGCGAGCCGGCGATGTAGATCAGCGCCATCAGCGGCACGACTTTCGATGCGGTGGCCGCGATGCGGGAAATGCCGCCGAGCGTGACGGCGCCCACGGCGATCAGCGCCACGATACCGCTGAGCCAGGTCGGTACCCCGAAGGCGGTATCCATGGCCTGCGACAGCGTATTGGACTGGACCATGTTGCCGATGCCGAAGGCCGCGATGCCGGCGAACAGGGCGTACAGGATCGCCAGCCACTTCCAGCGCGGCCCCAGGCCTTTTTCGATATACCAGAACACCCCGCCCGAGACGCTGCCGTCGGCGTTGACCTGGCGGTACTTCACGCCCAGCGTGGCCTCGGCCATCTTGGTGGCCATGCCGACCAGCGCGATCACCCACATCCAGAAGATCGCACCCGGGCCGCCCAGCGCGATGGCGGTAGCCACGCCGGCGATGTTGCCGACGCCGATGGTGGCCGCCATCGCCGAACTGACCGCCTCGAACGGCGAAATCGAGCCGTCCCCGGTATCCATCTCGCGGCGGAAGAACTTGCCGAAGCTGTGGTGCCATGCGTGGCGGAGATAGCGGAACTGGAAGAAGCCCAGCCGGATCGTCAGGTAAAGACCTGTGCCGGCCAGCAGAACCATGAACGGAGGGCCCCAGACGATGCCGTTGACGAAGCTGTTTATCGTTGTGATCCATTCGGTCATGTTCGTACTCCCTCTCGTCTCGTTTCGGCTTTGATTATTATTCGGTCGCGGACGCGCAGGCCGCGCCCGGCAATCTTAGCCGATCATGACGGTCGGGCCGGCTTCGACTCGTTCAGCCCTGCTCTGCCGCGCGCCGCCGGGCGCAGCGCTCGAGAAAGTCGGCCAGCTCTTCGGCATCGTGGCGGGATTTGCGGGTGAAGGAAAATTCGTGCTCGGGCTGCAGTTCGCGATCCAGCCAGATGCCTTCCTCGGGCGGTTCGGGGCGCCGGTCGGCCAGCCACAGGATGGTGTCGGCGCCCTGGTCGGCGTTCCTGAGAATGCCCTTCAGCGCGGTTCGGAAGCCGGGCAGGGCAGTCTTCACGCCCTCGGTGTCCACCCAGCCGGGATGCATGACGTGGACGGCCGGCATGCCCTGCCATTGTTCGTTCCAGTAGCGCGTCAGCTCGACCTGTGCGCGCTTGTGCATGGCGTAGGCGGCCATGCCGTCGTAGTCGGACTTCTCGCGGCAGTCCATTTCCTCGAGCTTCAGCGGCGTGCCGTACATTCCGCCGGAGGACACGTTGATGACGATGCCGTCGGCTGCCAGCAGATCGTTCTCGTGCAGCTGCCCGGTCAGCACGAACGGGCCGAGCAGGTTGGTGGCGAAGGACATCTCGATACCTTCGTCGGTGGTCGTGAAATCGTTCCGCAGCACACCAACGTTGTTGACCAGCACGTCGATCTCCCCGGCGGCGATTTCGGGGTTGCCGGCCAGCGTGCGGACGCCGGCGATCGAGGCCATGTCGGCCGGAACGGGCCTGATGCGGTCGGGATGCTCGGCTTCGTTTTGCAGTGCATCGAGCTTGCCCGTGTCGCGCGCCAAGGCCAGCACGGTCGCGCCGTGGCGGTTGGCTGCAAGGGCGACGGCGCGGCCGATGCCGCCGGTGGCGCCGGTGACCAGCCAGCGCTGGCCGGAAAAGTCGGGCGCGAATTCCGGCCATTCATCGGCGCGTCGCCGGAAGCCCAGCGCGCTGAACGAGCGCAGGAACCGGCCGTAGAACAGCAGGCTGCCGAGGGCGCGAAACATCAGGATTCTTCCGAATTCAGATCGCCGGCGCCGCCGGCGGCAAATCGCTCGGCGGCCTGCCGGACGTCGTGCCCGCTAGGCGCCTGGTGCAGCCTCAATCCGAATTCCGGGATGATCGCGTAGATATGGTCGAAGATGTCGGACTGGATGTTTTCATACGGTACCCAGCTGGTCTGGTTGGCAAAGCCGTAGACCTGAAGCGGGATTCCATTGGGTCCGGCCTCGAGCTGGCGCACCATGAAGGTCAGGTCGTGGTTGATGTTTTCGTTGTCGGCAAGGTAGGCGGTGAGATAGGCGCGAAAGATCCCGAGATTGGTCAGATGGCGTGTATTCAACGACGAGGACGTGTCGATTCCATCGGCCTGGTTGGCCTGCTGGATCTCGGCGGCCTTGTCCTCGATGTAGTCCGACAGCAGGCGCGCTCGCCTGAGCCTGTCGAGTTCCTTGTCGGAGGCGAAACCCACGCTGGTCGCATCTATGTTGATCGCGCGCTTGATTCTGCGACCGCCGACGGCCTCGATATTGCGCCAGTTCTTGAACGAGTCCGAGATCAGCGCGTAGCTGGGAATCGAGGTGATGGTCTTGTCCCAGTTGCGCACCTTCACCGTGGTCAGGCTGATGTCGATCACGTCGCCGTCCGCGCCGTACTTCTGCATTTCCAGCCAGTCGCCCACGGCCAGCATGTTGTTGGCCGAAAGCTGGATTCCGGCGACCAGGCCGAGAATCGGGTCCTTGAAGATCAACAACACCACCGCAGTCATCGCGCCCAGCCCGCTGAACAGGATCAGGGGCGATTTGCCGATAAGGAAAGCCACCGCGAAGATCAGCGCAACGGTCGTCGCCACGAGCTTGAGGCTCTGGAAGATACCCCTGAGAGGTAGCTTGACCGCCGGCCCGGCGGAGCGCGAGATCTCCTCGATCGCGTCGAGCAGCGAGAAGAGCGCCAGCAGCGAAAAAAGGATGATCCACAGGTGCGTCAGCGCCTCGACGAGCTGGAGCACCAGCGATTCGGCGTCGAGAAAGGCGTTGGCCATCGCGAACACCACCACGCCCTGCAGCGCAAGCGCCAGCCGGCTGAAAAGTCCGTGACCGGAAAAAGCCCGCTGCCAGATGGTGCGGCCGGACCTGCGCGCCCGGGCGAGAAATCGCGCCACGATGCGGTGGAGAACGATATGCAGCATTGTCGACGCGATCACGATCAGGCCGATCACGACGAGGAAATACGCATACTCGACATCGGCCAGGCCGAATTGTTCGAGCCATTTCAGCAATTCCTGTTTCACGGGGCCTCGGATATCTGTGCAAGAATTGACGACAAGCATAACAATCCGGCGTTGGTGTTCCCTCGGTGCCGGTTTTTTCAGCGTGCTGCCTTCGGGAACCCGTGAATCTGCAGGCTCGGAAAGTTGGTCCGGGGCCATTCCGTTCAAAAGCGGCCCCGACCTGCGGCGTGTCGCTTCCTTCTATCATTGGCCTCACTTTCCTTGATGCATTCAGAGCTGGATTGCCATGAACCGGAATTATCGATCGACCCGGCGGCTGTTCGCCGCGTTCCTCCTGGCATCGAACATTGCCGTGGCCGAGGATGCGTGCGAGCCACCGCGTATCGGCCTGGCCCTGGGGTCCGGCGGCGCAGGCGGCCTGGCTCATATCGCCATGCTGGAAGTGTTCGAGACGATGCAGATCGAGCCCGCGGCGGTTGCCGGTACCAGCATCGGTGCGATCATCGCCACGCTGCATGCGGCAGGGCTGGAGTCGGGGCAGATCCAGCAACTGTTTCGCGAGTTCGGCGAGTCCGCGCTGAACCCGTTCTCCGGTCTGCTGACGGACAATGGCGCACCGGGCTGGCGGGAACTGGTGGAAATCGACCTCGCAAACGGCAGTTTCATCGACGCCAGCGGGTTCATCGAATTCATCGCCGAAAGGTTCGACGCGCGCAGTTTCGCCGAACTCGATAAACCCCTGGTCATCGTGGCGACCGATTACTGGAGCGGCGAGGCCCAGGTGTTCCGCACGGGCGAGCTGCTCACCCCGTTGAAAGCCAGCATGGCGGTGCCCGGCCTGTTCGCACCGGTCGCGCTCGGCGACAAGCTGCTGATCGACGGCGGCGCATCGAACCCGCTGCCGCTCGACCTGCTCGAAGATGTCGATTTCGTGGTCGCGATAGACGTTTCCGGTACCCGCCGGGAGGCCCGCGACGGCAAGCCGAACATCACCGACCTGCTGTTCAGCACCTTCGAGATCATGCAGCAGTCCATCGTGCGCGAAAAGGCCGAGCATGCAAGCCCCGACATCTACATCAAGCCCGAACTGCCCGGGATCCGCTTGCTGCACTTCGATCGGGTCGATCGGGTGGTCGAACTGGCCGGCGCGGGCGCCGGGAAACTTCGGGCCGAGCTCGAAGCGCTGCCCGGATGCCGAAACGAGATCCGAAACGACAGCCGCTGAGATCGTCGGTCTTTACTCGAGCCTCAGCGAGCTCGCCGCGTGCCGCGCCACTTCCGCGCGATCGAACGGGACGGTCCACGGGGTGCCCGTGAGGAAGTCCTCCAGCTGGTCGTCGAAGTGCTCGCTCAGCGGGTGGCCGGACTGACCCAGCGTCAGGTTGAGCGTGAAGGCGTCGGGATCGGACCAGTCCATGACGAAGCGCATCGAGGCGCCGGCGCGAGCGGTCAGCTGGACGCGGGCGGCGTCGAAGCTGTGGTAGGTGACGTTCAGGCTGCCCGGACCGCCACCGATCGGGATCGGGCCGCGCGAGAGATTCAGCCAGGCGTCCAGCAGTCCGGCCTGCGCCAGCGGGTGGGCGATGGTGAGCGTCTGGATCGCGCCCAGCGGCCGGATGCCGTGCCGCAAGGTGTCTTCCAGCGCTCGCTGGGCGGCGATGTCAGGCGGCATCGTGGCCAGGTCGAAGTCGTCGGGCGGCAGGCTAATCCAGTCGTCGAGCAGGGTCCTGCCGATGCGCCAGTCGGCCAGCTCGCTGTCGTCGAAGATGTGCCGCGGCAGGAACTGCCACCACAGCGCGAACAGGCCGGCGGTTTCCGACCCGGCGTCCATCACGCCGTCCCAGGCGCGCAGCTCCGCTGCAATCCGTTCGCGCCCGGTGTCGGCGGCGATCCCGGCCAGCCAGTCCTTCCATTTCAGCGCCCGCTCGGAGGTGTAGTCCATCTGCATTGCGTGCATGTCGGCCGCAGTGAATTCATTGCCGCCGGAAAGCCAGGCCGCCGCGCGGCGCATGCGCAGGTGCTTGTAGAAGCCGGGCATGGGCCACGGGCTGTCGATTGCCGCGTGATTGTTGGAATTGGCCAGCCACCCCTGTTCCGGGTTGAGTGAGTGCGGGCGCTGATCGGCCGCCACGAAGCCGCGCCAGTGGTTGGTCGGCTCCGCGCCCTCCAGCGTGGTATAGAAGGTTTCGTGCTGCCGAATCGGAATCGGCGTCGACTGCACGTAGCCGATGTTGCCCGCGCGGTCGGAATAGCTCCAGTTGACCGACAGCGCACCCATGTCGCTGGCCGCGGCCCGGAACGATTCGAAATTCCCGGCGCGGTTGATCTCGAGACCGTTCGCGACCAGGCGTGCGACGGGGAGTTCGAACCCGGCCCAGCGCAGCACTTCGGCGCCGCTATCGTCCTGGTCCAGCACGATCCCGTAGCGCGTCGTGGATATCGTCCTCACGACCGGATGGTCGCGGTCGCGCACCCGAAAAGCCTCCTCCCGTTCGACGATGGGGAAGTCTCCGTCGGGGCCGACGAGCCGGCCGGGGTCTTCCGTCGATCGCTGGAATCGGTATACCTCGTAGAGGTCCACCGGCGCCACCGTGAAGGCAAAAGCGATGCGGCCGTTGTGACCCATGGCGACGAACGGCAGGCCCGGCGGCGTGACGCCCACAACGTCCAGGGACTGCTGCGTGTGTATGCCCGCGGCATACCACAGGCCCGGCGCCATGGTGTAATCCAGGTGCGGGTCGGAGGCATGCAGCGCGTGGCCGCTGGCCGACTTCTCCGGCGCCACCGCCCAGGTGTTGGACGCCTCGGTCATGCGCTGGGCCGGTACGCTGGGTATGCCCCAGGCCGGCAACTCCTTCAGCCATTCGACCGCCGGCCGTCCGCCGGCCTTCGCCACTTCACGCCAGGCTTCGGCCAGTCGCTGGACCAGCGTGGTCGGATACCAGGTCTGGTAGTAGGCCAGCATCAGCACGTCGTCAACCGTCCAGGATCGCGGCGTTCGCCCCATCAGCGCGAACGACGGCGGCAGCGGCCGACCGCTTTCGATGCGCGCGTTGATGCCGCCGACGTAGGCGTCGAGCAGCGTCTCGATCTCCGGCGCGAGTTGCGGCGGGTCGTTCTCGATTCGCCGGGCAAAGCCGTACTGGCGGTGCAGCAGGTCGCTCTCCAGGCCGGCCGGTCCGACGATCTCGGAGATCTCGCCGCGCGCGACCGCGCGCAGCAACTCCATCTGGAACAGGCGCTCGCCGGCGTGCAGCCAGCCCAGCGCGCGCAGCCCGTCGGCGTCGGTTTCGGCATAGATGCGCGGAATGCCGCGCGCATCGAAGACGACGTCGACCGGCCGCGACAGGCCCGCGAGCCGTTGCGTGCCCTCGGTCGGCATCCGGCTTCCTTCCATGAACATGCGGCCGCCAAACCAGGCGGCCAGCAGCAGCGCGGTGAACGACAGCAGGCTGGTCAGCAGGATTCTCGAAAATGAAAGCTTCGCTTGCATCGGTGGACCGTTTCGTCGGACGAAGTGCGCATTATGCACACCGGCCATTTCCGGCGATTGCCTGTCCGGAAGACCATCGGCGTGGTTCGGTCGTCGCGAAACGCAGATAAACTAGCGTCCTTCCAAAACGGATCGACGGCGATGCCAAGAGCAAGCGAAATCAAACGGGGCTTCGTGCTGGAGCACGACGGTCGGGTCTGGGCAGTGCGAGACCTTTCGCGCTCCACGCCAACCGCGCGCGGCGGCGGCACGCTGTTCCGGTTCAAGCTGGAAGCAATCCCCGGGGGCGATCGCCAGGAATTGACGCTCAAGGGCGACGATATGGTGCGCGAAGCCGACCTGGTGCGCCGTCAATCGACGTTTTCATATCGTGACGGCGACGAGTTCGTGTTCATGGACGACGAAGATTTCAGCCAGTACACCCTCAACCTCGCTGCCATGGGCGATGCGACGGGTTTCGTCACCGACGGCCTGGCCGGCGTCTACGTGCTGCTGATCGAGGGTGCGCCGGTGGCCATCCAGCTGCCGCAGTCGGTCGAGCTCGAAGTCACCGACACCGCGCCGGTCATGAAGGGCGCCACCGCCAGCCGATCGGCCAAGCCCGCCACGACCGAAACCGGGCTGGAAGTGATGGTGCCCGACTACGTGACGCCGGGGGAGCGTATAAAAGTCAATACGGAGAGCGGCGAGTTCATGGGCCGAGCATGAAACGTCGACGCTCAGCTACTGCGCGGACGCCTGACGGGGCTCGGCGGTGCTCGGAATCCTCATGTACCTGAACGTACACTGCGGATCCTGCGCGCCGGCGATCCCCGTCAGGCGTCCGCTCGCTACGCTGCTCGACGACGTTTCGGCGACGGGGAAAATGGTGCGGCCACCGTCAGACAGCCGCTCCCTTTTCAGCGATCTTTCTCTGCGTCAATCCGCGTTGATCCGTGGCAAAAAAAGACTTTTGTAGCCATTGACTGGAAGCTCGATGACTGAACAAAACGGCAAATCGCTGGAGGCGCTTCGCGACGAGCTGGACCGGATCGATAGGGAGCTCGTCGAGCGCGCGGCCGAGCGCCAGCGCATCGTTTCCGAGATCGGGCGGATCAAGAAGTCGGCCGGGCGCCAGCTGCGCGACTTCCGACGCGAGCGCCAGGTGCTGGATGGCGTGCGCGCTCATGCGGCGGATTCCGGGCTGGATCCGGACGTGGCCGAGCGCCTTCTTACCACGCTGATCGAGGCTTCGCTGACTCGCCAGGAAACCGAGCGCGTGGCGCTTTCGGCGCGCGGCGAGGGCCGGCGCGCGCTGGTCGTCGGCGGAGCCGGGCGGATGGGGCGCTGGCTGGTTCGCTTCCTCGACAGCCAGGGTTTCGACGTGACGGTCGCCGATGCCGCGGTGGACGGCGACGGCGTGAACGTATTCAGCGACTGGCGGGAGGCACCGCTGGACGTGGACCTGATCGTGGTTGCCGCGCCCATAGACGCCAGCCGGCGGATCATCGAAGAACTGGCCCTGTTACGGCCGGCCGGCCTGCTATTCGACGTCGCGTCGATCAAGGCGCCGCTGGTCGGCGCACTTCGGCGCGCCGCCGAGGCCGGGCTGAAGATCTGCTCGGTGCACCCGATGTTCGGGCCCGATACCCGTTTGCTGGCCGGCCATCACGTATTGCTTGCCGACTGCGGCAACGCGGGCGCCGTCAGGCAGGCGCGGGCATTGTTCGACGAGACCATGGCCGCGCTGGTGGAAGTGTCGCTGGATGAGCACGACCGACTGATGGCCTGGGTGCTCGGACTGTCGCATGCGCTCAATGTCGCCTTCGGCGCGGCCCTGGCCGATTCGGACGTGGGCGCGGATCAACTGGCCGCGATTTCATCGACCACGTTTCAGCGCCAGCTCGATATCGCGACCGACGTGGCGGCCGAGAACCCGGAGCTGTACTTTGAAATCCAGCGGCTCAACCCCTATGAAGGTACGATGCTGGCCGCACTGCGGCGCTCGCTGGAAACACTGGAAGCGTCGGTGCTCGAAGGTGACTCGAAGTCCTTCGTCGGCCTGATGCAGCGGGGCGCGGACTGGACCGAACGGCACCGTGTCGCGCGCACCGGCGGGCGCGACGACGACTGACGCGACTCGACATCAACTCAACCTGGATGATCTGACTCATGACCGAACCGCACAGCTCGGGTTTCCGCGCTCGCCTGGGCCGCTGGATCGAAAGCGCCGGTCCGCGCAACTTCATCATCGCGCTGATCCTGATCAACGCGGTGATTCTCGGTCTGGAAACCTCGCCCGCGATCATGGAAAGAATCGGCGGCGCTCTGATTCTGATCAACCAGGTCGTGCTGGCGGTTTTCGTCGTCGAAATCCTGGTCAAGCTCTACGCCTTCGGCTTCCGGTTCTTCAGGTCCGGCTGGAACGTGTTCGATTTCCTGGTCGTGGGCATCGCGCTGGTGCCGGCCACCGGTCCGCTGGAAGTGCTCCGAGCGCTGCGGATTCTTCGAGTCCTGCGCCTGTTGTCGCAGGTCCGGCGCCTGCGCAACATCATCGAGTCGCTGATGCGAGCGCTGCCCGGCATGGGCTGGACCGCGGCGCTGTTGCTGCTGGTGTTCTACATCTTCGCTGTGATGGGCACGATGATGTTCGGCGAAGCGGTGCCCGAGTACTGGGGTCACCTGGGCCGAAGCTTCTTTTCGCTGTTCCAGATCATGACGCTGGAATCCTGGTCGTCGGGCATCGCACGGCCCATGCTCGAGGAATTTCCGCTTTCGTGGATGTTCTTCGTCCCGTTCATCCTCGTCTCCAGCTTCATGGTGCTCAACCTGTTCATCGCCATTATCGTCAGCGCCACGAATGCGATTCACGAGGACGAGGAGGCCGAGGAGCGGCGACAGCTGCTGGCCGAACTCAGGAAGATAAACAGCCGGCTGGAACACCTGGAAGAGGTGGCCGAGCGGCGCGATTAGAGTCGCCTTCGACACGGGCGCAATTGCGTCGCCGTGCGCCCGGGCGCTACGTCGATTAGGCTTTACCGATATCGGAATCGCGCGATAAAGGACTAAACGATCAGACGAAAGGACAAGACGACCAGATGACTGATTCGGTTCGCATCGACAAGTGGCTTTGGGCGGCGCGGTTCTTCAAGACGCGCTCGCTGGCGCAGGCGGCGGTTCGCGGCGGACATGTTTCGGTCAACGGGCATGCCTGCAAGCCCGCGCGCGCTGTGAGCGTGGGCGACAGGCTGCGGATCGTGCGCGGGGAAGTCGAGTTCGAGATCGTGGTGGAGGGTCTGGCCGAGAAGCGCGGGCCGGCCAGCGCGGCCCAGGCGCTCTACGCGGAAACGCCGGCCAGCGTCGAAAAGCGCGAGTTGGCGGCCGAACAGAAACGGCTGACCCGGCAGTCGGCGCCGGACGGGCGGCCCGACAAGCGCGACCGGCGGAGGATCCGATCGTTGACAGGAAAGCGCTTTTAGTTGCTTCCCGGCATTGCCTGAATGCGAGTCTTGCGAAGACAACACGAAGAACGCGACGGTGGACCGGTTTCAGCCTCCAAAGCCCTTCTTCGTGACCTTGGTGCCTTCTTCGTGCTCTTCGTGTCCTGCTTTTGGCCTTTTCGGGTATCTGTGCGAGATCAGACTCACCGTTCGGTCCCGGTGTCCTTGCCGCGCACGAAATGTTCGTCCAGGTAGCGGTTGATTTCCCGCTCCACCGCCGGCTTGAGGTAGCTGAGAAAGAAACCCAGCTTCGCATGCACGTGCACGCACTCGGCGTCCACTTCGATTTCGCCGTGGCAGCCGGCCCGCTCGAACAGGATCACATCGCCGT
The DNA here is from genome assembly GCA_002722315.1 of Lysobacterales bacterium. Lineage (GTDB taxonomy): Bacteria > Pseudomonadota > Gammaproteobacteria > Xanthomonadales > Wenzhouxiangellaceae. The sequence continues at coordinate 15,110 of PBLG01000031.1, read as the reverse complement.
CCCAGCCGTAGTCCACGTCGAATTTTTCCGACAGGTCACGGGCCAGGTCGTCGGCCACCTGCTGCGCGCCCTCCAGGTCGAAGGAATGGGTCTTTCGGATATCGATTTCGCTCATCGTGGCAAGTTTACCCAGTTTTTGGTTGCACCTCGCGGGCCATACGGACGGATCGGTAACGCTCAGAGGCTGATCCTGGGCGGCACCAGCGCGCTGGCCAGGATCAGGCCGGAGGTCAGCGCCACGGCGATCATGATGGCCAGGAAACCGGTCTCGATGCCCGACAGCACGTCATGCCCGACCAGCGCCGACAGGCTGCGCATGCCGATGGAGCCGGGCACCAGCAGTATCAGGCCCGGCAGGTGCATGATGGAGCCCGGCCGCCGCGACCAGCGCGCGAAGAGGTTGCCCGCAATGCCGACCATCAGCGCGCCGATGAACGCGGCGAGCACCGGCGAGCCGAACAGGCCGCCGAACGTGCTGGCCGTCCATGCCAGCAGGCAGGCCAGCACTATCCATGGCCAGTCCCTCCAGGCGGCCTGGAACAGCACGACGAATCCCAGCGCGGCCGTGGCCAGGCCGACCGGCACCAGCCAGGCGGGCAGGGCGGAGCCCGGCACCAGCGGTACCGGGCCGGTGAACTGCTGGGCAATCCAGCTTCCCAGCGCCAGGCCCACGGTGAGCAGCGCGAAAACGACGATCGTCGAGGCCAGCCTGGCCGCGCCCGAGACCTGGTGGCCGGTGGCGAGCTCGCGGGTCGCGGCGGTCAGGTCCATGCCCGGCACCAGGGTGATCATGCCGGCAATCACCGCCGGCATCAGTGCAGTCTGCGGGTCGAGCCCGCACCATATCGAGCCGACCAGCGTCACCAGGCCGGCGCTGAGCGGATTGAGCAACCGCGACAGTTCGGCACGCTTCCACAGCAGGATTACGCTGGTGCCGGTAATGCTGCCGAGCAGCCCCGCGAGTATCGCTTCGCGCCCCCCGCCGCCGATCAGCGTGCAGGCGCCGGCCGATACCAGCACGTAGGCCATCAGCAAGGGAATTCCGCGATGGTGCGCCGGTCGCGCATCGATTTCGCGCACCCGCGCGTCGGCCGCGACCGGATCCAGCGCTCCGCTGGCCAGCGCCTCCATGACTTCGGTCAGTTCGGACAGCTTGCCGAGATCCGGCCCGCCGGGTTCGACCCGCGCCAGGTAGGTCTGCTGCCGGTTGCCGTCGCCCAGCGATGCAATCAGTGCGGTCGGCGTGCAGAAGAATTCGGCGGTCAGTCCCAGACGCTCGGCCATGATCTGCATTGCCGACTCGAGCCTGTGGGCCGGCGAGCCCACCCGCAGCAGCGCCCGGCCAAGGTTCAGGACAAGCGTTGCGTAAGGACTGGATTCGTAAGACTGGGCGCTGGATGGATCGAGTTCTGCGTTCATTTCGGTGCTGGGGTGGAACAGAGCGTGATATTAACCGGCTCGGTGGTTCGTCGCTTCGTCGTTTGGTCGTTCCCGACAAATCGATCAAACGACCAAACGACGAACCGACCCGGCGACGAAACCCCGGACACAATCTTCCCACCGCTGCCGCTACCATGTTGAATCAATTGCCGTGGCAGGAACCCCGATGAAGCGCGAAGAAATCGATTTCCCCGACGAGCACGATCCTCTGCGCGACGACGTGGGCGAACTTGGCAGCATGGTGGGCGACCTGTTGCGCGAGCAGTGCGGAGAGCGCCTGTTCATGCGCGTCGAGAGCGCCCGGGCCGCGGCCATCGACAGGCGCAACGGCGCGACCGGTAGCGACGCCCTGGAAGCCCGTTGCCGTTTCGACGGGCCAGCCCGGGCACTGGACTTCGTCCGCGGCTTCGCCGCGTGGTTCCGTATGGTGAACCTCGCCGAACAGGTCCACAGGATCCGGCGCCAGCGCGCCTGGGCAGCCGGGAGCGAGCCGCAGCCCGAGAGCCTGGAGGCGGTGCTCGCGGGACTGCGCGACGACGGCATGGGCTTTGACGAATTCAAGCCGATGCTCGAAGACCTGCTGATCGAGCCCGTGCTGACTGCGCACCCCACCGAGGCCACCCGGCGCTCCATCCTGGAAAAGGAGCAGCGCATGGCCAAGTATCTGGTCCAGCGCTTCGATACCACGCAGTCCCCGCGCACCCTGCACAAGCTCATCGACCGAGTGCGAATGGAGCTGACCATCGCCTGGCAGACGGCGGAACAATCGGCCGTTCGACCGACAGTGGCCGACGAAGCCGAGCATGCGCACTACTACCTGGCCAACGTCCTCTACCGTGTGACCCCGGTGCTGCACGAAAACCTGGCCGAAGCGATCAAGGCGGTCTGGGACGTCGACGTCGACCCGGCCCGGCTGCCGGCAATTCTGCGCTTCGGTTCCTGGGTGGGTGGCGACATGGACGGAAATCCCAACGTGGGTCCCGACACGGTGGTCGATACCCTGGCGGAACAGCGCCGCCAGGTGATCGGCAATTACCAGCGCGAGGTCCGGCGCCTGAACCGGTTGCTCAGCCACACGCTGGGTCGTATCGAGGTTCGGGATGAATTGCACCAGCGTCTCGCGGATTACGGCGAGCGGATGCCCGACGTCGCCGATCGGGTGCCGAGGCGGTATGCCGACATGCCATACCGGCGGCTGCTCAATTTTGTCGACCGCAGGCTGTCGCAAACGCTCGCCGACGATCGATTGGGCTACCGCGACGCCGAGGAGTTCCTGGCCGACCTCGGGCTGATCGCCGACAGCATGCTGGTCCACCGCGGCGAGCGCGCCGGGCTGTTTCCACTTGACCGCCTGCGCAGGCGGGTCGGGATTTTCGGATTCCACCTGGCCGCACTCGATCTGCGCGTGGATTCGGGCGACCTGCACGAAGCCGTGGGCGATCTGCTGGGCGATGCAGCCTGGCCCGAACGCGACCACGCCGCCAGGACCGAGCGCCTGTGCGAGGTGCTGGCCGATTCATCGTACGAGACGGGCGCCAGCGACCACCCGGTCTATCGGCTGCTCGAGGCCGCACGCCAGGCACGCGAGCGCTTCGGCACGATGTCGGTACAGACGTTGATCGTGAGCATGAGCCGCAATGCAGATGACGTCCTGGCCGCCTGGTTCGTCGCCCGCGCGGCCGGCATCGACGACGGCGGCTTCGATTTCGTGCCGCTGTTCGAGACCGTCGACGACCTGGACGCGGCCGAAGGCGTGATGCGCGGCCTGCTGGGCCTGGACCTCTGGAAGCGGTTGCTGGACAGGCGCGATCGTCGGCAGATGATCATGCTGGGTTACTCCGACAGCAACAAGGATGGCGGGCTGGTCGCGTCGCGCTGGGCGCTGCACGACGCCCAGGAAAAGCTGGTTGGCCTGTTTCGAGAGGCCGGAATGAAGCTGGCGCTGTTCCACGGCCGCGGCGGCAGCATCGGTCGCGGCGGCGGCAAGACCCACCGCGCCATCCTGGCCGCGCCGGCCGGCAGCGTGGCGGGCCGGCTGCGGTTGACCGAGCAGGGCGAAGTGATTCACCGCAAGTACGCGCTGCGCCCGATCGCGCTCAGAAACATGGAACAGACCGCCGGCGCAGTCATTCGCGCCAGTACCGGGCGCTTCGGGGCGTCCGGAGAGGACCGGGTCAAGGCATCGTGGAAGGATCACATGCATCGGCTGGCCGAGTTGAGCAGGAACGCCTATCGCGAACTGGTTTACGGCGACGGTAGCCGCAACCGTTGCGACAAACCGGGTTTCGAGGATTATTTTCGCCTGGCCACGCCCATAGACGTCATCGAGCGAATGCGCATGGGTTCGCGCCCGGCCTCGCGCAGGCCGGATGCCGGGATCGAGGGCCTGCGCGCCATTCCGTGGGTGTTTTCCTGGGCCCAGAGCCGCCACGCGCTGCCGGGCTGGTACGGACTGGGCAGCGGGCTGGAGGCCCTGGCAGGCGCGGTCGGCGAGACCACGCTGGTCGAGATGACCGACAACTGGCCTTTCGTGCGCACCGTACTCGACGATGCCGAAATGGCGATGAGCAAGGCCGACCTGGATATTGCCCGACGCTACGCTGGCCTGGCCGGGGCGGCCGGTGAGCGATTCTTCCCGCTGATCGACGCCGAATTCGAACGTACGAAAGCCTGGATATGCACGCTCAAGGCGCAATCGGAACTGCTGGAAGGCGATGAAACGCTGAAGCGCTCAATCCTGCTGCGCAATCCCTACGTCGACCCGATGAGCTTCGTCCAGGTCGAGACCCTGGCGCGCTGGCGCGCCGGGGATCGCGAGGACGAGGAACTGGAGCAGGTGCTGATTGCGACTGTGCACGGGATTGCACAAGGCCTGCAAAACACAGGCTGAAACCTGCTGCGCGGGCGCCTGGCGGCGTCCGGCGGTGCTCGGAATCCTCATGTAACAAGGCGTACACTGCGGTTCCTGCGCGCCGGCGGCCACCGCCAGCCACCCGCTCGCGACGGTTTCAGTGGTGCTGCGCGGGCGCTTGGCGGCGTCTGGCGGTGCTCGGATTCCTCATGTGCAAACGCCGTACACTGCGGATTCTGCGCTACGGCGGCCACCGTCATTCTTCCGCTCGCTACGCGAACCCAACTCCGGATCCGAGAAAATCAGGGCGCTTCAGGCCGGCGCGGAGCCCTTGTAGGTGCCCAGCACCACGATGGTCTTGCCCGAGGCCCGGATCATGCCTTCTTCCTCCAGCGTCTTCATGACCCGCCCGGCCATTTCGCGGGAGCAGCCGACGATGCGCGATATTTCCTGGCGGGTGATCCGGATCTGTGTGCCTTCCGGGTGCGAGACCGCGTCGGGTTCGCCGCACAGATCGATCAGCGTGCGGGCCACGCGGCCCTGGGTGTCCAGGAATGCCAGGTGTTCGACCTTGCGCCGGGCCTGCAGCAGCCGCTGGGCGAGCTTGGCGCCGATCGCTGTCATGATTTCCAGCGCGTGGTCCTTGAGTTCGTCTTCCAGCGCGTCGCGCAGCGCGGCATAGGAAATTTCGGCCAGTTCGCACTTCGTCTTGGTGCGCACCAGGACTTCGCGGTTTGCAGGCCTCATGAAAAGACCCATTTCGCCGATGAAATCGCCCGGGTTCAGGTAGCTGAGGATGAGTTCGCGTCCGTCGTCGCCTTCTGTAGAGACGGTCACCGAGCCTTCTATCACGTACATCAGGGTCTGGCCGGAGTCGCCGGGACGCATCACGGTCGCGCGCGCCGGATAGTGCTGGCGCTTGCACAGCTCCAGGAAGTGGTCCATCGCAACCCGGTCTACCGGATAGAACTGAAAGTCACGCATTCGTCTGATCCTGCTTGATAATGATCAATTTCTGAATAGGTTGCATCATAATCCCCACGGCGCACGATATGTCATTTTCACGCCTGTGACGGGGCGAGTCAAATCAGCATTTCCGCAATTTTGAAATAGTCTGCCAGTTTAAGCGATAATGCCGAGCTTTAACTCACAGGCTGAAACGGGATCCATAAATGGCAAGAAGTCGCATCCAACTACACGGGTTCAACAACCTGACCAAGGCGTTGAGCTTCAATATCTACGACCTGTGCTATGCGACGACCAGCGAGCAGCGCGAAAAGTATATCGCTTATATCGACGAGGCGTACAATGCCGAGCGGCTGACGCAGATCCTCACCGACGTTTCGAACATCATCGGCGCGAATATTCTCAACATCGCCCGACAGGACTACGATCCCCAGGGCGCGAGCGTGACGATGCTGATCGCCGAGGAGCCGGTGCCGCCGGGTTCGACCATTTCCTCGTCGGCGCCGGGCCCGCTGCCCGAAACCGTGCTGGCTCATCTCGACAAGAGCCACATCACGGTCCATACCTACCCCGAAAGCCACCCGCACGACGGTATTTCAACCTTCCGGGCCGACATCGACGTGGCCACCTGCGGCGTGATTTCGCCGCTCAAGGCGCTGAACTACCTGATTCACAGCTTCGAATCCGACATCGTCACGGTCGATTACCGGGTCCGCGGCTTCACGCGCGACGTGCGCGGGCGCAAGCACTACATCGACCACAAGATCACCTCGATCCAGGACTACTTCAGCCGCGATACCCGCAACGCCTACCAGATGATCGACGTCAACGTCTACCAGGAAAACCTGTTCCACACCAAGATGTGCCTGAAGGAATTCGAACTCGACAACTACCTGTTCGGGCTCAAGGCCGATGATCTGCCGGTGGCCCAGCGACGCAAGATCGACCGGCGCCTGCGAAAGGAGATGCAGGAGCTGTTCTACGGGCGCAACCTCTGATTCTTTTGCGGCCACGAAGCCACGAGCTGCCGGCAGGCGCCGGCTTGCAGGCGAACACCCACCGATAAAGCGCTACCCGATTCGCGTGCAGGCGCACGCCTGCGAATTCTCCCCGCCAACCGATCTCCGAACCCATCAGACCCGGTAAGCGACCCATTTCATCAAGCCGGCGGTGACCGCCATCGCGCCCTGGATCGGCCGCGGCAGGCGCGCGGCGCCAGACTGGGCGGCGAGTTCGGCGTGGCGGGCTTCGTCTTCCTTCATCTGCGACACCACTGCGCGCGAACGTTCATCGGCTTCCGGCAAGCTGTCCAGGTGCGAATCGAGGTGGGCCTCGACCTGGCGCTCGGTGGCTTCGACGAATCCCAGGCTCCACTTGTCGCCGGCAAACCCCGCGGCAGCCCCGATTGCGAACGAGCCCGCATACCACAGTGGGTTGAGCCGGCTGGGATGGCTGCCGAGGGCGTCGAGACGCTCGGCGCACCAGCGAAGGTGGTCGATTTCCTCGCGCGCGGCCTGCTCCATCTCGGCCCGGACCCTGGGCAACCTTGCGGTGACCGCCTGGCCGGCGTAAAGCGCCTGGGCGCAGACTTCGCCGGTATGGTTGATGCGCATCAGGCCGGCTGCGTGCTCGCGGTCGTCGCGCTCGAGGCTGGCCTCCGGCAGCTTGCCGCCGGGCGATTCGCGGTCGGCGGCCGGCGCCGGCGCCAGCGATACGCGCAGCGCCTGGTCGAGCTGGGTCACGATTCGGTCGAGCGTATTCATGGCGTCAAATCCGTTTCCAGGTAATGCATGCTGAACAGCCTGTCGGGGTCGGTCCAGGTCGTGACCGGGTGCAGGCCGGTGCCCTTTACGAGCGCGCGGAAGCCCTCGATCGAATACTTGTGGCTGTTCTCGGTATGGATGCTGTCGCCGGTGTCGAAATCGAAGCGCTTGCCGTCGAGCTCGATCTTGGTGGGCCGGGTGGCGACCAGGTGCATTTCGATGCGCTGCCGGTCTTCGTTGTAGATGGCGCGATGCTCGAACGCGTCGCGCTCCAGCGTGGCGTCCAGGTCGGATTCGAGCCGGCGCAGCAGGTTGGTATTGAACGCCGCGGTCACGCCGTCGCTGTCGTCGTAGGCGCGTTCCAGGCGTTCGATCGGCTTGATCAGGTCGACGCCGATCAGCACGCCGCCGCCGGGGCCGGCGATACGCGCCATGCGGGTCAGGAACTCGTGCGCCTCGGTGTGCGTGAAGTTGCTGATCGTCGAGCCCGGGAAGTAAACCACGCGGTGGCGTGCCGGCGGATCGAGCGTCAGCGCCTCGTCCGGCACCGGCTTGGTGTAGTCGGCTTGCAGCGGGCGGATTTCCAGATCGGGAAACTGCTCGGACAGCGCCTCCACCGACTGCGCCAGCGCCTCGCCGGAAATCTCGATGGGCGTATACGCACGGGGGTGGGTGGCTTCGAGAATGATTCGGATCTTGATGCCTGCACCCGAGCCGAACTCGATGATATGCGCATTCGGGCCGACGGCCTCGGCGATCTCGTCGCGGTGCGCTTCGTGCAGCGCGATGTCGGCTCGAGTGACGTAATAGTCCTCGGTGTCGCAAATGCCCTCGAACAATTCGGAGCCCCGCTCGTCGTACAGGTATTTGCACGGAATGGAGCGGTGAGAGGCCGAAAGACCCTCGATGACGTCGTCGGCGAAATGCAGTTTTTCCTGCTGATTCATTCGATGTCCTTTGCCAGGCGCGCGCCGCTGAACTGCCAGCGATCGGCCGGGTAGAAAAAGTTTCGGTAGCTGGCCCGGGCGTGGCCGTCCGGCGTGGCGCAGCTGCCGCCCCGGAGCACCATCTGGTTGGCCATGAACTTGCCGTTGTATTCGCCGATCGCGCCGGCGGCGGGCCTGAAGCCGGGGTAGGGGCCGTAGGCGGACGCGGTCCATTCCCAGACGTCGCCGAACATCGCGGCCGGCTGCCGGCCGTCGGATTGCTCCGGTGTGCCCGGGTGAAACCGTCCCGAACCGGCAAAGTTGCCGCGGCAGGGCCGGCGTGCGGCGACGGATTCCCACTCGGCCTCGGTGGGGAGCCGGGCATTCGACCATTCGGCGAACGCATGGGCCTCGTAGAAGCTCAGGTGGCACATCGTTTCGGCCGGATCGATGTCACGCGCGCCATCGAGCGTGAGAATGCGCCAGTCGCCGTCGCGGCGGGTCCAGTACATCGGTCCCTCGATGCCGTTTTCCTGCACCCAGGCCCAGCCATCGGAGAGCCAGAGCAGCGGCTCGCGATAGCCGCCGTCGGCGATGAAGTCCAAAAAGTCGCCGCAGTTCACGGGCCGGTCGGCCAGTGCGAACGCGCCCGGCAGCCATGCCTGGTGGCGCGGCGTTTCGTTGTCGAAGCAGAATTCCCGTCCGTCGGCGCCGACTTCGACCATGCCGCCTTCGAACTCGATGAACGCGACCGGGCGCGGCGCGGCGCCCGAGCCCTGGCTGCCGGTGCCCAGACCCGGCGCCAGCGGATTGAACGAGAACGCGTGCTTGAGATCGGTCAGCAGAAGCTCCTGATGCTGCTGCTCGTGGTTCATGCCCAGCTCGACCAGGGGCGCCACGCGCGCAAGACAGGGCTCGTCGCAGTCGGCGATGAGCGATTGCATCGCGGCGTCCACGTGCCGGCGGTACTGCCCGACCTCCTCGACGTCGGGACGGGAAAGCAGCGAACGCCTGGGGCGCGGGTGCTGGCGTCCGACCGCGTTGTAATAAGAATTGAAAAGCTCTTCGAAGGCCGGGTGGAACGGCTGGTAACCGGGCAGTTCGGCGGCCAGGATGAACGTTTCGAAGAACCAGGTGGTGTGGGCCCGGTGCCACTTGGCAGGACTCACTTCGGGCATCGACTGGAGGTTCTGGTCTTCGGCGCGTAGCGGCGCCACCAGGGTTTCCGTCGCCGCGCGCACGCGCGCCAGCCGCTCGGCGAGACGGACGCGCAGCGCACCGCTGTCGTCGGCGCGGTGGGGCGGGTCGGCTGCCGCGGCGTCGGTTGCAATTTCGGCATTGTTGGACATAAGCGTCGTCTTCGGTATTTGCCGTTGAATGGATGGCGCGCACTGCGCAACTGCCCACGCGAATTACACCCCGAAATCGTCACGGGCCAGATCGATGCAAAATCGACGGTGAGCTTGGCGGCGGCCAGCTGAACGCCATCGCCACCCGATAATGCTACCATCCCGCCCGAACGGCTTGTGAACCGGCTGGGACTGCCCGCGCAGGCGCGCCGCGCCCGACGAAGCCCGGACAATTGCTTTCATTTACAGACTCAAGCACGGAGCGATTACGAATGAATTTCCCACGCTGTAGCGGCGCGATGCTGCCGATATTTCTTTGCCTGTTCGCGGCCGCCGACGCATCGGCCGAATGGACCGGCTCGGGCGAACTCGGACTGGTGTTCGCGCGCGGCAACACGGATACCGAAACGCTCAATACCGAGCTGAAGCTCAAGTACACGCGCGAACGCTGGACCAACGCGTCGCGGCTGTCTTACCTGCGCTCGGAATCCGACGGCGATCTCGAGGCCGACCGGTTCGTGTTCGACAACAAGACCGACTACACCCTGTCCGACGTCAGCTACGTCACGGGCGTGGGCCGATTCGATCGCGACAAATTCTCGTCGTTCGAGTTTCAGACCTCGCTGGCGATCGGCTACGGCCGTAGATTGATCGACACCGAACGCCAGGCGCTCTCGGTCGAAATCGGCCCCGGTGTCCGGTATTCCGAAATTCGCGACACCGGCGAAACCGAAACCGACCTGATCGCCCGAGGCGGTGCCGACTACCGTCTGCAGATCTCGGAAACCGCGGAGCTGACCAACCGGTCGCTGATCGAAAGCGGCAGTTCCAACACCTTTCTCGAGAACGAGACCGCGTTGACCGTGGCGATCAACGATGCGCTGGCGCTGAAGACCGGCTTCCTGGTGCGCCACAATACCGAGGTGGAGCCGGGCCGCGAAAAGACGGACTACCTGTCGACGATCAACCTGGTTTACAGTTTCCCCAAGGATTGAACCGCCGCAGGGATTGACGTGTATTATCGCAAACACCTGTTTTTCTGCACCAATCAGCGCGCCGAGGACGCCGATCGCCCGTCGTGCGCGCAATGCGGCTCGCCGGAACTGCGGGCCTGGGCCAAGGCCCGGCTCAAGGAACTGGGCCTGGCCGGGGCGGGCGGCGTGCGCGCCAACACCGCCGGCTGCCTGGACCGCTGCGAGCTCGGGCCGGTGCTGGCCGTCTATCCCGACGGCGTCTGGTACACCTACATCGACGAGGACGACCTCGAGGAAATCATCCAGAGCCACATCATCGGCGGCAAGCCGGTGGCGCGCCTGATGTTGCCGAACGAACCCGTGGCCTAGTCGGATGCCCATCCGCGGACTGCCCGCACATCTCGTCAACCAGATCGCGGCCGGCGAGGTCATCGAGCGGCCGGCCTCGGTGGTCAAGGAGCTGGCCGAAAACAGCCTCGACGCCGGCGCGAGCCGGGTCCGGATCGAGATCGACGGCGGCGGCGAGCGGCGGATTCGCATCACCGACGACGGCGGCGGCATCCCGGCCGAAGAAATCGAACTTGCGCTGACGCCGCACGCGACCAGCAAGATCGCCTCGCTGGAAGATCTCGAAGCCGTGGCCAGCCTGGGGTTTCGCGGCGAGGCGCTGGCCAGCATCGCCTCGGTGTCCCGGCTGTCGCTGGGCTCGCGACCGGAAGGCGCCGAATCCGGCATGCGCATCGAGTGCGACGGTGGCAGGGCCGGCGAAATCACGCCTTTCGCCACCCCGCCGGGCACCGTCATCGAAGTCCGCGACCTGTTCTTCAATACCCCGGCCCGGCGCAAGTTCCTGAAGACCGAGCGCACCGAGTACAACCACATCGACGAACTGGTCAAGCGCCTGGCGCTGGCCCGGATGGACGTGGCCTTCGAGCTCAAGCACAACGGCAAGGCCAGCCGCAACCTGCCGGGTGCGACCGACGACCAGGCGCGGCTCTCGCGGGTCGAGCGGGTCTGCGGGCGCGATTTCGTCGATGCGGCGTTGTCGATAGACACCGAGCACAGCGGGCTGAGGCTGCACGGCTGGATCGCGCGCCCGGCCTTCTCGCGCTCGCAGGCCGACATGCAGTATTTCTTCGTCAACGGCCGGCTGGTGCGCGACCGACTGGTCACACACGCGATCCGCCAGGCCTATTCCGACGTGCTGTATTCGGGCCGGCATCCGGCCTACGTGCTGATGCTGGCCATCGACCCGGCCCGGGTCGACGTCAACGTGCACCCGCAGAAGACCGAGGTGCGGTTCCGCGACGGCCGGCTGGTGCACGATTTCCTGTTTTCCATGCTCAACCGCGCGCTGGCCGATACGCGCGCCGGGGCGGGCGTCGGCACCGACGGCGCGGTTCAGTCCGGCGCAGATCGATTCGCCGGCGCGTCGCAGTCGGCCGGCGGCTCGCATGCGTCCGGGCTTCGATCATCGGGCCACCAGTCGGGCCTGCAGTCGGCCGGGCAGGGCGGCCTCGGGCTGTCGGTCTCCGAATCCATCTCGCGCTACGCGCAGCTCGCCGCCGCGGCCGGGAATCGGCCGGCCGGCGAGCAGCACGAACACGACAAGCACATCCCGCCGCTGGGCTTCGCCGTGGCCCAGATTCACGGCGTGTTCGTGCTGGCCCAGAACGCCCACGGCCTGGTCATCGTCGACATGCACGCCGCCCACGAGCGCATCACCTACGAGCGCATGAAGCTGGCCTGGAACGAGGACCGCATCCGTGCCCAACCCTTGCTTGTTCCCGAGACCCTGAGCTGCTCCACGCGCGAAGTCAGCGCGCTGGAACAGCACGCCGACGATCTCAGGCGCCTGGGCTTCGAACTCACCGCCGCCGGCCCCGAAAGCGTGCTGGTCCGCGCCGTACCCGCGCTGCTGGCGAATGCCGACAAGGCCGGCCTGGTGCGCGACGTGCTCTCCGACCTGGTCGAGCTGGGGCAAAGCCGCCGCGTGGAGCAGGCTGTCGACGAACTGCTGTCCCCCGCCGCCTGCCACGGCTCGGTCCGCGCCAACCGCCAGCTGACCATCGAGGAAATGAACGGCCTGCTGCGCGACATGGAAAGAACCGAGCGCAGCGACCAGTGCAACCACGGAAGGCCGACCTGGGTGCAACTGGACATGGGGCAGCTGGACAAGCTTTTTCTCCGGGGCCGTTGACCTGCGGTTAGCTGGTTGGTTGGCTGGTTGGCTGGTTAGCTGGTTAGCTGGTTAGCTGGTTGGCTGATTATAAATGCGCGGTTTCCGGGTTCGGGTTTCCGGTTTCCGGAAAATCTCCGTCGCCCTTGCAAAATGCCGCAACCCGGGGCTAGACTCGAGACAGGGCAGGGTCAGGGACGCAGGGGAACGGTTTGACCAGGCAGACTCCAGTTTCAGCCGAGACCGTCGAGCGGACTTCTGGCGCCGAGCGCGCCGCGCTGGACGACGTGCGTGTAGATCATGGTCGTACGGACGTCGGAATGCCCCAGAAGCTGCTGGATGGTGCGGATGTCCGCGCCGGATTCGAGCAGATGGGTGGCGAAACTGTGGCGGAATACGTGGCAGGTAACCGGTTTGCGAATGCCGGCCCGGTTGGCGGCTCTCTTGACCGCCCGCTGGACGGTACTGTTGAAGACGTGATACCGGGCGACTCGGCCCGTGCGCGGCTCGCGGCTGAGATTCCGGGCCGGAAACACGAACTGCCAGCCGTCCTCGAATCGCGCATTCGGATATTTCCGCTCCAGCGCGTGCGGCAGGATCACGCCGCCGCGCCTGCGCAACCGGTCATCGGCGCACAGCGCCAGCGAATGCTCGATTCGCTCCGACAGGCCGGTAACGCAGGAATCGGCCAGGACGGTGATCCGGTCCTTCGCACCCTTTCCATCGCGCACCGTGATCGATCGCCGTTCGAGATCGACATCTTTCACTCGAAGTCCGGTCGCCTCGCCGATCCGCAGCCCGGATCCGTAAAGCAGTCGAACGAGGAGATCGCAGGGCGGCGTCATATGGGCAAGTACCGCGCGGACTTCAGCCATCGTCAATACGACCGGAATCCGCGCCGGTCGCTTGGCCCGCACGACTTCGTCGAGCCACGGAAGATCGATCTCCAGTACCCGCCGATAAAGGAAAAGCACCCCGTTCAGCGCCTGGTTCTGGGTGGCCGGCGCGCAATGCCGGTCCACGGCAAGGTAGCTGAGAAATGCAGTCACCTCCTCGGCCCCCATGGTCTTCGGATGACGCTTGCCGTGAAACAGGATGAACCGCCGCGCCCAGTGCAGATACGCTTTCTCGGTACGAACGCTGTAATGCTTCAGCCGAATGATCCGGCGCATCCTGTCCAGGAGCTTCTCCGCCATGCTCGCAATCCCGATGAGAATAGGGCCATTCGGCCAGAGACGTTCCTGGCTTGCGATCGGAAAAGCCGACGAATGCGCGTAGGAAAATGCGACAGCTGTTGTCGGAAAATGCCGCATATCAGCCGAGGAAAAAATTACGAGGTCCGTGGAATCAACAGCTTACCGGTAGATCCGGAAGCGAAATGCGCGATAAACACGCATTTCGCCCGGATATTCGATAAAAATACAATTCGCCACATATTTTCTAGTTATAAATCGTGAACTACATTCTTTACGGAATTCTTGGCGGCCTTCTCTTGGCACATGTCATCGTGGCGACTACAGCCACCGTAGTAGTCCTTCGGGACAAGAGCCTGGGGCGCCTCCAGACAATCTCAAAAATCGTCGCTTCCTGGGTCGTTCTTTATGCCGGACCGCTATTTATCCTGTATGTGATGAATGAGCATTCTCCGGAGCTAGTGCCCAAGTTTGCGCAGAGCGGCCTTCTGCATTTTTTCCTTTTCGCCCCAATCCGGCCCCAACAGCACGGCGACAATCCCATGGGAAACGAAGGTGGTTACTATCAGAATTCTGATGCCTCCGATCTTGGGATTGGTGGCGAAGGCACGTGCGGAGCCGGCGGTGACTAGATTTATAACAAGCCGCTCAAGTACGTTCCGGACCTTCGGGCCTCCACCGGACGCGCTTACGCGCGCCGCTTAGCTCAAACGTTAAGTGACTAAGTCTCGTTTTCACGAAGATTTGAAGATTCAGTTTGGACTGACTCATGACTGCGTTCGCGCTTGTGTGTTTTTCGATCATATAGTCCGCGTGCGTCCCCAAGCTGAAGCCTGGATTAGTTTTGTCGATATTTGCTATACCGATGCTGTCCTAACGTGGACACAGCTTTTTGGATCCAACGGTGAAGAGACTCACTGGAAGCACTTCCTATCAAAATTCGATAATTTACCCGAGAATCTGAGACGATTTTCTAGCGATCGGGTCTGCGCGTATCTTGAAATTGAAATGAACCAATGGGAGGCGTTCCACGCTCGGATGGTAAACGCTCGAAACAAGCGTCTTGCCCACATTGACAGATTTTATGAAATGAAGGATTTCCCTGGTCTGGACTGGGCAGCTCGATCCTGCTATATATACAGAGAATGGCTGCTGTTGTTGCTCAATGAAGTGACAGAACCAAACAGCGACCCCCAAAAGGAACCGCATTCCGGTCCAGAGATGATTGCGCTGTTTCAACGTCAGATAGCCGAGATCTGTCCAGATGCAGTCACTTAACAAGTCGCTCAAATACGTTCCGGCCCTATCGGGCCTCCACCGGACGCGCCAGAGGCGCGCCGCTTAGCTCGGACGTTAAATGCCGTGAAAACACCTCCTCTTTCCATTTTTCTTGCCATGGGGTATCTTGCCCTTGTTGTTGCTTTTGGCCTTTATGGCGTCCAAAGCATTGATTTTCTATCAATTAGAGG
>PBLG01000030.1 GCA_002722315.1 Lysobacterales bacterium | reverse complement strand
CGGAAACTGGCTAAATAATCGCCAACTTCGACCATGACCACTCGGATCTGGCACTACCAGGCTTGGTCTGCGAAGGTTGTTGGAGCACTATGAGAAATCCGGGTTAGAAAGGAGTTCATCAATCTTATGAATCGCTACCGGATACCACTTTGGATCGGCACTGTCTGTCCGGGAGAGCATTTATTGCAACCTAACTTGAAAATGATCGGCTAAGCCGCCGGATATGAAATATGCGGGCGGAGACGCCAGTTATTCCGACTCTGGATCGTCCGAAGCGCTGAAACGGTTCTGTTTCCCTGAAAAAGCGGCGCCGGGCCGCTGGAAATATCCGCCTGTTTCGATCGATATCGTTAATCTGCATGGCCCCTCCCGCCAGGTTTTACCGCCCGTTCGACTGAAATGATGCACGAAATCAATGAGAGAGGCAAATCAGGTCAGGGATGCGGGTCCGGCGCTATTCGGCGTGAATCAGCCCGGGAGCCGCGCTATTCGAACTGCAACAACCCCTCCACCGCCATCCCGTCGTCCATTCGTTCCCCTTCCCATAGCGGAATGGCCGTTTCCGGTCCGATTTCCAGGCCGGAGTTGCGGTTCCGGGTGATCAGTTCGAAGACGTTTCCGCGGGAACGCGTTTCGGCTGATGTCGGCATCGTGCGGCCGGTCGGATCGGTGAATTTCGGGCCGCTGACGGTCATGCGCGCGCCGTAGCCGCCTTCGTGGACCAGGCGGTGATGGTGGCGGCAGAGCAAAACGAGATTGCCCATCTTCGTTTCGCCGCCGTCGGCCCAGTGAACGATGTGATGGGCATCGACGTATTTGTGGGCGCTACAGCCTGGAAAGCGGCAGCCCTGGTCGCGACGCTGCAGCGCGCGCCGAATCGCCGGCGGGATGCTTCGGGTCTTTCGGCCGACGTTCAGTGCCGAGCCGTCCTGGTCTTCGTGCCAGTGGACAAGTCCGCAATCGCACGCGAGCCTTCTGGACGTTTCCGCGGAAACGCGTGCGCCGGATTCCAGTTCGGCTTCCGCGGTTTCGCCGTCGGCAGCCAGCGTGTCACCTGTGGTGTGCAGATTGATGGTGCAGCGGTCGCCACCGGTGACTGCGGATGATTCTGTGCTGCCCGATTTGCCGAAAAACGCGTCCGCCAGTCGCTCCAGCGCGTCGGCCCGGCGCGCAGCGACCGGATCGCTGACCTGGTCGACGGCGGGCTCGTCGCACGTTTCCGCGGGAACGTTTTTTAACTCATAATCATTCTCATCGCAGGCGGCTTCGAGCGCCTTCACCACGCGCTCGCCCTGTTCCGGGGTCAGGCGCGCGCGGATCACGTAGCTGCCGTCGTCATCGATATGCC
This sequence comes from Lysobacterales bacterium, assembly GCA_002722315.1. Classification (GTDB taxonomy): domain Bacteria; phylum Pseudomonadota; class Gammaproteobacteria; order Xanthomonadales; family Wenzhouxiangellaceae. The sequence goes on along the minus strand of PBLG01000030.1, from coordinate 44,474 downwards.
AGTTCAGCTCGCGGAGCGCGTGGCGCCGGTTCTCGTGCTCCAGCGCTTCGATGCGCTTGACCTTGCGAAAATGCCGGACCAGATGCTCGACGTGCGAGGCCGTGCCGTGACGGGCGATCATCATCAGGTATTCCTCGTTTTCCGGCGTCGCGACGCGCGTCATCGCGCGGACCTTGGAAAAGCTGACCATGCCGCGCCGGAACGCATCGCTGATTTTCGGCAGATCCTTCAATGCGTGGGCAACCCGCACTTTCTCGCGCGCGGCGCCGAGCGAAATTCCAACCTTCCAGTTCAACCAATGGGCGCACGACTTCATTCCTGGCCCACCCCAACCCTCGCGCTCGTCGAACTCGCGAACGAGTTCCAGCAGCCGGTACGTGGCCGCGTGGATATGCGCAGCCAGCTCGGTGATTTCGGATTCGAGTTCGTGCAGGTTACGAGCCGATTGTGCTTGCAGATCGATGGCCGCATGATGCATGGATAGACTCCGCTAGAGCGCTGTTAAAGTATACAGTATAAAAGGAATATTGGCAATATAAACAGTGCTCTAGAAGAGGAATGCGTCGCCAGGCGTGTGTCAAACGACCTGGAGTTTTTGGCGTCCCGCGGATTTGGTTTCGCCGCGTTCGAAGTGTTCCTGGCGACCAAGCTCGGGACCGTATGACCTGCGGTCGAAAGCCGCATAATGGGATTTTGAACAATCCAAACCCCGAGGCCGCAATGATCACACTCCATCATCTCGAAAACTCCCGCTCGCACCGCATCCTGTGGCTGCTCGAAGAACTGGGCTGCGAATACCGGATCAAGCACTACAAGCGCGACAGCAAGACCAACCTGGCGCCACCGGAATTGAAGAAGGTGCACCCGCTGGGCAAGTCGCCGGTGATCACCGAGGGCAAGCAGACGCTGGCCGAGTCGGCGATCATCGTCGAGTACCTGGCGCGCACTCATGGCGATACGCAGTGGGCGCCGCCGGTTGACGACGCGCGCTACTGGAACTTCAACTACTGGATGCACTACGCCGAGGGCTCGATGATGCCGCCGTTGCTGCTCAAGCTGGTGTTCTCGAAACTGCGTCAGCCGCCGGTGCCGTTCTTCATCCGGCCGATCTCGAGCAAGATCGCCGACCAGGTGGATGCCGCGTTCACGATCCCGCAGATCGAAACCCACTTCAGCTACGTCGATGAGTACCTGGGCGAGCATCCCTGGTTCGCCGGCGACGACATCTCGGCCGCCGACATCCAGATGAGTTTTCCGCTGGAAGCCGCGCTCGCCGGGGGCACGATCAAGCGCGCCGACTACCCGAATATTGCGGTCTACGTGCATAAATTCCAGTCGCGACCGGCCTATGTACGCGCGCTCGAGGCCGGCGGTGATTACGCCTACGGCCCGCAGCCGGAAGACTGAGTTTTCGGCGCCCGGGTCGGCGCCGAGGATCGACTTCGGCCATGCAGGCTGACCGCCAGAGTCAGCCTGTGAACTCCCAATACGTCACGTTTCGGCTTCGTAAATGCGACATTTACGCGAAATAAAACCTATATTTATCAATGGACTAAAGCCCAGCGATGCAATATACTTGCGTTGAGCCCACCGTATCCGGCTGCGTGTCGCGCGGACGCGGCGGGCTCAAGGGGGATTCATCCACAACATATACGCAAGGGAGGTGCCGCCGCTGTTTTTTCCGGCGACCACCGACTTTCATTGCAAGGAGTGAATCCATTGAAAATGTTATTGCCTCAAAATCCATCCCGATTGCTGTTGAAAACCGCCGCGGCGTCGGCGCTCGCCGTTTCCGCCCTGACCGCCCAGGCACTCGAAGTGACCGGCGGCTTCACCGGTTGGTGGGGCCAGCCCGACCAGCAGAACCACGGCCTCATCGTTTCGGTCTCCAGGCTGCCCGACGGCGAAAAGACCGGCGTGCTGTACTGGGCCCACTTCGACGCGTCCGGCAACCCGTCCTGGCTGTTCGCCCAGGGTGATATCGACGACGACATGATCGACGCCCGGGTGTTCGCCTTCGACGGCATCACCTTCATGCAGGGCGAGGACCCGGACGCCAACTTCGGCGAACAGGTCGGCACCATGGAAGTGGTGTTCTCCGACTGCGTCACCGGCGAAGTCACGTTCGACACCTCCACCGTGGGCAGCGGCAGCTTCCCGATCGAGCGTCTGACCAACCAGCCCGGCGCCGTCTGCAGCGGCGGCATCGGCGACGACTTCTCGCCGGTCGACCTGCCCGAGGAATTCGAAATCGCGCTGGTGCCCACCGACGTGCTTCCGGAGGCCCGCGGCACGGCCGAATTCAAGGCCACGCCGGGCAACGCCCGATTCGAGGTCGAAATCGAGCAAGTGCCGCCCGGTGAATTCGAACTGCAGGTGGGCGGCGAAAGCCGCGGCCTGATCACCGTCGTCAATACCGACACCGGAGAAGGCGAGATCGAATTCCGCTCGCCGGCCGGGGAAGGGCAATTGCTGCTCGACTTCGATCCGCGCGACCAGATCATCGACGTCCTCCTCGGCGGCCAGGTCGTGCTGACCGCGCTCGCACCGGAAGAAGGCGACTTCCCGGGCAGCCCGCCGGCGTTCGACATGCCGATTCGGGGCAACCTGGAACTCGACCTGGACTTGACCAACGAAGGCGTATACCCCGACGGTGAAGCCTCGGCCGAGTTCGAGATGCGCCGTAACCGCGTCGAATTCGAAATCGAGGTTTCGAACATTCCAGCCGGCACGTACCCGGTATTCGTCGGCGGAATCAACCAGGGCAACGTCACCGTAGACGAAAACGACCTGGGCGAAACCGGCGGCGACCTGGATTTCGCGTTCCCGCCCAGCGGCGTCAACCCGCTGGACTTCGATCCGCGCGGTCAGACCATCGAGATCCTCCAGGGCGCGACGCTGCTGTTCTCAGGAGAATTTCCGGAGGGCGAGCCGGAAGATGACGGCAACGGGCCGGGGAACGGCAACGGGCCGGGGAACGGCAACGGTCCCGGGAACGGCAACGGGCCAGGAAACGGCAACGGCCCGCCCGGCGGGTAATTCCGGCGGACAGGCCCTGCCTGTCGCCAATCCCTGAAATCGATCGCCCCCGCCCCTGTGCGGGGGCGATTGCGTTTTGTCTGCACGTCGCCGACGAGCTCGCACGTGCCCGGCTGCGCCGGTCCGGTGTCGCCAGGCACTTTTTAATATATTTGCATTTATTTTTACAAATCTCTTGACAGCTTGTGATTTGTAGATTAATTTACAAATCATGAGCACATCCGCCAACGCATTGAACCGGCCGAACCCGCTGCTGCAAACCGTGGCTAGGGCCGACTTTCAGACCCACGCGCCGCTTGATCGCGACAGCGGATCGTCCGGCATGCAGGACGCGTCGGCGCCGGGATTTCGGATGGTCTGTCAAGCGATATGCAGAGTCGCCGGCCATGGCGGGCCGGCCTGGGTCGAAATGCTGGTCCGCGGCACGGGGAAGGCAGCAAGCCTGTCGCCCATGGACATCGTCCGCCGAGGCTACGATCACTCCGGGCTGGATTTCGATCTGAAGGTGCTGGATGCGGCACTGGCGGCCGCGGCCGCGCTGCACCCCGAAACCCGGATCGGCGTAAACATCCGGCCCTGCTCTCTCAACGAACCCGGTTTCATCCGAGCGCTGCACGCCATGCTGGTGCGCCGGCGCATCGCGCCCGGCCGTCTGGTACTCGAACTGGTCGAGTTCCACGGCCCGGTGCGCCTCGAAATGGCGCGGCACGCATTGCGCCGGCTGCGCCGCATGCAAGTAATGATCGCTCTGGACGACTTCGGGCCTGGACATCCCAACCTGGATGTTCTCGCCGAGGGCCTTGTCGACTTCGTCAAGCTGGACCGCAGTCTGGTGCGGGCGCTTGACGAGTCGCCCCGCCAGAGCGGCGTGCTGCAGGGCATCGTCGCGCTCGCCGCCGGCACCGGGACCACGCTGGTGGCCGAGGGCATCGAAACCCCCGCCCAGTTGGACGCACTGCGTCGATTGGGCATCGAATGGATGCAGGGCTTCCTGTTCGGTCGGCCGGACGCGTTGACGCGGCGCCCGAGTACCGGCGGCGATGCATCCGATTCCAGACCCCGGACCGCCGGATCGGCGGCCTTTGGCAAACCCCAACCTCCCCTGACCGCAAAGGAATGCAAAGCATGAAGACATCAATCAAGAAACCGCGGCCGTCGCGCCGCCCCCTGGCCCGCGCCATCGCGCTTGCCCTCACGTTCTCGGCCGGAAGCGCCGGCGCGCTGGAAGTCACCGGCAGCTTCACCGGTTGGTGGGGCCAGCCGGAACAGGAAAATCACGGCGTGATCGTTTCGGTCTCGCGCCTGCCCAGCGGCGAGAAGACCGGCGTCGTTTACTGGGCCCACTATGACGAGTTCGGCAAGCCCTCATGGCTCTTCGCCCAGGGCCCGATCCAGGGCGACACGATCGCCGCCGACGTGTTCTCGGTCGACGGCGTGACTTTCATGCAGCCCGACGACCCCACCAGCAGCCCGGCTCGCCAGGTTGGCAGCATGCAGGTCAGTTTCAGCGACTGCGTCAACGGCAGCGTGTCGTTCCAGACCGATACCGTCGGCAACGGCAGCTTCCCGATCGCACGCCTGACCAACCAGCCGGGCACCAGCTGCAGCGGCGGCATCAACGACGACCGCAGCCGGGATGACGATGGCGAAGAAGTCGAGACCCCGCTGGTGCCCACCGGCGTCATACCGGGCGCCAGCGGCAAGGCCGAATACGAGGCGACCTCCAGGCGCACCGAATTCGAGGTCGAGATCGAAGACGTGCCGGTCGGCGACTACCAGCTCCTGGTCGGCGGCGAGCCGCGCGGAACGATCACGGTCACCGAGACCGCAAACGGGCCGGAAGGCGAAATCGAGTACAGCTCGCCCCGGGATGACGATGACCTGCTGCTGGACTTCGATCCGCGCGGTCAGATCATCGAGATCGTGCAGGGCTCGACCGTGATCCTGGAAGGCATCTCGGACACCACGGGCGATGATCCCGGTAACGGTGACGACGATTCGCCCGGGTTCGGCAGCGACGAAATCGAAGTGGACCTGGTCAACAGCGGGTTGTTCCCGGCCGGATCCGGCGACGCCGAATTCGAGCAGGAGTCCGATCGCGTCGACTTCGAAGTCGAGATCGAGGACGTCCCGGTCGGCCCCTATTCCCTGTTCGTCGGCGGCGTCGAACGCGGCATCATCGAGGTCGTCGACACCGTCAACGGGCCCGAAGGTGAAATCGAGTTCCGCAGCCCGGTCGAAGCCGGCAAACTGCCGCTGGACTTCGATCCGCGCGGCGAGCTGATCGAAATCCTGGCCGGCGGCGGTCTCGCGTTCTCGGTCGACTTCCCGCTCGAAGGCACCGACGATTCCGGTGACGATGACGACGACTCCGGTGGTGATGATGATTCCGGTGGTGACGACGATTCCGGCGGTGACGACGATTCCGGTGGTGACGACGATTCCGGCGGTGACGACGATTCCGGTGGCAACGACGACTCCAACGACGAGACGTCGCTGGAAATCGAGCTCGCAAACGCCGGCGTTTATCCGCTCGGTTCGGGCGACGCCGATTACCGGGAAGAAGACGGCGAACGCGACTTCAACGTCGAGATCGAGGACGTGCCGGCCGGCGACTACCGCCTGGTGATCGACGGCATCGACCGCGGCACCATCAGCGTGACCCAGGGCGACGACGGCACCGAAGGCGAAATCGAGTTCAGCGACCCGCAGGACGACGATCTGCTGCTCGACTTCGACCCGCTCGGTGCGACCATCGAGGTCTTCGAAGGCCAGACGCTGATCTTCAGCGCCGAGTTCCCGTCCACCTGAGGCCCACGAACGCCGGGACCGAAACCGCTTCGGTCCCGGCATTCTATATTTGTAATTAAATTGACAAACTATGAATAGCGCGATAGGATTCAAGCTGGCTTCGTTCCATGCACCGGCCCGCCGGAAACACGCGACGGACAACGTGGCACGACGCCTGCCCGATCAGCTTCACGACATCGATCGGCAGCCGTCTCTCATCCGGAACGCAACGCTCGGGTCCAAAGGGAAGAACTGCAATGGATGCTCAATCCGGATCGACAACGACGCTCGACGCACTGGCAAGGGCCGCCGTTCGAATCTTTCGTCCGCTGGTCAGGATCATGCTCAGGCACAACGTATCGTACAAGACCTGCGCCGAGTGGCTGCGCTGGTGCTATGCGGATGTTGCGCACAACGATTTTGCGCTGCCGGGCCGCAAGCAGTCCAAGTCAAGGGTCGCGGTGCTGACAGGCCTGACCCGGATCGACGTCAACCAGTTGCTGACCCAGCCGCCGCCCGACTGCACACCGCAGGAAGAACAATACCATCGGGCCGGCCTGGTGCTTACCGGCTGGGCCAACGATCCGGAGTTCCGCATCGACGGAAAGCCGATGAAGCAGCTGCCGTTCGAAGCACCGAAGGACGCCCCGAGCTTCAGCCAGCTGGTCAGCCGCCATTCGGGCGGCGCGCCGGCGCGCGCGGTCCTGGACGAACTCGAGCGCAACGGCGCGGTGCGCGTTTTGCCGGATCGCACCGTCGAACTCGTGCGGACCCGCTACATCGGGAAAGCCGAAGCCGCCGACATCAACTATGCCGAGATCTTCGGCATGTCCTGCGGCGATCTGATCGAGACGATCTGCTACAACTGGACGCCGGGTCTCGACGACAAGCGATTGCAGCTGCTGGTCTACAACCGTTCCATTCACCCGGACCTGGTCGGCCCTGCAAAGGAAAAGCTGGAAACCGCCGCGCGCGAACTGGCCGAGCAGGTCGACAACTGGCTCTACGAATTCGAAACACGATCCCGGGACCTTCCCGAGGCCGCCGACTCCCGTCCGACGCGCCTGGGGCTCGGGCTTTACTACTTTCAGTGATCCGAAACCAATGACCCATCGTTTACAGCGAATTTCTCGTCAATTCAAATCTTGCCTCGCACAGGAGACAGCACAATGAAATCATTCCGGACATTCTCGATGCCCCTGGCCGCCAGCCTGGCGGCGGGCGTCATGCTCATGCTGAGCGCGGTCTCCGGCCCGGCCCGGGCGATCGAGGTCACAGGCAGCTTCACCGGATGGTGGGGCCAGCCCGACCAGGAAAACCACGGCGTGATCGTTTCGATATCGCAATTGCCCAGCGGCGAGAAGACCGCAGTGCTTTACTGGGCCAACTACGACAACCAGGGCAATCCCTCGTGGCTGTTCGCCCAGGGCGGCATCCAGGGCAACACCATCGAAGCCGACCTATACCAGTTCGATGACGTGACGTTCATGCAGCCCGACGATCCGACGGTCAACTCCGGTGAGATCGTCGGCACCATGCAGGTACAGTTCAGCAACTGTACCGAAGGCGACGTGGCCTTCGACACGCCCAACGTGATCGTCGGCACCGGCGGCTTCCGCATTGCCCGCCTGACCAACCAGCCCGGCACCAACTGCTCGGGCGGCGTTTCCGACAACACACCGCCGACCTCGCTGCCGGAAGAGTTCCGCGTGCAGCTGATATCCACCGGCGTCATCTCCGGGGCAAGCGGCAAGGCCGACTTCGAAAGCCGTCCCGGGCGCACCGAATTCTCGGTGGAAGTCGAGGACCTGCCCCCGGGCAGCTATTCACTGCACGTCGGCGGGATCGCACGCGGCAGCATCTCCGTGATCGACACCGCCAACGGCCCCGAAGGCGAGATCGAATTCCGCTCGCCGCCCGAACCCGGCAAGGAACTGCTGGATTTCGACCCAAGAGGACAGATCATCGAAGTCCTCCAGGGCGCGACCGTGGTGCTCGAATCGATCGCCCCGGACAACGGCGACATCCCCGGCAGCGACCAGGGCGATCCTCCGCCGTTCGGAGATTCGGAAATCGATGTCTCGCTGGTCAACTCGGGCGCTTTCCCGGCCGGCTCCGGTGATGCGGAGTTCGAGCAGGATTCCAACCGGGTCGATTTCGACGTCGAGATCGAAGACGTGCCGGTGGGCAGCTATGCGCTTGCCGTCGGCGGCGTCGAACGCGGCACGATCGAGGTGGTCGACACCGTCAACGGCACCGAGGGTGAACTGGAATTCCGTTTCCCGGCCGAGCCCGGCAAACTGCCGCTTGATTTCGATCCGCGCGGCCAGCTCGTCGAAGTCTCGGACGCCTCGGGCCTGGTCTTCTCGGTCAACTTCCCCAGCGCCGGTGGTGGCGGTGACGACGACGATTCGGGTGGAGACGACGGCTCGGGTGGAGACGACGACTCCGGCGGCGATGACGGTTCCGGCGGCGACGACAGCGCCGACCCGGGCGAGATCCAGGTGTCGCTGAACAATGCCGGCGTGTTCCCGGCCGCATCGGGCGATGCCCGCTACCGTATCGACGACGACGGCGATCGCGACTTCGACGTCGAGATCGAGGACCTTCCGGTCGGCGGGTACGACCTGGTCGTCGGCGGCGTCCAGCGCGGCACGATCGAGGTCGTTGTCATCGACGGCGACAACGAGGGAAAAATCGAGTTCGGCAGCCCCGCCGATCCCGATGAGTTGCCGCTGGACTTCGATCCGCGCGGCCAGCTGATCGAGATATTCGACGGCGCAACCCTCGTATTCAGCGTGAATTTCCCGTCCTGAGGCGCGCCGCCCCCTCCGTCGGCGGCGCAACTCAAGCCGGCCCCCAAGTCGGGGCCGGTTTTTTATTCGGGGTTGTGAAACAATCGGTGGCCTGACCGCAACCCGCTTCCGGCCTTGATCATCAGTCACCGCCACCGGTTCATCTTCATGCATTGCCGCAAGGCCGCCGGCAGTTCGGTCGCCGCATGCCTGGCCGCTTGCCTGGGACCCGACGACATCCATCTGGGCACCTGGCCGGAAGCGTTCGATCAGGGCGTTTTACCGAACCGGCGCGCCCGAACCGATCTGCTCCACCCGGTCGCCGGGGCGAGCTTTCTGGCGCGGCTGCTTCAACGTCCCTCGCGAGTCACCGATCCGGCCTGCCGAATTGCAGCGCTCAACGGCGCGCAGCGTCTGAAATACCGCGCGCGCCTGGGTCACTCGCCGGAGCACGCACATGCCGAGCGCGTTCGCGCGGCTTTTCCGGAGGCCTGGCGCGATTACTTCAAGTTCTGCTTCGTGCGCAACCCCTTCGACCGCACCGTGTCGGACTATCTCTGGCGCACGCGCAAGACCGGCGACGAGAGCATGACCTTCAGCGCCTTCCTGGACCGCATCGACCGGCATGATTTTTCAAGCCGCACGATCCCGCGGCATTTCGACAACTGGCCGATCTATACCGTGGACGACCGGATCGCGGTGGATTTCGTCGGCCGCTTCGAACGCCTCGAGGAGGACCTCGACGACGTCTTCTCTCGGCTCGGCCTGGATCGCCGGCCGCTGACCCTGGCCAAGTCGATGCAGCGGCAGGGCAGCTACAGGGACTGGTACGGTACGCGCGAGCGTGGACTGGTAGAACGACTGTTCGCGAACGAAGTTCGTCAATTCGATTACAGCTTCTGATGTCATGGGTGTAGATCTCGAACAGCCACCGCCGCACTTCTTCATCGTCGGCGCGCCCAAGTGCGGCACCACGTCGATGGCCCAGTATCTCAACCAGCACCCCGATGTCTTCGTTGTCAGGGGAGAACCGCATTATTTCGGCAGCGACCTCGCCTACAACTCGCCGCGGCTGACGCCGGCCCAGTACCGGGCGCTGTGCCGTGATACCGGTGGCAAGCCGGTGTGCGGCGACCGGTCGACCTGGTACCTGTATTCACGCAATGCGGCGCACGAGATTCACGCGCACAATCCGCATGCGTTGATCATCGCCATGCTCCGCAATCCGGCCGAAATGCTCCATTCGCTGCACGCCCACCACTTCCAGCGCGGGCTTCGCGACGACATCGAGGATCTGGAAAAAGCACTCGACGCCGAGCCCGATCGTCGCCTGGGCAAACGGATTCCAGAACAGGTCAGGTTTCCGGAGAGCCTCTACTATTCCGAGATTCCGCGGTACAGCGAACAGCTCCAGCGCTATTTCGACCTTTTCGGCCGTGATCGGGTACGCGTCATCCTGTTCGACGATCTCAAGCGCTCGCCCGGGGAAGTGTATCGACAGACGCTGGCCTTTCTCGGCGTCGACCCGGCATTCCAGCCCGACTTCGCCGTGCACAACGCAGCCGCCCCCGCTCCGGATTCGTGGGCCTATCGGACATGGAAGGCGAGCACGCTTCGCTATCGGATTCGCAGCCTGGCGCCACAGCGATTGTACGACCGGATTCGGAAGATGCGCAGGAAACGCCTGGCTCGGGCGGCGAAGCGCCAGCCGCGGCGGCCGCTGGACCCCAGGGTACGCAACCGGCTGGATCGCGATTTCGCCGACGAAATCGATCGTCTGGAGTCGCTGATTGGCCGCGACCTGTCAAGCTGGCGGCAGGACGGCTGAGCGCAAGAAATCAACGCCGCGCATCCACCCACCATCGTGCAGTTACCGCTCGACGAGAGAGCGGGCCGGTAAACCTGGCACGGTTGGAACGAACGCCCCATTGCGCCGGCCAGAGCCAGTCGCGCCCGGCAGGAATCGCTTTCGAAACAACCCGGTTGGCAAGGTTATACTGATATTGGAGTATGTCCGACGCGGGTGAGGCTTGCCCGGGTCGGGTGGTGGGGATGATCGATGCCGGCGGGCTTGCCGGCGATGTCGGAAATTGGCAGGCTGCATTATGAACGACATGCTTGAACCGGGCGAAGAAAACGACCTTCCAGAAGGCCTGGCCCGGGTGGTGCGCGCGCCCACGCTGATCAACCAGCTCGACGAGCAGTGCCGCAAGGCCTGGCAAGGCGGAGGCAGCGCATTTCCGCCGGCGGTCGGCTGGATTCTGCTCGACGAAGCCCGGGGACACCGCGACCAACTCGGGTTCAGCGGGCTGGAAAAGCTCATGCATGCAGTTCACGAGCGTCTGCGCGTGCAGCTCGACGCAACCGACATCACAGCGCGCTTCGGCCTGGACGCCATCGCCGTGATCCTCGATTCCGAGGGCGGGGATCGTGACCTGGAAGCCGATGCCGGGGCGCTGAGGCGCTCGATCAGCGGCAGCCTTTTCGAAATCGGCGAACACATGATTGCAGCGACCACGACGGTCACCATTCGAATGGTCCAGGAAGGCCTGCGCCCACCGGAGGCCAACCTGGTGCGCGCCGCACGGGCCGCCGAAAAGCTTTCGGCGACCGGCGGAAACCGACATGAAATCGGTGGCGAAGATCAGGCCGAAACGCCCGGCACGCTGCTCGGTCAGTTGACCAAGGCGTTGCGGGACAACAGCCTGAAGGTCGTGTTCCAGCCGCTGCTGGCGACTTCGGGCCCCGAACTTGAGCGACTCCAGATGCTGCCGCGCCTGGCGGGCCCGGACGGCACGCTGATCCCGGCCGCGCGGTTCATCCCGGTTGCCGCCGAACGCGGCGTTCTGCCGGCGGTGGATCACTGGATGATCGCGCGCGCCATCGATTTGCTGCGCGCGCGGGCCGGCGAGGGGCGCGAAATCCCGACGATTTTCCTGAACCAGTCGCCGGCGATCATCGACGACGAAAAGTTCGTCAAGTGGCTGATCGACCAGGCCGAGAGTCTCGAAAAAGGGCATCGCAAGCTGGTGCTCGAATTCAACATCATGGACCTCAAGCCACGCATCCGCGATGCGCGCAAGGTGCTTGCCCAGCTGCAGAAACTGGGCATCGGCATATCGCTGACCGGCATCGACGAAAAGGTGCCCGAGGTGGTCATGCTCAAGCACCTTCCGGCCGACTACCTGCGCATGAAATCGGATTTCGCGCACCGGGTGCTCGACGACGCGGCGCTTGCAACGCACTTCGAGGCGTTTGCCAAATCGGCCCGGGCCGCCGGACGCAAACTGATCGTCCCGATGCTGGAGGACGCCGAGGAAGTTTCGAGAATCTGGCAGATGGACGTCGACCTGATCCAGGGCAACTTCATCCAGCAACCCAGCGAGGCGCCGGTAGAGGCCTGAATTCATGGCGAACAGGATTCTTGTCATCCACGCCCACCCCGACGCCGGGCACGGCCATTTCGGCGATGCGCTAGCCGAGCGTTACGTGGCTGCAGCCGGAACGGCCGGACTGGAAACCCGGATCATCAAGCTGAACCAGCTGGATTTCCCGCTCATCGACAGCGCCGCGACATGGCGCGCACCGGAAGTGCCTGCCGACATTCAGCGTGCCCAGGAAGACATTCGCTGGTGCTCGCACATGACCTTTTTCTACCCGCTATGGCTGGGCGACATGCCGGCCGTACTGAAGGGATTCCTGGAACAGGTCATGCGCCCGGATTTCGCATTCAGCGAACCGAAGGGCAAGATGCCGGTAAAGATGCTGACCGGGCGATCGGCACGCCTGGTCGTGACCATGGGCATGCCGGCGTTTTTCTATCGCGCTTTCTACCGGGCGCACAGCGTCAGGAACTTTCGCCGCAACATCCTGCTTTTCTCCGGCGTCAAGCCGGTCAGGACCAGCCTCGTGGGGATGGTGGAAGGCAGCGATCGCCACCGGCACAAGTGGCTTGATAAAATGGCGCGGCTCGGGAGTGCCGGCCGCTGAACCCCTCAGATCGATTCGACGCTCTCGCCTCCTGAGGCAGCATCACCTTCCGAGAAATTCCATGAACGCAACGTTTCGCATTTCTGCATCATTCATGTTGGTGCTCGCAACACTGCTGGTTGGCGCCTGCCAGCCGACGCGCGAGGCCGACACGACCACGCCGCCGCTGCTGCTGATATCGATCGACGGCTTTCGCCACGACTACATGCAGAAGGCCGAACTGCCGGCGCTGCAAAAACTGGCCGCAGACGGCCTCAAGGCCGATTCGCTGCAGCATGTGTTCCCGACCAAGACGTTCGTCACGCACTATGCAACCGTGACCGGGCTGTACGCGGAAAACACGGGCGTGGTCGCCAACAACATGTGGGATCCGGCGCGGCGATCACGATTCTCGCTGGGCAACCGCGACGCGGTCAGCGACGGCTACTGGTACGACGGCGAACCGATCTGGAACACCGTGGAAAAAGCCGGCAAGATCGCAGCCACCTATTTCTGGCCGGGCTCCGAGGCGCAGATCGGCGGCATGCGGCCGACCATCTGGAAACCGTACGCCGGGGAAACGCCGCACGACGCGCGGGTCGACCAGGTACTGGAATGGCTGGCCTTGCCGGAAGATCGACGGCCGACATTCCTCACGCTGTATTTCTCGGCCGTCGATTCGGCCGGGCATCGCCACGGACCCGACCATCCCGAGACCGTCGAAGCGATGGCCGAGGTGGATCGCGCCCTGGGCCGCCTGATCGAAGGGCTGGAGCGGCAGGGGATTTACGGTCGCGTGAATATCCTGGTCACCTCGGATCACGGGATGCAGCAGATCGATCTCGACCGTTACATCCTGCTCGACGAGTTCCTGGATCTATCTGCCGTCAACGTCTCCGACTGGGGTCCGGCGGCGCAGATCTGGACGGTGGACGGAGGCCCGGGACCCGATGAGATTCTCGCGTCGATCGATACCGACCATCCGGGCATCCGCCGCGCGTGGAAAAAAGGCAATGCGCCGGCGCGCTTTCATTTCGACGATCACCCGCGCGTGCCGGACGTCACCATCGAGGCCGAACTGGGCTGGATGATTTCGAACAAGCCCTACTTCGCCGGGATGCAGCGCGGCCTGCTCAACGGAATGCACGGCTGGGATCCCGCCTGGCACGCGATGCACGGCATCTTCATCGCCTCGGGCCCGGCTTTCCAGCCCGGCGAGCGGCTGCCGGCCGTGCGGTCGATCGATCTCTACTCGTTGATGGCCAACCTCATGGACGTGCCGCCGGCCGAGACCGACGGCAGCCTTGCGGCGTTCGTGCCGCTGCTGGAGTCCGACCAGCCGATTGCGGTCGCCGAGCAGCACTGGCGATGCGGCGACGCGTCGTTCGAGACCCGCACTTCACCGGGGCTGACTGCGTTGCATCACGACGGTCGTGTCTTTGCCCTGCCCGCCGCGCGCAGCGCCTCCGGGGCGCGCTTCGCCTCCACCCAGGTCGAATACTGGAACAAGGGCGACCATGCCACCATCCGGATCGAGGGGCAGCAGTTCGACGATTGCTCAATGACCCCGGAAGAGACCGGCTGACGCCGGCCGCTTCGGGGTGGTGGCCATGTCAGTCCTCGAGAACGAAGGTGACCTTCAGCGCGACGCGATACTCGCTGATCGCGCCGTTGCCGTCGCATTCGACCTTCTGGCTCTCGACCCAGGCGCCCTGCACGTTGTCCAATGTCTTGTTGGCGCGCGCAATGCCCTGCTCGATCGCGTCTTCAAAGCTCTTCGGCGACGATGCGATGATTTCCGTGACTCTTGCAATGCTCATGATGAATCCTCCTTGCTTGATGGGTTTCCAAATCGATGACTGATCGTGCAACCCGTTGCCCCCTGCTCTTCAATCGTGCGCCCGACGGCGGCCGAATTCAAGCCGGGGGCACCAATGCCTGAGCTTCCCGAGGTGGAAACCACCCGCCGCGGCCTGGCGCCGCTTGTCGAGCGCCGGGCAATAACGCGCATCGATGTGCGCCAGCGGCAGTTGCGATGGGCCGTTGCCGAAGAAATCGAACAACTTGGCGGAGCCGCCGTGCGAAGCCTCCAGCGCCGTGCGAAGTGGCTGATCTGGCGTTTCGACCACGGCAGTCTCCTGTGGCATCTCGGCATGTCGGGCTCTTTCCGCGCCTGGACTGACCCGCCGGCGCCGGGTCGGCACGACCATATCGATGTGGCGATCCAGGACGGCCACACCATCCGCTATACCGACCCGCGCCGGTTCGGCGCCGTGCTGTGGCAGCCCGGCGATGACCCGGAGGCCCACCCGCGCCTTTCCGGGCTGGGCCCGGAGCCACTGAGCGCCGATTTCGACGGCGAGCGACTCTGGCGCATCAGCCGCGGGCGGCGCGGCTCGGTAAAGCAGTTCATCATGGACGCGACCGTGGTGGTAGGCGTCGGCAACATTTATGCCGCAGAGGCGCTGTTCGCCGCCGGCATTCATCCGCGCAGGGCCGCCGGCCGGGTCGGACGAGACCGCTACGAGATACTGGCCGACGCGATCCGCCGGACCCTCGGTCGGGCAATCGAAGTCGGCGGCACCAGCCTGCGCGATTTCACCGTGGGCGACGGTACGCCGGGCTACTTCGGCCAGGAGCTCAAGGTCTACGGCAAGGCCGGGCAGCCCTGCCCGGGATGCGGGCGAACGCTGAAGGGCGCCGTAATCGGCCAGCGCGCGACGGTCTGGTGTCCGGGCTGCCAGCGCTGAGCGACCATTCGCGGCTTCACGCCGAGTTTCGTCGATTGCACTTCGGCGTGGGCTCCTCGAACCCGGCCCTGCGTCCAACCAAGGCGGTATGCTGAGCGGAATGCAGATCTACGAGTTCGACGAATTCCAGTTCGATCCGTCCGATGGCCGGCTCGCCGGCCGAGCCGGATCGGCTGAAGTACACCTTCGTCCCCAGGCCGGCAAGCTGCTCCTCAGGCTGTTGGCACAGCCGCAGACGGTAGTCGACCGCGACGCGCTGGTGGCCGAGATCTGGGGCCAAAACACGGTGGTGGACTTCGAATCCGGACTGGCTGCGCTGCTTCGCGAACTCAGGCAGGCAATCCAGTCGCTGGGCGGCAACCCGACACTGATCGAAACCGTCCCGCGCCGCGGCTATCGGCTGCGCGCGGAGGTCCGCCGCGTCGAGAATTCCTCAGGCAAGACCAAAGGCCCCGGCGGCCGCTGGAAGCGCAGCGCCGCAATTGCCGTTGGAGTCGTATTCGTGGCCGCGCTGGCCGCCGTTGCATGGTGGCGCAACGGTGCCGGACCGGAAAAAGTGCCGGACCGACCGCATCAACTGGCAATCCTGCCGCTCGATCGCTTTGGCGACCCGGACCATCCGCCCGCCCAGGCCGGAATACTCCTGGCCGACGGGATACTGGCAGCGCTGTGGCGCACCGACCTGGAGAGGCTGGAGCTGATCGGCCGCGCCGGCATCCGCCCCTACGCCGGCCGCGAAGACGTCGTTTCGGCGGTTGCCGCCGACCTCGGAGTGGACCTGCTCATGGAGGGTTCGATCCGGTTCGCTGCCGACGGCTGGCAGGTCGATCTGCGACTGCTGCAGGTCCCGCCGGGGCGCGTGGTCTGGTCGCATACCCTCGAGGGCGAGGAGCAGGTGCTGCCGACCGCCGCGGTTGCCTCGGCGCTTGTCGATCAACTGGAGCAGGCCTGGCCGAAACTTCATAAGCAATTGAATTAAATAGTTATTCCTGCCGAACCGTCGAACGCTTTTTGACAAATTTCAGGTAAATTTCAGGTCGGCTGCATGGACTTCACCACGCGTCGGGGCCAGGATCGGTTCCACGTTCAACACGAGGATCCAACCATGCACTCGACCCGTTTCTTCCATTCTTCGCGCCGGTCTGTTCGACGGCTTCCCACATTGATCCTGGCGGCATTCACCGCGATGGCCGCCACGGCGAACCTGCAGGCCCAGAACGACGAGCTGCCGTTCGCCAAGCCGGGCAAGGACTCGGCGATGATCGTCGGCGCGCTGGGACGACCGGCCCAGTACATCTACCCGGTGGAGTTCATCGAGATCGACGGCAAGAACATCCATCCGCGCGAAGTCATGTGGCTGGAGCCGGGCGAATACGAACTGACCGTGCGCGCCTTCATCACCAACCCGCCGGGTTTGCGCTCGGGCACGCGGTTTCGTGAGTCGGAGGGCCACAACGTCATCACCGTCGTCGTCGAGGCGGGCAAGGAGTACTCGATCGGCGTGAAGTACGACAACAGCGAGCCGACCCGCCCGTTCAACACCGTGCTGTACCGGGTCGAGGACAACTGACCGATTCGATCAGGTCACCAGGACAACGAGGAGGCCTGCCGCCACTGCAACGCCAAGCGGCAGGCCGACCTTGAAGCCCAGCTCCCGGCCGCCGACGAACCCCGCCAGGACAGCCTTGGCAAGCGAATTCACCGAGGCTGCAATGACGATGGCCAGCGCCACTGTGCGCTCGGCCAGTTCTTCCCCGCTCATGGTCGACAGCGACAGCGTGATCGCGTCGACGTCGGCGACACCGGAGGCCGCGGCCAGCGCGTACACCCCGGCATCGCCGACCCACTCGACAAGCGCCTTGCCCAGCAGCATCACCAGCGCCAGCAATGCGCCGAACGTCAGCGCCGAAGTCAGCTCCAGCGGGTTGCCCGGCAACAGATCGTCGACGTCATCGGCGTGCCGGGACTTTCGAAGCAGCCAGAGCGCCGCGCCGTAGGTCAGCAACGCCATCGTCAGCGCCGGCCACAGCAAGGGAAGAAAAAGCGGGGCATGAACGATCGTCGCCACCAGCACCATGCGCGGAAACATCGTGCCGCATGCAAGCAGGATTCCACCGGCGAGCAACGCCTTGCCGCCGCGCTTTGAGCCGGCCAGGCGCGCCAGGTTCAACGTGGTCGCGGTTGAAGAGGCCAGACCGCCAAAGATTGCGGTGAACAGGGTGCCGGCGCGCGCACCGGCGATGCGGATGGCGAAATAGCCGACGAACGAGATGGCCGCGATCAACACCACCATCCACCAGATCGTGTACGGATTGAGCGCCTGCCAGGGTCCGAATCCGCGGTTGGGCAGCAGGGGGAGAAGGACAACCGAGATCAACAGAAGCTTGAATCCGGCCGTCAGCTCGGTGCGCTTCAGGGCGCGCAGCCAACCGTGAAGCTGTCCCTTGTAGCCGAGCAGTACGACCATTAGCACAGCCCCGGCCGACGCAATCGCCATGTGACCCAGACCCGACAGTGCCGCAAGCAGAAAGGTTGCCAGCGCCGCGATTTCGGTGGTCAGTCCGATATCGCCGCGTTCATTCGCCTTGACCCGATAGACCAGGCCGAGCAGGAGGGCCAGGCCGATGAATATCAGCCCGATCAGCAATCCGCCGAACTCGGCGCCGAGCAGGCCGGCAAGCCCGCCGACCAGGCCCAGCAGCGCAAGCGTGCGAAGGCCGATTTCGCGTTCGCCTTCTTCGGCTTCGCGCCCTTTCCAGCCGCGCTCGACGCCGATCAACAGGCCGATGGCGAGCGCAACCGCCAGCCGGTATGCCCAGTCCATTGAGCCGACATCCATATGTCAATCATAACCCCGTCCAACGCAGGGCTTGACCAGACAACTGCCACGGACAGTGCGACCAGGCGACGCCCATGTGCAGCAATGCAACGACGTCAGAACTCGAGACAGATCTTGCCGAAGTGGCGCCCGGCTTCTTCGAAGCGGAATGCGTCGGCAATATCGCCGAAGCCGAAGCAACGGTCGATCACCGGCTTGATATCCATGACCTCCAGCGCGCGCACCATGTCCTGCTGGTCGGCGCGGCTGCCGACGATCAGCCCCTGGAGGCGAGCCTGCTTGGCCATCAGCTTCGCTGTGGGCACCTCGCCGGCGCCGCCGGTCAGCACGCCGATCAGCGAAATGTGGCCGCCTATGCTTACCGCGGTTATCGACTGGGGCAGCGTGCCCGGGCCGCCCACCTCGATCACGTGATCGGCGCCGGCACCGTCGGTCAGTTCCAGCACCCGCTTGCCCCATTCGGGTTCGGACTTGTAGTTGATCGTGTGATCGGCGCCCAGGGCCTCGAGCTTTTCGATCTTCTCGTCCGAGGACGAGGTCGCGATCACCGAGGCGCCCATCGCCCTGGCGAACTGCAGCGCGAATATCGACACGCCGCCGGTGCCCAGCGTCAATACGGTCTGACCGGCCATCAGCGGGCCGTTGACCACCAGCGCGCGCCAGGCGGTCAGCCCGGCCGTGGTGAGCGTTGCCGCCTCCTGGTGGCTATAGCCTTCGGGGGCGCGGGTAAAGCACTGCGACTTCGCCACCACCTGCTCGCGTGCATAGCCGTCGATGCCGTCTCCGGGCGTTCTGCGGAAATTCCCGACCCGGGCGCGACCGTCCAGCCAGTCGGGAAAGAACGTGGAGACGACACGATCGCCGACCGCGAATTCCTCGACCCCGTCGCCGACGGCTTCGACCACGCCGGCCCCGTCGGACATCGGGATGCGACCGTCCTCGGTCCTGATCGAGCCGTTGGCCACCAGGTAGTCGTGGAAATTCAGCGAGCTGGCGTGGATTCGAACCCGCATCTCGCCCGGTCCGGGCTCGCCCGGCGCTTCGGTATCCAGCACTTCGAGATTGTCGAGGCCGCCAGGGCTGCGCAGTGAAATCACTTTCATGGTCGATTCTCCTTGTTGATTCATCGACTGGACAGTGTCATGAGCAGCTGACCGCATGGATCGGTCGCCGACACGTGCCGTCCAATCCGACACGCATCCACATTAACATTGCCGCTTCGCCGACGACGGCGCCCGGACCCGCAGCGCAAAATGATCAAGCACGTCGCACTGGTCAACGACCACCGCTGGATCGATCCGCCGGAAAGAACCGCCTACATCCTTAATATTCTCGAAGAGGATCGAATCCTGTCGGAAGCTTTCGGCGCCATCGGCTGCGATGTCTCGCGGGTGGATTGGGCCGACCCGAAAATCGACTGGGGGCGTTTCGACGCGGTCGTGATCCGCCAGACCTGGGATTACTTCGATCGATTGACTGAATTCCTCGCCTGGCTGGATCGGGTCGAATCGTGCACGCGCGTGGTCAACCCGGTCGAGGTGATTCGCTGGAACTGCGACAAGCGCTACCTGGTCGACCTGGCCGCCGCCGGCGTGCCGACCGTGCCGACGATAGTCATTGAATGCGCGATCGACCGCCGGACCGACGTGCCCGGACTGGCCGACCTGATGGCCCGCCACGGATTCGACGAGGCCGTGATCAAGCCGGCGGTGTCCGGCGCCGGACGCGAGACTTATCGAGTCTTGCGGTCCCAAGCCGACAGGCACGAGGCCGCCTGGCAGCGCCTGGTGAAAGCTGAAAGCATGCTGCTGCAACCGTTCATGCCGGCGATCGTGGAGCACGGCGAGGTTTCACTGATCGTCATCGACAATCAGGTCACCCACGCGGTGCGCAAGATCGCCGCCGCCGGCGAGTTCCGGGTCCAGGACGACCACGGCGGCACCGTTCACCCGCACACGCCGGGCCCGGCCGAAATTGCGGTCGCGCAGGCGGCCCTGGCGGCCGTGCCCGGCCCGGTCAGCTATGCCCGCGTCGACCTCGTCGAGGCCGAAAACGGCCCCCTGGTGATGGAGCTCGAGCTGATCGAGCCGGAACTGTTCTTTCGTCGGCACCCCGACGCGGCCGGGCGCCTGGCAGGCACCGTTTCGAGAGAATAAGAAAGAGGCCCGCCGGGAGGCGGGGAGTTGCCAAAAAGAGGCCCGCCGGGAGGCGGGCCAAGGGAGAGAGACTCCATATGGAAAGAGTCTCGTGGCGCGCACGAGGGTGCGCGTCGCAGGGATTGGCTTATCGCCAGTGCTGCACCCATTCGACGTAGAACTCGCGACCGAACGGGTTGTAGAAGCCGCCGGCGTTGATGAACCACGGCCACTGCGGATTGGTCGGATCGGTGGGCGGCTTCTGGTCGGTGAAGTTGTTGACGCCGAAGCTCAGCTCCGTACTGTCTCCGAGGCTGTAGCGAACCTGGCCGTTGAATGTCAGCTGGCTGTCAACCGTCTGCGCCCCGGTCAGTGGAACAGTGGAGTTGATCCCACCCAGTTCGCCGACGAAGGACGCACGCAGCGTCGCGCCGAAATCGCCCAGGTTCCAGTTGGTGGTCAGGTTGGAACGCCACTCGGGTATCGAGAAGATGCCGACCCCGGCGGTCTTGGGCGAGCTGTCGTCGAACTGAGTGGTCAGCTCGTCCACCCATGTTGTTTCGGACTGGAAATCGAAGCGCCCGTAGCGACCGGCGTTGATCGCGTAGCTGGCACTGAAGTCGATACCCTGTATCTCCTGCAACGACAGGTTGCGGACCGTCGCAAACAACGCCCCGCCGTTGAGCGTGCCGGCCGAATCGCGTGTGATCGAGCCGCAGAACGACTGCTCGCCGGCCGCACACTGGTTGAGGATGAACTGTCCGGTGGGCGTGTTGATGATCTGCTCGAGCTTCATCCGGTAGGCGTCGGCCGACACCGCCAGGTCGTCGGTGATGTTCCACACCACACCGAGGTTGATCGAGTCGCCTTCTTCCTCTTCTAGCCCGATGTTCGCGCCTGTCGTGGTGCGAACGCTCTGAACGGTCTGCACGCACGGGTCGAAACCGGCGCCGTACGGATTGTTCGGGCCGTTGACCACCGAAGGCGGCAGCGCCGAACCCACCGAACCGCCCAGCGACTGGCAGACCACCGTATCATTCACGGTCGTGAAGGCCGTGGTCGTTGATCCGAACAGACGCTGCAGATCCGGGGCTCGGAAGGTCTCGCCCCAGCTACCGCGCACCAGGAGACTGCCGGTCGGTCGCCAGGCCACCGAAACCTTGGGCGAGATCGCGCTGCCGGTTTCCGAGGCGTCGTCGTAGTCGTCCCAGCGAGCGGCCAGGTTGACCTCCACGGTATCTAGAATCGGAAGCGAGACCTCGGCGCCGAACGCCAGCCGGTCGCGCGAGCCGCCGCCCGACGAACCACCGTCGCTGGCATCTCCGCTGAGCGTGATCGGATCGCGCCGGTCGAAGAACTCCTGCTGCTCGAACTCGGCGACGCCGGCCACGCCGATCGGACCGCCGGGCAGATCCCACGGCATAAAACCATTGAACTGCAGGTCGAACAGGTCGTTGCGCGACTCGGCGTCGGTGATCGGTGTGAAGCTCACCGCATTGACCACCGACTGGGGAATCGGCTGGAAAAGATCGAGGCCGTTGTCGATACGGCTCTCCAGCGCCGAGAGGATGATCGACCCAGTCCGCTGGCTGAACACCTCCTGGACGTTGTAGGTGTAGGCCGCCTCCCACTCCCAGCTGCCGAATCGACCGTCGGCGCCCAGCGTCGCGCCGTAGGATTCGGTCTCGATGTCGCTTGTGCGAGGGCCGAACTCGACCAGCCTGCGCACGAATACCGCCGGCCCGCCATTCGGACCGGTGGTCAATCCGCCGTTGTTGGGCACGATGGGATTGGGCGCGGCGCCGCCGAAAAGCGCCGTCCCCGCATATGGGAAAGGCTCGATCTGGGTATTGGTCTGGCTCTTTGTCCAGCGACCGAATGCAAACAGGTTGATCCCGCCGTCGAGTTCATGATCGATGCGGCCGGACAGCGTGTTGCGATCGTTTTCCGGGAACAGTTGGCGAAACTCGGTGCGGTTGAAGCCGCAGGGGCTGACCCCGAACAGCGACCCTGATCCCGGCGTGCCGGGCGCGATGCCGGCACCGCCCAGCGGTCCACTTGGGGTGCCGCAACCCGGCGCCGGGGTCACGATGATGCCGCCGGTGGCCGGATCGATCTCGACCAGGTTCGAACCGAATGTCGAGTAGGTGCCGCGTCCGAGCGGGTCGGCAATATCCGATGCGGCGTAGTCGCGCTGACTGGACAGGAGCTCTTCATTGGCAAGGTGCTGCAGCGTGAAGTAGGCCGAGGTCCTGCCGTTGGTCACCCCGCCGACGACCTCGAACTGCCGAGTCTCATAGCCGCCGTCGGAGGTATCGCCGAAGCGCGCGCGGGTCGTCAAGCCGTCGAAGTCCTTGCGCGTGATGATGTTCACCACGCCGCCGACCGCATCCGAGCCGTAAATGGCAGAAGCACCGTCGGTCAATACCTCGATTCGCTCGATGATGGCCGTCGGTATCGACGACAGATCGAAGAAGTTGATCGTTCCGCTGATGCCCAGCGGATACACCGGGATTCGTCTTCCGTCGATAAGCACCAGCGTTCGGCCGGTGCCGAATCCTCTCAGATTGACGCCCGAAGCGCCCGGAGTAAAGCCGAACACGAATTGCTGGGTCAACGAACCGCCGGTGTTCTGAGTCAGGCTGTCGAGCACGTCGGTAACGGTCAGGAAGCCCTGGTTCTCGAAATCATCACGATCCAGGATCAGCACGGGCGTAGGACCTTCGATGTCGCTTCTTCGAATGCGCGAACCGGTGACCTGAACGCTCTCGAGCTGCGCGCTGTCCTCGACTTCATTGGTGGTCTCTTCCTGCTGGCCCGTTGCAGTACCGGATACCATCACGGCAGCCGTCAACAGGCTGCCGAAAAGGCTCGATTCGATCGCCCTGGCGATCTTCTTTCTGGCTATAGTCATCGTGGCTGACCTCTTCATCTGGTTGTAATTGGTTGCTAGTCCGGCAGACGATCACACGGGGCAATGCATGTCGACTACCTGGGTACAAGCTTTACAAAGCAGATGTCAGGAACGGGGGTGAGGGAACGCCGGTTTGTCAGGCTTTTGCAATGACGAGAACAGCTTTCTGCCAAGGCCCCGTCCCGACTTCCCCATGAAATCCGTGAGAGGCTTGTCAGGAATTTGCAAAAACAGCGAGGTTTGGGTTGCTCGTCGAACGATTTCCCTTATGCTTGAATAATCTTCGATAAACCCGTGATGACATGTGCGGCACCGGATCCTGACATCCGCGCCCAAAAGCGGCAGCTTCTGGCTGTTTTCAACCCTGGTTGGCGCCAGTCTTTTGCTATTGCTGGCGTTGACGTGGCAGTCGATTCAGGCACAACGGTCCAATGTCAAGATCGTCGAAAGCCTTCTTGTCGACTACGCCGGTGTCGCAGCCGAGCAGTTCACTCGCTACATCAATCAGTATTTCGGCACATGGTGGTCGTTTCAGTACGGCCAGATCGTGATCGAGCACTTTGAACAATGCGGCGGGTGCGATGCCGGGTTCAAGCTACCCGACGATGCACCTCTGACGCTGGACGAGGCCCGGGAAGGCACCGCGGGAATCTTCCGGATCGACTGGCCGGCCGGCGAGGTGGAAGTACTCGAAGGTACGCTGACCCTGCCCCCCCGGACGATCGTGGAGGCTGTCGAGGGGCGCGGGGAGAATAACGGAATGTTCGTCCTGCACCTGGACGGTCCCGGAACGCAGGCAAGCCTGGTGGCGTTCCATCCACTCGAAACAGCTGATCGTTGGTACGGCATATTCTTCGACCCCGAAGAGGTCAACAGGCGATTGAAAGAGCTTGCGCTCGAGTATCCGCTCTTGCCGCACGCCATCGCCGGCGATCTCGAGCGGAACGAGGGTATCTATATATCCTTGCGCTCACCCTCGGGCGACGTTCTGTTTGAAGCCAACGCAGGCGCCGACCGGCACTTGCGCAGCGGGTACACGCTATTGAAGCACCCCATCGAGGATGCGTATCGAGGACTTTTTTCGGACCACGTCGTGGTCACGGCAATCGATCCGAAACTGGCCGAGCGACTCATTATCGGTGGGCTGCCCCGCGGCCGCCTGCCGCTCCTGGTCACGCTGCTGGTGCTGACGGGATCGGCGCTGGCAGCGCTTTTCTGGGTATTGCTCAAGGAGCGCTCGCTCGCGAGGATGCGCAACGAGTTCGTCGCCCGCGTATCGCACGAATTCCGCACGCCGCTCACGCAGATTCGCATGTTCGCCGAGACACTGCTGCTGGGGCGCACTCGCTCCGAAGAAGACCGCCAACGTCAGCTCAGAATCATCGACCGCGAGGCCCGGCGACTGGGTCACATGGTGTCGAACCTCCTGACCTTGTCGGGTCGCGACCACCAGACCTCATCGACCCAGGTTCGCCCGACCGAGATTTGCGAGTTGCTCGATGAAATCGTCAGCGAATACCGCATCATGTTGTTCGGCTCCAAGGTACGGTTGAAACTGGTCGGTTGTGGAACAGACGAGTCGCGACGGGTTCGCGCGCGAGTCGATCCGGAAGCGTTCAAGCAGGTCATGATCAACCTGCTCGACAATGCACGCAAGTACGGTCCGGCGGAGCAGGAAGTGCGGGTCACTTACGAAAGCGGGTCGGAGCTGTGTTCGGTTACCGTAGAGGATGAAGGGCCCGGCATTCCGGACACCGAGAAGCAACGAATCTTCGGGCTTTACCACCGGCTTGATCGGGACGATCAACGGGCGATCAACGGGACCGGTATCGGGTTGCCGATCGCACGTGAACTGATGCAGGCCATGGGCGGCACCTGCACTATCGAGAACTCGAGTCGCGGCGCACGCTTCATGATCACATTTCCGAGGGCCATCCAATGAGTCGAATCGTTCTCGTGGAGGACAGCCAGGATCTTGCCGAAGGCCTGGTCAACAACCTGGAAATGGAAGGGCATGCAGTGACACACGTCGCCCAGGGCGACCTGGCCCTTGACGCCATCCGCAGCGCGCGTCCGCAACTGGTGATTCTCGACATGATGCTTCCGGTAATGGACGGTTTTTCGATTCTTGCGCAACTTCGGGCCGAGGACAACGAAACCCCCGTGCTTTGCCTTACAGCACGCGGCGCGGAGATGGACAAGGTCCGGGCGCTGCGGTCCGGCGCGGACGATTACGTCACCAAGCCTTTCGGACTGATGGAGCTGCTGGCCCGGGTCGAGGCGCTGTTGCGCCGCTTCGCGCCGGACGAGCCGGATCGCTTGCGCTTCGGCGATGTCGAAATCAACATCCCGGAACGAAGCGTGAAACGGTGCGGAAACGCGGTATCGCTGTCGCCGAAGGAATTCGAGCTGCTCCTGGCGCTGGCTCGCAAGCCCAACGAGGTCATCACTCGACAACGGCTCATGAAAGAGGTGTGGGGCCATGGCGGACAAGTCGTATCGCGAACCGTCGACACCCACATCGCAACATTGCGCAGCAAGCTCGAAGCAGACCCCGCGCACCCGACGTTCATCCTCACAAGCTGGAAGGCCGGCTACAAGCTCGCCGCTCCCTGAAAAACCGCTGCCGCATCCCGGTTTCCCGACCCGAAAGGATTGACTTCGATCAAAGCGGTTGCCGGCACAACGGCTAGATTGGACACCAAGGAATACGACCGTGCGGGATGGTGCGCGCGGCCGGTTTGCCATTCACCCCGGGAGAGGCCATTGAACGATTCGACCAACGCTTCGGCGGCAGGACCGCGCGCTGCCGGCGGTGCTACCGAGAACGCCGCACCCACCGAGTTTCCCAGGGTCACCACCGACCAGGTTCGGCATGCCTTCGAGACCGGCAAGTACCCGTACAGCAAGAAACTGGGTCGCCGGGCCTACGAGGCCGAAAAGGCCAGCCTGCAGGCCGAACTGCTGAAGGTGCAGCACTGGGCCCAGGAAACAGGCCAGCGCTTCATCATTCTGTTCGAGGGCCGCGACGCGGCCGGCAAGGGCGGCACGATCAAGCGCTTCACCGAGCACCTGAATCCCCGCTTCGCGCGCGTCGTGGCGCTGAACAAGCCGACCGACCGCGAGCGCAGCCAGTGGTACTTCCAGCGCTACGTCGAGCACCTGCCCAGCGCCGGCGAACTGGTGTTCTACGACCGTTCCTGGTACAACCGCGCCGGCGTGGAACGCGTGATGGGCTTCTGCACCCCGGTTGAATACCTGGAATTCATGCGCCAGGCCCCTGACTTCGAGCAGAGGCTGGTGCGCTCAGGCATCCGGCTGTACAAGTACTGGTTTTCGGTCACCCGGGCCGAGCAGGCCAGGCGCTTCGAGGCCCGGGCCGGGGATCCGCTCAAGCGCTGGAAGCTGTCGCCCATCGACAAGGCCAGTCTCGGCAAGTGGGACGAGTACACCGAGGCCAAGGAAGCGATGTTCTTCTACACCGACACCGCCGACGCGCCGTGGACCATCATCAAGTCCAACGACAAGAAGCGCGCGCGGCTCAACTGCATGCAGCACTTCCTGTCCTCGCTGGACTACCCGGGCAAGGACGAATCGGTGGTGCGCAAACCCGATCCGCTGATCGTCGGCCACGCCTCGCACGTGGTGCGCAAGAGCGAGCACATCCTGGGCGCGGCCCTCCACCCGAACCAGAGAAGAACCGGCAAATAGGCCGCCCGACCCTTACCAGCTGCCGGTGTTTTTCATCGACGCCCAGGGCTTGGCCGGCGGGAGATGCTCGCCTTCCTGCAGCAGCTCGATGGAGTGCCCGTCCGGCGAGCGCACGAACGCCATGTGGCCGTCGCGCGGCGGGCGGTTGATGGTCACGCCGGCGTCCATCAGGCGCTGGCACAAGTCATAGATGTTGTCGACCCGGTAGGCCAGGTGGCCGAAGCTCCGGCCGCCGGTCAGTTCCTCCGGATCCCAGTTCCAGGTCAGTTCCACCATCGGCGATTTTTCTTCGCGTGCGCGCTCGACATCGTTGGGCGCGGCCAGGAAGATCAGCGTGAAACGTCCCTTCTCCGATTCCTTGCGGCTGATTTCGACCAGCCCGAGCTGATTGCAGAAAAAATCGAGCGACGCGTCGATATCGGTGATGCGGAGCATGGTGTGCAGATAACGCATGGTTCAGTTGTCCTCCGGATACAGTTGAAGTTGGCGAGAATACTCGGAGCGGTCACCGGCGCTGCCACAGCCAGACACTGAGCGCGAGCAGCAGGACAAGCGGCAAAAACACCTTTCCCGCCACGCCCCACCCCAGCCAGCCTTCTTCCAGCGCCGGGGCCACGATCGACCAGGCTTCCACGGACAGCCACACGGCAACCGCCAGGACCATCAATGCAAGACCACGTGACCGATTCATGCCGCCAGCTTAGCCCATGGCCGACTTGCGCGCGAAGATGGTCGACCGGCGCATGACAATCGTCATACCGTATTGCTGATGGCCGGCACTGTCGTCGGCGGTTTTGCTCACTCAAACTGGGTCTCAAGTCAACGGGAACCCCCCCATGAATCCAGGTTTGATCGCAACGCTGAGTGATGTCGGCTATCGCTACGGATCGCACCAGGCGCTTGAAGGCGTCGACTTGTCGCTGGCGCGCGGGAAAGTGACGGCGTTGCTGGGGCCGAACGGGGCCGGCAAGTCGACGCTGATCCACCTGCTGCTCGGGCTGCTGCCGGTGCAGGCGGGCAGCATCGAGCTTTTCGGCGGCTCGCCCCGGACCCGCTCGGCGCGGGAGCGGGTCGGCGCCATGCTGCAGATCAGCGGGGTCCAGGACAACCTGACGGTGAGCGAGCTGATCCGGCTGTTCGCCAGCCTGTACCCGCGTCCGGCCGCGCCGGATCGACTCATCGACGAAGCCGGGCTCACCGGGGTGGGACAGCGCCGATTCGTCCGGCTTTCGGGCGGGCAGAAGCAGCGCCTGCTGTTCGCGCTGTCGCTGGCCGGCAATCCCGATCTGCTGATTCTCGACGAACCGACCGCCGGCCTCGATCCGGCCGCGCGTCAGCGACTGTGGCGGGTGATCGAGCAACGTCGGGCAAGCGGCGCTTCCATTGTGCTGTGCACCCATTATCTGGACGAAGCGGCGCGACTGGCCGACCGGGTCGTGGTGCTGCACTGCGGGCGGAAACTGATCGAGGGCACCCCGGACAGCATTCGCAGCCACGTGCCCAGCAGCATGATCCGGGCGCGCTCTTCGATGACCCCGCAGGCGATCCGCTCGCTGGCGGCCGTCGGCGGCGCGGAGCGGCTCGAAGACCACGTCCAGGTCATGAGCGGCAACCCGACGGCAACGCTCAAGGACTGGCTGGCCGCCGATGCCGACCTCGAAGTGATCGAGGTCACCGGCGCCGACCTGGAAACCGCCTTCATGGCGCTGATCGAAAAAGACGACGAGACGATTGCGGAGGCCGCATGATGAATTCCTCGACACTCACGACCGCGATTCGCCCGACCGCCCTGTGGCAGTTCATCCAGTGCCAGTGGCTGAATCTCGTACGCATGCCCGCCTACAGCCTGCCGACGCTGCTGTTCCCGGTGATGTTCTACGCCTTCTTCGGGCTGGTGATGATCCGCGGCCAGGCGCACTACCTCCTGGCCACCTTCGCCACCTTCGGCATCATGGGCGCGGCGCTGTTCTCGTTCGGCGTCACCATCGCCACCGAGCGCGCGCAGGGCTGGTTCACGCTGCTGCGCGCCACGCCTGCGCCGCTGGCCGGCGTGGTGGCCGGCAAGTGGTTCGGCGCCGCGCTGTTCGCCGCGATCATCGTCGTGATGATGGAAACGCTGGCCGCGGTGTTCGGCGGCGTGCGGATGCATCCCGGCCAATGGTTCGGGCTGGTCGGCGTGCTTGTGGCCGGCACCCTGCCGTTCTGCCTGCTCGGGCTCGGCCTGGGCCTGCTGATGTCGCCCAACGCCGCGCCGGCGATCATCAACATCGTCTACCTGCCGCTGGGTTTTCTTTCCGGGCTCTGGATACCGGTCTCCCAGCTGCCCGGATGGATGCAGTCGCTGGCCGAATGGCTGCCGCCCTACCATCTTGCCCAGCTGGCGCTGCACGTGGCAGGCGTGAAGCCGGCCGAAGTGCTTGTTCACGTGCTTGTACTGGCCGGGTTCAGCGCGGCTTTCTCGCTGCTGGTGATCGTCGGCTGGCGCCGGACGCTGCAAGCACCCTGATTTCGACATCTCGCATCGAGGAGCCCCGCATGAAGTCCAGATCCACCGTCTCACTATCGATTGCCGCCGTCGTCGTTGTCCTGGCCCTGACTGTGCTGCTGCTCCCGGGGCCGGAGAGCGCCACTGCCCCGAAAGACGACTTGCCCGCCGGCGCGGCGACAGGTGAGGACGCATCGACCGCGACGGCGATCGTTACGGCAATCGTTACGGCAATCGTCGACGTGCGGCTTTTCGACGGCCGGTCGGTGCTCGAATCCGTCGACGTGGTGTTCTCCGGTGGTCGCATCGTCCAGGTCGGAAGCGATCTCGATATTCCGTCGGATGCAACCGTGATCGAAGGCTCGGGCAAGACCCTGATCCCGGGCCTGATCGACGGCCACGTGCACGCGATCGGTCGGGCGCGCGAGGATGCCGTCAGGTTCGGCGTCACCACCGTGCTGGACATGTTCAGTCCGCCGACGAACCTGGAGCGCGTGCGCCAACAGCGGCAAGGCCTCGAGCGGACCGCGCGCGCCGACCTGTTCACGGCCGGCTACCTGGCCACCGCCCCGGGCGGGCACGGCACGCAATACGGCGTCGAAGTGCCGACGCTGTCGGGCCCGGGAGAGGCCGACGAGTGGGTCGCGGAACGTCTTGCCGAAGGCTCGGACTTCATCAAGATCGTGATCGAGGACGGGTCGGCCTGGGGCGGAACGTTGCCCACCCTCTCGCGCGAAACCGTCGAAGCCCTGGTCGAGGCCGCGCACCGACGGGAGAGAATGGCCGTCGCGCACGTATCGACCTACGACGACGCGATGACGGCGATCGAGGCCGGCGTCGACGGACTGGTTCACCTGTTCGCCGACCGGCCTGTGGACGCGGCCTTCATCGGTGCCGCAAAGCGCTCCGGAGTCTTCATCGTGCCGACGGCCACGGTGCTGGCCTCGAGCTACGGCGGGCCGGGCACCGAATGGCTGCGCAGCCACCAAGTCCTGGGAAGCCGGCTGGACGCCATGCAGCGCCAGTCACTGGCACAGTCGTTTCCCGGCAGCCAATCGCGCACCTCGATGTGGGCCACCGCGCAAGCCAACATTCGCGCGCTGCACGAGGCCGGGCTGCCCATCGTTGCCGGAAGCGATGCGCCCAATCCCGGCACGGCGCAAGGCATCAGCGTCCACGCCGAACTCTCCTTGCTGGTCGCGTCCGGCCTCCTTCCGGTGGACGCGCTCGAGTCGGCGACCTCGATCCCGGCGCGGTTGTTCGGCCTTGGAGAGCGCGGCTGCATAAGCCCCGGCTGCCGCGCCGACCTGGTGCTTGTGGACGGAAACCCGCTGGAGACGATCGAGGCCACGACACAGATCACGGGCATCTGGAAAAACGGTCATCGGGTCATCGCCGACCCCGAGAGCGTTTCGGGCCCGAGCATGCCGCGTGACGATGCGGCGCCGCCGGCGCCACCCATCGACCTGCTGGCCCAAACCCAGCGCTGGATGGCCGCCGCCGACGACTACATGGGCGGAAATTCCAGTTCGACCATCGACTGGACCGGAGCGCCGACAACGCCGGTTCTCGCGGTGGACGTCGATGTCGAATCCGGCTTCGCCTTCCCGTATGCTGGCGCAATGTGGAACACCACCGAGATCCCGATGCAGCCGGCCGATCATTCCGGGCACCGTCGGCTCGTGCTCGTAGTCAACGGCCCCGAAGCGGACTACCAGGTCATGCTGTTCAGCGGCCAGGCGATGGGCGCGCAGCCGGCCCGGGCCCCGCTTGCGGCCGGGCAGGAGACCGTCATCGATCTCGGTGACCTCGGCGGGCTCGACCCGTCCACGCTGCGCGCGATCGGCGTGTTCGTGACCGAGCCGTCGGACCCGATGCAGTTCACGATTGCCCGGGCCCGCCTGGAATGAGACCGGGCAGGCATCTGGCCCGGCTGCACGCCTGGTTGGTCCCGGCCGAATCCGGCCAGGGCTGGGTGGTTTATCTCTGGTTGATCTACCTGGCGTTCTTCTTCGTCGAGTGGCTTTTCCGGCCGGTATCGCCACTCGAGATCGGCCTGGCCGCAGCCACCATGGCGGCGTTTCTCGTGCTGTATTTCAGCGCGTGGCGGCGCAAGGGGGCGACCGCGCTGGCGCACATTGGCGCGATCACGGCGCTGGGCGCGGCCTGGACGCCGTTCAACGCCGGCGCAAGCGTGCTGTTCATCTACGCCGCGAGCTTCGCCTTCCGGGTCGGCCCGCCGCGCCGCGCGCTTGTCGTCGTCTTCGCCGTCGCCGGCCTGGCCGGCCTCGTCGCGTGGTGGAGCCAACCGGCCCTCCACTACTGGCTGCCGGGCGTGTTCGTCAGCCTGGTGATTGGCGTGGCAAACATCTATTTCGGCGAACGCGAGCGTCACAACGCCGAGCTGCGCCTGACCCAGGCCGAGGTGCGGCGACTGGCGCGCGTGGCCGAGCGCGAGCGCATCGCGCGCGACCTGCACGACGTGCTGGGCCACACCCTTTCGCTGATAACGGTCAAGAGCGAACTGGCCGGGCGCCTGGTCGACAAGGATCCGGCGCGCGCCCGGAACGAATTGGCGTCGATCGAGCACAGCGCACGAACCGCGCTTTCCGAGGTGCGCCAGGCCATCAGCGGGTTCAACGAGCAGACGCTAGAACAAGCCCTGGAACAGGCCCGGCTGACGCTGCGCGCCGCCGACGTCGAGCTCGAACTCGAGCTCGACCGGCAACTTGACGTATCGCTGCCGCACCAGGCGATGCTGTCGCTGGTGATTCGCGAAGCGGTCACCAACGTGCTCCGCCACGCCGAGGCGCGCAACTGCTGGATACGGCTCGCCGCGGAGACCTGCGGCGGGCTGCGGCTGGAGGTCGCCGACGACGGCCGCGGAAGCGCACGCCCGGACGGAAGCGGCATGCAGGGCATGCGTGCCCGCGTCGAGGCGCTGGGCGGTGAGTTCCGGGTCGACAACGACCGCGGCGTCCGGATCGTCGCCGTGATACCGGAGAACGCTTCGACATGATTCGTATCGTGCTGGCCGAGGACCAGAAACTGCTGCTGGGCGCAATCGGTGCGCTGCTCGATCTCGACGACGACATCGAGGTCGTCGGCCGGGCCGGCTCCGGCGACGAAGCCCGCGAACTGATCGAGTCGCAGTCGCCGGACCTGGTGATCAGCGACATCGAGATGCCCGGCATGACCGGCCTCGAACTCGCCGAGTGGCTGGCGCAGGCGCAGCCCGGCACCCGGATGCTCATCCTGACCACGTTCGCACGACCCGGTTACCTGAGGCGTGCACTGGAAGCCGGCGTGGGCGGCTACCTGCTCAAGGAAACCCCGGCCGACAAGCTCGCCGACGCGGTGCGCCGGGTCCACCGGGGCGAACGCGTCATAGCGCCCGAGCTCGCGCTGACGGCGTTCGACGCCCGCGACCCGCTGACCGAGCGCGAGCGACAGGTGCTGCGGCTGGCCGGCGAAGGCATATCGAACGCCGCGATCGGCCGGCGGCTGCACCTGGCCGAAGGCACCGTGCGCAACTACCTGAGCGAGGCGATCGGGAAGCTCAATGCCGACAACCGCATCGAGGCGTTCCGCATCGCGCGCGACCAGGGCTGGCTTTGAGCCCGGTATGAAAGAGACAAAAGGGTTGATTTCCTGCAAGGAACAGTATATAAATAGTTATATACTCCGTCCGATTCCAAAAGGAACGCCGCCATGGACATGTTTCTGGACATCAATCGCTGGACCCACATCGTCGTCGGTTTCGTCGGCCTGGCCGCGTTCTGGGTGCCGGTGTTCGCGCGCAAGGGCGGCCCTGCCCATCGCGCGGCCGGCAAGGTCTTTCGCTACTCGGCGATGATCGTGGTCTCGGCGGCCGGGCTGGCCGTCGTGCTTCATTGTCTGCGTGCACTCATCGAGGGACACTCGGTCTCGGCCAACCCGGCCGGCTGGTCGTTCCTGGTATTCCTCGGCTACCTGGCGCTGGTCACCGGCGGCATTCTCAGCCACGGATTCGGCGTGCTGCGTGAAAAGCGCGACCTGACCGCCCTGAACACCCCCTACCGACGCGGGACCGCCTGGGCCATGATCGGATCCAGCATTTTCATCATTGGCTGGGGACTCTACTGGCAGCCGCCCAACGCAATTCTGCTGTACGCGCTCTCGCCCATCGGTATCGGCAACGGCCTCGGCATCCTGGCCGTGCTCGACGGCGGGCGCGCCGGGCCGGGCCAGTGGAAACTCGAGCACCTCAACGCGCTGCTCGGCTGCGGCATCGCGTTCCACACCGCCTTCGCCGTGTTCGGCATGAGCCGGTTCCTGCCGGTCCAGTTGCCCGGCGCCTGGCAGGTGCTGCCGTGGATTCTGCCGGCCGCGATCGGGATTCCGGCCAGCATCATCTGGACCCGCTACTACAGACGACGCGCGGCGCCGGCGGCCGCATGAGCCTGCAGCACATCCTGCTCGGCATGCTCGAACAGCCGGCCAGCGGATACGACCTGAAGCAGGCCTTCGAGCAGCAGCAGGCGCATTACTGGTCGGCCAACCTGGCCCAGATCTATCCGACCCTGAACCGCATGGAGGAAAAGGGCCTGCTGGCCAGCGCCGAACAACCCTCGCCCAAGGGCCCGCCGCGTCGGGTCTACAGGCGCACAAGCGCCGGCCGCGAGGCGCTGGTCGACTGGCTGACCGGAGGCCCGGAAGTGCATACCGACCGCCTGAGCTGGCTGGCCCAGGTGGGGTTCCTGTCGGCCCTTGACCGGCCGGCACAGCTCGATTTCCTGCACGCACTCAAAGCCGAGTTCCAGCGCCACCGGGATGAACTGCTCGGCATCGAATCGCACTGGAAGGCCGCCGACCCCGGGTTTCCGGACGCGCTCGACGAACCCGACCTGTTCGCCCACTTCACCCTGCGACTGGGCGTGAAGAAATACGCAACCATCATCGAGTGGTGCGACGAGTGCCTGGACCGCCTGGCGCGCCGGTCATCGGCGGCACCCGGCACGGACACAACGACACAATCCAGCGGGAGCCCCGCATGACCGCCAGCGAAACGGACCTCCCCCGCCCCCGCCGCGGCCAGAGCATGACGCGGCTGGAGACCTTCACCGACGCCGCGTTCGCGTTCGCCGCCGCGCTGCTGGCCATTTCCATCGACGAAGTCCCCGAGTCCTACCCGGAGCTGATCGAGGCGCTCAAGGATGCGCCGGCGTTCGCGGCCAGCTTCGCGATCCTGCTGCTGTTCTGGCGTGCGCACCAGACCTGGAGCGACCGCTACGGCCTCGAGGACCTGCCCTCGGTGCTGCTGACGTTCGGCTTGATCCTGGTGGTGATGATCTACGTCTACCCGCTCAAGATCATGTTCGGCGCCGCCTTCAATGCCGTCTCTGGCGGCTGGTTGCCCTCGTCGTTCGCGCTGGAGACCCAGTACCAGTTCCGGGTGGTGCTGACCGTCTACGGGATCGGCTTTTTCATGCTCAGCGGCCTGATCAGCGCGCTGTACCTGCACGCCTGGCGGCGCCGAACAGAGCTCTCCATGCATCCACGCGAAGCCTTCGACACCGCCGCCGAAATTCTTGGCTGGCTGATCGTCGCGCTGTTCGGCCTGTTTTCCGTCGCGCTGGCCTGGCTGCTGTCCGACAGGCATGTACCGATCGCCGCCTGGATCTACTGCGCGCTGATCGTCTACGGACCGATCTTCGACCGGATTCAGGAAAACGTTGCGCGTCGCCGATTCGGCTGACGCGGTTTGCGACAAAAACCTACCGCCGCCCGCTCCCAACCTCAATCCGCCGCGCTTCTGGGCCTCACCATGGTTTCCGGCTTCGGCGTCTCGGCAGTGCTGACCGGCAGCTTCGGATAATCGATATCGGGCATTTCCCCTGTCAGTGTCTTCAGGAACGCCGCGATGGCATCGACTTCCGAGTCGGTCAGCTCCGACCCCAGTTGGGCGCTGCTCATGATCGAGACCGCCTCTTCAAGGCTCCAGACGGCCCCGGAATGGAAGTAGGGCGCGGTCAGCTCGATATTGCGCAGCGGCGAAGCCCGGAACACGTACTCGTCGGTGGCCGTGCGGGTGACTTCGAAACGGCCCTTGTCGCCTTCCGGCAGGACGTCTGCGCCCGGTTTCTGCACCAGGCCGAAAGGAAAGTACTGCTGGCCGCCGAAGTTCACGCCGCCGTGGCAGCCGGCGCAGCCCTTCTTGATGAAATGCGTCAGGCCCTGCTTCTCGTGGTCGGTCAGCGCGCCGTCGTCGCCTTCGACGAACTTGTCGAATCGCGAATCGGGAGTGACCAACGTGGCCTCGAAGGCCTCGATCGCCCTGGCCATGTTGTCGAAGGTCAGCGGGTCGTCCTGGTCCGGGAACGATTGCGCGAAGCGCTCGACATACTCGGGCATGCTTCCCAGGGTCTCGATCACCAGCTCCGGCGTGCTGGCCATCTCGACGCCGGCCTGCACCGGCCCCTTGGCCTGCTCGGCCAGGTCCTCGGCCCGCCCATCCCAGAACTGGGCGGCATTGAACACGGCGTTGAATACCGTGGGTGAATTGCGCGGGCCCTTCTGCCAGCCGTGACCAATCGAGGTCGGCAAGTCGTCGTCACCGCCCATGCCGACGTTATGGCAGGTATTGCAGCTGATCAGGTGGCTCGACGAAAGGCGCGGCTCGAAGAACAGCATCTTGCCCAGTTCGACCTTCTCGGGCGTGATCTCGTTGTCTTCGAGCGCCGGCGGCTCGGACGGGACGACGCCGAACCGGGCCTTCGCCTGCTGGCGCAGTGCGTCATCGCCGAGGGCACTGGCCGAAACCAGGAGCGCCAGGATTCCAGCCGGGATTCCGAATCGCCGATCGAGTGCTATCTTGAACATGGCATCATCTCGCGTATACGTTTTATCTAATATACCACTGCCGGATGGATGCGAGGACCGAATCCGCCCGGGAATGGGTCACTGGCCGGCCACCGGTGCATAATCGCCGGTCAATTCACTGGAATCACGAGGGATCGCCGATGATCCGTACATACGAAATCGTCCTTGTTCGCGCGCTCGCGCCGCTGGCACTCGCGCTGTCGGCAATCCTGCCGCCAGCCGTCGGCGCCGAGGAGACGGCGACAGTCTCCGGGGCCACCGTGATCGTGGTCCGGCATGCCGAAAAGATCGACGATTCGCGCGACCCGGCCCTCAGCGAGGCCGGCGTCGAGCGGGCCGAGGCGCTGGCCGAGGCGCTGGCGCACGCCGGGCTGGACGCGGCCTATGCCAGCCAGTACCAGCGTACGCGCCTGACCGCCATGCCCGCGGCTCAGGCGGCCGGGCTGTCGGTTCGCATAGCGCCGATCGAAGGCGACATCGACGATTGGGCGCAGGGCTTCTCGGCCGAGCTGGCGCAGAACCATGCAGGTGAAACCGTGCTGGTCGCAGGCCACAGCAACACCGTCCCGCCCCTTGTGGCCGTGCTATGCGGGTGCAGGGTCGAACCGCTGACCGATTCGGACTACGAGCGGATCTATCTCGTGACCGGCGCCGGGACCGGGCACCCTGAGCTCGTCGTCGCGCGCTACGGTCGGGCCGGCGAAGAATCCGACTGAGCCTCCATCCAGAACCGGAGCAGCCATGACTTCAACGCCCATTCCCCGGAAACGCCTGAACTTTCTCGACCGCTTCCTGACGCTGTGGATCTTCGCGGCGATGGCGCTGGGCGTCGCGCTGGGCACGGTCTTTCCGGCCTTCCCCGGCTGGCTGGATTCGCTGTCGGTCGGCACCACCAACGTACCGATCGCGATCGGCCTGGTCCTGATGATGTATCCGCCGCTGGCGCGGGTGCGCTACGAAAAGCTGCCGCTGGTGTTCAGTGATGTCCGCGTGCTTGGCCTGTCGCTGGTACAGAACTGGCTGATCGGTCCGCTGCTGATGTTCGGGCTGGCGGTGATCTTCCTGCGCGATCATCCCGAGTACATGACCGGGCTGATCCTGATCGGGCTGGCGCGCTGCATCGCGATGGTGCTCGTATGGAACCAGCTCGCCGGCGGCAGCAACCAGTACGTC
This sequence comes from Lysobacterales bacterium, assembly GCA_002722315.1. Lineage (GTDB taxonomy): Bacteria > Pseudomonadota > Gammaproteobacteria > Xanthomonadales > Wenzhouxiangellaceae. Next base: position 7,013 of record PBLG01000030.1, on the reverse strand, counting down.
GCCGCGCTGGTGGCATTCAACTCCGTATTCCAGATTCTCTTCTTCAGCGTCTATGCCTGGTTCTTCCTGACCGTCCTGCCGCCGCTGTTCGGGCTGGAGGGCAGCGTCGTCGACGTCGGCTTCGTGACTATCGCAAAGGCCGTGCTGATCTATCTGGGCATTCCGTTCGCGGCCGGCTTTCTGACCCGCTATTTCCTCAGGCGCAGCCGGGGCGATGATTGGTACGAGAAAAGATTTCTGCCGAAGATCTCGTCGATCACGCTGTTCGCGTTGCTGTTCACCATCGCGGCCATGTTCTCGCTCAAGGGCGCAACGGTGCTCGAACTGCCGCTGGATGCGATCCGCATCGCGATTCCGCTGACGCTGTACTTCCTGATCATGTTTCTGGTCAGCTTCTGGATGGGCAGGTTGATCAAGGCCGACTATCCGCGCACGACCGCAATCGCTTTTACCGCGGCCAGCAACAACTTCGAACTGGCCATTGCCGTGGCCATCGCCGCGTTCGGCCTTGCCTCGCCGGTCGCCTTCGCCACGGTCATCGGTCCTCTGGTCGAGGTGCCGGTGTTGATCTCGCTGGTCACGGTGTCGCTTTGGCTGAAAAGACGATGGTTTGCCGACCGGCTCGATGATCAGGCCGCCTGAGACGGCACGGCAGACAACCTTTTCAATGCAGGCTGCGCTTGTACCGCCCCTCGATAAACGCATCGAAGAACTGCCCCAGCGCCGGATGCTGTATCTGCTGGCCTGAAGGGTCGTTCTCCAGGTGTTGCTCGGCGACGTAGGTCATGTGTTCGCCGTCGTGGACCAGCACGTGGTACCAGGGCTTTTCCTTCGGCGGCCGGCTGGTCGCCACCTGCTCGTACCATTCTTCGGTGCCGGCAAATTCAGGGTCCACGTCGACTATGACCCCTCGATAGTCGTATTTCTTGTGGTGGATGACCTGGCCGGGGCTGAATTTGGGATGACTCATGACGATTTTCCGTGCGACTTACCCAACATTGTGGGACAGGCACGGTGAACGCGTCAGGACTGCGGGCAATGCGCTGTGGACTGGGCCGGCCGGGTTGAGGTGTTTTCAGCGAATCAGTTGCCGGTACAGCAGCGGCAGCGCGTTGGCGAGTCCCGACGGCCGGGTGACGATCGAATAGCCGGCGCGGCCGAAGATGGCCGGGAAATACTGGCGGGCTTCGGCATCGATGGTCACGCCGAATACCGTCAACCCTTCCCGCCGCGCCTCGCGCACCGCCATGCGGGTGTCCTCGACCGCGAAGCGGCCTTCGTAGTGGTCGGTATCGTTGGGCTTGCCGTCGGTGAGCACCAGCAGCAGCCGGTGACGGTTCGGACGCCGCGCCAGTTCGGCGGCCACGTGCCGGATCGCCGCGCCCATGCGGGTATACAAGCCCGGCTCCAGCGCGGCGATGCGGCGCTCGGTGGCGGCGGTGACCGGCTCCTCGAAAGCCTTGATTTTCCGGACGTCCACGCGGTGCCGCCGGCGCGAGGTGAACGTGTAGATCGCCTGGTCGTCGCCGCAGGCCTGGATGCCGTGCGCCAGCGCGAGCAGCGCTTCCTTTTCGACATCCAGCACGCGCCGGTCCTCGACCCAGGAATCGGTCGACAGCGATACGTCGACCAGCGTGGCCACGGCCAGGTCGCGTGCCTGGTCGCGCCAGCGCATGTAGACGTTTTCCGAGGGGTGTCCCCCGGCGGCACCTTCGGCCACCGACCGCACCAGCGCATCGAGATCGATCTCGTCGCCGTCGACGTGTCCGTGCTGCAGTTCGCGCCTGGGCCGGAGCGCCTCGAACTGCCGCCGGACGCGGTTGATGCGCCGGCGCGTCTCGGCGTCGGGCTCGGCCCCCGGCTCGCCGTTGGGGGCGACCTCGGGCGCCGTTTCGGCGAACACTGCGCAGTGGTCTGCCAGGTACCGTTTCTTGCGGTAGTGCCACTCGGGCCAGGTCGTCGGCGCATCGATCGGCGTCGCGTCGACCTCGGTACCGGCCAGTTCCAGTTCCATCTTCAGCCGCATCGATGCCTTGCGTTCATTCTTGCTCAGCGTGATGCGGTCCAGTTGATCCGCAGCCCGGCGCGCGTCCTCCTCTTCGTCGTCGTCGACCGGGCGGTTGACGTTGACCATCTCCGACCACGACAGCATCTTCTCGAACGGGTTGAGCATCAGCGGGTCGTCGCGCTCGGCCTGGTCCAGTTCGCGGCGCTCGGCGGTGCGCATGACGGCATCCGATTCGCCGGCATCGTTCTCCTCGGTGTCGGGATCGCTCTCCGACGAAGGCGGCGACGTGGCATCCCCGGCCAGCGCCCGGCCCCACAACGGCACCGGCAGCGGCGGTCGATAGCCGGTCGGCGCGCACATGGTCGAAAGCGGCTTGCCGGCGCAGATCCTGCGCAGCAATTCACCCGGCGATTCAAGCGCATCGTGTTGACCCAGCTGGTGCCGGATCAGCGCCTCGACATCGGCCTCGGTCGGCGGCAACGGTCGCACGGGCCGTATCTCGAGCAGCGCCGAACAAAGTCGGCGATAGCGCTGGGCCAGACCGGGAAAGCCCTCGCACAGGACTTCGCCGACCCGAGCCGCCTCGGCGATCTGGAGCAGGTCGCGCTGCAGCGGGTCGGTCGGCCAGGGAAGCTGCCGCGCCCCGGCCAGAAATGCGGTCAGCCAGAAGTAAAGGTCGCGGTTCAGCGACGACTCGGGAAACAGCGCCAGGCGCGACGGCAGCACCGCATTCTCGATGTCCTGTCGAGCGCGCTCGATCGGTTCGCTCGCCAGCCCCAGGCGCTGCCGCCAGGTCAGGCGGTGAGTCGAGTCGCGGGCCGTGGCCGTGACCAGGGCCAGCGACCGGCCGCCGCCCATGGCGCGAAAATAGACCGCCAGCGTATCGCTCAGGCTCTCGAACCGGACTTCGGCGTCGGGATGCGCCGGGTAGCTCGGCGCCGAGGCGGCCCAACGGTGCCACCAGCGTCCGACGTGTTCCTCGACCTCGTACCAGGCGCTCACCCGAAGGCGTGCCCGACCAGCTCCTCGAGCGCGGCGATCACGTCGGGCTCGTCGCTGAGCGGGTCGATCAGGGTATGGCGCGCGGCGCGCTCCACGGGCATGCCGGCCTGGACCAGCGTTGCGCAGTAGACCAGCAGGCGCGTCGATACGCCTTCTTCCAGATCCTGGCCCTTCAGGGCGCGGATCCGGTGCGCCAGGTTGACCAGGCCGGCGCACAGATCCTCGGACAGGCCGCTCTCGGTCGCCACGATCTCGATCTCGAGCTCGGCCGGCGGGAAATCGAACGTCAGCGCGGCAAAGCGCTGGCGCGTGCTCGGCTTCAGCGATTTCAGGATGTGCTGGTAGCCCGGGTTGTAGGAAACGACCAGCATGAATTCCGGCGGGGCCTGCAGTACTTCACCCGTTCGTTCCAGCGGCAGCACGCGGCGGTCGTCGGTCAGCGGGTGCATGACCACGGTGACGTCCTTGCGCGCCTCGACCACCTCGTCGAGGTAGCAGATGCCGCCTTCGCGCACGGCACGGGTCAGGGGCCCGTCGGCCCAGCGCGTCTCGCCGTCTATAAGCAGATGGCGGCCGGTCAGGTCGGCGGCGGTCAGGTCGTCGTGGCAGGACACGGTAAACAGCGGCCGCCCGAGCCGGGCGGCCATGTGCGCGACGAAGCGGGTCTTGCCGCAGCCGGTCGGCCCCTTCAGCAGCAAAGGCAGTCGCTGCTGAAAGGCCGTCTCGAACAGCGCGCATTCGTGGCCGATTTCACGGTAGTACGGAATCCCGGCGTCGTCGAGGGATTGCGCAACTTCCGTATTCATTTGTTTTCTTTATCGCGGCCCCCGGCGGCCACGTGCGGGGCGCCGGCCGGAACTTCTTCACGCGCCGGGCCGAGCATGGCATAGATGTACATCAGGACCGCTATGGTCACGATCACGCCTGCAACCAGGCGCATGGCGAAGAACAGCCCCAGATCGTCCTGGACGTCCATGTATCTTTCCCCGACAACGCGCTGCATGTGGGTCTGGATAACGCCGGCAAAGGTCAGCGTGAAAGTCATGAATGCCATGCCGCCGGTCATCAGCCAGAAACTCCACATGTTGAGTACCTGGTTGTACGGCTTCTTGCCGCGCAACTGCGGCAGCGCATAGGCGAATATCGCGAGGTTCAGCATTACGTAGGCACCGAAGAATGCCAGGTGGCCGTGGGCCGCGGTGATCTGGGTGCCGTGGCTGTAGTAATTGACGAACGACAACGTGTGCATGAAGCCCCAGACGCCGGCGCCGAAGAAAGCCATCACGGTGCATCCCAGCGTCCAGAGGATGGCCGCCTTGTTGGGGTGATTCCGGCTGCCGCGCCAGAACATGTAGAAGGCGAATAGCACCATCGTGAACAGCGGCAGCACCTCGAGCGCCGAGAAGATGCTGCCGATCGGCTGCCAGTACGCCGGCAGGCCGATCCAGTAATAATGATGCCCGGTTCCAAGCAGGCCGGAGAACAGCACCAGGCCGACGATGACGTACAGCCACTTCTCGATGATCTCGCGATCCACACCGGTCAACTTGATGAGCAGGTAGGCCAGCAGCGACGCCATGATCAGGCCCCAGACGCCTTCGACCCACAGGTGAACCACGTACCACCAGTACATCTTGTCCAGCGACAGGTTGGCCGGATTGTAGAACGCGAACAACCAGAATATCGCGGCCAGCCACAGTCCCAGCATCAGCACGATCGAAATGGCCGTGCGACGCCCGTTGATCAGGGTCATCGTGCCGTTGAACAGAAACATCAGGAACGAGATGGTCAGCAGCACCTTGACCCAGAACGGCTGCTCAAGGAACTCGCGGCCTTCGTGTATGCCGAACTGGTAACCGACCAGCGCCGCGGCGCCGGCGAAGACGAACAGGCCGAGCTGGAAATAGGCAAGCTTCGGGCTGTAGATCTCGGTCTCGGCCTCTTCGGGCAAAAGATAGTAGGTGGCGCCGAAGAACCCGATCAGCAGCCACACGATCAGCAGGTTGGTGTGGCTCATGCGCACGACATGGAACGGCATGATGTCGGTCATCAGGTTGGGCCAGAAGTAGATGGCCCCGGCGACCACGCCGAAGATGACCTGCGCGGCGAACAGCACCAGCGCGGCGATGAAGAATGGATAGGCGACTTTCTGGGTCTGATACTTCATTGTTCTGGCTCCCTTGATTCGGATGCGATTCGTTCGGACACTCAGCCGGAGATGTTCGGCGGCCAGCCTTGCGTGTCGATTCGACTCGTCCATTCGAGGAAATCAATCAATGCATCCAGTTCTTCTTCAGTGAAGTCGTACTTCGGCATCTGGCGCCGGCCCTCGACCCCGGTAGGCTGGATGCGGATCCAGGCCTTGAGCGCATTGCGCGCCCCGGCGGGACTGCCTTCGCCGCCGTACCGCTTCCAGACGTTGCCGAGTTCGGGCGCGAAGTAAGCGCCTTCGCCCAGCAAGCTGTGGCAGTTGATGCAGGAATTCTCTTCCCAGATATGCTTGCCGCGCTTGACCGAGTCGGTCAGTCCGGCGTGGTCGGTAGAGGTAGTGACGACGTAGTAATGGCTGTGCGCAGTAAGGCCGACGAAAGCCAGGAAGAAAAACAGCGAGCCGCCAAAGAATATGTTGCGTGCGGCGTTGCGCGTAAGACCTTCAATCATTGCAGACTCCCGCGTTTCATAAAGAGTTCGCGTGATGCTTTCTTTATCAATCGTTACCGTATCACCCACTGCTGTCCCATAAACTTCACGCCAGCATAAGCGACTGTTGCGGACCTGGTAGTTTTTCTGCTGGCGGACTGGGTGCAAGCAAATCCTGGAGCGACCGACGCTCGAACAGATTTAACTGCAGAAGTCGGATGATCTGCTGCAGGCTCAAGGCCGATTTGCTCAGGAATTTCAGGTAGGCCAGCAGCAGGTAGACGCACATGGCGACCCAGATCTGCGTCATCACGGCATTTTTGGTGGTTCCCATGAAGGCCTTGATCTTGAGGTTCTGCTTGATCCACTTGAAGAACAGCTCAACCTGCCAGCGGGCCTTGTAAATCTGGGCGATCGTGCTGGCAGCCAGCTTGAAGTTGTTGGTCAGAAACACGAAATGCTTTCCTGTTTCGGGGTCGCGATAGCCGATTCGCCGAAGCGCAATGGTGCAGCGAGCCGATTTGCTGCCATTCATGTGGATGGTCTGGTCGCTGGTCAGCCCTTGCTTTTTGGCCACCGATCGGCGCTCGACGACTTCATAGCGTGCGTTTCGTTTTTGCCGAGTCACGAACGAAATGTCTCGTTCGTTCAGTGAGTTAAACCACTGGTAGTCAATGTAAGCCTTGTCAAAGACCACCATCGATCCTTTCTGTAGCTGCAGTGCGCGACCTGCCGTGATGTCGTGGGTCTTGCCATCGGTGATGGCGACAAATTCCGGCAGCATGCCGGCGTGATCCAGCCCGACATGCAGTTTGATTGCACCCTTGCTCTGTTGGGAGTGTGCCCAGGGAAATACCTTCAAGCACAGATCGATGGTCGTGGCGTCGAGCGAGTACAGCTTGTTCTTGAACCGAAACCCATGACCTGGCGCCAGTTTCTGACAGCGTGCAAGTAGCTTGCGAAAAAGCGCCTCGTACAGTTCGTGGGGCTGCTTTTCGTTAACCCGAGCCAGACTTGAGCGCGTCACCCGGCGCAAACCCAGATGGAACAGCTTGCTGATCTGCGCGTCCAGGTTGTGGACAAGATCCCGGAGACTGACCCGGCCCGACAGCTGGGCCGATGCCATGGCCACAAACTGCGACCACCGCGTCATTTTGCGCAATTTCCGACCTGAATGGTGCTGCTCGGCCAGCGTATTGAATTCATGTCTCGGAACGATTTTGAGCATCTGTGAAAGCACAGTGCTAGAATGTGCCATGGCCTGATTTCTCCCGTTGGTTCAACTGTTTATCGACAATTCAATTGTACCAACAGGGACGAAATCAGGCCTTCTTTTTCAGCTGTTTATGGGACAGCAGTGCGT
>PBLG01000029.1 GCA_002722315.1 Lysobacterales bacterium | reverse complement strand
GCGCTCGATCTGGCCACCCAAATCAGGCTGTAGCCAGTCAGCGCACGGCGGAATGCCGCTATGCCATTGAAATAGAGACGTTTTATCGCAGCACTATCGGAGAACTTCAGCCTAAAGCCCGATCAGCTCCCGAACATACGGCTCCATGAAGTCTGCCAGCTTCGGCTGGGCCGCTTCGGTGGGATGGATGCCGTCGTCCATCAGCATGCCGGGCCTGTCGAACAGACCTTCGAGGAAGAACGGGATGAGCTCGATATCAAAGCGCTCGGCCAGGGCCGGATAAACGCCCTCGAAGCGCTCGATGTATACCGGCCCGAGGTTGGGCGGCAGGCGAATCTGCATCAGCGCGACTCTTGCACCGGCGGCCCGGCCGCGCTCGATCAGTTCGGCAAGATTCTTCTCCAGCGCGCTCGGCGGCAGGCCGCGCAGGCCGTCGTTGCCCCCGAGGATGACGATCAGCACTTGCGGCTGGTGCGCTTCCAGCAGACCATCGATGCGCGAGACGGCGCCGGCCGACGTGTCGCCTGAAATGCTGCCGTCGACCACCTCGTGCGCCTCGCCCAGGCGTTCATCGAGCAAATGCACCCAGCCGGCTTCACGCGGAATGTCATACGCATCGGACAAACTATCGCCCAGAATCACGATACGCTCGGCGTGCGCCCCGGTGGCGAACATCGCCAGGGCGAAAACGAACAGATGGACCGGGAGTCCCGAAAATTTCATGAATCAATCATCTCCGAATTCAGACCAGGGCAACCAGAAGCCGCTGGTGGCGCGCAACGTCAGCTACGCGGTGGATGCACCGGGCGGGCGGCTCGAGATCGTCAAAGATATCAGCCTGGAGCTGAACGCAGGGCAAACGCTGGCCATCGTGGGCGCCTCGGGATCCGGGAAAACGACCTTGCTGGGGCTGCTTGCCGGGCTGGAGACGCCCACGGCCGGCGACATCTGGCTGGCCGGCCGTAACCTGGGCGATCTCGACGAGGACGGCCGGGCACGCCTGCGGCGCGCCCGGGTCGGATTCGTGTTCCAGTCGTTCCATCTTCTGCCCAGCCTGACCGCGCTGGAAAACGTGATGCTCGCGCTCGAGATCGGCCGCATCGACCAGCCGCGCGAGCGCGCGCTCCAGGCGCTGCGGCAGGTGGGCCTGGATCATCGCCTGGACCACTACCCGCGCCAGCTGTCGGGCGGCGAGCAGCAGCGCGTGGCGATCGCCCGCGCATTTGCCGGCAATCCGGCCATCCTGTTCGCCGACGAACCCACCGGCAACCTCGACCGCAAGACCGGCGACGCGGTCGCCGACCTGCTGTTCGACCTCAACGAAAGGAACGGCACCGCGCTGGTGCTGGTCACCCACGACCCGCGCCTGGCCGAGCGATGCGCCGATGTCGCGACCATGGACGACGGGCAACTCCGTTTCGGGCCAGCTGAAGATGCCGGGCAGACGGATTCGCCGGCGAAGGCCGCAAGCGTTTCGCGCACATGAACAGCGCCGCACTCTCGGGTCGCCTGCTGCTGCGCCAGGGCCGGTCGGGCACGCTGTGGATGCTGATCGCGGGTCTTGCCGTGGCCACCGCGGCGCTGTCGGCGGTGAGCCTGTTCACCGACCGGGTCGGGCGCGCGCTCGAACGCCAGGCCGGCGAGGTGCTGGCCGCCGACGTCGTGGTCAGCGATCGCAACCCGCTGCCCGCCGAAATCGCGGCGCGCGCCGCCGAGCTGGGCCTTTCGACCTCGGCGATGATCACGCTGTCCACGGTCCTGTTCTCCGACCAGACCAGCGCGCTGTTCGACGTCAAGGCGATCAGCGAGGGCTATCCGCTGCGCGGCTCGCTCAAGATCGCCGACGCGCTGGACAGGCCGGACCGGACCACCGATGCGATACCCGAGCCGGGAAAGGCCTGGATCGCCCCCAGCGGCCTTCGATCGCTGGACATCTCGCCGGGCGACACGGTCATCCTGGGCGAGCGCGAACTGACGGTCGACAAGCTGCTCGCCTACGAACCCGACCAGGGCGGCGGTCCGTTCATGCTCTCACCGCGCCTGCTGGTGAACCTGGACGACCTGGAAGGCTCCAGCCTGCTCGGCGCCGGCTCGCGGGCGCGCTATCGCCTGCTGGCCGCCGGCGAACAGCGCGCCGTCGATCGATTCGTGAATCGCACCGAGCCGGAACTTTCGGGCCGTCAGAGGCTGCAGACCGCCGGCGAGGCCGAGGCCCGGACCGACGAGGCGCTGGAGCAGGCGCGGCGCTTCCTGGCGGTCGCGGCGCTCACCGCCGTGATTCTTGCGGCGGTCGCCGTACTGCTGGCGGCGATGCGATTCTCTCGCGCCCAGCGCGACCTGATCGCCATCCTCAAGGCCTTCGGCGCCGAAAGCGGGGAAGTGATGCGCGCCATCGCCCTGCTGCTGCTCTGGCTGGTGCTGTTTGCCGTGGTCATCGGCGGTATTGCCGGGGTCGCCGGCCAGCACCTGATCGCCCGGATTCTCAGCGTCCAGATGAGCGCCGACCTGCCCGGCATGCGTCTGCAGCCGCTGGCCGGCAGCGCGCTGTTCACGCTGCTGCTGGCGGTCGGCTTTGCCCTGCCGCCGCTGCTGTCGCTCAAGGGCGTGCCGCCGATGCGCATCCTCAATCGCTCGCTGGATGTGCCGCGGGCGCGCGAACGCGCGGCGTGGCTGATTCCGATCGTCGCGGCGCTGGCGATCCCGGTCTACGAGCTGGGCGATTTCAGACTCGCCGTGCTGATGCTGGGCGGCAGCGCCGTGCTCGCCGGCCTGCTGGCGCTGGCCGCCTGGGGTGCGATGATCGCCACGCGCAGGCTTTCGACGTCGGCGAGCGGCGCCTGGCGCTTCGGCCTGGCGGGCCTGAGCCGCCGCAGCGGCGCAAGCATCCTGCAGATCACGGCGCTGGGCCTGGGCCTGATGGCGCTGCTGCTGCTGATGGTGGTGCGCGGCGAACTGATCGGCCAGTGGCGGGACAGCCTGCCGGCCGACACGCCCGACCATTTCATGGTCAACATCCAGCCCGACCAGGCCGACCGGGTTCGAGAACAGCTCAAAGCAATCGGCGCGGAGCAGCTGCAGATCCGGCCCATGGCGAATGCCCAGTTGACCGAGATTATTGAAAAAGGCTCGCTGAAGGGCGGCGTCCGTCCACCCGAGGACCGCTTCACCGGCCAGGTCAACCTGTCGTGGATAGACCGGATACCGCCGGCCAATGAAATTGTCGAGGGGCAATTCTGGCAACCCGGCGACAGCGGGCAGATCTCGCTGGCCCGGCGCTGGGCCGACCGGGTCGGGGTCGCCGTGGGCGATCGCATGACCTTCGACAGCGGCGGGCGCGAGTTCAGCGCCGAAGTCACCAGTATCCGCGACGTCGAGTGGAACTCGTTCAACGTCAATTTCTTCCTGCTGCTCACGCCGGAAGCCGGCGAGATGCTGCCGCACCAGTTCGTCGCGAGCTTCTACCTGCCGCCGGAAGGCGCCCGGGCGCTGGACCAACTCGCACGCTCGCTGCCCAACACCAGCGTGCTGGACGTGGGTGCGCTGATCGAGCGGGTATTCGAGATCATCAACCAGGTCAGCCAGGCCGCCCAGGTGGTGTTCGCCTTTACCCTGATCGCCGGGCTGGTGGTGCTGCTGGCGGCCCTGGAGGCCACCCGCGACCAGCGCCGGTCCGAAGCCGCGCTGATTCGAACGCTGGGCGCCGACAACGCCACGGTGCGGAACGGACTGCTGATCGAGTACGCCATCATGGCCGGGATTGCTGCCGCGCTGGCCACGCTCGGCGCGGCGGTGACGGGCTGGATCATGGCCGACGAGCTGTTCGGCTTCGACTACCAGCCCGGCGTCGCACTTTTCGCCCTGGGATTCACCGCATCGGCGCTGCTGGTGATCGGCGCCGGCTGGCTGGGAAACCGCAGCGTGCTCTCGACGCCGCCGATCAGGATTCTTCGGGCGGGGTAGGCGCCGGCGCGCCGGCGCGCTGGTGTTAGGTGTTAGGTGTTAGGTGTTAGGTGTTAGGTGTTAGGTGTTAGGCAAAGTCGTTGCTGGTTGCGCTGCGGTTTACGGTTGGACGGTTTACGGTTTACGCAATCAAAAGCGTTTCTGCTTGGCGGCGGTTTACGTTTCACGGGTTTTCGTAGGGTGGATAAGCGAAGCGCATCCACCGTTTGCCGCCCGGATTGGTGGATGCGCTTGACCTGTCCATCCTGCCAGTTCGCCCTGCGGGCCCATTCCGGACTATACCGCGCCGGCGAAGACACTCATTTTTGATCCGGCTCAATCGCTTTACATGCAAAAGGTCTAAAATAGCAACTGGGGTAATCGGCATCGCCGTTTCAGGCCGAAAACCCGTCTTGAAAACGGTGCCTATCAGACCCTAAATCGAACGAATCGTGGTCAAGGAGGTACATCACCATGGATCTTCAGAAGATCGCACCATTCAACTGGTTGAAAGGCGAAAACCAGGCTGGTCGTGAATTCCTGCCGACCGCCCGGGAAAACGATCCCTTCTCGCGGATGCACCGCGAAATGGACCGCATGTTCGAAGACTTCTTCGGCAACGCCCGCCCGGCGAGCGGCAGCGTGCTTCTCCGTCCCAGCGTCGACATCGCCGAATCGAAGAAGGCCTATCGCATCTCGGTCGAAGTCCCGGGCATAGACCCCGAACAGATCGATCTGCAGGTCGAAGGCGGCACGCTGGTTCTTTCCGGCGAGAAGCGCCAGGAGTCCGAGGACGAAGACGAAGGCTTCCATCGGATCGAACGCAGCTACGGGCAGTTCCGTCGCGTGCTGACGCTGCCGGAGGATGCCGACGCCGAAGGCATCAAGGCCGACTTCAAGAACGGCGTGCTCAAGATCAAGGTACCCCGCGTCAAGCAGGCCGAGAAGCCGGGCGCGAAGAAGGTCCGGATCGAAAGCTGATCAGGTCCCGGGCCGAACCCGCAGCGAACGATGCTGCGGGTTCGGCTTGCGTTACAGGCGGGTTTCCAGTTCCGATGCTCTTCGCTGTGGGAGTGGCTTCCAGCCCCGATCGGCGCAGGATGCGCCTCCCACACAACCCCATAATCAGCCAGCCAACCAACCAGCTAACCAGCTAACCAGCTAACGAAATAAACCTACAACCCCCACCAGGCCAGAACGTGCGCCTTCATCAATTCCTCCCGATGGGGTTCGACCATTTCACGCGTCGCCTCGGGAACGGTTGCCTGGAACTCGCCTGAGGCGTTCGGATTGGCCGCGATGGCGGCGACGGCGACGCTTTCGCCGATAGCCCGGTAGACCTGATCGCGAACCCAGTTGTATTCCTGCAGCGAGAAATCCTGGTCGTTGATCGCTTCGACCTGCGCGCGCTTGGCGTCGATCAGCAGGTCGGTCAGGTCGCTGTAGGCGCCGATCATGTCGCCGATTCCGGCCTGTCCACCGCGCTCGTCGATCTCCTTCTCCAGGGCCTCGTACTTCGATTGAAGTTCTTCCAGCCTGCCTTCGAGTTCGGTACGCATCTGGCGCTGGGCGGCCAGGAAGCGCTGGAACGTGTCCTCGCCGAGTTCGCCGTCGGCCGGCGGCGTGTAGCCGGCCCGGTTTTCGATGGATTCGTTGAGCTCGCTGTACTGCTTGCCGAGTTCGGCGACACCGCCGGCAAACTCCATGCCGGGCTTGATGACCTTGAACCAGGCGATGCCGCCGCCGGCGACGGCCAGCACGACCAGTACCGCAAAACACCCGATAGCAAAATTTTTCATCTGGGTTTCTCCCTTTTATTGAACCTGACAGGTTGACTTGATACTTTTACTTCTACGGCGTTCGCGCCGGGAACGCGCCATGCGCTACCCCGCCGTGGACAGCGGCGAACCTGTTGCCGGATCGATTCCACGCGCCTGCAGTGCTGCACGGGCATCTTCGGCGTCGCGCTCGAACCAGGCCCGCGCCGAACCCAGCCTGAAACTGTATCCCCAGCGATCCATGTCGAGCATGCAGCCCTCGGCGCTGTAGCCGTTGATCTTCTCCGCCAGCAGAATCTGCAGATAGCAGACCGCGTTTTCTTCCTCGTAATCGCCGCCCGCGTCGGTATGCAGCGCCGCCCGGCGCCGGTCGTCCATGCAGATGTAGTGACACGATTCGTGCAGGATCGAGTGCAGCGGCGTATCGCAACGCGCGTAAAGACGGTTGTCGATGAGCCCGGCCTCGTCGTCGCCCCAGAAGCTGCCGGGAATGGGCTCGGCGGCCGGCACCTCGACCAGGGTCAATCCGAACCCGGCCAGCAATGCGGCCACCGAGGCCTGATCTGCGGATTGCCACCGGACGACGTCCGGCACCTGGTGACTTGAAGGTTCGCTCATCCGAGTTTTTCCGGCCGAAAGAATGTGACTTCCCGCCCATATCCTCGCTGTCGGGAAACAACTACAATTATGACATTCTCGGTAAAGATTCACCCCATGCGCGAGATCCACCCGACAAACTGGCTGCGCTATGCCGGCATCGCGACCTGGATGCTGGTCGCGGCAACGCTGTTGCTGCTACCGCTGGTCGCTCGCGAGGAGGTGGATTCGGCGCGCATCTTCGGCTGGTGGTCGGCGGCCCTGCTGTTCATTCTCGCCTTCCTGCACCCGGCAGCGCGGCTCAGGACGCTGGCGCCGCTGTGGAAACGGCTGATCGTGATGACGGTGATGACCGCATCGGTGTTCGCCCTGAGCTATTTCACGCGCTCGGCGCTGGGCGTGATTCTCTCGACCATCGTCGCCGGCATCCTGCCCTGGATCCTGCCGCGCGTCATCGCCACGGCCTGGCTGCTGGGCATTGCGTTTGCATTCTCCGTCTGGGCCGCGATCCTGCCGCAGTTCGGGCTGGCCTACGCGCTGCCGCAGCTGATGATCACGCTTGGCCTGATGCTGTTCGCCTACGCCGCATCGATGCTGGCGCTCAACCAGTTGAAAGCGCGCGACGAACTGCGGCGCGTCAACTCGGAGCTGCGCGCCACCCAGTCGCTGCTGGCCGAGAACACCCGTATCGCCGAGCGCGTCCGCATCGCGCGCGAACTGCACGACCTGATCGGTCATCACCTGACAGCGCTCAGCCTCAACCTGGAAGTGGCCAGCCACACCGCCGAGGGCAAGGCCAGGGAGCACGTGGTCCGCGCCGGCTCGATCGCCCGGCTGCTGCTGTCGGACGTGCGCGAAGTCGTCAGCGACATGCGCCAGGGCGATCGCGTCGACCTGCGCGAGGCGATCCGCGAGCTGGCTTCCGGGGTGCCCGAGCCGACCATCCATCTCGACATTCCCGACGAGTTGTCGCTGACCGACCCCAAGCGGGCCCAGATCCTGCTGCGCTGCGCCCAGGAAGTCATCACGAATGCCGTTCGGCACGCCCAGGCCCACAACCTCTGGATTCGACTTGCCGCCGATGACGAGGGGCTGCGCCTCGAGGCGCGCGACGACGGCCGCGGCGCGATCGAACTGCTGCCGGGCAACGGCCTGACCGGCATGCGCGAGCGCATCAAGGAGTTGGGCGGTCGGCTTGAAATCATGACCCGGCCCGACGCCGGTTTCCGGATCAACGCCTGGATGCCGCCGGAGACCCCGGCATGAACAGACCGGCATCGTCCACCACCCGTTCTACTGCGGCGCCGCCAGGCCCCGCATCTGGAACGTTTCACTCAGTCGCGAATCCTCAACGTAGCTTTGGCTACGCCTCCGGTCCGCTCGGTCGCGAAACGCTCCATCTACGCGACCTGACGACGCCTCGCTACGAACGGGTGGTGGACGATGCCCTTTAGCGAAAACACGGGCGAAAACATCAGCGAAAACACGGGCGAAGACATGAGCGGAGACACGACGCCGAAGATTCGGGTGATGCTGGTCGACGACCAGACGCTGGTGCGCCAGGGGGTGCGCTCGCTGCTCGAGCTGGCCGACGACATCGAGGTGGTGGCCGAAGCCACCGACGGCGTCGAGGCGGTGGCGATGGCGCCCGACGTTGCCCCCGACGTGATGCTGCTCGACATCCGCATGCCGCGCAAGAACGGCCTGGAAGTGCTCAGGGAACTTCACGCGGCCGGCACCCTGCCCCCGACCATCATCCTGACCACGTTCGACGAGGACGACCTGGTGCTCGACGGCATTCGCACCGGCGCCAGGGGCTACCTGCTCAAGGACGTCTCGCTGGAGGAACTGGTCGGCGCCGTGCGCCGCGTGGCAGAGGGCCAGACCATGGTCAAACCGGCCGTCACCGAACGCCTGCTGGCCGGCCTGGGCAAGTCGCGCCTGGATTTTTCGAGCCTGGACCGCCCGGATCCGCTGACCGAGCGCGAAACCGAAATCCTGCGCCTGATGGCCGGCGGCTACTCCAACAAGGAAATCGCCAACGCGCTCAACGTCGCCGAAGGCACGGTCAAGAACCACGTCTCGTCCATCCTCTCCAAGCTCGGCGTGCGCGACCGCACCCGCGCGGTGCTAAAGGCGTTCGAACTGGGGGCGATCTGAGGGCCCTCCAAGTGCCCCCCGCGCGGGCGCGTTTCGCCGGAGAAACCGCATCTCGCGCGTTGCGCGCCTCGGCCGTAGCTTTGGCTACTGTCGCTCGACTCGCCCCGCACGATCTGCGGCTCCTCCGACAGAAACGAGCTCCGCGCAGGGGCCACTTGGAGGGCCCAGCCGCCGCCAAGCGGCGCTGTTTTAGGTTTTAGGTTTCCTGACTGGCGTCGTGCCTCAGTATTCGGCTCTATCGCTTGAATTGCAGTTTTTGTAGGGTGGATAAGCGTAGCGCATCCACCATCCAGGCCGGAAAAAGGTGGATGCGCTACGCTTATCCACCCTACTGAGACACGACACTAGTCAGGTCAGGCTTTAGGTGTCAGCACCCGTAGTGTTACCCGCGCTCTCGTCGTGGCCACACGCTTTCTCTACTTAAAACCTAACACTTAAAACCTAAAACCGCGCGCTGCGCGAGCGCGCGCTAGCGATCGGCGCGTCGGCGCAGGAAGTTCAGCAGGTCGACGCGGGTGATCAGCCCGAGGAACCTGTCGCCGTCGAGGACAATAGCGACCAGGTCACGGTTGAAGATCGGCAGCAGAGTGTCGATGGGATCGGTGACCTGCACCGATTCCAGCTCGGTCACCATGGCCGAACTGATCGGATCCTCAAATCGCTCTTCCTGGTTGTAGATGGCCAGCAGCAGGTCGGACTCGTCGATGATCCCCACGATGCGACCCTCATCGAGCACCGGCAGCTGGGATACGTCGTAGAGCTTCATCCGCTTGTAGGCATTGGAGAGCGGCTCGTCGGGGCGCACAACGATCGCGTCGTGCTTCTCGACCGGACGCGCGATCAGATCGCGCAGGTCGCCGTGCGATTCGATATCCAGGAACCCCTGCTCACGCATCCAGTAATCGTTGTAGACCTTCGACAGGTACTTGTTGCCGGTGTCGCAGACCAGCGTCAGCACGCGCTTCGGTTCGGTCTGTTCGCGGCAATACTTGAGCGCCGCGGCCATCAGCGTGCCGGTGGAAGAGCCGCCCAGCAGGCCTTCGCGCTTGAGCAGCTCGCGCGCGGTGATGAAGCTTTCCTTGTCGCTGATCGAATAGGCCTTGTGCACCCTTGAGAAGTCGCTGATCGACGGCAGGAAATCCTCGCCTATGCCCTCGACCAGCCAGCCGCCGGCGTCGTCGCGCACGTTGCCGGTAGCGATGTACTCGGCCAGGATCGACCCCTGGGGATCGGCCAGAATCAATTGCAGATCGGGCGCGGCCTCGGCGAAGTAGCGCGAAAGGCCGGTAATCGTGCCGCTGGAACCCACGCCGATCACGATCGCGTCGAGGTCGTGGTTCATCTGCTGCCAGATTTCGGGCCCGGTCAGCGTCTGGTGCGCCAGCGGATTGTCCGGATTGCCGAACTGGTTGATGAAATACGAGTTGGGGGTCTCGTCGGCGATCTTCTTTGCCAGGTCCTGGTAGTACTCGGGGTGCCCCTTGCCGACGTCGGACCGGGTGATCACGACTTCGGCGCCCATGGCCTTGAGATTGGAAATCTTTTCCCGGCTCATCTTGTCCGGGATGACCAGAATCAGCCGGTAACCCTTCTGCTGGGCCACCAGCGCCAGCGCCAGCCCGGTGTTGCCGGCCGTGCCTTCGACCAGCACCGCGCCCGGCTTCAGGTCGCCGCGCTTTTCGGCCTGCTCGATCATGACCAGCCCGATCCGGTCCTTGATCGAACCGCCCGGATTCTGGCATTCGAGCTTGGCGTAGAGCTCGCAGGGGCCGGTATCGATCTGGTTGATTCGAACGATCGGCGTGTTGCCGATCAGGTCCAGCACGTTGTCGTAAGTGGCCATGGCCGATCTACCCGAGGTTTTATTTATGCAGCTAGGGTAGCTCACGCGGGCGATTTGTTGTTCCTGACGAAGTAAAAGGCACCCACCTATTCAGAAAGGATTTTTTGGCCGCGGATTCACGCGGAAAAACGCGAATCGAGAACCAAAAAGACAGAATACAAGGCAGTGCGGGCGCGACCCTGCATCGGTGAAAACCATTCCCCGGGATATTTCCCACAGTAATCAATGGTCCGCCGTTTATCCGCGTTCATCCGCGTGAATCCGCGGCAGAAATAAGTGGGTTTTCCGTTCGACCGCCCACGGTCGCTTGGACGATAGCTGGGGACCTTACGGCATCAGGTTGTTGTTTGGAGCAAGGGGGTTTAACCGCGGATGATCTTGCGCCGGATCTCGCCGGAGATCGTGTCGATGGCCAGCACCACCAGGATGGTCAGGATGAGCACCGCGGCGGCCTTGTCGAAATGGCGGTAGCGCAGCGTGTTCAGCAGCACCCCGCCGACGCCGCCGGCGCCGACCACGCCCAACACGGCCGAGGCGCGGATGTTGAGTTCGAAGCGGAACAACCAGTGCGCGATGATCTCCGGCAGCACCGCCGGCAGCACCGCCCAGCGAAGCGCCTGGATGCGAGAGCCGCCGGCCGCCTCGACCGCCTCGACCGTGCCGAAATCAAGCGAGTCGACGACCTCGGCACCCAGCTTGGTCAGCATCCCGACCGACGAGATTCCAATCGCCAGCGCGCCGGCGAACGCCCCCAGGCCGACGATGGGCACGAAGTAGATGGCCAGCAGGATCTCGGGAAACGCGCGCGCCGTGGCCGAGATCAGCTTGACGCCGCGCGCCAGGCGCGGAAACAGCGTGCGCGCACCGAACAGCGCCAGCGGCAATGAAAGAATCGCCGCGATGATCGTGCCGATCCAGGCGATCTGGATCGACTCGACGATCGCCGGCAGCACGCGGTCCCAGCCGTAGGCCATGTCGGCCGGCCAGAAGAACGACAGCACGCGCGCCACGCCGCCGGGCACCTCCAGCATGCGCGCGGGCGTGAAGCCGATCGCGTACAGCGAAACCCCGAACAGGATCAAGATCGCGAGCGCGACGGTGAAGCCGAACCCGACCGGCGGACCGGGGCGCTTGAGCAGGGATTCCTGGCGGCTGATGTTCATCAGGCGAGCCGCTTGCGAATGGATTCAGAAATTTCCTCGATGATCAGCACCGCCACCAGCACCGCCAGGATGATCATGGTCACGCGCTCGTACTCGAAGTTCGCGCGCTGGGTCTCGAGAATCATGCCGATGCCGCCGGCGCCGACCAGGCCCAGCACAACAGATGCTCGAATATTGAGCTCGAAGGCGTACAGCGCGTAGCTGACGTAGTGCTGCACTGCCTGCGGAATGGCGCCAAACTGGATCATCTGAAACCAGGTGCCGCCGACCGCGCGAATCGTCTCGGGCAGGCCCATGTCGATGGACTCCAGCGATTCCGACCACAGCTTGGAAATCACCGCGACGGTGAACACCGTCAGCGCCAGCGCGCCGGCCACCGGCCCGAAGCCCACGGCGGTGGCGAACAGCATGGCCCAGAACAGGTCGGGCAGCGTCCTGAGGATGTTCATGAAGTTGCGGTCGGCGAACCAGGTCAGCTTGTTCGGCGTGATGTTGCGGGCGGCCAGCACGGCCACCGGGATGGCCAGGATGCCGCCGACCACGGTACCGATGACGGCGATGAACACGGTTTCCAGCATCGGTTCGGCCAGGCGCGGCAGGAAGCCGAAATCGGGCGGCCAGGATTCGGTGATCAGGCGCGTGCCGCCCGCGATGTTGCACAGGATCTCGGTCAGCGAGAACCCGATGCCGTAGGCCGACCAGACCGTCATCGCGACCAGCAGGCCGGTCACGCCGGCCAGCAGCATCCAGTTGCGAGGCGGGCGGGCCGGGACGTTCACACCTCTTCCTCCAGCAGGTCGTCCTCGGTGAAGTCGCGCCCGTAGATGTTGCGGAAGTCCTCGTCGGTGACGGTCTTGGCCGAGCCGTCGTAGACCAGTTCGCCGAATCTCAACCCGATGATGCGGTCGCCGTACTCGCGCGCCAGGTCGAGAAAGTGCAGGTTGACCAGCGTGGTGATGCCCAGTTCGCGGTTGATCCGCACCAGGTCACGCATGATCTGGTGGGTGGTCACCGGGTCCAGCGACGCGACCGGCTCGTCGGCCAGGATGATGGCCGGCTGCTGGGCCAGCGCCCGGGCAATGCCGACGCGCTGCTGCTGGCCGCCCGAAAGCTGGCTGGCCTTGACCCAGGCCTTGTCGGCGATGCCGACCCGCTTGAGCGCGTCTATCGCGATCTCGCGATCGGCCGCCGGCCAGAAATTGAGCATGGCGCGCCAGCCGGGCACGTGCGCGAGACGACCGATCAGCACGTTGGACATCACGCTCAGCCGCTTGACCAGCCGGAAATCCTGGAAGATCATGCCGATGCGCTTGCGCATCCGGCGCAGTTCGCGATTCGAATGGGTCGCCACCCGCTCGCCGTCGATCTCGACGCTGCCGCTGGTCAGCGCGTTCAGCCCGTTGACCGCGCGCAACAGGGTCGATTTGCCGGCGCCGCTGGAGCCGACGATGACCACGAACTCGCCGGGCGTGATCTCCAGGTCGAGGTCCTTCATCCCGACGACGCCGTTCGGATACGTGATCCCGGCCTTGTCGAAACGGATCGCGCCGGTTGCCTTGTTCGGGTCGTTCTGACTCATTGTTTTCCTTGTTGCTCGAACGCTTTGTCGCTTTGTCGTGGTTTTCGACTACCGACTGCCGATTACCGCCCACCGCCGGACGCCGTCAGGCGCCCGCGCAGCAGCTTTCCAGTGATTTTTACCGGCGCACGATCTCGTAAGCCGTCCTCACCGGATCGTAGACCCCGGGCTCGAAGCGCTGGAATCCGTCGATCTCGTAGAGAATCCAGAGAATCTTCTGGTCGTCGGGCAGGTGCGCCTGCGATTCGGCCAGGCCGATGAACGCATCGACGATGGCCTGCTTGAGATCGTCGGGCAGGCCCGGCCGCAACTGGACACCGTCGTTCGGGATCATCGGCGCGTAGTTGAACACGATGGCCTTCTCGCCGATGTCGTGGTACTGGTCGCAGATCATCATGCGAGCGTCCTCGTAGGCCACGCCGAAGCGCGTATCGCCCGCATAGACGGCCAGCGCGGCGGCGTCGTGCCCGCCGACGAACAGGCCGTTGACGTCTTCCTGCGGATCGATGCCGTTGTCCATCAGCTGGACGGCCGGAAAAAGATAACCGGAGGTACTGTTCGGATCGACGAACGCGATCGTCTCGCCCACCACCTGCTCGATGTCGCCGTTGCAGCTCAGGAACTTCCGAACCACGGTTTCGCGGCCCTTGACCCGAGTCTCGCAGACGCGCTCCTCGACCACGGGCGGCGAATCGCATACCGAGGGATCGTTGGTCATCCACTGGGTGCGGTAACCGGTTTCGCCCTTGCGGGTGGAGATCAGGATGGGCTCCAGGTCGTAGCGGCGCTGGCCGAGCATCGCGGCAAACGGCGGCAGCATGCCGATGTCGGCGCGGCCGGAGCCCAGCGCCTCGACCAGCCCGGTGTAATCCTGGGGCACGAACGAGCGCACCGGCACGCCGAGCTCGGCTTCCAGGTATTCGGCCAGCGGATCCAGGTTGTCGACCAGCGCGTCGGCTTCCAGCGCCGGCACCAGGCCGAGCACGAGTTCCTTCGGCCAGCCGCGCTCGTCGGTCTGGTCGACCGGGCAGCACGAGGCCAGCAATAGCGCGGCAAGGGCCGCCAGCAGGGGTCGCAACACGGTATTCCCTTCTTTCATCGCGCCAGAATAACCCACGGCCGGTTGCAGATTTGTTTCAGCCCGTTCGGCATCAGTGCTCCGTGCCCTGGGCATGCGACCTGAGCGCCTCCAGCGGCACCAGTTCCAGGGTCTTCATGTGCGTGGCCGCCAGCACCACGCGCGGCGCGCAGTCGTTGCGGTAGGCCTCCAGCCAGCGAGATGCGCACAGGCACCATCGGTCGCCGGCCTTGAGCCCCGGGAAGCCAGGGCCGGACGCGGCCAGGTCGTTGCCGCGGCTGCGGCTGAAGTCCAGGAACGCGCGGGTCATGACCGCGCAAACGGTGTGGCAGCCCGCGTCCTGGTCCGAGGTATTGCAGCAACCGTCCCGGAAAAACCCGGTCAGCGGCGCGTTCGAACAGGTCTCCAGCGCGCCGCCCAGTACGTTGACCGCCGAATCGGGCACTCCAATCATCACCATCTCCGCGACCTCAGCCCTTGCTCGCCATCGGCTCGTAGCGCGAACCGCGGCCCTCGGCGACGAAACTCTCGCTGGCGCGAATCCGTTCGGCCAGTTTCCGCGATTCCCGTGCAGGCTCGAGACCGAGTTCGCTGCACAGGCGATCGAACGTGCCGGCGGGATCCTCGAGCAGCTCGGTGCGCGCGATCTCGATGACGTTGAGGTCCAGCTTGTCGCGCAAGCCGCGCCACAGTTCCAGCTCCTTGCGATATTCACCGATCATGCCTTCGACGTCGGCGTAGCCTTCCACCCGCCACTGCAGTGCAAGGTCGGCCGGATCGACGACCGGCAGCACGATGGTCGCGCCGGGGAAATGCCGCAACAGCGCCGGAATGGCCGCCGCCTCCCACCAGCCGGCCTCCAGCGTGACGGCCGGCGGCTTGCCGCGCTGGATGCCGCGCATGAAGCGCTTGCGCGCCAGCTGCACGGTTTCCCGCGCCGCGCCCAGCACTGCGTCCGGCCCGGCCGGCAGGCCCAGCGCTTCCAGCCGCCGCGTTTCGCCTTCCGGCTCCAGCACGGCCACCTGCGGATGACCGGCGAGCGGTGTCAAAAGAATCTCGCGGCCGCTGCCGGGCCATCCGGCGACGATCACGGGCTCCGGAAACCCATCGTCGAACGCGCGGGTATCGAATTCGTTCAAGTCGTTCGCCAGCCAGGCGTCGAGCACGCCGGACCCGCGCTGGGCCTCCATCCGCTGTGCATGCGGCGCGATGCGCCAGCCGCCCTTCTGCCAGTTGGCCCAGGCCAGCGCCTTCTCGTCGGCCTTGTCGTAACAGTTGGCCAGGCGGTTGTGCAGGATGCGGCGGTCCTGGTCGCTGATCGTCTCGCTTTTCAGCAGGTCTTCGAGCGCCTGACAGGCAGCGCCGAAATCGTCGGCGTTCTCGCACACCATGGACCACACCAGCACCGCATCGGGCACCGGGGGCTCGCGCTTGAGCAGGGCCGCGATGGGTTCGCGCGCGGCCTTGGTGTCTTTCGGGTCGACCTGGGAGCGCATCCGGGCCAGCAGCAGGCGGGCCTGGCGGTGCTCGCCGTCGGAGTCGCCTTCCACCAGTGGCTCGAGCAGCTCGCGCGCGGCCGCCGAATCACCCCTGGCGTCGGCCAGGCGCGCCCGCATCATGATCACCTCGGGATCGGCCGGGTCGAGCTTCGCCAGCAACTCGCTCGCGGCGTCGGGATCGCCGCCGACCATCGCCAGCTCGGCCCGGCGCAGCGCTATGGAGCGGTCTTCGGGCCAGCGCGTCGCCGCCTTTTGCAGCAGCATGCGGGCCTGCGGCACGTCGCCGATGCGCTCGAGACATACCGAGGTATTGATGACCACCTCGGCGCCGCCGAACTGGTTCTCCATCGCCTTGACGTAGTGCTGCAGTGCCTCGGAGTCGCGGTGGCGAACCCGCAGGACGTCGGCCAGGCGGGCATGCAGCTCGCCGTGGTCGGGCCTGCGCGACAGCGCGTCGCGGAAGCACTTTTCGGCCATGTCCAGCTGACCCAGGCCGAACAGCACGCGCCCCATCACCTCCAGCGAGACCGGGCTTTCCGGGTCGGCCTGCAGCGCCTTGTTGGCATGGGGATAGGCCTCGTCGAACTGCTCCAGCTCGACCAGCGAGCGCGCCAGCGCGGCCAGCGCCGGAATGAAGTTCGCGTTGGCCCGGAGCGCGGTCTTGAGCTCGCCGACGGCGCGCTTGTAATCGCCCGACATCAGCGAAACCAGCCCCATGCCGGTGCGGGCCTCGACGTGGTTCGGGTCCAGCGCGATGGCCTGGGCAAACTGCTCGCGGGCGGCCGAGGGCTTGCCCGCATCGGTCAGCAGTCGGCCGTAGTAGTAATGCGTGGACGGCTGGCCGTCCCCAAGCTCCACCGAACGCTTGACCCACTTGAAGCCGTCGTCGAGATCACCCTGGGATGCCCGGCTGAGGCCCAGCAGCAGCGCGAACTGCCAGTTTTTCGGGTCCTGCTGCAACAGGCGCCGGAACAGCTGCTCGGCCTCGCGAAAGTGGCCGGACTGGTAAAGCTTGATCGCCTGCCGGCTCATGCCGGCGTCAGGTGCTGACATAAATCACTCACAATTCGTTGTTCAATCCATGATTCCAGGCGCCAGTTGGCGAGGAATCCGCAATGGCCGCCGTGCGGCCAGATTTCCAGCTCCAGCGCTTCGGGCCGGGGCAGTGCCTGGAAATCGGAGATCGGGATGATCGGATCATCGGCCGCGGTAATCACCAGGCTCGGGATTTCCAGGCCAGCCAGGTAATCGCCGGCAATCGAATACCCTTCCAGATATGCATCGAGGTCGGGGAACTCGGTGTAATCGGCCACCAGGTGGCTGGTCTGATCGGCCAGGTTGCGATGCCGGAACCAGCCATCGAGATTGTACCGCTCCGGGTACAGCCTTTGCTTGCGCATCAACGACCTGCGCCACTTGCGCACGAAGTACTGCTCGTAGATCGGAAAGCCGTCGGCGAGCGCGGCCAGCACGTTCTTCGGCCGGATCACCGGGCTGACCGCGATGACCCGGTCCAGCCGGTAGCCGGCAGCCGGCGCGTTGCGCGCGACCCTGAGCGCGAAATTGCCGCCCAGCGAGAACCCGGCCAGGAACACCGGCCCGCCGTCGTGCGCCGTCGCCACCTTCCCCACCGCCTCCAGCACTTCCTCCAGCCGGCACGAATGGAACAGCCCGGAGTTGAGGTGGTGCGAATCGCCGTGGTCGCGGAAGTTCAGCCGGAACGTGTCGAACCCGGCCGCGTCAAGCGCCATCGCCGTGTCGAGAAGATAGTTGGAATCGACGCTGCCTTCCCAGCCATGCAGCAGGATGGCCAGCGCGCCGTTGGGCTCTTCGGCGCGGCTGGAATAGCCCAGCAGGTTGACGCCGTGAGGCGTCGTGATCACCTGCCGCTCGGCGTTCTCGCGATACGCCCTGGAGCGCTTCTGCACCCGGCGCTTGCGCCACGGGCTGGAGGTGAGGATGGACTGCAGGTGGGCATTCGCCATAAGCCCGGAGGGCGCGAACGGGACCGGTTCCGCATTCGAGGACTGCGATTTCGACGCCATCTCAACGGGTCGCGGCATGGCCGTACATTCCGGTGACCTGGACCTGGGCCCGGCGGGCAAGCTCGCTGCGGCCGGCGTCCAGCGAAGACAGGGGCTCGCCGATGATGACCTGCCCTTCACAGGCCGGCCGCGCCAGCATCGAGAAAAGCAGGCCGCCGAAGCTGGTGCCCGGCCCGAACACCCGCTCCTCGTGTACGTCGCCGTTTCGCCAATAGCGGATGGCCACCGGCAGCACCGGCACCGCCGCGCGCATCGCCGGGGCCATCAGTCGGGCATGAAAGCGACCGACGCCGCGCTCGGGCTGGATGCCGGCCTCCGGGAACACGCCGACAATACTGCCGCGCTTGAGCAACGCGGTCATGCGCCGGCCGGCACGCCGCCGGGAGGCCTCGTTGCCCCGTTCGATGAATATGGTGCCCACCGCGCGGGCGATGCCGCCGATGATCGGCCAGTCGCGAATGCTGTCCTTGGACACCAGCCACATCGGCTCCAGTGCGTGCAGAAGCGGAATGTCGAACCAGCTGATGTGGTTGCTCACGACCAGGTACGGCGGCTTCGGCAGCTCGCCGATCACGCGCAGCCGCATGCCCAGTACCGCGACCAGCATGCGCGCGTAGCGTCGCTGCACCCGCCACCACAGCGGCTTGCCGCCCGCCGGGATGTCGCGAATGCCCGGCGCCAGCGCCAGCAGCAGCAACGGCAGGCCGAGCACGCAGAGAATCAGCAAAAGCGGCACCCGGTAAAGATACCGCCAGGGCTGGAACGGCCCCACCGGCGCGGCCAGGCTCTCCGGCGCATCGTTTTCC
Organism: Lysobacterales bacterium; assembly: GCA_002722315.1. Lineage (GTDB taxonomy): Bacteria > Pseudomonadota > Gammaproteobacteria > Xanthomonadales > Wenzhouxiangellaceae. Next base: position 5,256 of record PBLG01000029.1, on the reverse strand, counting down.
AGGCCTAGGCTGCCGGACATGTAATATCCCGGCTTTGCAACTCGGCAAGTCCCATCACGATGAATTCTTTAAACTAGCGGTTTGGTAATTCACGGCGCATTTTATCGTGCCGAGACCCCGCAAACGGAACGCAAAGCCTTGAATCCCGCCTCCAACTACAAGAACACCCACACGATCACGAATGCGGCCAGCGGCAAGACGTTCACGGCCCGGGCCGACGAGACCGTGCTGGCCGCTGCGCTGCGCCAGGGCATCATGCTGCCCTACAGTTGCCGCAACGGCACATGCGCCAGCTGCAAGTGCGCGCTCGTCTCGGGCAGCGTCGAATACCCGTTCAACCCGCCGGCGGCCCTCGAGGAATCTGATCTCGCCGAGGGTCGGATACTCGCCTGCCAGGCCGTGGCCACCAGCGACCTGGAAATCGAGGCCACCGAAATCGAGCAGGTTGCCGACATCCCGGTGCGGGTGCTGCCGGCCAGGGTCGAGCAGATCGACGAACTCACCCCCGACGTGCGCCGACTCCGGTTGAAACTGCCGAAAGGCAAGCGGATGCAGTTCCTGGCCGGCCAGTACATGGATATCCTGCTGCCCGGCGGAAAGCGCCGAGCGTTTTCGATCGCATCCGGCCCCAGCCAGGAAGACTTCATCGAGCTGCACGTTCGTTTCGTCGAGGGCGGCGGCTTCACCGGGCACGTGTTCGACGGCATGCAGCCCGGCGAGATCCTGCGACTGGAAGGCCCGCTGGGCATGTTCTTCGTGCGCCTGGGCAGCCCGCGCCCGATCCTGATGATGGGCGGCGGCACCGGCTTCGCGCCGCTGAAAGCCATGGTCGAGGACCTGATCCACGCCGGCGACGACCGGCCGATCACGCTTTACTGGGGGGTCAGAACCGAAAAGGACCTCTACGCCAGGGGCCTCATCGACGAATTCGCCGAGCAGCACCCCGACTTCCGATTCGTGCCGGTGCTGTCCGAACCCGAGCCCGACTGGACCGGCCGCACCGGCTTCGTCCACAGCGCGCTGCTGGAAGACTACCCTGAGCTGTCGGCCTTCGAAATCTACATGTCCGGCCCGCCGGCCATGGTCCACGCCGCCAGAAAGGAATTCCTCGCCCACGGCGGCACCGAACAGCACCTGCACTACGACTCCTTCGACTTCGCCCCGGACGTGCCCCCGGCCGACGTGCCCTGACCTTGAACGTGTAGGAGGCGCCTCCCGGCGCCGACCTGCCCCGAATCTGAATTTCGTAGGAGGCGTCTCCAGGCGCCGACCCGAATCAAGCTCTGATCGCCGAATCAACCCCCAATCGCGGCCTGGAGACCGCTCCTACAATAATCCCTCGATCAACGCCCAATCTCACCGTGGAGGCGCATCCTTCGCCAAAGGAATGGCTGTCGCCCACCGTCACCCGAATACCAATCTGGCGTGAAATGAACCAGCCGTGCGTAGCCATGGAATAGACCGGATTTCTGCGGCTGCCGTGGATTTCGATACTGAACGATCAAATCCACCGCTACGGAGAAATCAGCGCATGAGACCAACCACCATCGCATTGCTCGTCCTTCTTGCCTCCACCCTCGCCCGGGCCGACGGATCGATCGAGATCAACCAGGCCTGCGTCCCGGCCGGATGCTTCGCCGGCGATTCTCCCGGGTTTCCCGTCGAAATCGTCGAACCGGGCAGCTATCGGCTGAGCTCCAACCTGCAGGTGCCGACCGGTCTCGACGGCATTGTCGGGTCGGCGACAGGCATCTCGCTGGACCTCGCCGGTTTCGAAGTGAGCGGTCCGGTATCGTGCACCGCCGATATCGATGCCATCACGGATCTGCTCATCGACGTCGTTTGCACCGGCAGCCCAGGAACCGCAACCGGCATCGCCGACGTCACCACGATCGAGAACGGCACCGTGAGAGGATTCAGGGACGGCATCAGGATCGGCGGCGACAGCGTCGCCCTGGTTCGCAATGTCCACGTTCGCGAAAATTCGGGCGACGGTATCGACGCCAACCACAGGACCATGAGAATTGTGGATTCGACCGTCTCCACCAATGGAAACAACGGCGTCACGGGCACCGGCGATACCGCCAGGCTGCTGATCACCGGCAGCATCGCCCGCGAAAACGGCGACATTGGCATTTACATGGCCAACGGCGTGCTGCGCGACTCGCTGATCATTCTCAACGGCACCGAAGGTGGGGTGCGAGCGAATGTCTTTCCGGACGGTCCGGGCAGCCTGATTGCGGACACCCAGTTCGTGCGCAACCAGGTCGCGATCGTCGCCCGACCCGAGACCGCCATTCGCGACTCACTTTTCATTGAAAATGGCGACGACATCGTCAACGGCGCGACCTCGATCAGCGGCAACCTCTGCGACGGCGTCTCGTGCTGAGTCGGCAAACCTCCAGGGCCACGCTCCTCGCAGCGTGGCTGGTCGCGGCCGGTGCCGCAAGCGTATCCCCCGTTCTGGCCGACGACTGGCAGATGGTCGGCACCGACACCACTGTGAGCACCGGCGGGACGATCCTGCGCCCGGCCGACATCCTCGCGACCGCCGGCGGCAGCGATGACATTCTCGCGCTGGCCGAGGACTTCGCCGGCGAGCGCGACGGCATCGGCATCACAGGCTTCGCCGCCGACCGGCTGAGCGGCAACCATGCGTATTTCGCGCTGAACCGCTCTACCGCCGATGCGCGCCTGGGCGACGTGATCCGCTGCCCGGTGGACGGCGGCGCATGCACGCTGGCGTTCATCGCCGAGACCGCCGGCATTCCCGACGGCGTCGGCGTCAGCGCGATCGGCCTCGAACAGACCGGCGGCCTGCAGCAACTGCTGCTGTCCTTCGATACCAGCTTCGAACTGGCCGGCCAGGTCTACCGCCCGTCCGACCTGGCGCGCTTCGACGGCGCGGTGCTGTCGATGGCGCTCTCGCATACCGAAACCGGCGCCGAGCCGTTCTGGAACCTGACCGCGGCCTCGCGTCGCCCCGACGGCAGCTGGCACCTGGCCTACGGCAACGGCGGCGCCATCGGCCCGCTGCAGTTCTTCACCTCCGACGTGCTCGGCGCCGAGGCAGCAGGCGCGGTCTCCGGACGGGTGGCTCGCCTGCGCGACGCCAGCCCTGGCTGGCAGGCCGCGGGCATAACCGCCTGGGATCAGCTGGACACCGGCCGCGCGCGATTCACCGGCCTCGCATCGAGCATCAACCCGGGCGAGACCGAAGTCGTGCTGACGGTCGAACGCACCGGCGGCGCCGAAGGCCGAATCGAAATCGAATACGCAACCGTGGACGGCAGCGCCGCCGCCGGAACGGACTACCAGGCCGCTACCGGCACGCTGGCCTGGGAACACGGCCAGGCCGGCACGCGCGACATCGCCGTGACTCTCCTCGACACCCAGGGCGAGCCCACCGACCGCGACTTCGAACTCCGCCTGTCCCGCGCCAGCCCCTGGTCGCTCCTCGGAAGCCCGGATACCGTGCGGATAACCCTCCCGAACGCCGACACCCTGTTCCGCGACGAGTTCGAAGGCCCGCCCGACGCGCCCTGAGGCTGCGACGTCCCCAGTCTCCGCAATTGCTGTGGGAGGCGCACCCTGCGCCGAATAAATGACCGCCGCCGCGCTCACCTCGTCGCCCGACCCCTTTACTGCGTCACCCCGGACTTGATCCGGGGCCCCAGCGACTTTTTTCTCCTGAGCGGCCAGATCGACCAAAAAACGGCAGCCTAACGCGCCGCCAGGGCGACTATGTGCCCGGCAACAGCGCAAACCGGGACCCGAGATGTGAGCAATTTACCCCGCTGTTTCGCTCGGGTCCGATTCTTGCATGTATTTCAAGGGTAGTCAGGTTATTCACCCTAGGGGAACCCCATGCCCAAGCGAAATTCAGGCTTTACGCTGATTGAACTGATGATCGTGATCGCGATCCTGTCGATCCTGATGGCAATCGCAGTCCCTGCATATCAGGATTACACGATACGCACCAAGGTCTCGGAAGGGCTGCATATCGCCGCCAGCGCCAAGATGGCGGTCACGGAAACCTTCCATAGCGATGGAACCATACCGGATCAGGCTGCGACTGGATGGGTGTTTAGTGGAACGGACTACGTCGATTCAATCACGATCGATGGGACAGGCACTATTCGCATCGTTACGCAGGCGACCGGCGCCACGGACGATCCCGTCTTGGACCTGCGGCCAACGCTGGTTTCCGGAGAGCCGGCCATCTGGAACTGCGAGCGCGTGAGCGGGCTTAATAAACACCTGCCGGCAGATTGCCGGAACTGAAATAGGCGGTAGGCCCGAGAAATACCCAGTATTGCCGCCTGCCTTGACCCATTTGTGTCAATCAATGACGATTTTCGTCACCAATGAAATGCGTAAGCGCCCAAATAACTTTTTAATTTGCGGGACATCTGACAAATTGGGTCGGAAAAATCAGCGAAGCCGGCAAAATTTGTTGATTTTGGTATATATATTGCATCATAATCATGGCGAGGGAGCTTGTAGCGTTCCCGGTTTCGCTTGACACCACACGAAATGAACCAGGAGTAGGAAATGAACAACATTCGCACAATGAGAAAGCAGGGCGGCTTCACCCTCATCGAACTGATGATCGTGATCGCCATTCTGGCCATCCTGATGGCCATCGCAATCCCGGCCTACCAGGATTACACCATCCGCACCAAGGCAATGGAATGCGCCAACATCGCCGCTTCCGCCAAGATCGCGGTTTCGGAAACGGCTCAGTCGCTCGGCGATCTCACCGCTGTGACTGCAGCGAACTCGGGCTTCCAGTTCGCTGGCTCGGCTGATACCGATGAATATTGCCAATCAATAACCGTTAACGCTGGCGGCTCCATCAGCGCGGTAACCGTCAACACCGGTGCCGGTACCGACCCAGCCTACACGTACACGCCGACTCAGGCCGCGCCTGAAGAGCCGATCGTATGGGACTGCACTATCGATGCAGGCCTGGCCAAGCACGTTCCGGCTGACTGTCGCACGTAATCGCGCGACTTAGAATTTCCGACAGCTAAGCATCGGCAGCCGGAATGCTAGATAGAAACCCCCGGGCCATCCGGGGGTTTTTTATTGTCCGTTGGTGCAATGGACGTGGAGAACAATGGACGTGGACGACAATGGACGTGGACAGGCACTACTCAGAGAACCAGAGAGAACCTGGACAGGCACTACTCAGAGAACCACCAAACCCTGATTCACGGCGCCAGTCGTCCACCAGCCCCGAAGAAATCTCTT
>PBLG01000028.1 GCA_002722315.1 Lysobacterales bacterium | reverse complement strand
CTTTCGCCGTGTCGATGCCGATAGTAGGATATTGCATGGACCTCTCCTGATCGTCTGGTTTTCGAGAACCGTTGATTTTCCCCCAACCTCGGGGAAAGGTTGGGAGGGGTCCATTTCATTTCCTACGCGATCTACCCGAAACCCGAAACCCATTTTTCTTTTCAGCCCCCGCCTCCCTCCCGCTCGGCCATGGCATGCAGAAAGACCACGGCCTGGCGCATCGCGCCGCCCCTGAAAACGAACGCGCTGACGTGCCCGCGCAGCCGCATTCGATAAAGTTCGGAGTGCACGCCGTGCGCCAGCAGCGCCTCGTGCAGCACCTCGGCGTGTTCGAAGGGCACCAGCTTGTCCATCGCACCGTGGAACAGGAAAAACGGCGGGGCGTCGGCGTGCACGTGCTCGATCGGGGACGCTGCCCGGTAGGCTTCCGGCGCCTCCGCTCGCGGCGCGCCGATCAGCTGCCGGATCAGCCGCCCATCGTTGAACAGCGAGAAGTCCGACGGAATACCGCCGGCCACCACCGCGAAGAAACCCTGATCTTCCGGCCCGTATTCTTCGTTCAGCGGCGAATCGGTGCCCGCCACCAGCCCGGCCAGCGCTACCAGGTGCGCGCCGGATGAATACCCCAGCCCGGCAATGCGATCCGGATCGATGCGCAGCCGCTCGGCCTCATCGCGCATCCATGCCAGCGCCAGCTGCACGTCGTGAACCTGGGCCGGAAACCGGAACTCGGGCGCGAAGCGATAATCGATGTTCACCGCCACGAAACCACGGTCCGCCAGGCGACGCGCAATGCCCGTCATGTCGTCCCGACTGCGCCCCTCCCAGCCGCCGCCGTGCACCACCAGCACCGCCGGCCACGCAGCCTGCTCGCCTTCGGGAATGTAGACATCGGCAAAAAGCGCCTGCGGCCAGTCTGGCGGCGAAAAACGCTGCTCGCGCAATTCCCTGTAGCCGTTGTCCGGCAGCGCCGGATCGAGGCCCGGATCGTTGTAATGCCGCGCACAGCCGCCAAGCACCAGGCAGGCCAGGAAAATCGATAAAGCAAGAATCCAGTTGGTCATGCCTCATCAAACCACGAGTGCGACATAGGTAGTGTCAACGCACGGTTGATCACCTCTGCACCGCCGCGGCGACCCGATTCCAATCGATCGCACAAGATCTTGCCTGTTTCGGATATTTCGATTAAATTAGGGGTCATAAGAATGAACCCGACAGGGAGAGATGGAAATGGAGAGTGCAAAGCAATTCAATGATCTGCCAAGCGCGGAAATCGCCAGCCTGGCTCGAGATAGCGCAACCGCACTGAGCCGATTGCTTCGCGACCACCCGGAAGGCGACCGAGCACAGATCCGTCTTGACGGCGAGGACCTTATCCTGCCGCGTTCGGCGCTTGACCTGCTACGCAAGTTGCTGGCGGAAATGGCCCAGGGCAATGCCGTGACTGTCGTTCCGGTGCATGCCGAAGTGACTACGCAAGAGGCTGCCGACATGCTCAATGTCTCGCGCCCCCACCTCGTCAAACTGCTCAAGGAAGAGAAGATTCCCTACACCATGGTCGGCTCGCATCGGCGCATTCGCCTTCAGGATCTCCTGGCCTACAGGAAACACCAGGATGAACGCAGCCAGGATGCACTCGAAAAACTCGCTGAACAGGCCCAGGATTTGAAAATGGGCTATTAGGCGTGAGGTTTGTCGTCGTTTACGATGCCTGCGTCCTGTACCCGGCACCTCTGAGAGATTTTCTGGTCAGGCTCGCGACCACCAACCTGTTTGCCGCCCGCTGGACCGAGCAGATTCACAACGAGTGGATCCGAAATGTTCTGGCCAAACGTAACGATATCAGCCGGGCTCAACTCGAACGCACCCGGGACCTGATGAACGTCGCCGTACCGGACTGCATAGTGGCCGGTCACGAACCTCTCATTCCCTCGTTGGATCTGCCCGACCCGGACGACCGCCATGTGCTTGCCGCCGCCATCGTCGCCCATGCGCAGATGATCGTGACCTTCAATCTCCGTGACTTTCCCGCTGAAAATCTTGACGCCTTCGGAATCGAGGCCATCCATCCGGACCGTTTCATCGAATGCCAGATGGACTTGAGAGAGGCTGCAGTGGTTCAAACGGTCCGAGCACAACGGCAATCATTGAAAAACCCGCCGTATTCTGCCGAGGAACTGCTCGACACCCTGGCCGCGCAAGGGCTACCGGCCAGTGCAGACCGCTTGCGAGAATTTCAGGAACTGATTTAGCCGCTGAGCCGAAAAACCCTTCTTTCCGTCGCCCCGGCCCTGACCCGGGGCCCAGCGACGTTGCTTTTCCGGAAACCCGAACCCGGAAAACCGAAATCCGGCCTTTTTGCAATCCCCTTCGTCCCGGAATCGGGCCAGCGCCAGGACCTCGACACGCGGGCACAGGTGCGAACAACGCGCACAACTTCTCTCAACAGAACCCCCACCAACCTTGGCTTCCCACGAGCGAAAATCCGGAATTTCAAAATGCCAGTACACCCGGACCTGAACTCATCGGGATTCGTCTCAAGTGTTAATAACGGTATCCACTATTAACACTTAAACATTTTTGTGTTAATAATGCTAAGCGCTATTAACAGATACCGAATCGGAATCGACGATGAAAAGAGGACCGAGCGGCATCTACAAGACCGACACGACCAGCGGCGAACCGGTGCGGGCGTTCGTGCCCGCTCCGCTTCCACCCGACCCACTACCGTCCATCGACGGGGCCCGCGCTCGTCTGCACGACCAGGCAATGCTGGCATGTGGCCGTCTTGATGCCATTTCCGCGCTGTTGCCGGAACCGGATCTCTTTCTGTACGCCTACGTCCGTCGCGAGGCCCTGTTGTCGAGCCAGATCGAGGGCACCCAGTCCTCGCTGTCGGACCTGTTGCTGTTCGAGATCGACGAAGCGCCCGGCGTCCCGTTCGACGACGTCGTCGAGGTCTCCAACTACATCGATGCGCTCGAGCACGGCCTGGTGCGGCTCGGGAATGGCTTCCCCCTCTCCAACCGGCTGCTCCGCGAACTGCATGCCCGCCTTCTCGCTCGCAGACAGGGGTCCGACAAGCAACCCGGCATGTTCCGAACGACTCAGAACTGGCTGGGCGGAACGCGACCGGGAAACGCGGCATTCGTGCCGCCGCCGCCAGGTCGAATTCAGGACTGCCTGGCGGACCTGGAACGATTCATTCATGCACAGGAGCCACCGGTTTCGCCACTGGTCAAGGCCGCGTTGGCGCACGTTCAGTTCGAAACGATTCACCCGTTCCTGGACGGCAATGGACGAATCGGCAGGTTGCTGATTGCCCTGATTCTGCACACGGAGCGTGTGCTTTCCCAACCGCTGCTCTATCTCAGCCTGTTCTTCAAGGAGCACCGAAGCGAGTATTACCGCCTGCTTGACCAATGCCGGGTCGAAGGCGACTGGGAGGCCTGGCTGGATTTCTTTCTTGAAGGCGTGGCCGAGACCGCATCCGGTGCCGTGGAAACCGCCAATCGGCTGCGCGACATGTTCGACACCGACGCCCGCGCAATCCGAACATTGGGTCGCGGCGCGCCGAACGCTGCGCGCATTTTCGACGAGTTCCGTCGCCGCCCTCTCACAAGCATCAGCGACCTGACCCGTCGAGCAAACGTCGCCTTCCCGACGGCCGCCCGTGCCGTAAATGCGTTGAATCGCCTGGGCATCGTAGACGAAATCACCGGCAGGCAACGGGATCGCGTCTACGCGTATCACCGATACATCGAGATTCTCAACGAAGGCGCCGAACCGCTGCCGAACCGATAACCTGCATGCTATCTGCAAACGGCATATGAATCGCGCCAGCGATATCCGGGACCTCGCGACTTCTGTAGGAGGCGTCTCCAGGCGCCGACAGCCCAACGCTCCGCCCCAAACGTCTACCATAGCTCAGTCACCGGCTTGGGGCGTACCTGGGATTTTCGAAATGGGACTGAAGACTCTGTTGGCTTACGGAAGCCTGGCGGTTTGCGCCGTTTGGGCCTGCACCACCGCACTTGCAGGGTCGAAAGACCTGGCAGATAGCGTCAAAGCCCTCATCGAGGCCAACGAACCCGAAGACTGGCCAGACCGCTGCGAGACTTTACGCGCGGAGATGCTGAACACCCAACCCACGTCAACACCGCAACGTGTCGAGCCCATCACCACAAATGGGGATAAAGCCAATTTCCAGGTCACCGTCTGGAACGGAATTCGAATCCCGATTCCAGATGCCCAGTTCGACAAGCTAACGCTGATACCCGGGGGCCTTTCCGCAATCAGATCCACGGACACTGGAGTCATGTTTTCGGGGCTCGATTTGACGCCCCACTTCCATGATCATTTCGACGGCATCGAGGAATTCTCCGCTTACGTCGAAAGTGGCAGCAATCTGGTTGGATGGATAGAGGACGGGCTCGCGTTGCGCGCGGATGACATCCAGTGTCTCCCCGAATCCATGATCGACGACATGGTTCGAATCGTCCATTCGCTTTTCACACAGATCGCGGTGCTCGCGGATGAAGAAACTGTACTCATGCGCCTGGAGGGCAACCATCCCGCGATTGTGCTCGGTGACGTAACGCAAAGTGAGAAACCTTACCGCATCCAGTACATCGTCCAGCATCCCAGCTCGGAGAAGATCGAAATGGTCACCATTACCTATCATCTCGATCAACCGTCCGACCTCATCCAGCTGATGAGCGCGTTTGTCTCGACCATTGACAGCGGCGGCGACCGGTCCGAACGTGATCTCGAAAACATGGTGGGAGCGATGCTCGACCGGGACCACGACCGTGCGTCGTCGATCGCCGAGTCGATTGGTCTGAGTGTGCAAAAAGGACTTCAATAAGCCTCGAATCGGGCACCACCGCCTCACCGCCTGCCGCCCGTGTCCAGTGACTTAAATTTCCCGGAAACCCGAAACCGCCTTTCGTAGGAGGCGCCTCCCGGCGCCGACCAAAAAGCAATCGCGGCCAGGAGACCGCTCCTACGCGATTTATCCGAACCCCGAACCCGGAAACCCGTAACCGGCTTTGCTTTCCGAATCCCACCATCCCGAAATCGCCTCCCGACTTCAGCCCGGCGCGGCGGCCTGCGCCTGGCAAAGTCGCCACTGGCATCCGGCGAACATGGCGCTTATACTTTTCTCTCCGCGCCTGTCCTGGCCGCGTTGGTCCCGGCCTCGATCCGATGCGGACTAACGGAGGTATGTCATGGGCGTTCCCGAGAGTATTTCCTGGCTGTTGGCCGCTACCGGCGCATTGTTGATTCTCGCCGGGGTGGTCGGCGGCGGTTTCGAAGTGAAAGAAGTGAAGATGCCGAAGCTGGCGGCACCCGCCCGAGGTCTTGCCGTTGCATTCGGCATTGCGCTCGTCGCATTGGCACTGGTCGGACAGCTCGAACACGACGTGACGACCAACGGCGGCCCGAACGATCCACCCCCGACCGTGACGAATATGCCGGCGGCAGACGGCACGGCGCTTCTTGAACGTGAAGGATTCGAAGTCGGCGACATCCGCCGGATCAAGGCCTGGGCGCCTCATGACTGGATCATCGAACAGAAAACGGCGCGAACCGCCGCCGGCAGCGCTGCGCCCAGGGTCGACCTGGTGGTCGCCGACTCCGACTTCGAGTTCGACTCGCAGCGCTCACTGAGAAGTGCAAATGGCGACGACATCGAAGCCGGCGTCATCTACCAGCTGAGGCTTTCACGCGTCTCGCCGGACCGGCCGCTCGTCGCGCGATTCGTGCCCCGCCGGATAGACATCAGCGGTGGCGGAGACCAGGAGGAGATACTCCAGCGTCTCGTAGGTGAACCCGGCTTTGTAGACATCGACGCTGCCGGAGATTTCGATCCCGCCTCGTCCTGGGAAGCGTTTTCGCGGTTGACCAGCGAATTGACGCACGAAATGCAGTCGCGGACATTGCAGTCGGAGACCGCAGGCGAGGAACTCGGTGCCAGCGTGATGCTGATGCTCGCGGCCCTGGAGGTGCGCTTCGACCTGGCCGCGATCCTGCGGATGAGCTCGTTGGACGACCCGGACCCGGCGTCACGCATCCACCTGCAGGAGGGCAGCGAACTGCTGTCCGAGATCTGGCTGGAGGAGTCCGGGAAGAGCACCGACGGCGGACTCGGCAAGGCGTATCGAATCTTTCGCCGACCACCGCGGGCCGACGGATTCGACGAGATCGGCACCGCCAGCTACGATGTCGGCAGCGGCCTCCTCAAGCGGCTCGACATGAGCTACAAGGTCGGCGACGGAGACAGGACCGGGCTCTACCGGCTCCAGATCGAGCGCGAGGGGTGATTCACGATGCCGTCGATCGCCACGACCCTGGAAACCCTTCGAACCGCTCTCGACGAGCGGGTGCATTCCGAAGTCTTCATCGGCGCGCCGGAAGTCAATGAGCCGGGCCTGTACGTTTTCCCGATCCATCAGGGCATTTCGCCCGCGCTGCGCGCCCTCCGCTTCCAGCCCGAAACGCGCCCGCGGCGACCGGGATTCTCGCTCGAATGCCTGATGCTGGCCCAACCGGCCGATGATTTCGACATCATCGACGAGGGCGCAGCCTTCATTCACCAACACCCCATCCTCGAAATCGACGGCGGAACGGCCCGCTTGATCGTCTCGGACGAGTCGCCCAATGAAACCGCAAGCATCTTTCTCGCGGCCGGCATCTCGTATCGCCTGCACATCCGATTCGGGATCCACGTCGAGCCCGATCCACCTGGCAGCTGACACAGCCGGTCCGGCCACCCAAACGCCCGCAGCCTTGAGCATCTAGCTCTGCCCAGCGATTTTGACCTTCCGGAAACCCAAACCCGGAAACCCGAAACCGAGTTTTCTTTTCAATCCCCGTCATCCCGAAATCGCGCCAGCGATATCCGGGACCTCCACACGCCGGCACCCAAATCCACAACACGGATTACCCAAGCCGCCCGGCGGCCCAGAACACAACTGGCTAAACTACCGCCAGGGACCAGGCAAGGCAGCAGCATGAAGAAGCCCACTAAATCTCCGCTCAAAGATCCGCCAGTTCGTAACCCGGGCCAGTCATTGGATGATCAGCGTCTGAAGCTGGTCACGGATCGATTAATCACGCCCTTGCTCGCCGCAGCGGTATTCGGTGTGGTCGCTATGCAGGAGTGGGTCCGTATGTTCATGCCGCGCGGCCCGATGCCCTGGATGTTTACTGCGGTATTCGCAGCTGCTGCCGGATTCTTCCTTTACCGGGTTTTCCGAACCCGTCCCGCAATCCGCCGCCTAAAACAGGCACGAGACGGCGAGCGCGCCGTCGGCCAGTATCTCGAACGCCTACGTGCCGACGGTTATGAGGTGTTTCACGACCTGATCGGCGATGGGTTCAACGTCGACCACGTCCTAATAGGCCCTGCCGGGGTCTTTACTGTTGAAACCAAGTCATACTCCAAACCTGCCAGCGGCCCGGCCGAGATCAGCTTCGACGGCGAGCAAGTCGCCATCGGCGGCTGGCAGCCGGACCGCAATCCGGTGATCCAGGCCCGCGCCCAAGCCGGCTGGCTCCGCGCCCTACTTAAAGAAACCACCGGACGGGATTTTCCGATCCTGCCGGTCATCGTCTACCCGGGCTGGTTCGTCAAACAGGATGGACGTCCAAAAACGCCACTTTGGGTGCTAAACCCTAAGGCCCTGCCGCAGTTTCTGAAAAACCGGGAAACGACCCTAGGCCAATCAGATATCAAACTGGCGGCGTATCACCTGTCGCGGTTTATCCGGGCGCACGAGCGGGAGCAGGCGAAGAAATGATCAAAAATCAGCCACCCAAACCCGCCTGATCGCCGCCAGTCTGCTCCAACCAAGCGACTTTCTGCGTTAAAGTCCCCTCAGGCGGCAAGCGAACAATTAGGGGCCATGAAAGGCATTTTCACCACTCGAGTCGTACCCGATTACGACGATTTGCCCGAGCGGCAATATCACTTTCCGCGCACCTACCTGCGCCAGGTCGAGCGCTGCGTCGGGGACTGGATCGTCTATTACGAGCCCCGCAGGTCCAGCGGAGACCAGCCGGGCGGGCGGCAGGTGTATTTCGCGACCGCTCAGGTAACGCGGATACGCCCCGACCCCGCTAAGGCCGATCATTTCTACGCCGATGTTCAGGGCTATTTCGAGTTTCCGCGACCGGTGCCTTTCCGAGAGGGAGCGGAGTACCACGAATCCATGCTGCGCCGGGACGATGGCCAAACAAATCGAGGGGCTTTCGGCCGATCCGTCCGCGGTCTGCCCGACGATGAGTACTGGTGCATCCTGCAGGCCGGAATCGTCTCGGACCTGTTCGACGAGGACGCCAACGAGCTGGTCGCCGAGCCGAAGCCCCGCGAAAGCGTCGAGACATTCCTCAACCGCAAGATTCGCGATCCGTCATTCCGACGTCTCGTCCGCCAGGCCTACGACCTGCGCTGCGCCGTTTCAGGCCTGCGCCTGATCAACGGCGGCGGTCGGCCGGAAGTCCAGGCCGCCCATATCATGCCGGTCGAGCACAACGGCCCGGACACGGTTCGCAACGGTATTGCCCTGTCTGGTACAGTCCATTGGATGTTCGACCGGGGGCTGATCAGTTTTGGCGATGACGGCAGCATTCTCACCTCTCCGCACGGCCTGCCCGACGAGATGGGTCGGATGGTCCGACCGGAGCGTAAGATCCTGACGCCCGAGCACCCGGCATTTCAACCACATCCTGGTTATCTGGGCTGGCATCGGGATAACGTCTTCAAGCGGTAGGCGCGCATGAGCAACGAGTTCTTCGAAAAACCCATCCTGAATTCGCCCTACGATTACCCGGCAAGGCACTGGGAATTGGATGATTCCGGGCAACCTACCCAGCGCATCGTCGAGGCTCGCCGGCGGGCAGATTTCGTCACGCCGATTCCCCGGGCGAGAAGGCAGCAGGGCGGGCAGCAAGCCGAACTCGCTATTGACGAGGATATCTCGGGCGAGGACGAGCGCTACGCCAATGCCACCATCATCAACGCGCTACGCGACGAGGTCGACCGCTGGCGTCAGATTCCCAACCCCTCGGATTGGAAGGTCACCCCCGAGACCCAACGCCTGCTCAAGCATTGGCGACACCACAAGTTCAACGATATCCGTCCTTTCTTCTGCCAGGTCGAGGCAGTGGAAACGGCGATCTGGCTGACCGAAGTCGCACCGCAGATGGGCAAAAAGGGCGAGCGGTTTCTGGAACACATCAATGCCGCGAACCAGGGCGCCAACCCGGGCCTGAGTCGTCTGGCCCTGAAGCTGGCCACCGGTGCCGGCAAAACCACGGTCATGGCAATGGTAATCGCCTGGCAGACGCTGAACAAAGTACGCCGACCGAGCAGCACGAAGTTCACTCGCGGATTTCTGATCGTCACGCCCGGCATCACCATCAGGGACCGCTTGCAAGTTCTTCAGCCCAATGATCCGTATAGCTACTACCGCAACCGCGAGCTGGTGCCCAACGACATGCTAGAAGACCTGAACAAGGCCTGCATCGTCATTACCAACTACCACGCTTTCAAACTGCGCGAACGCATGCAGCTCTCCAAGGGCGGCCGCCAGCTGCTCCAGGGTCGGGGCGGTTCCGAGTTGCAGACGCTGGAGTCCGAAGGCCAGATGCTACAGCGCATGATGAGGCCGCTGATGGGTATGAAAAACATCATGGCCATCAACGATGAGGCGCACCACTGCTACCGCGAAAAGCCAGACAGCGAGGAGGAAGGCCAGCTCAAGGGCGACGACCGGAAGGAGGCCGAAAAGAACCGTGAGGCCGCCCGGCTGTGGATCAACGGCCTGGAAGCAGTCAATCGCCAGCTCGGCCTTACCCGGGTGATGGATCTCTCGGCCACGCCGTTCTTCCTGCGTGGTTCCGGGTACGTCGAAGGCACGCTGTTCCCCTGGACCATGAGTGATTTCTCGCTGATGGACGCCATCGAGTGCGGCATCGTCAAGCTTCCGCGGGTGCCCGTCGCAGACAACCTGCCCAACGAAGAAATGCCCAAGTTTCGCAACCTGTGGGAGCACATCCGCACCAAGATGCCGAAGAAGGGGCGCGGCAAGGCCAAAACCCTGGATCCCCAGAACCTGCCGGTCGAGCTACAGACTGCGCTGGAAGCCCTTTACGGACACTACGCCAAGACCTACGATTTGTGGCAAGACAAAGGCGTCAAGGTGCCGCCGTGTTTCATCATCGTTTGCAACAACACGGCCACTTCAAAGCTGGTCTATGACTACGTCTCCGGCTACCTGCAGGAAAGCGAGGACGGCACCGAACATGTTGTCCACGGCAAATTTGAACTGTTCCGTAACTTCGACGAATACGACCAGCCGATATCCAGGCCCCGCACCTTGTTGATCGACAGCGAGCAGCTCGAATCTGGCGATGCCCTTGACACCAATTTCCGCAAGATGGCGGCCGACGAAATCGAGCGATTCAAGAGCGACGTCATCGAGCGCACCGGCGACCGCACGGCCGCCGACAACCTCACTGACGAGGACCTTCTGCGCGAAGTCATGAACACCGTGGGCAAACATGGCCGCCTGGGCGAATCCATCCGCTGCGTGGTCTCGGTTTCCATGCTCACCGAGGGCTGGGATGCCAACACCGTCACCCACGTCCTGGGCGTGCGCGCCTTCGGCACTCAACTATTGTGTGAACAGGTCATTGGCCGCGCCCTGCGTCGCCAGTCCTACCAACTAAATGATGAAGGGCTATTCGACGTCGAATACGCCGACGTACTCGGAATCCCGTTCGACTTCACGGCCCGCCCGGTCATCGCCCCGCCACAGCCGCCGCGCGAAACCATCAACGTCCGCGCGGTGCGTCCCGAGCGCGACGAACTGGAAATCCGCTTTCCGAGAGTCGAAGGCTACCGTGTCGAGCTGCCGCGGCACCGGCTGGAGGCCGAATTCAACGACGACTCGATCATGGAACTAACCCCGGATCGGGTCGGGCCGTCGAAAACCCGCAACGAGGGCATCATCGGCGAGGGCGTAGACCTGGATCTCAAACACCTGGGGGATCTCCGCCAGTCCACGCTGATCTACCACCTGACCACTCGCCTGCTGGTCACAAAGTGGCGCGATCCAGGCGACAATCCGGAGTGGCACCTTTTCGGCCAGCTCAAGCGCATCACGCGCCGCTGGCTCGACCAGTGCCTGGAGTGTAAGGGCGGAACCTACCCGGCCCAACTCATGTACCAAAGCTTGGCCGACGAAGCCTGTGAGCGCATAACCGCCGCGATCAGCCGACATGAAATCAGGCAAGAAGGGAGCCGCACCAAGGCAATGCTCGACCCCTACAACCCGGAGGGCTCCACCGCCCAGGTCAATTTCAACACCTCGAAAACAGAGCGCTGGGAAACCGACGCCCGGCGCTGCCACGTCAATTTCGCGATTCTCGATTCTGGCTGGGAAGGCGAATTCTGCCGCGTCGCCGAGGCCCATCCGCGTATGCTGCGCTATGTCAAAAACCAAAACCTTGGCCTGGAAGTGCCCTACCGATACGGCTCGGAAAGCCGCACCTACATCCCGGATTTCATCGTCGTCCTCGACGACGGCCAGGGAGAGAACGACCCGCTGCACCTAATAGTCGAAATAAAGGGCTACCGCGGCGAGGACGCCAAGGAAAAGCGCTCCACCATGGAGAACTACTGGATTCCCGGCGTCAACAACCTCAAGCGCTTCGGCCGCTGGGCATTCGTCGAATTCGGCGACGTCTGGGAGATGGAGGACGACTTCGCGGGCAAGGTAGAGCAAGAATTCGAGCGGATGATCGAGACCAAATTGAAGGAGATCGTGGCATGATCGCGCCAGATGCCCATCGGAACTCTGCCCCGGAATCTCGGTTAACAGGGGTTGACGACGAAAATGTTTCGTGTAGACTCTTTGGCACATCCGCCCCTTGGCAGTACGCCCGCTCACCTATCCTGAGCGTGTGCCGAACCCCTGGGGCTTTTCTTTTTTCCGGGGTCGTGACATGCGGATGAGGCGCATCGCAATCCTGATCGACGGCGGCTACTTCATTAGGCGTCTGCCAAAATTGGTCGACCCCCGATTCTGCACCACACCCCGGCAGATCGCCGATTCTGCGCGCTACCTCTGCAAACGCCATGTCCAACGGCTGGTTGGCCTCACCGCCGACGACGACGAAGACGGACGCTGGCTCGATCACGTCTACCGTTTGTTTTATTACGACGCCACCCCGTTCGACGGCAAGCGCCATCATCCGATCGAGAACCGGCCGATTGACTTCGGGAAATCCACTGTCGCCGAATCCCGCCGGGAACTTTTCGCGGAACTCCGGCGCAAGCGGAAGTTTGCCCTCCGATTGGGTCATGTCACCAGTGAAAACGACTGGCAAATTACGCCTAGAAGAACCAAGGATCTGCTCAAGATCCGTAGATTCGCCGATCACCTGCAAAACGCCCTCGATCATCCCGACCAGCCACCCGCCCTCACTGAGTCAGAGCGCCGCGAATTTTCAAATCTATTGGAGCGCTGGCGAACCCTCAGCGAAAGTGACGTCCGCATTGGGCTGCGCCAGAAAGGCGTCGATATGCGTATCGGTCTCGATATAGCGTCTATAACGCTCAAAAAGCAGGCCGATACCATGATCCTCGTCACTGGCGATAGCGATTTCGTTCCGGCCGCCAAGTTGGCGCGTCGGGAAGGTGTCGAATTCCTGCTCGATCCGCTCTGGCAGAAGGTGAGCGATCAACTCTACGAGCATGTTGACGGCATCATTTCCATATATCCACAGCCGGAAGCCGCACGACCCGGCTCAAACAGGTAACCGAGACACCATGGCCCGAAAGAAAAAAGCCACGGCAAAGAAGTCCGTAGAAACGATTCGGCACGAAGAAGCCAACCGGGTCAATATCCCGACGGCCGAATACCAGTCGGTGATGTCGGACATCGACAAGACGCCGATTCAGGTCGCCTACGAACGTCGCAATCGCGATCTCGACCCGCAACTAGTCTGGCGCGGCAAGGACCAGCAGAACTGGACCGATCTCATCGTACAGGCCCCGCCGCTCTACATCCAGGAAAAGGTTCACCCCAAGGTCCTGATCGATGACCTGATGCGCCGAAGCGAAAAGGCCAAACCGAAAGAGCCGGACCAGGCCGAGCTGTTTGCCGACTTCAATGGCCTGTCGGAGGAAGCCGACCGCACCGAGTTCTACCAGCACGAAGGCCGCTGGCAGAACCGCATGATCCTGGGCGACTCCCTGCAGGTCATGGCTTCGCTAGCCGAGCGCGAGGGCCTGCGCGGCAAGGTCCAGTGCATCTACATCGATCCACCTTACGGGATCAAGTTCAACTCCAACTTCCAGTGGTCCACCACCAGCCGTGATGTCAAGGACGGTAAGGCCGATCACATCACCCGCGAACCGGAGCAGGTCAAGGCGTTTCGGGATACGTGGCGGGACGGGATTCATTCCTACCTCACCTATCTGCGAGATCGGCTAACCGTAGCGCGAGATTTACTCACAGAATCAGGTTCGGTCTTCGTCCAGATTGGGGATGAGAATGTGCATCGTGTGTGGGCATTGATGGATGAGGTCTTTGGGGAGGACAATTTCTGCAGAGTCATTACTATTCGCAAAACTGCCGGTGATACTACTGGAATCCTAACCTCGCAAGCGGACTATATTTTATGGGCGGCGAAGAATAAGAATTCAGTCAAGTACCGGCCGCTTTTTTTACAGAAGGAGGTCGGTGTAGGCACAGGCGAACAATACAATAAAAAACTGAATCTCGAAGATCGAGCATTCGAAAGATTATCTCCAGAGGAGAAGAGTCGTCCGAACCTAATTCTCGATAATTGGGAAGTTTATCGCACAGCTGATCTCCGACGACAGGGGCATAGCAATACGGCGACTGTAGATTTTGAATTCGATGGAAGCAAATTTCATCCAGGCCAAGCGCGCCAATGGAAAACACCACCGACGGGCCTAAATAGATTGAAAAGGAGTGATCGGCTCGAGCTTGTGGGCAATACACTGGAGTACCGAAGATACTTCGCAGACTGGCAGGTTACTGATCTGACGAATATTTGGCTAGATGCTGGCGGAAGCGGGTTTGGGGATCCCAAAATATATGTAGTACAAACTATTACAAGAGTGATTGAGCGGTGCATCCTCATGACGACAGACCCCAGCGATCTAACGCTAGATCCGACATGTGGATCCGGCACCGCAGCAACAGTTGCCGAGCAATGGGGTCGCCGCTGGATCACCATCGACACCTCGCGCGTGGCATTGGCACTTGCCCGCGCCCGTATCATGGGCGCGCGCTACCCGTTCTATTTGCTCGCCGACTCACCGGAAGGCCAACAGAAAGAAGCTGAAGTCAGCCGCACGGCGCAGTCCACCCAACCGACCGGCAGCCGCATCAGCCACGGTTTCGTCTACCAGCGCGTGCCGCACATCACGCTCAAGTCAATTGCCAACAACTCCGAGATCGACGTCATCTGGGAGCGTTTCGAGGAAGAATTGAAGCCGCTACGCGAGAAGCTGACAAAGGCAATTCCGGGAGACTGGCTGGATTCCTATCGCAAGAAGCAGAAGTACACTGCGGAAGTGCCGCCGGAAATCCAGAAATGGGAGGTCCCGCGCGAGTTGCCCGGGGATTGGCCCAAGGCAGCCAAGGAATTGCACGAGCAGTTCTGGAAACTGCGCATCGAGCTTCAGAGGGAAATCGATGCCTCCATCGCCGCCCACGCCGACAAGGAGTACCTGTACGACAAGCCCTACGAGGACAAGAGTAAGGTCCGCGTCGCCGGTCCATTCACAGTAGAAAGCCTTTCACCACACCGAGTCCTGGGCGTCGACGAGAACGACGAACTGCTCGACCCGCTGGAAGACGGCAAGTCCGAATACAGCGAAGAGCGCGACTTTGTCCAAATGATCCTCGAAAACCTCAAGAGCGCGGGCGTCCAGCAGGCCCACAAGGAGGACCGTATCAGCTTCACCGCGCTCAAACCATGGCCCGGCGACCTGATCTGCGCCGAAGGGCACTACATGGAGGGCGGAGAGGACGGCAGCGAAGAGCGCGCCGCCATCTTCGTCGGCCCCGAATTCGGCACCGTCTCACGGCCCGATCTTGTCACCGCCGCCCGCGAAGCCGCTGACGCCGGGTTCGATGTCCTGATCGCCTGCGCCTTCAACTACGAAGCCCATGCTTCCGAGTTCCACAAACTCGGCCGAATCCCGGTACTCAAAGCTCGTATGAACGCCGACCTGCACATGGCCGACGACCTCAAGAACACCGGCAAGGGCAACCTATTCGTCATCTTCGGCGAGCCCGACATTGACATCCTTGACGCCGAAGACGACCAGATCCAGGTCAAGGTCAACGGCGTCGACGTCTTCCACCCCAGCACCGGCGAAGTCCGCTCCGACGGAGCAGAAGGCATCGCTTGCTGGTTCATCGACACCGACTACAACGAAGAAAGCTTCTTCGTCCGCCAAGCCTACTTCCTCGGCGCAAACGACCCGTACAAGGCCCTGAAGACCACCCTGAAAGCCGAAATCGACCAAGAGGCCTGGGAAACACTACACAGCGACACCTCCCGACCTTTCGCTAAGCCCAATTCCGGCCGCATTGCGGTCAAAGTCATTAACCACCTTGGAGATGAAGTCATGAAAGTGTTCGGAGTGACCTAATATGCTAGCCAAACTTCCAATTGCCAAAGAGTTCGGAAGACGGTTCGCACACGCTGCACATCGTGCGCGGCTCGCGCTCAGAGAAGGCCGAGCCGAACAAGAGCCGGCTGTAACAGATCGCATGATTGCGTCAATTGAAGCCGAGTTCGATACTCCAGAGAGAGATCGATTCTATTGGAGCGCCAAAACCCTGACAGATAGGGGCCGCGGTTCGCAGGAAAGCAAACATGGTGCGGATTTCCTTGGGGTCCTGCGAATAAACATCGATGGGTTCCGCATCGCTAAAGGGTTTTTGGCGCAGGCGAAACTCTCTTCCAGGAATTCAAGTGTTGACCAACGAGCTCTAGCGGACCAGTGCAGGAAGATGTTAAGGCTAAGCCCGGCATCATTCGTATTTGTATATTCCGACGATGACTTCAGAGTCATACCTGCCATTTCGGTGCTAGCTGGATCAGGCAATCTCCAGGACCATTACACCCGAGGTATACAAAGATTTTTTGAAGAGCATATTGAGTGCTTTATCGGTGACTCGAGTATCAGTACAGCCACGCCACTCGGCCTGGAACAACTAGCCAAAAAAGCAGATGTGCGGACAGCTTTCTACGTCACTGTAGCTGACGAACCAAATTTCGAATAGACGCCAACGATGCACTTCAGAATTGCCGATACGTTCACCGACAGTTTGGCTCGGCTGCGAGGCGACGAGCAAAAGGCCGTTAAGACGACGGCATTTGATCTTCAAATGGATCCGGCGAATCCAGGCATGAAGTTTCATAAGCTGGACCGTGCACGCGACCCGAATTTTTGGTCTGTTCGCGCCAGTCGCGATCTAAGGCTCATTGTCCATCGCAGCAATCAGAGTCTTCTTCTTTGCTATGTCGGTCACCATGACGATGCCTATCGATGGGCCGAACGAAGGAGGCTTGAACGCCACCCCAAGACCGGCGCGGCACAATTGGTAGAGGTGCGCGAAACCGTTGAAGAAATTCGAGTCCCGCGCTACGTCGATACTCCTGAGCCTGCGCCGAAACCGAAACAGCCCTTAGCTAATATCGACTCTGATCAACTGCTCAGCTACGGCGTCCCCTCCGAATGGGCAAAAGATCTGCTCCAGGCAGACGAAGATGGCGTGCTGGAACTAGTTTCGCATCTACCGGCCGAAGCAGCTGAGGCAGTCTTGGCATTGGCCAGTGGCGAACGACCACCCGTCCCCCAGCCCGTTTCACCCGATGCTGATCCGTTTGAGCATCCAGATGCCCGGCGACGTTTCCGGTTAGTAGAAGACTCGGAAGAGTTGCGACAGGCGCTGAAATACCCGTGGGAGAAGTGGTCAATATTTCTTCACCCAGCACAGCGTGACCTGGTCGAGCAATCCTTCAGCGGACCAGCCCGCGTGGCCGGTTCTGCAGGCACTGGAAAGACCGTGGTTGCCCTGCATCGTGTTGTACATCTGGCCCGCCAGTATCCGGATGCCCGTATTCTCCTGACGACATTCTCCGATGCGCTGGCCAACATGCTGCGAATCAAACTTCGGCACCTGGCTGGCCACCAGCCGCGCGTGCTGGAGCATATCGAAGTGGCTTCGCTCGATGCCGTGGGAATGCGCCTGTACGCCAGTCAGTTCGGTCCGCCCCGGCAAGCCGATGAAAGCGTCGTGGAAATGATGCTGGCACAGATCTCCGGTCAATTCGCGGGCCATCGATTTTCGCAACGATTCCTGCTGTCGGAATGGCACAACGTGATTGATGCCTGGCAGATTGACTCCTGGGAGGCTTACCGATCATTTGCGCGTCGAGGTCAGAAGACACGGATGGCGGAGACCCACCGCGAATCCATCTGGCCGATCTTCGTTGCACTTCGAGAGATGCTAGCCAAGGACAAGCTGATTACCGCGGCCCAGATGTTCAATGTACTCGCCGAGCAGCTCTCGCAGCGGAACAGCTCACCCTATGACTACGCCGTGATCGATGAAGCGCAGGACTTGAGCGTGGCTCAGTTGCGATTTCTGGCCGCGCTGGGCGGCGATCGACCGGACAGCCTGTTTTTCGCCGGCGACCAAGGGCAGCGTATCTTCCAGGCGCCGTTCTCATGGCAATCGCTCGGCGTCGATATTCGCGGCCGATCGCGGGTGCTCCGCGTCAACTACAGAACCTCGCACCAGATTCGCAGCCAGGCCGACCGCCTGCTGGACCCGGAAGTCAGCGATCTGGATGGCAATATCGAAATCCGAAAGGACACGATGTCGGTCTTCAGCGGCCCTGCGCCCGCGATTCAGGTCTTCGATAGTCCCAATCAGGAAGCAGAAGCCGTCGCCAACTGGTTAAAGAACCAGACCGCGGTCGGAATCGCGCCAGATGAAATAGCGCTGTTTGTGCGATCGTCTACTGAATTGCCTCGAGCCAAGCAGGCCGCGCAGGACGCCAGTCTTGCATACGTCCAACTGGATGAAAGCCTCAAAGGCAAGGACAATCACCTCGTCCTGAGCACCATGCACCTGGCCAAGGGCCTCGAATACCGATCCGTAGCCATCATGGCCTGCGACGACGAAGTCATCCCGTCCCAAGCTCGCATTGAAGAAGCAGGTGACGCAAGCGACCTGGAGGACATCTACAACTCCGAGCGGCATTTGCTCTACGTCGCGTGCACCCGTGCTCGAGAGCAACTGTGGATTTCTGGTGTTGATCCAGTCTCGGAGTTCATCGAGGATCTCAAAGCCAAGTCTTAGGGGTATGTTTGATAAATGACCAGCCGAAGCGATTCTATGATTTCATTATTTATTAGCGCGGTCCTTCTTGGGTCTGTTCTTGGATGGACTATTGGGCAAGGCTCGGTTGTGCTTTCATCAATCGTAGCGACCGAGCAGGCAGCAGTCTGGGCGTCAGCATTAGGGACCATAACCGCAGTTATTGTGGCACTTGGTTTCGGAATTATCACTCATCGGCGAGAAATTCGACGAAACAAAAAGAGCGATCTCGAAAGCCTTAACAGGGCGGCAGCTATTTCGGTTGCATTCGACCATGAACTACACATGGCCATCAACATGGCAGGAGCAGTCCGAAAACAAATAAGTGAGGCAGCAATCAGATCTAACACAGACGAACTCGTTGCCTACGTTAACGAAGGACTAGAAAAGATTAAGATTCCGTTGCTCGAGCAATTTTCTAGGTCGCTATCGGACTTTGATCCAAACGTATCCGCTTCGCTACTTGTGGTTCTTAGTCGGTACTTGCAGATGGTCAATAATGGGCCTGTGCCTTCTGGCGCAGCCGAGCCAGACGAATTCAAAGCAAGGGCTCTTCGTAATATGCATCGATTACTGGATCGTTGGATAGGCGATATTGACAATGCTCGGACGAAAATTCGCCCATATCATCAACGGATTGCGGAAATCCAAACCCCAGCCGTCAATTTGACAGGCATCATCGGTGGGCAGGCTCCCGGCGAGTGACCATTTGGAGCTTCCGATCGTGAACGCGTCCATCCAATGGCTGGACCTGACCGCCGACGACCGCGACAAGGTCCGGCGCGTGCTCGACCTGTTCAACGAGCAGGGCACGGTCGACGAGCTGGGGCTGGGCAGCCTGCGCGATACGCTCTCGAATGCCCTGTTTCCCGGCACTTCGGTGCTGCACACCCGGCTGCGCTACGTGTTGTTCATCCCCTGGATCTATCAGGAACTGGAGTCCTGGGGTGCGGGCTACGACGTGGATCGCCATGCGCGCGAGATGGAGATTCAGCTTATATACGCGCTGGCCGAAAGCGACGATACCGCCGGCGTAATCGGCATCGACGCCGGCGAATCGCTGTCCCGACTGGCCAGCAACGCCTACTGGGCCTTGCTAGTTCACTGGGGTCTTTTCGTGCCCGCACGACCGCAGTCCTGGTATCACCGGAATTTTGACGAACTGCTTGCGCGCCGGTCGAACGTGCCGCGAGCTGACGACCCGGGCGTGACCTGGACGCAGCAGCCGACCTGGCATCCGCGTTTGCCGAAAGCACCGGGCGATTTTCCAGCCAGTGCCGACTTTGAATTGACCGGTGAGGAAGCGGATTTCCTGCTCGGGCGGATTCTCGAGCGCTGCGGCGGCACCGTGCTGTCCTGGCTGGCCCAGGAGGGTTCGACCGAGCTGGCCGACGAGCTTTGGGACGAGCCGGCTATCGCGCATGCCCCGGACGAAATCGTCTCGCTTGTGGATCTGGCTCGCCGGTTCTCGCTGCACGTGCAGGGCGCACCTTTGCTCTACAACCTTCTGCTGGCCGAAATGCGCCATGAAAAGCAGCTGTCGGATGGCGATGCCGACCTGATCGAGCGCTATCGCGGGGAATTGGCCGAATGGGCATCCTGGGAAGCAGAGGAGACGGCGTTCAAGCCGGATCAGCTTTGGGCGCTCGTGATGCGCCAGGGCGTGAGGCTGCGTGATCCGCAGCGGCGATTCATCGAGAATTGGTCGGCCGCAGTGGCCGAGCACGGCCCCTCGGCCGTTGCCGACTCCGACGACTTGCGTCATCTGATTCGCACGCGTGAGCAGCAGCTCAAGGGCAGCCGCGCCCGCGTGATCAACAACGGCCGGTTGTTGGACTGGAGCGGCCGCACCGGCACGGGTCGGATGCAGTTTCGCTGGCCGAACGTCCGGCAGTTGCTGATTGACCTGCACTACGGACTGCTGGCCTGATGCTGGCGCCCGATTCGCGCACGGTCGCCACCGAGATTCTCCGTCCGCCGGCGGGATTTGCGCTTGAGCATGCGGCGATTACCACTTATTCGCTCGATCTCGACGTACTGCTGGCGCTGCCGCTAGCGGTGCTGGCGCAGTCCGACCAGGGCATCGAGGAACTGCTGGCCGATCCGATGCTGACGCTGGAGGCGCTACGCGAAGCAGGGCAACGGCTGGATATCTTCGTCAACGAGACGAGCATTGCGGTGCCGCACACGAACCGCGCGCTGTTCGCGATGCTCGAGGAATGCGTGCATCCGGTACGTGCCCCGAACGGCGGCGCGTTTCATCCCAAGGTGTGGGTGGTCCGCTTTGTAGCCGAATCCGGCGAGTTCATGCTGCGGATTGCAGTCGTGAGCCGGAACCTGACCTACGACCGCTCCTGGGATACCGCGCTGGTCACTGAGGCACAGGCCGGCTCGAAAAAACCTCTGGAAGCCTCCCAAGCGCTCGCCGATCTGCTGCGCGCCCTGCCCGTCATGGCTGTACACGGCCTAGATGATGAAAGTGCCGGGCAACTCCAGAGCATGGCCGAGCAGGCAGAGCGGACGGCGTTTCCGGCACCGGCGCGGTTCAGGAATCCGGTCTATTTCGAGGCGCTCGGACTGGAGGGCGCCCAGGACGAGAAATGGTATCCCTGGGAAATCGGCCAGGATCTATTGGCCATCGCGCCGTTCATCAACCGTACCGGTCTCGATGCGCTCGTGAGCCGCAGCACAGGGCAGCGCACGCTGATCAGCCGGCGCGAGGCGCTGGACGATCTGCCCGAATCGACGCTGGAAGCCTGGAACGAGGTCATGGTGCTGTCCGACGCCGCCATCGAAGAGACTGAAGAAGGCACGGGCAGCTCTGATTTGCACGCGAAGCTGATTGCGCTGGAGCGCGGCCGCCGCGTGACCTGGTATCTCGGGTCGGCGAACTTCACCGCCGCTGCGTACGCGGGGCGCAATGTAGAAGTCATCGCATCGATCAACGGACCGAATGATCCGCGCAAGAAAACCGACGGCTACGGGATTCAGCAGTTCCGGGAGTCCGGCTTCCTGAATCTATGTGAGCCGTATCGACGCCTCGAGCAGGCAGCGGAAGACGAGACTCTCAAGCAGGCGCGCGACCGGCTCGAACATGCCCAGGAGGCGCTTGCGCAGTCCGATCTCGGAATCGAATGCGAGCGCGACGGCGATGAATGGCGCTGGGCGCTCAATGGCCGGATTGAACTGCCCGACGGCGTTTCGGTGGCGTTGTGGCCGGTTTCGGTCCGGGAAGACCAGGCGCAGACGTTTGATCCGCCGGTGTCCTGGCCGCTGCCGATGTCCCGACTGACAGCGTTCGTCGCCTTTCGGCTTCGCGCCGAGGCCGATATCGCCGATATCCGGTTCGTGCTCAAACTGCCGACCTCGGGCATGCCCGAAGGCCGCGTGTCCCGGATTCTCAAGGACCTGATCGATACGCCCGAGCGCTTCCTGCAGTTTCTCCGGGCACTGCTGGGCGGATTGGACGGTATGACGGACTGGGCGACCGGCGAGCCCGGCGGTACCTGGCAGGGCGACTGGGGCGCCGGCTTTGCCGGTGAGACGCTGCTAGAAGATCTCGTACGTGCCGCGGCCCGGGACCCTGAGCGGCTGGCACCCATTCGTCGCCTGATCGAAGACCTGCAGTCGTCCCCCGAGGGCCGCGATATCGTGCCGCCGGGCTTTATGGACATCTGGCGCGTCGTGGATGAGTCGGTAAGCGCGGGAAACCCGGAATGAAGCGCCCGGACGTCGAAGCCATTCTGCGCCCGCTCAAACCATTTCAACGGCGGACAGTGGAGCATGCTTTCACGCAGCTGTTCGAAGCACCTGGCGCATCGGCACGATTCCTGGTCGCAGACGAGGTCGGCCTCGGCAAGACCCTCGTCGCGCGTGGGGTGATTGCCAAGGCCATTGATTACTACTGGGATGACGTTCGCCGCATCGATATCGTCTACATCTGCTCCAACCAGGCCATCGCGCATTCCAACCTGCCCAAGCTTCAGGTAACTACAGACGAAGAGCGTTCGTTCGCGCTCGCGACCCGGCTGACGATGCTGGCGACCGAATTGGCGGGCGAGCCCGGCCAGCCTTCGATGACCGACTCCAAGCTGAATTTCGTCAGCTTCACGCCGGGCACTTCATTCAATTTAGGCCACTCGGGCGGCCAGGCAAAGGAGCGCCGCGTTTTATTTCACCTGCTGGATGGGCTGCTCGAGCCGCGGCTGGGTCTGAAGAACCTGATGCAAGGCGGTGTAACGCGCACTGACTGGTGGCGATCAGTCCTGGACAATGATCCTTTGCCGCTCGAGACCGAAATAAAACTTGGCTCTTCACTGAATCGTGTGGGTAGCGTTCATTTCCGCACCGCCGCCGGGTAGAGATCGAGACCGCCCAAGTGGAAGTAGATTGCTGCCTTGAACCGTTCCTTG
>PBLG01000027.1 GCA_002722315.1 Lysobacterales bacterium | reverse complement strand
GCCCCACACTGGAACCCACTTCAGCATCCCCGACAGACCAGTACCAGCACAATCTAGGCGACCCCGCTCCGATAACCATCGAAGCCGGAATCCCGTCGTCACCCGCAAGTCGAGAGACCACTCCGCACGGGCAAAAAGATCTCGAAACAAAACCCGATGCCACACACCTAACCCCCAGAACGCTCCGACGAGCACCGTGAACAGCTGCCGCCTGTGAAGCGCATTTTTGGTTACTTTTTTTGCAACCGAAAAAAGTCACTCGCCCGCAAGCGCGAAGCGCGGGGCGAAACGGGGTTGAAGTTGAATTCAGAAGTTAGAAGTTGAATCAAGGAAAAAGCCACCCACACCCGGCCAAGGTGCCCTCATCACCGCATGGCGAAAAGGCCCTGCATGCAAAGCGCCGCCGCACGCGGCAAGAGCACAAACCCGCCTGGCAAGGCAAAAACAACGCTTGATTCACGCCCCATTCGAGACCATGTAATCCGGTATCCACTCGAATAACGGGAAAACCTCGATGAAAATCCTGATCGTCCTCACATCGCACGACAAGCTGGGCCACACCGGCGAGAAGACCGGCTTCTGGCTGGAAGAATTCGCCGCGCCCTATTACGCGTTCATCGACGCCGGCGCCGACGTGACGCTTGCCTCGCCCAGGGGAGGACAGCCACCGCTGGACCCGACCAGCGATGAAGAGGATCATCAGACCGACTCGACCCGCCGGTTCAAGGCCGACGAGAAGGCGCGGAAAGCGCTTGCGAACACGCACAGGCTGTCGGAGATGAACCCCGACCATTTCGATGCTGTGTTCTACCCGGGCGGACACGGGCCGCTGTGGGACCTGAGCGGCGACAAGGCCTCGATCGACCTGATACGGACGATGCTGGAATCCGGCAAGCCGGTTGGCGCGGTCTGCCATGCGCCCGCGGTGCTGACCGAGGTCAAGGGCACCAATGGCGGCTATGTGGTTTCGGGCAAGCGCGTGACCGGCTTCACCAACACCGAGGAACAAGCGGTCGGGCTCACCGATGTCGTGCCGTTCCTGGTCGAATCCCGTCTCCAGCAGCGCGGCGGCCAGTTTCGCCGCGGCGACGACTTTGCGTCGCACGTGGAAGTCGACGGCCTGCTCGTCACCGGACAGAATCCTGCCTCGTCGGCCCCGGCGGCCGAGGCGATGATCAGGATGCTGGAAGAAAAAGGCCGAGAATGACCTGTATTGCCAGGCGTAGACGCCCGGCGCGCGATCTTCGGCCAGTGGTCCCGGATGCGCGCTGCGCGCTTGTCCGGGCTATGAAATCCGGTGCCGGAGAACGCTCGAGAAGCCGAGTGCAGTAGGCTCTCAAGCGTCCTCGAGCAAATATCGGGCGGCCTGGCGGTACCTCGCCATCGTCTGCTCGATGATCTCGGGCGGGATGGTCGGGCCCGGGGGTTTCTTGTCCCAGTCCAGGGTTTCGAGGTAGTCGCGAACGAACTGCTTGTCGAAGCTGGGCGGGCTGATGCCGAGTTGCCACTGGTCTTCGGGCCAGAAGCGCGACGAGTCGGGGGTGAGCACTTCGTCGATCAGGTAGAGGTGGCCCTCGTCGTCGACGCCGAATTCGAACTTGGTGTCGGCGATGATGATGCCGCGTTCGCGGGCGTAGGCGCCGGCGCGAAGGTAGATGGCGAGGCTGACGTCGCGCACTCGGATGGCAAGCTCGGGTCCGATCAGTTCCTGCATCCTGTTGAAATCGATGTTCTGGTCGTGATCGCCGGTCTGCTCCTTGGTCGACGGCGTGAAGATCGGTTCCGGCAGGCGCGCGGCCTGCTTGAGGCCCTTGGGCAGCTTGACGCCCGAAATCGCCCCGTCGGCCTGGTAATCCTTCCAGCCCGAGCCCGCCAGGTAGCCGCGAACGATCGCCTCTATGGGCAGTGGCTTGAGCGCGCGCACCAGCATCGAGCGCGGCTCGAGTCGTGCGGCAAGCCCGCTGTCGCCCAGGATCTCGCCCAGGTCGCCTTCGATCAGGTGGTTGCGGATCAGGTCGTCGAACTGGGTAAACCAGAAGCGCGAGATGCGCGTCAGCATTTCGCCCTTGCCCGGAATAGGGTCCGGCAGGATGACGTCGAACGCGCTGAGGCGGTCGGACGCGACGATCAGCAGGCGGTCGTCGTCGACGCGGTAGATGTCGCGCACCTTGCCCTGGTGGATACGCGGTAGCGGCGGGACGGGATAATCGGTCACGGCAGCCTGTAAAATGTGAAGTCGAATGAATTATACGGTGCCCGATGGTGCCACACATCGCGCTGCCGCCCCCCGAAAAACAGGAATACTCGAATGCAACAGCCGCTGGTGATCGCCCCGTCCATTCTCTCCGCCGATTTCGCCCGACTGGGTCAGGACGTCGAAAAAGTGCTGGATGCCGGCGCCGACTGGGTGCATTTCGACGTGATGGACAACCACTACGTGCCCAACCTGACGATCGGGCCCATGGTGTGCAAGGCGCTGCGCGACTTCGGCATCACCGCACCCATCGACGTGCACCTGATGGTCAAACCGGTCGATCGCATCATCCCCGACTTTGCGGCCGCCGGCGCCAGCGTGATCAGCTTTCACCCCGAGGCCAGCGAACACGTGGACCGCACGCTCGGCCTGATCCGCGAGCAGGGCTGCAAGGCCGGGCTGGTGTTCAACCCGGCCACCTCTCTGGACGCGCTGGAATGGGTGATCGACAAGGTCGACCTGGTGCTGATCATGTCGGTCAACCCGGGATTCGGCGGCCAGAAGTTCATCCCGGTCGCGCTGGACAAGCTCAGGCGCGCCCGCCGGATGATCGACGAATCCGGACGCGATATCCGGCTGGAAATCGACGGTGGAGTGAAACCCGGGAATTCACGCGAAGTGATCGCCGCGGGCGCCGACACGCTGGTCGCCGGCTCGGCGATATTCGGCGCCGACGACTATGCCGAGGTCATTTCCCGGATGCGGGCGTCGGGGTCGGTCTGATCCGGGCCTTCCGCAAATAGGGGGATCTCAAAGCGGGGCACGAAGACCACGAAGAAGGCACGAAGGACACGAAGAACGGCCCTGATGGGTGATTTTTGGTAGCCCGGGCAAGCGAAGCGCAGACGGGATAACTCTGACCGAACCCGCTGTCCCGGATGCGCGCTTCGCGCTTATCCGGGCTACAAAACCTTTCGACTTTCGATGTTCCGTAAACCGTAAACCGTAAACCGTAAACCGTTTCTTACTGAATGTACCCCAGCGACCTGAGCTGTTCGATGGCCTCGTCGTCGAGTTCGGCGCGTTCGCTGGACGTGTTGCCCTCTCGATAGTCCTGCATCAGGTCGGCCAGCCAGATGCGCAGCGACTCGTGCAGTTCGTCGAGTTCGATCGGCTGGATGTCCTGGCCCCAGGTTTCGTCGATCCGGTAAAGACGCTGTTGGCCGTCGGACTCGACGTACTTGTAGTTGTCGAAGAACGCGGCGAGCGCCTCGTCGTCGAAATGCTCGGGGCGGAACTCGGTCTGGGAAGAACGCTGCTCCACCTCCGAAATATAGACGCTGGGCGTTTCAGTCTCGCCCAGCGCGAGCAGGTTGCGGCCCGGGAGGCTGTCGGCGTCCAGTCCGGCCAGGCCGAGAACGGTGGGTGCGACGTCGATCAGACCGACGGTTTCGGTCACCTGCCTGGCCTCACCCGGTCGGCGGAAATCGCGGATGATGATGGGCACCTGCAGCACGGTCTGCTCCAGTGTCGGACCGTGACCGAAGTAGTCGTTTTCGCCCAGGCCCTGACCGTGGTCGGCGAGGTAGATCACGACGGAATTCTCGAGCAGCCCCTGATCGCGCAACGCCTCGATGAAGCGCCCGGCGCGACGGTCGGCCTCGGCCGCTTCCCCGACAAAAAGCGCACGCAGCGCGGCCAGCTCGTCGGGCCGGCCGGCCAGCAGGTCCTGCGACTCGTTGTACAGGGTCTCTACGCTGATGCCGTCAACCAGGGGCCCGTCGTAGCCGTCGGGCATCGGTGGTGTGTAATCGGTCGGCAGGTGCGGGGAGTGCACGTCGTAGAAATGCAGCAGCATGAACAGCGGCGTGTCACCATCCTGCTCGCCGATCCAGTCCAGCGCCATGTCCAGGGTCTCGGCGTCGTCCCGCTTGAATTCGCGCCCGTCTTCGGCGCGGTCGCTGGCGAAGTCGAAGCCCCGATCCAGCCCGGCAATGAAGTTCATGGCCCCGAGGCTGAGGATGGATGCACTGTTGTAGCCGATTGCGTCCAGCTTCTCGACGATGGCCGGAACGTCTTCGGCGAGGCGATGCACGTTGGCCCGCACCCCGTGATGCCTGGGCATCAGGCCGGTCAGCATGGTCGCGTGCACCGGGATGGTGATGCCCATGGGCGTCACGGCGCGGGTGAACAGGATGCCGTCGGCGGCAAGCGCCGAGGCGGTCGGCGTTTCGACGCTGGTTTCGCCGTAGGGGACGAGCGCATCGGCCCGCAACGTATCGATACTGATGACGAAGATATGCGGCGGACGCGACTCGCCGCCGCAGCCTGGCAGCACGAGCAGCAACCCGAGGCTTATCGCAGCCATTGTCGCGTTACGCAGGGTCTTGCACAGGGCGTCGCATTTGCAAATCATGATGTACTCGAAATAGGGTCGACAATATCGGGCCGGCGTTCCCGAGGCCGCGCGGCAGGCGGTGCGGGCGCTCGACTCGTCGGATTGCATGCTTCGACTGCAATTTCCTCGATTGTATCCGCGGGCGGTTGCCTGCGCGCGGGCAAGGGTCGTTCCGCTACAATTGCCGCTTGCCCCGCAAAGCCCGTGAGATTCCTTGGATCGCGAACAATTCCTGCAATACAGGACCGAAGGCTACAACCGGATTCCGGTGTCGCGCTCGGTGGCTGCAGATCTCGATACGCCGCTGTCGGTCTACCTGAAGCTGGCTGACGGACCCAACGCGTTCCTGCTGGAGTCGGTCGAGGGCGGCGAGAACTGGGGCCGCTATTCGATGATTGGTCTGCCCTGTCGACGTGCCTATCGCGCCAACGGCCACCGTTTCGAGATTCTCGACCACGGCCGGGTGATCGAAACCCGCGAAGACGTCGATCCCCTGGACGAGATCGAGCGGATCCAGGCGTCGATTCGAACCCCCGAGGTTCCGGGCCTGCCCAAGTTCTGCGGCGGGCTGGTGGGCTATTTCGGGTACGAGACCGTGGGCCTGATCGAACCGCGACTGGCTTTTTCGGGGGATTTTTCGAGCAAGCCCGACGCGCTGGGCGTGCCGGAAATCCTGCTGCTGGAAGTCGACGAGCTGGCCGTTTTCGACAATCTCAGCGGTCGCCTGTACCTGATCGTTCACGCCGACGCGTCTTCCGAATCGGGTCTCGAGGACGCCGAGCGACGGCTGGACCAGCTCTCTCATCGGCTGCGCTCGGGTTCGCCGGGTTATCCGCCGGCGATCGAATTGCCGATTCCCGACGAGGAAGATTTCGATTACGGTTTCCGCCGGGCCGACTTCGAGCAGGCCGTGGCGAAGATCCGCGAGTACATCCTGGCCGGCGACACCATGCAGGTAGTGCTGAGCCAGCGCATGAGCGTGGATCTGGCGGCCAGGCCGCTGGACGTCTACCGCGCGCTCCGCGCGCTGAACCCGTCGCCGTACATGTACTTCTTCGATTTCCAGGATGACCGGCGCAGTTTCCAGGTCGTCGGATCGTCTCCGGAGGTGCTGGTGCGGGTCGACGACGGCCAGGCGCTGGTCAGGCCGATCGCGGGGACGCGACCGCGCGGCTCATGCGACGCCGAGGACCGCGAACTGGCCCAGGAACTGCTGTCCGATCCCAAGGAGCGTGCCGAGCACCTGATGCTGATCGACCTCGGCCGCAACGATATCGGCCGGATCGCGAAGATCGGCACCGTGGAACTGACCGACCGGATGGTCATCGAGCGCTATTCGCACGTGATGCACATCGTCAGCCAGGTGCGAGGCGAGATCGAGGCCGGCATGAGCGTGGTCGACGTGCTGCGGGCCACGTTCCCGGCCGGTACGCTTTCCGGGGCCCCGAAGGTGCGCGCGATGGAGATCATCGCCGAGCTCGAGCCGGTCAAGCGCGGCATTTACGCCGGCGCGGTGGGCTGGATGAACTGGCACGGCGATGCAGACTTCGCGATCGCGATTCGGTCGGCGCTGGTCGCCGACGGACGAATTCACCTGCAGGCGGGCGCCGGGATCGTGGCCGATTCCGATCCGGCGCGCGAGTGGGAGGAAACCATGAACAAGGGCAGGGCGCTCATCCGGGCGATTGCCGAGGCAAGCCGGGGGATACGATGAACGTCCTGATGATCGACAACTACGACTCTTTCACCTACAACCTCGTCCAGTACCTGGGCGAACTGGGTGCGCAGGTCAACACGATTCGCAACGACGCGATCGACGTGGCCGGCATTCGAGAACTGAAACCCGACGCCATAGTGCTGTCGCCGGGGCCCTGCACGCCGAACGAGGCCGGCGTCTGCCTCGACGTGGTCGCGCAGCTGGGCGGCAAGCTTCCGATTCTCGGCGTCTGCCTTGGGCACCAGGCGATTGGCCAGGCGCTGGGCGGCAAGGTGGTGCGCGCCAGGAACGTCATGCACGGCAAGACCTCGATGATGCATCACAACGATCAGGGCATCTTCAACGGCCTCGACAATCCCTTCGAAGCCACGCGCTACCATTCACTGGTCGTGGACAGGGACAGCCTGCCCGACAGCCTCGTCGAAACGGCCTGGACAGCATTCGACGAGGATCCCGAGAGGAGAGACGAGATCATGGGCTTCCGCCACCGCGAATGGCCGCTGGAAGGCGTTCAGTTCCATCCCGAGTCCATCCTCACGCGCCACGGGCACGATCTGCTGCGCAATTTTCTGGCGATGGTTCAGTGATTCGTAAAAGCGGGCCGCGGATGAGCGCAGATGGACGCCGATGAAATAAAAAGCGTGTAACCACGAAGGACACAAAGAGCACGAAGGTGGGAAAAAACCTCCCACCACTTGATGCCGGAAGCCGGCCGAGTCTCCATGATTATCAAGCGTTTCCGCTTGTCCGGCTTTTCCTTCGTGCTCTTCGTGTCCTTCGTGGTTCGTGCTTCTAAAGGTTTTTTCTCTCAAGTCAATATCCGCGGAGCTCGGCGTAACCTTCGGTTTCAAAGAACAGGTTTTTAGATGACTACAGCCATACAACACGCAATCAGGCAGGTCGCGGTCGGGAAGGATGTGCCGTCGGCCCTGATGCAGGACGCGATGCGCCAGGTGATGGCCGGGGAGGCCACGTCGGCGCAGATTGCCGGCCTGCTGGTCGGGCTGGCCGCCAAGGGCGAGACCGTCGAGGAAATCGTCGGCGCCGCGCGCGTGATGCGTGAGCTCGCCAGCGGCGTCTCCGGCTTGCCCGGACCGCTGACCGACATCGTGGGCACCGGCGGCGACGGAGCTTCGCTGTTCAACGTCTCCACCGCCTCGGCGTTCGTCGCCGCCGTCGGCGGTGCCGTGATCGCCAAGCACGGCAACCGTTCGGTGTCCAGCAAATCCGGCGCTGCCGATGTGCTCGAGGCCGCCGGGGTCAAGATCGAACTTTCGTCGGACCAGGTTCGCGAAGGCGTGGCCCGCCTCGGGGTGGGTTTCCTGTTTGCCCCCATGCATCACAGCGCCATGCGCCACGCGATCGCGCCGCGCAGGGAACTGGGCGTGCGCACGCTGTTCAACCTTCTCGGCCCCCTGACCAATCCGGCCGGCGCCACGCGCCAGGTGCTGGGCGTGTTCGACCGGCGCTGGCTGGTGCCGCTGGCCGAGGCGCTGGGCGAACTGGGCAGCGAGCACGTGCTGGTCATCCATTCGGCCGACGGCCTGGACGAGTTTTCCATCGCCGCGCCCACCGACGTCGCGGAACTGCGCGCCGGGCGGGTCACCGAGTGGCGCTTCGACCCGGCCGACGTCGGGGTTTCTGGGTCGCTGGATTCGCTCAAGGTCGCCGACGCCGCCGGCAGCCTGGCGCTCATCCGCGGTGCGCTGGGCGGCGAGCCGGGGCCGGCGGCCGACATCATCGCGCTCAACGCCGGCGCGGCACTCTACGTGTCCGGACAGGCTGAGTCGATGGATCTCGGCATCGCCAGGGCGCGCGGCATTCTGAACGACGGGGCGGCGCTCGAGCTGCTCGAGTCCTACGCCGCCTGGAGCCGGCAGGCATGAGCACGCCTTCGATTCTGGAGAAAATCGTGGCGACCAAGCGCGGGGAAGTCGAAGCGCGTCGCGCCGGGAAAACGCGGGCGGCGCTGGAACTCGACATCGCCGGGCTGGACAAACCGCGCGATTTCCATGCCGCGTTGCGAGAGCGAGCGGCGGCCGGGCGCCCGGCGGTCATCGCCGAGTTCAAGCGCGCCTCGCCCTCGGCCGGCTGGATTCGCCGGCACGCCGATGCGGCCGAGGTCGCGCGCGCTTATGCTGCGGGCGGTGCGGCGTGCATGTCGGTGCTGACCGACGTCGAGTATTTTCGCGGCCGCGACGAGGATCTCATCACCGCGCGCTCTGCCTGCGAACTGCCGGTGATCCGCAAGGATTTCGTCATCGACGAGTACCAGGTTTTCGAAACCCGCGCGCTGGGTGCCGATGCGATGCTGCTGATCGTGGCCGCGCTCGACGATGCCCGATTGCGCGATTTCTCGGCGCTGGGCCGCGAGCTGGGGCTTTCGGTGCTGGTCGAAGTGCACGACCGCACCGAGCTCGACCGTGCGCTGGCCGTGCCCGGCAACCTGCTGGGCATCAACAATCGCGACCTGCACCGCTTCGTCACGCGCCTGGAGACCAGCGAGGAACTGGCCGGCCTGGTGCCCGATGACCGGGTGGTGGTGGCCGAAAGCGGCATCCACGACCGCGCCGACATCCAGCGCCTGCAGGCCGTCGGCATCCACGCCTTCCTGATCGGCGAAGCGCTGATGAAGGGCGACGACCCCGCCGCCGCGCTGCGGATCCTGATGGGGGTCGCCCCAAACTGAAAACCGGCGGCAATCCGTGTAATCTGTGAAGAGCTTTTTCCGAAGAGACCCATGTCCGAACTGAGCAACGAATACCGCGAGCTGGTCGCCCGTCTGCGGGCCACTTTCGATTCCGGCCGCACCCGGCCGCTGAAGTGGCGCCGGGCCCAACTGGACGCGATGCAGCGCATGCTGTCGGAGAACGAGCCGGCAATCGCGAAAGCGCTGCACGACGACCTGGCCAAGCCGGCCCAGGAAGTGGTGCTGGGCGAGACGTCGCTGGTCTACAGCGAGATTCGCCACGCCAGGTCGCGAATCGAGCGCTGGTCGCGCCGGCGGCCGGTGCCCACGCCGCCCGTGGCGCAGCCGGGCCGGAGCTTCATCCAGCCCGAGCCGCTGGGCGTGGCGCTGATCATCGGCGCCTGGAACTACCCCATTCAGCTTGTACTTGCGCCGCTGATTCCTGCGATCGCGGCCGGCAATTGCGCGGTGCTCAAGCCGTCCGAGGTCACGCCCAATGCCTCCGGGGTGCTGGCCGAGCTGGTGCCGAAGTATCTCGACCGCGACGCCTTTGCGGTGGTCGAGGGCGCCGTGCCGGAAACCACCGCGCTGCTGGAGCAGAAATG
This sequence comes from Lysobacterales bacterium, assembly GCA_002722315.1. Lineage (GTDB taxonomy): Bacteria > Pseudomonadota > Gammaproteobacteria > Xanthomonadales > Wenzhouxiangellaceae. The sequence continues at coordinate 57,535 of PBLG01000027.1, read as the reverse complement.
GGACCACATCTTCTATACCGGCGGTGCCGCCGTCGGCAGAATAGTGATGAAGGCGGCGGCCGAGCACCTGACGCCGGTGACGCTGGAACTGGGCGGAAAAAGCCCGGCGATCATCGACCGCGGCGCCGATCTGAAGTCGGCGGCGCGGCGGCTGGCCTGGGGCACGACGCTGAATGCCGGCCAGACCTGCATCGCACCGGACTACGTGCTTGTTTCCCCCGAATAGAAGGGTGAGCTGATCGAGGCGCTGCGCGCGCAGTTCCGGGCCATGCTGGGACCGGATCCGCTGGCCAGCGACGATTACACGGCGGTCGTCAACGAAAAGCACTTCGAGCGGCTCTCGGCGCTGCTTCGCCAGGGTCGCGCGGTGATCGGCGGCCAGGCCGAGACGGCCACGCGCAAGATCGCACCGACGGTACTGACCGACGTCGAGCTGGATTCCGACCTGATGCGCGACGAGATCTTCGGGCCGATCCTGCCGATCGTCGAGACGCGCGACCTGGACAGCGCGATCGAGTTCGTCAGGCGCGGCGACAAGCCGCTGTCGGCCTACCTGTTCACGAAGTCGTCTGCCTCGGAGAAGAAATTTCTGCGCGAGCTCGCCTGCGGCAGCGTCTGCATCAACGACGTGATGATGTTCATGTCGGTGCCGGAGCTGCCCTTCGGCGGCGTGGGCAACAGCGGCATGGGGCAGTACCACGGCCAGGCCGGGTTCGAGCGATTCAGCCACTTGAAATCGGTGATCAAGCGGGGGCGCTTTCCCGAAGTCACTATCCGCTTCGCGCCCTACAGCAGCCTGAAGACCCGGCTGCTGAAGTGGTTTGCGTAACCGGTCCTTCATCCGTATCGATCAGAATCAAGAACCAGCCAGTTGGAGTCGTTTCATGTCCTACCTGCCGAATACCGGCCGCGTCGTCGTCTTTGTTTTCCTGGTCGCGCTCAATTCGCTGGGCGCGTCGCTCGTACGCGCCGAGTGCGTGGCGGACCCGACCGGCAACGGTGCCATCTTCTACCATCCCGACGGCACCTCCATGGGCCACTGGGACGCGGCCCGCATCCTGTATTACGGTCCGGATGGATCGTTGAACTGGGACCGCCTGCCGCAGATGGCGGCTTACCGCGGCCACCTGACCGATAGCCTGTCGAGTTCGTCGAACGGCGGCGCCACGACGCACGCCACCGGAACGCGGGCCTGGAAGGGGTCGTTCGGGCTCGATGACCAGGGCCGCGAGATGATCTCGGCCAACGGCACCACCAATACCATCATGGAGGACGCCGTGGCATGCGGCCTCGGCACGGCCCTGGTGCAGACCGGTTCCCTGGTCGAACCGGGTACCGCGGTTTTCGTCGCCGATGCCGAAAATCGCTACGCCGACGTCGAGGAGATTGCGCTGGAGGTGGTGGAGTCCGGGGTCGATATCCTGCTCGGCGCCGGTGAGGAGTTGTTGCTGCCCAAGGGCGTGCAAGGTCGTTTCGGCGCGGGCATGCGCAGCGACGGGCGCAACCTGATCGAAGAAGCCAGGGCACGCGGCTATGCCGTGGTGTACACGCGCGAGGAGATGCAGGCGTTGCCCGCGGAGGTCCAGAAGGTCCTGGGCGTGTTCAACATCGAAGACACGTTCCACGATCGTCCGGAAGAGGAACTGCGCGAGGCCGGGCTGCCGAATTATCTCGAGAGCGCCCCGACGGTTGCCGAGATGACCGAGTTCGCGCTCGCGCGCATCGGCGGAAATCCGAACGGCTTCCTGGCCGTGATCGAGGAAGAGGGCACCGACAATTTCTGCAACAAGATGAACGCTTCGGGCTGTCTCGAGGCCTTCAAGCGGGCCGACGACGGCTTCGTTCCGATCCTCGATTTCATCGACGCCAACCCGAAGACATTCGTGGTTACCGCCAGCGACAGCAGCGCCGGGGGCATCCAGGTCAGCGACCTGGCTTCTGCCGACAAGCCGGTGCCGGCAACCGAGCCCAAGTCCGGCGCGGCGCTGGACGGTGTAGACGGGACCGGAACCATGCCGTTCGTCTCGGCGCCCGACAGCAACGGCAGGACCTTCCCGTTCGCGATCGTCTGGGCCACTGGCGACGACATCGGCTCCGGCGTGGTCGCCCGCGGCGCCGGCCTCAACGCCGAGCTGCTGGTGCCGGCTACCGGCGTGGCGAATACCGATATCTACCGGATGCTCTATTTCACGCTGTTCGGTCGGATGATCCCGAAGGGCGATACACTCGACTGAGCCGCGGTCGGTCCGAAAGACCCGCGAACCAGCAATCCAGCAACCCAGCAAACGAGCGAACCCGCCAACCATGTCCATCCCTCGCTTTCATCTTGCCCTCCCGGTCACCGACATTGTCGAGACCCGTGTGTTCTACGAAGAGCTGCTGGGTTGTTCGCCCGGCCGCGAGTCCAGCCGATGGGTCGACCTGGACTTTTTCGGTCATCAGCTGGTGCTGCACCTGGTCGAGCCGGAGGATCATCCTGCCGCGGCGACGAATGCAGTCGACGGCCACGATGTGCCGGCCGGGCATTTCGGGCCCATCCTCGAGTGGGACGACTGGGAGGCGCTTGCCGACAGGCTCAGGCGCGCCGGGATGGCGTTCGTGATCGAACCCTACCTGCGCTTCGAGGGCAAGGCCGGCGAGCAGGGCACCTTCTTCATCCGGGACCCCAGCGGCAACCACCTGGAGTTCAAGACCTTCCGCGATATCGACATGCTGTTTGCCACCGACCTCGATCGAGAGACCTGACGGCGAATCGAAAAGCGGGGCACGAAGGGCGCCAAGGGCAAGAAAGCAAGGCCGCGAATCCGGAGACTCGCCTGCTCTGGACGACAATGGTTGATAATGCCGTTGTCGACCCTTGTTTTTCCTTCGTGCCCTTCGTGGTTGACGCTTTTTGCGATGGATCCTGGCCCTGCCGCTCCCGCATCGCGGCAGGATGCCGCTCCCACGACACCAGCCAACCAGTCAACCAACCGACCAGCCAAAACATATGTCACTTGTCTCCCTGATCGACCTCGAATTCTCCATCGGCGGCCCGCTCCTGCTCGACGGCGTGAACTTCAATATCGAGGCCGGCGAGCGCGGGGCGCTGATCGGTCGCAACGGCGCCGGCAAGTCGACGTTGCTCAAGCTTGTCGACCGGACCATTACCCCCGACGGCGGGGAGGTGCGCTATCAGTCGGGTGTCCGGGTCGCGCGGGTGGCCCAGGAAGTGCCCGAAGGCGTTACCGGCACCGTGTTCGACGTGATCGCGCATGGACTCGGCGAACTGGGCGCGCTGATTCGCGAATACCACGCTGCAGCCGAAGGGGTGTTCGACGCCGACCGGATGGGGGCCCTGCAGGAGCGTATCGAGGCGGCCGGCGGATGGGATGCCGACAGGTTGATCGAAACCGTGATCGAGCGCCTGGCGCTGGACGCGGACGCCGAGTTCTCCCGTCTTTCGGGCGGCCTCAAGCGCCGGGTGCTGTTGGGCCAGGCGCTGGTCACGCACCCGGAAGTGCTGCTGCTCGACGAGCCCACCAACCACCTCGACATAGACTCCATCGAGTGGCTGGAGCAGTTCCTGATCGACTACGGCGGCGCGATCGTGTTCATCACCCACGACCGCCGCTTTCTGCGTCGCCTGGCCACGCGCATCGTCGAGATCGATCGAGGACAGCTGACCTCGTGGCCGGGCGACTGGGACAATTACCTGAGGAGACGGGAAGAGCGACTACACGCCGAGGAACTGGAAAACAAGCATTTCGACCGCAGGCTGGCCGAGGAAGAGGTCTGGATTCGCCAGGGCATCAAGGCTCGCCGAACCCGCAACGAGGGCCGCGTGCGGGCGCTGGAAGCGATGCGCCGCGAGCGCGCCCAGCGGCGTGAGCAGGCCGGCCAGGTGCGCATGGTGGTCAGCGATGCCGGCCAATCCGGAAAAAAGGTCATCGAGGCCGAGGACGTCTCGTTCAGCTACGACGGCGAGCCCATCGTGCGAGATTTCTCGACCACGATCTTCCGCGGCGACCGGATCGGCCTGATCGGTCCCAATGGAAGCGGCAAGTCGACGCTGCTGAAGCTGCTGCTGGGCCAGCTGGAACCGGATTCGGGCCAGATCAAGCAGGGCACGCGGCTGGAAGTGGTTTATTTCGACCAGCATCGCTCTGTGCTCCGCGACGACTGGACGGCGGCCGAGAACGTCGCCGAGGGACGCGACTTCGTCACTATCGCCGGCAAGCAGAAGCACGTGATCGGCTACATGGCCGACTTCCTGTTCACGCCCGAGCGCGCGCGTGCCCCCATCGCCAAGTTCTCCGGCGGCGAGCGCAACCGGCTGCTGCTGGCCAAGCTGTTCGCCAAGCCTTCGAACCTGCTGGTCATGGACGAGCCGACCAACGATCTCGATGCCGAGACGCTGGAACTGCTCGAATCGTTGCTTGCCGACTACCCGGGGACGCTGCTGCTGGTCAGCCACGATCGCGATTTCCTCGACAATGTGATTACCGCGTCGTTCGTCATGGAAGGCAACGGCCGGGTGGGCGAGTATGTGGGCGGCTACAGCGACTGGAAACGCCAGGCGCAGCAGGCGGAGGCGCGCAGCGACAGGGCGAAGCAGGAAAAGAACAAGACGGAGGCCGCATCCGGGCCTGAAAAGCCGCGCACCGACAAGCCGAAGAAGCTCAGCTACAAGCTGGCGCGAGAGCTGGAGCAACTGCCGGCGAAGGTCGAGGCGCTGGAATCGCGCATGGCCGGACTGAGCGCGCGCTTGAACGACCCGGCGTTCTACCGCCGCGAGTCGCCCGAGGAAATCGAGCGGGTCAATGCCGAGGTCGCCTCGACGCAGGCGGAGATCGACGCGGCATACGCCCGCTGGGACGAACTGGAAAGCAGCGCCTGAAAGCCGGCTATTCGGCTCCCATCCCGAGCAGCAGTGCGACGCCGGCGACATAGAGCGCCAGCAGCACCACGCTTTCGACGCCGACCCCGGCCGGTCCCTCTTTTTCGCGCCGGATCAGGCCAAGCAGCAGCACCGCCGACATCAGCAGCGTCAGCGCGGCCCAGAACGCTACCGACTCCGGCATTGCGTGGTAGATCGACCCTTCGCGGTAAGCGATGTCGGATGCGGCGGTGAACAGCGTGTCGAACGCGTTTCCGCCGATGATTCCGCCGACCGCCAGCGTCAGCGCGCCGCGCCGGACGGCCGCAACCGAGGTCACCAGTTCCGGCAGCGACGTGGCGGTGGCGGTAAACAGCACGCCGACGGCGCTGAAGCTGAGCCAGGTGGCCTGGGCGATATTGGAAGCCGCGTACTCCATGGTGTAGCCGGCCGCGCCCAGCGCCAGCATCAGCAGCGCGAACCGGATGGCCAGCGGCGCCAGGGCCGGCACCTTGTCGAGATCCTCCGGTTCGTCTTCGCGCGTCTCCGTCGTCCGCCTGGGCCACCACATCGGCTGGTCATGAGCGGTTCTGATCATGCGCAGCCCATAGCCGTAGACGCCGAGCATGATCGGGGTGATCGGATGGATGCCCCACAGCGTGATGTCGGGCAGCGTCGGTGCGATCAGGATCAGCGCCAGCAGCGCGATCAGCAGCCCGCTCTGCATCAGGTTTTCGGCCGAGGCTGCGGCATGCTCCAGGTTGGCCCTGCGGTAGGCGAAGTCGGCAATTGCCAATGCGGCAAACTGGAACGCGATGCCGCCAAGCGCGTTGCCAAGGGCCAGGTCGGCGTTGTCGTTCCAGGCCGCGACGACCGAAAGCACCGACCCGCCAAGAGACGTCGACGCGCCCAGCAGGACGGCGCCGGCCAGCGCCTCGCCGATGCCGGTGCGATCCGCGAGCTGGTCGACCACGCCGGTAATCCGTGTGCCGAATACGCCTATCGCCACGGTACAGGCAATGAATACCAGAATGCTCGTGGAAAGCGTCCAGCTGGCCGCGTCCATCATGCTGCCTCCGAGGGCCGTGGTATTTGAAGGTTTGTCTACGATACCGGGAACCGGGCGCCGATCGCGCGGAATTTCGATCTTCCCCAAGGTCCAATGGTGTCAGCGGGTGCTTTCTGCTGCAATCGAATTCGATTCAGGTAATGCGTGCCCCGAAATGATTCGAATTCTTCTGACGCTTGGGCTGCTCGTGACCACGGTCGCCGCAGCCGAACTACCGCTTGTCGAAAAGCGGACCTACGAGACCCGGGACTTCAGGACCCTGGGCGGCGAGGTCATTCCCCGGGTGCGCGTGGGCTGGGAGGCCTATGGTGAACTCGACGAGGACCGGTCCAACGTTGTCCTCGTGACCCATCACTTTTCCGGCACCTCGCATGCCGCCGGGCGGTACTCGCCCGACGATCCCGAGCCTGGCTACTGGGACGCGATCATCGGGCCGGGCAAGGCCATCGATACCAATCGTTTCTACGTGATAGCCAGCGATACCCTGGTCAACGCCAACGTTCACGACGAGCACGTGGTCACGACCGGGCCGGCGAGCATCGACCCTCGAACCGGGCAACGCTACGGGCTGGATTTTCCGGTCGTGACCATTCGCGACTTCGTCGAGGTTCAGGCGGGTCTGCTGGATTCCCTGGGGATCGAAAGCCTGCACGCCGTCATCGGCGCGTCCATGGGTTCGCTGCAGGCGCTGGAATGGGCCGTCGCGTACCCGGATCGCGTCGAGCGCATGGTCTCGGTGATCGGCGCCGGCAGGATGCGGCCCTGGGAAATTGCCGTGCTGGAGAGCTGGGCCTGGCCGATCCGGCTGGACCCGAACTGGAACGGCGGCGACTATTACGACGGTATCGCCCCGCTGGACGGCCTCACCGCCAGCATGGCCATGGTCACCCAGCAGGCGCTGCACCCGGATTTCTTTTCGGCCAGTTTTCCCGACCATGCGAACGTCTCGCAGGGTGTGCTCGAATCGGTGACCAACGGGTTCGAGGTCACCGACTGGCTATGGCGGCGGGCGCGTGAAAGAGCGCGCTTGATGGATGCCAACCACGTGCTCTACCTGGTACGCGCCAGCCAGGCGTTCGTGGCCGGGCATGCCAATGACATGACGGGCGCGCTGAAAAATGTGCAGGCAAGATCGCTCTTCCTGCCGGCCGCCGGCGATCTGCTCTTGCGTCCGGAGCTCGCGCGACAGGCCCGGCGCGCGCTGGCGTCGCACGGCAAACCGGCGGCGCTGCACGAGATCGAAGGCAACATGGGCCACCTCGACGGACTGACCGCAATTCAGGACCAGGCCGCACGCCTGGCGAGATTCCTGGAGGCCGATCGATAAACGCTGTCGGTGCGTCCAGGTGTGAAGCCTCGCCAGGTTCCCCGGTCAGCGCGTGACCGGCATCAGCGTCAGTTCGACCCGCCGGTTCTGGTTACGGCCTACGGTCGTGTTGTTGGTGGCAACCGGGTACTGTTCACCGTAGCCGTAGGATTCGACGCGCACCGGCGCCACACCCTGGTTGACGATGTAGCGGGCGACCGTCTCGGCGCGGCGCTTCGACAACTCGTGGTTGTATTCGGCGCTCCCGGTCGAATCGGTATGGCCGTCGACGATCAGCACGGTCTGGTCGAACTCCTGGACGACCAGCGCGACCGAGTCCAGAACCTCGAAGAACTGCGGCTTCAGGCCGGCCGAATCGATATCGAAGGTGACGTCGCCGGGCATGTTCAGAATGATTTCATCGCCGCGCCGGGTCACGCTGACGCCGGTGCCGCGGAGCTGCTCGCGCAGCGCTGCTTCCTGGCGATCCATGTAGTTGCCGACCGCTGCGCCGGCCAGCGCGCCCACGCCGGCGCCGATGGCCGCGCGCTTGAGCCGGTCGCCGCCGGAAACCGCGCCGATCACGGCGCCGATGCCGGCACCGATGCCCGCCCCGGCGCCGGTGCGCGAGGTGCGCGGCTCACCGGTCCATGGATCGGTGCTCGTGGCGCAGGCGGACAAAAGCGCTGCCAGCATCAGGGCGAGGGATGTTCTTGCTGCGATTCCTGTTCGTTGGTTCATGACGGACCTCCGTTGGGCCTTCGAGCTCGAATTTCGCCCGTTGGATGATGATCTGCAACAGGCGCTGAATGCGACCTGAATCGGTTGTGCTCAGGCGACCAGGTCCTGATAGTCGGGGTGGCGCTTGATCCAGGCGGCAACGTAAGGGCAGCGTGGGACCACTTTCCAGCCCTGTTGACGACTGTAGTCGAGTGCGTGTCGGGTGATGGCGCCGGCGATGCCGCGCCCTTCGGCCGGGGGTGGCACGTAGACGCGATTCATGGAAATCACACCGTCGTCCAGCGCGTAGTCGAGCACGCACTGGTGTCCATCGACCGTGGTCTCGAAGCGGTTGTCATCGCTGTTGTGCCGAATATCGTAGCTCATTGACACGGCTCCTATCTCAGGTAGCGGGTGCGGATGGTCGCCGGAATGTCGTTCAGCCCGCGAAGCACCGGACCCGCGTCGTCGGTTTCCACGTCCATGACCACGTAGCCCACGTCGGGCATGGTCTGCAGGTACTGGCCCGCGATGTTGATGCCGGCCTCCGAGAATACGTTGTTGATCGCCTGCAGCACGCCCGGTTCGTTCTTGTGAATATGCATTATGCGCCGCGCCGTGGCGTGATCGGGCAGGGTCACCTCGGGAAAGTTGACCGCCCCGGCGGTCGAACCGTTGTCGGAATAAAGGGCCAGCTTGGTCGCAACGTCGATCGCGATGTTCTGCTGGGCCTCGAAGGTCGACCCGCCGATGTGCGGGGTCAGCAGCACGTTGTCGAATTCGCGCAGCTCCGAGATGAATTCCTCGTCCTTCGACGCCGGTTCCGACGGGAACACGTCGATCGCGGCGCCGCCGAGCTTGCCGCTCTCGATCGCGCTGGCAAGCGCAGGTATCGAGACGACCTTGCCTCTCGATGCGTTGATCAGGTGCGCGCCGTCCTTCATGCGCGCGATCTGCGCGGCGTCGATCATGCCGCGGGTGTCTTCGGTATCGGGGACGTGAAGCGAGACCACGTCGGACTTGCCCAGCACTTCGTTCATGCTGTCGGCCGGCTCGGCATTGCCCAGTGGCAGCTTGCGGACGATGTCGTAGTAGACCACGCGCATGCCCAGGCCTTCGGCGAGAATCCCGAGCTGAGAACCGATGTGCCCGTAGCCGATGATGCCCAGCGTCTTCCCGCGCACCTCGAACGATCCCCTGGCCGTCTTCTGCCAGCTGCCCCGGTGCGCCGCGGCGTTCTTGGCTGGAATGCCGCGCATCAGCATCACGATTTCGGCCAGCACCAGTTCGGCCACCGATCGGGTGTTAGCATAAGGGGCGTTGAATACCGGTATGCCGAGATGCCGGGCGGCGGCCAGATCGACCTGGTCGGTGCCGATGCAGAAGCACCCGACCGCGGTCAGCTTTCCGGCCTTTTCGAGCATCGATGCGGTCAGCCGGGTGCGCGAGCGTATTCCGAGAAAGTGGCAGTCGCCGATCTTTTCGGCAAGCTGGTCCTGCGGCAACGCCGAAGGCACGCTTTCGACCTGGTTGTAGCCGGCTTTGCGAAAGCTCTCGACGGCGCTGTCCTGGATGCCTTCGAGAAGAAGAATCTTGATTTTTTCCTTGGCGAGCGAATAATTTCGCTGGTTCATGGGTTGTTGATTCTTTATTGGGAGTCTTAATGATAGTCGAGCCTGAGCCGGCGGTATTCAACAGCTGATTCGAAATTGATGGAGAGCAATGAGCGATTTTCCCGACATTGAAAGACTCACCGACGATGAATCGCTGGCGCATTACGGCCGCGACTGGACCCGGTTCTGGACGCCCGCGCCGCAAGCCGTCGTTTTCCCGCGTTCCACCGACGACGTGGCGAATCTGGTCGGCTGGGCGCGTTCCGAGAAGGCCGCGCTGGTGCCGTCGGGTGGCCGCACTGGGCTTTCCGGCGGTGCGGTCGCGCCCGGGGGAGAGGTGGTCGTGTCGTTCGACAAGATGCGCGCGATCAAGGGGCTGGATGAGGTCGAACCCTCGATCACGGTAGAGGCCGGCGCCACGATAGGCGAGGTCCAGCGCCACGCTGCCGACAACGACCTGTATTACCCGGTCGACTGGGCCGCGGCCGAATCGTCGCAGGCCGGCGGGTCGGTGGCAACCAACGCCGGCGGCATACGCGTTCTGCGCTACGGCATGACGCGCGACTGGGTCCGGGGACTGACCGTGGTGACCGGCACCGGAGAGGTGCTCGAACTCAACCGCGGGTTGGTCAAGAACAACGCCGGGCTGGACCTGCGCCACCTGATGGTCGGCAGCGAAGGTACGCTGGGAATGATCACCGAGGTGACCTTCGGCCTGATCGATCCGCCGCCGCAGCGCTCGGTGCTGCTGCTGGCCTTTGCGGGCCTCGATGCCATCATGCCGGCGTTCCGGGCGCTGCGCGCAGGTCTGGACCTGTCGGCATTCGAGTTCTTCGACGCCGCCAGCACCGAGTTCGTCGCGAATGGATCCGGAACGCAGTTTCCCCTGGAAACACAGGCGCCGTTCTTTGCCGTGGTCGAATTCGACGATCCGGACGCCGCCCGCCAGGAAGCGGCGCTGGAAGTCTTCGAGAAGCTGGCCGAGGACGGCCACGTGGTCGACGGGCTGATCAGCCAGAGCCAGGCCCAGGCCGAAGAGCTCTGGCACTGGCGCGAGGCGATAAGCGAGGCGATCGCGCCGTCGACGCCCTACAAGAACGATCTTTCGGTGCGGATCTCCGCGGTGCCCGAATTCCTCTCGGCGCTGGACGCACTGGTCGGCGAGCGCTATCCGGACTTTCGGGTGGTCTGGTTCGGCCACATCGGCGACGGCAACCTGCACATGAACGTGCTCAAGCCGGATGACTGGTCGATCGAGGACTTCCGCCGGGCTTGCGACAGGCTCAGCCCGGAGGTCTTCGAACTGGTCGGCCGATACCGGGGCAGCCTTTCGGCCGAGCACGGCGTGGGGCTGCTCAAGCGCGATTATCTGCACCTGATCAAGTCGGCCGGGGAAATCGAATTGATGCGTGCCGTCAAGCGGGCGTTCGATCCCGACGGCGTGCTCAATCCCGGCAAGCTGTTCAAGGAATGAAGGCGCCCATTCGCGCCGCGCGGCTACAATTCGCGTTTTGCCGAAGAACTCGCCCATGAACCGTTGCATCCGCCCGGCGCTGCTGATCTGCGGCGCGGCGCTCTGTCTCGCGACAGGCGCCGCGGCCGATATGATGGCCGAGGCCTCGATTCCCGACCCGGTGCGGGCCTGGGAAGCGCGGGATCTCTCGCCGCTGGAAGACTGGCTGGCGTCGGCAACCGCCGAGGGTAACGCGGATGACGAAACCGAGGGCGCCGGGGACGTGCCCCTGCTGCGTGCGCAGGCCTGGCTGGCCAGGCGCGAAGGCAAGGGAGAGCGGGCGCTGGCGCTGATCGATCGCGCAATCGAAGTCGCGCCGGACCGGCCCGATCTGCGGGTGGACCGGGCCGCGTTCCGTTCCGACCGGATCGACGATTCGGGCCCGTTCAAGTCGCTGCGGATCGCGAGGGATGTGCGCCGGGACCTGGAACACGCGCTGACGGTGGCGCCCGAGCACGCAGACGCGCTGGCGGCACTGGCCGCGTTTCATCTGCGTGCGCCGGGCATTGCGGGCGGCGACCGGGACGCGGCTGCCGCGCTGCTGGCGCGGCTGGGCGAACTTGCCCCGTCGCGTCGGACCTTCCGGGAAGCGATCGAGCTGGCCGAAGCCGAACGCCTGGCCGAAGCGGTCGACCGGATCGCCCTGGCCCTTTCGCAGTCCGATAGGGCCAGGCCGAGCTGGCGGGTTCGGATGGGCGATTGGCTGCACCGGCTGGGTCGCAACCAGGATGCGCTCGAGGCTTACCGACAAGCGCTCCTGGAAGCCCCGCGGCATGCCGGGGCGATGTACGCGCTCGGTCGGGTCTCGGCCGAATCCGGCCTGGCCGCCGCTGCCGGCATCGACGCATTGCAGCGATTTCTTGGGCAGCCGCGATGGCCGCAGGACCCCGAACCCAAGCTTGCCTGGTGGCAACTGGGTCGAATCCATGCCGGTGCCGGCTGCGCCGAAGAGGCGGAGGCGGCATTTCGCCGCGCCATGGCGCTGGATCCTGACTGGCACGCGCCCGGTCGGTCGCTGGAGCGCCTGGGCAAGGCCGAAAGCCGAGATTGCACCCCGGCGACCTGAAAGGTGCAAGTGCCGGCTAGCCCGCTTCGGGGGGCGCCTCGAGCACCATGATCAAGAGCTTGGCCTGCGCGACCAGCCGGTCGCGTTCGTCGACGATCCTGATTTGCCACAAGTGCGTCGAGCGACCGAGGTGGGCAGCTTCGGCGCGCGCCCTGATCTGCCCGCTGCTGACGCTTCGCACGTGATTGACGGCCAGGTCCAGCCCCACCGGCCGGCGGCCCGTGCCGCTCAGCGCCAGCCCGGAGGCGGCGCTCGCGACGCTCTCGGCCAGGGTCGCGGTCGCGCCGCCGTGCAGGATTCCCATCGGCTGATGATGGCGGGAATCGACCGGCATGACGGCCTCCAGGAATCCCTCGCCGGCGTCGGTATAGCGAATATCCAGTGTCTCCATCAGCGTACCCGGCAAGAGGCCGTTGACGACTGCAAGCGCGCGTTCCTTGTCCATGCTGCCCTCGACTATTGGCATATCAATTGCATATTGATTCTATAAGCAGGCCGCAGCCGATAGAGCTGCCCTTGGAAATCGATGCCGCTCCAGGCGAACCCGCCGTCGAACAGTATGCCCGAATCCTTCGAATATTCCGTCCGCGCGAGTTACCGATTGCTGGATCGGGACTGGATCGACGGGCTTGAGCTCCGTACCGAGCCGAGCCCGTCCCGGCTCCGGGCGGCATGCTTGTTGATCTACGCCGGCCTGCTGCTCTCGCTGGGCGCCGCTCTCACGTCCTCTCCCGCCGCAGCAAGCGCGAGCAACTACCTGGTCGCTCAGAACTGGGGGGTGGCCGATGGCCTGGAGCAGCATACGGTCCAGGCGATTGCCCGCGATTCGCGGGGCTTCGTCTGGGTTGGAACGCTGGACGGCTTGAGTCGCTTCGACGGCAGGCGCTTTCGAAATTTCCGGTTGATGGATTACCCGGAGATGGGCACCAATCGAATCGCCGCGCTCGCCGCCACGCCGGACGGCGCGCTGTGGATAGGCACAGAGAGTCGCGGCGTCGTCCGATATCGTGACGGGGCGTTTCAGGCGGTGCCGATTTGCGGCCAAAGGTGTCGGGTTCTGACGTTTTCTCACGACCCGGGTGGCAGGCTCTGGCTGCTTTCGCCGCGGCAGATCCTGCGATTCGATCCGGAAACGCTGCAGGTCGATGTTCGGCTCGAGCTGGAGCAGGAATCCGAGCAACCGAACGGTCTCTACGTGCTGGACGACGGAAGGCTGGTTTATTTCAGCGGCGACACGGTGTTCGTCAGGCAGCCGGAGGAACCGGCGGCCGAGCCAATGCGCATCCGGGCGCCGGGAAGAGTGGTCGGGGTTGCTTCGGTCGAGGGACGATTGCTGGTTGCAACTGCGGCGTCGCTCCTGCAATGGGATGGATATCGGCTGGTGCCAAGCGAGCTCGAGCCCGATGACGTGTCTTCGACAGCGCAACGCATCGTGGGATTCTGGCCGGGGCAGGCCAACCAGGTGATCATGCAGCTCGGCGACGGCAGCATCCACTGGCGCGCCGGGCACTTTTCTCGGAGGGTCGAAATGGGACCCCGGCCCAGGCTGCTTTCGATCATGACCGACGACGACGGGGCGCTGTGGCTGGGGAGTCGCTTCGAAGGAATTTTCCGGGTATCGCCGGCGCGAATGTTTCGTGCCGCCGGCTACCGCAACGCCGAACTCGGGTCGGTGCTGCCGATCATCGATCATCCCGATCAGGGCGTGCTGGTGGGACGACTCTGCGGCGGCGTCGAGCACGTACTGGACGACGGCCGCAGTCGACCGCTTTTCGAACCGGAGGCCGGGCCGACGGCCTGCACCTGGACGATGCTCGCGGAGCCGGGCGGCGGCGTGCTGATCGCAAGCGCAAGCGGCCGGATTCGTCGCTGGACGAACGCCGGCACCATCGACATCGAGCCCGGGTCCGACGACGGCGGACACCTGGGTGCGAATTTCCTGTTTCGCGACCGCTCGGGCACGACCTGGCTGGGGGCCGACAACGGGCTCTTTCGCATCGAGGACGGACGGATCGGTCCGGCAGTCAATGAAGTCGAAGCGTCGCCGTTGCTGGCGGCCGTCGACGCCCCCAACGATGGTCTGCTGATCGGCACCGACCAGGGCCTTGCACGGTTCGAATCATCGGAGTACCGGGCGATCAGGACAGGCGAGTGGATCGACGGGCTCTCGGTTCGATCGATTTTTCGACAGGACGATCGTACGCTCTGGTTCGGTACCTACGGCGGCGGCCTCTGGCGCTTGAAGGACGGCCGCTGGTTCCAGGTCGGACCGGACCGCGGGTTGGCCGAGGACGTGGTCTCGTGCATGTTGTCCGGACCGTCCGGTCGACTCTGGATGAGCGGCAACCATGGAGTTTCGCTGGCATCCCTGGCGGATCTCAATGCGCTGGCCGACGGCAGCATCGAACGGGTCAATGCCTGGTCGCTGACCGACGTCGACGGGATGCCGGCGTCGGAAACCAACGGCGGCGGCCAGCCGGCCTGTCACCGCGATCGGCGGGGTTGGTTCTGGTTTCCCACGGTACGCGGCCCGGTCGCCTTCGATCCGGCCTCCATCAGCCGTTTCGAACCCGCGGGGCGGCTGTTCATCGAATCCGTGAGCGTTGCAGGCCAACGCCTGGAGCCCAACGAACGGGTGGTCGAGCTGCCGACCGATGCCCGCGACCTGGAGATTCGCTACAGCGCGCCTCAGTTCGAGAATGCGCAGCGGCTGCGCTTCAGGTACAGGCTTGCCGGTGCCGACGAACAGTGGATCGAGGCCGATGGCAGCCAGATCGCCCGGTACCCGGTGGTCCCGGTGGGGCGCTACCGCTTCGAAGTCCAGCTGGGGGTGGACGACGGGCGCTGGCTGAACTCGATGCGTTCGATGGAACTGGTGGTACCCGAGCCGGGCTTTCAGATCAGGCCGCGCCAGCTGATCCTGGTCATTGCCGCCCTGCTGGTCGTGCTGCTTGTTTTCCGCTGGCGAATTTCGGAGCTGCGCCAGCGCGACGTCGAGCTCAATCGCATCATCGACGAGCGAACGCACGAACTCAAGAAAATGAATTCACGCCTGGACGAGCTTTCGCGTACCGACGAGTTGACCGGAATAGCGAATCACCGGCGCTTGCGCTTCTACATGGGCGAGCAGTGGCGCGCGTGCCGCGCGGCCGGGCTGCCCTTGACTGCAATCATCATCGACGTCGATAAATTCAAGGATTTCAACGACAGTCACGGGCACCAGGTTGGTGACAGCTTCCTGCGTGCGATGGCGCAGTCCCTGGCGCGCCTGGTTGCCGCAGAGGGCGGACTGCTGGCGCGTTACGGCGGGGAAGAATTCATAGCGGTGTTGCCGCGCCGCACGCTCTCGGAAGGCCGGGATATCGCCGAGTCGCTGCGGCAAGCGGTGATCTCGCTGGAGTTCAGACAGGGCAGCGACTCGAACGGCTTCGTCACCGCCAGCTTCGGCGTGGCATCGGTAATGCCCGACAAGGACGCCACGCCCGAGGACCTGGTGCGCCGGGCAGACCAGGCGATGTACCAGGCCAAGCGCGGCGGGCGCGATCGGGTATGCGTCGACCGGGCATCGCCGACCCGCGCCTGACCGGCAGCGCGGGTCAGCCTGCCTCGTCGCCGGACCTGCCGTTCTGCTCGATCAGCTGCTGCTGCACCTGGGGCGGCACAGCCTCGTAGTGTGACAATTCGACGATGAAGCGCCCCTCGCCGCCGGTCATGCTCTTGAGCTCGGTGGGAAAATCGCTGATTGCCGAAAGCGGTATCGCCGCGGTGATCTGCGTCGACCCGCCCTTGATGCTGTCCGTGCCCTGGATGCGTGCGCGCTTGGATGCCAGCAGGCCGGTCACGTCGCCCATGAACGAATCGGCCACCGTGACTTCCAGGTTGACGATAGGCTCGAGAATCTGCGGGCCGGCCTGGGCGATCGCCTCCAGCAGCGCCTTGCGTCCTGCGATAACGAACGCGATTTCCTTGGAGTCGACGCTGTGATGCTTGCCGTCGTAGACCGTGACCTCTAGGTCCTGTAGCGGGAAACCTGCGACGGCACCCTCCTGGAGTACCTGCCTGACGCCTTTTTCCACGGCCGGGATCAGGCTGGTGGGAATGACCCCGCCGACGACCTCGCTCTTGAAGTTGAATCCTTCCCCGCGGCCCAGTGGCTTGACCCGGAGAAATACTTCGCCGAACTGGCCGGCGCCGCCGGTCTGCTTCTTGTGTCGAAAGTGGCCTTCGGCCGGGCGGGTGATGGTCTCGCGATAGGCGATGCGCGGCGGCCGTGTCTCGACCTCCACGCCGAACCGCTGCTGCATGCGTTCGAGCAACACGCGCAGGTGCATTTCGCCGAGACCGCGGATGACCGTCTCGTTGAGTTCCTGGTTGTGCTCGACCTTGAAGCACGGGTCTTCCTGGGCGATCTTCTCCAGCGTGCTGGCCAGCTTCTGCTCCTGGCCGTGGGTTTTCGGTTCGATCGCCAGGCCGAACATGGGCTGGGGGAAGTCGATGGGCTTGAGATAGTAATGATCCTCGTCGTGGTTGTCGTGGAGGATCGCGTCGTAGTGAATTTCATCGACCTTGCCCAGGGCGCAGATATCGCCGGGAAGTCCCTGGTCGGTTTCCACGTGATCGCCGCCCTGCATTCGGTACAGGTGCGCCACCTTGATCGGCTTGCGAGCATCGCCGACGTAGAGCTGCATGCCGGGCTTGATCGTGCCCTGGAAGATGCGGAAGATCGCCAGCTTCCCGGCGTAGGGATCGTTGACTATCTTGAAGACGTGCGCCAGTACGTGGGCGTCGGGGTCGGGCAGCGCGGTGACTTTCTCGTCCTCGCTGCCAGCGCGGAAGCGCGGCGGATTGCCTTCTTCCGGACTCGGCAGAAGCTTTTCGATGAATCGAAGCAGTTCACCACAGCCCGCGCCGGTGCTCGCCGAAGTGAAGCAGATCGGCACCAGGTGGCCTTCCCGCAGGGCCTTTTCGAACGCATCGTGCAGCTCGTCGGCCGAGATCTTTTCACCGTCCAGGTACTTGGCCATCAGATCTTCGTCGACCTCGACGACCTGGTCCAGGATCTCGGAATGGGCATCGGCAAGCGAAAAGATGTCGGTTTCGCCGTCGTCGTGGAAAAAGCAGTCGCGAACGGTCGTGAAGTTCTCGGCCGGCAGGTTCACCGGCAGGCATTCCGGGCCGAACTCTTCGCGAATCTCGCGCACCAGGGCTTCCAGGTCGACATCGTCTGCGTCGATCCGGTTGATGATGATCATGCGGCATAGCCGGCGCTGGCGTGCGCGGCGCATCAGGCGTCGGGTCGACATCTCTATCCCGGCGGCGGCATTGACGACGATGGCGGCCGTCTCCACGGCGCTCATGGCCGAGAGGCTCTGGCCGCGAAAATCGGGGTCGCCGGCCGTGTCGATCAACTGGACCCGGCACTTTCCGGCGTCGAAATGCATGACCGCGCTGTCCAGCGAATGCTGGTATTGCTTCTCCAGCGGGTCGAAATCGGCCATGGTGTCGCCGCGCTCCAGGGTGCCGGGCTCACCCTTGACGCCCGCCCTGGTCAGCAGTTGTTCCGAAAGCAGCGTCTTTCCGCTCCCGGCGTGACCCAGCAGGGCGATGTTGCGCAGTCTTGCGATTTCCGGTGTGGACATGGGTGGTACCCCTCGGCATTCGATTTGTTCTCGTTCGATTCTGACATCCTAATCCAGTTCGTAATTTGCGACAACGCAAGGCGCGCCGTTCAGTGCCGATTCAGCGCCGCCGGTCTAAGCTGCAAGCCAGGATCAAATGACTGCGGCGCTGCCGAAGGAGAAACCAGGATGAAGACTGCACTCAAGGGATTGTTGGCCAGCGGTTTGTTCGTTTCCGGCGCGGCGATGGCGCAGCCTGCGGCCGTGCACTACGTCTACGCGCCGGTTGTCGGTTACGAGCCGATCTACGTGACCGAGCAGGTGCCGGTCGAGCGCGAGGTCTGCTGGCAGGAGCGCGGCTATCGCCAGGCGCGCGGCAATTCGGCCACCGGCACCATCGCCGGGGCGATCATCGGCGGCGTGATCGGCAACCAGTTCGGCGGCGGGTCCGGCAAGAAAGCGATGACGGCCGCCGGCGCGGCGCTTGGTGCTTCTATCGGGCACGACGCCTCGAAGCAGCAGCGCCGCCACGGTCGTCCGGTCAGCTACCAGCGCTGCGAGATCCAGGTCGATTACGAGCCGCGCAGCTACACGTCGGGCTACAACGTCCGCTACGAGTACAACGGCGAAGTCTTCGAGACCCGCACGCGCTCCGAACCCGGCGACGTGATCCGGCTGGAAGTCTCGGCCAGGCCCGTAGGATAGGAAAGAACGGGATTCAGGATTCAGGATTCAGGAGATAGTGTCGGCAAGTCGGATTTGCTGTCTCCTGTCTCCTGTCTCCTATCTTCGCCGCCTCATGCACCCCGAATACGCCGTCGGCTGCGAGCCGGCGATGAACGGAATCGCACGGGCGCCGGTGCAGCTTTCGTCGGCCAGCATCGGCTCGGGCCAGTCGATCCAGAACCATTCGATGCCGCTCGGCCACTGCCTGCTCTCGGCTTCCTGAGGCAGATCGTCGAACATTCTTGCCCAGATCGGCAGTGCCGATGCCGCACCGCTGATGCCGGCAGGAGAATTGTCGTCGCGTCCCACCCATACGATCCCCAGCCATTGCTGGGTATAGCCGGCAAACCACGCGTCGCGTCGATCGCTGGTAGTGCCGGTCTTGCCGCGTATGGTCGCCGCGCGCGCCGCAGGACGCTTCAGTCGCCAGCTCAGGCTGGCGCCGGTCCCGGTGGTGGCCGCCTGCTCCAGCGCGAAATCCAGCAGCGCCAGCGCGTCGCGTTCCTGGATCGGCCTGAGACGCATCGGGTACCTGGCGATCGCTTTGCCGTCGCTGTCGACGACGTCGGTGATCGCCCTCAACGGCGTGGAATATCCGCCGCTGGCGATCGGCTGGTAAAGCTGGGCGACCTGCAACGGAGACAGGTCTACCGCGCCGAGGAACGCTGCCGGATGGCGTGCCGAACCGGGTGCGACGCCCAGTTGTTCGAGCAGGCGGAACAGCGGTTGCACGCCCACCTGCAGCCCGACCCTGACGGTGGCCTGGTTGTAGGAGTTCGCCAGCGCTTCCAGCAGTGCCACCGTGCCGTGGCTGGTCTGATCGTAGTTGCGCGGGCGCCAGTCCTCGCGGCCGCGCTGCGGCACGCTCAGCGGTTCGTCGTCGACCGGCGTCACCAGGGTGAATCGGGCCGGATCGGCCAGCGCCAGCAGGTAGAGGAAAGGCTTGATCACCGATCCCACCGGGCGACGTGCGTCCAGGGCGCGGTTGAAGCCGACTCTTTGATAGTTGCGGTCGCCGACCAGCGCCCGGATTTCGCCGGAGTCTGGCTGGGCAAGCACGATCGCGCCCTGCAGGTTGCCGCCGGCTTCGTCGATTTCGGCCAGTCCGTCGGCCAGGGCGCGCTCGGCGCGCTGCTGGGCCAGCGGGCTGAGCGTGGTATGGATGCGCAAGCCTTTCTCGCGCAGGTCGGAATCGCGGTAATCGGCCTTGAGCTGGCGGCGCACCAGGTCCATGAACGCCGGGTGAGGACGGCTTCGGGCCAGGTCGCCGACGCTGGCGCCGAGCGGGCGCGCCAGTGCGCTCTCGTATTCGGCGCGATCGATCAGCCCGGTTTCCCGGAACATCCCGAGCACCAGGTCGCGGCGGGCCCGGGCGCGTTCCGGGTTGCGCACCGGGTTGTACCAGGATGCCCCCCTGACCATACCGATCAGCAGCGCGATCTGGTCGGTGGAGAGAGACGAGACAGGCAGGCCGAAGTAGTATTCGGCGGCGCGGCCGAATCCATGGATGGCCTGGTTGCCGCGCTGGCCGAGATAGACGTCGTTGAGGTATGCCTCGAGAATTTCCGCCTTGTCGAAGCGCGCTTCCAGGCTGATCGCCATGATCGCCTCGTTGAATTTGCGCAGGAGGTTCCGGTCGGCGGTCAGAAAAAGGTTCTTGACCAGCTGCTGGGTGATGGTACTGCCGCCCTGGACCACGTCTCCGGACCTGAAATTGCTGATCAGGGCGCGAAGGATCGCCTTGGGATCGATGCCGTGGTGGTAGCGAAACTGCCGGTCTTCGACCGCCTGGATGCCGGCGACCAGCAAAGTCGGAAATTCCGCGATGGGCACCAGGGTTCGATCCCGCTCGTCGAACGGCAGCAGGCTGCCGAGTTCGGCGGCCGGCAGTCGCACAAGGTCCACTCGCCCGCCCCGGGGATCGCGTAGCGCGGCGACGCGGTCATCGCTGATCTCGACCGCGACGGTTCGGGCCGGCTGGACGCCGTCGGCGAACTCGAGATCCAGCAGCGCCAGCGTGAAGCGACCGCCGTTGCGGGTGAATCTGCCGGGGAGCAGGGGCTGCGTCGGGCGCATGCCGGCGGCTTCCAGTTCGAGTTCCAGCGCTGCCACGGACAGCGGTCGCCCCGGATACAGCTCCAGCGCCCGGGCGTAGACGCGTCCGGCCTGTTTCCATTGACGCTCGACGAAGCGCTCCGACGCGTGTCGGTCCAGGTACCAGATCCAGGGTCCGAAGCAGCCCAGCAGCAACGCCGCGACGAACGGCAGCATGATCCGGATCACGAATCGCTTTCCCGGCTTCGCGGATTTGACGCCGTGCCCCCGGCCGCGCCGCTTGCCGGCCTTCGCTGGGCTCATGTGCCGGTGCTCTCGTTCAGGTGCAAAGGACGTTCCGATCGCGGATAATGAGCGGCTGCTTATTGCCGGGTTCAGTCATCATGACCCTCGATTATAGATTCCGGCTGGTCGGACGGGTTGGCTCGTCTGCCGGGGCGCCTTTCGACAACCCGGGCAGGGCGCTGCGCCGCCTCGTCGACCGGAAACGTGCTGTCCGCCGGCTCGGTCGGAGGTTTTCCGGATGAGCGAAAACCGAATGCGCGATCTGCCGCTGGTCACCGTGCTCTGGATGCCCCGCTCGGGTGCCGTCGCGGCCGAACGCGTTGGAGAAATGTCGTCGTCCTGCCCGGGGCCGGTCGTCGCAATCGGTCCGGATTCGGTGGGGTCGGAAAGCTACCGCGACGAGGCCGGGGTACTCGCCCGCATCGCGAACGACCATCCCGGTCGCGACATGCTCTTGCTGCGCGGGGACCTCGAACTGCCCGCTCGATTCTTCGAACGCATCGAGGGATCGAGGACGCTGCTGTCGCCCGACACCGCGGTGGTGTTTGCCGGCAATTACGATCGCCGGGTGGATCCGCTGGTCGGATTCGACACCGGCGACATGGACCTGGACGCCGCCGCCTGGTGGGCCGGAGAGCGCCGGGCGCAGCTGATCGAATCGCCGCCCTCGGGCTGCCTCCTGATCGCGGCCGGCGCGGCCTCCGGCAAGCCGGGCTCGCCCGGGCCCGGAAGAGCGCTGCTGGTCGATGATCTCTATGTGCTGGATCCGCGTCGCTCCGGCCCGACGGTCGGCGAGGATGACGACGGTGACGAAGCGGCCGGGCCGCTGCCGCTGGGCCATCTGCGCATGCGGATCGAAGCGCTGCTGGAAGAGGGCGCCCCGGCACTGCCGGCGCCGTCGGACCGGCCGGTGACGCTGCACATCGCGCACAGCTGGGGCGGCGGCGTCTGGCGCTGGATAGAGGATTTTGCCGCCGGCGATCCGTCGCACGTCCACCTGGTCCTGATCGCGGTCTCGGACGGCCCGGGCCGCACCTGCGGTCGCTATCTCCGGTTGTGCGCGGCGGGGCCCGGTCGCGGCGTGATCCGGGAGTTCGCGCTGTCGCCGATGGTCTCGGCGGTCGCCGACGGCAACGAGGTTTACGCCGAGCACCTGGCGGCGGTGATCGAGTGGTTCGGCGTCGCTCGTATCGTAGTTTCGTCGCTGATCGGGCATGCGCTGGATTGCCTGCGCACCGGGCTGCCGACGCTGGCGATGCTGCACGACTTCTTTCCGCTCTGGCCGCTTCTGGACCGCGATCCCCGGCCTTTTCTCGAGCGTGCCGACGGCGATCCCGACAAGGCCCGGACCACGGCACTTGACGATCACCCCGACTCGATGAAATTCGAGCCGACGCGGCCCGCCTTCTGGCACCGCATCGCGCGCGCCTGGCTCGAGGCCGTGAAGTCCGGCGATGTCGCGCTGTGCGCGCCGACCGACCACGTCATCGAGCGGTTTCGCGCGCTTGCCGCCGATCCCGCCCTGGAGATCAGCCGGGTTCGGCACGGATTCCGTCGGTTCGAATCGCCGGTCGCATTCGAGCCACCGGCGAAGGATACGCCGCTGCACCTGCTGATCCCCGGACGATTGAGCGCCGGCAAGGGGCTGAGGCTGCTGCGCGAGGCATTGCCTCGGCTGGCCGGCAGGCTGCGCCTGACCGCGCTGGGTTGCGGGCGCGAAGGGCTGGCGCTGATGGGGCAGCCCGGCGTCGACCTGGTGCCCGAATATCGCCGGGAGGAGCTCCCGGCCCTGGTGGCCGCGCTGAGACCGCACGGCGCGCTGCTGCTGTCGACCGTCCCGGAGACCTGGAGCTACACCTTGAGCGAGGTCCGGGCGCTGGGACTGGCGCCGGTCGCGACCCGCGTGGGCAGTTTTGCCGAGCGGATTGCCCACGAACACGACGGGGTACTGTTCGATCCCGATCCCGATTCGCTGGTCGATTGCCTGCTGGCGCTGGCCGAAAACCCCGAACGCCTGGCCGGGCTGGCTGCCGCGGCGGCGCCCGAGCGCTCGCTGGAGGCGATGGCGGCCGAGCTGGACGGCATTTGCCCGGGCCGTCATACGGTTGCATTGCCGACGCCGAAGGCGATTGCGGCGCCCGAGGCGACCTGGGCGCTGCAGGCGGCGAGGCTGGCGTCCGCGCGCATCGCGGCTCGCCGGGCGCGCGCCGAGCTTTCGCGGATGCGCGACGAGCTCGAGACCCGCACCCGCTGGGCCGAGACCATGGAGCGCCAGTTCCGCAGCCGCAGCGAATGGGCCGAGCGGCTGGACGCCCAGGCTGCCGAGCAAGCCGAGGCGCTGATTCGGCAGGACCGCCAGTACCACGAACTGTCCGACCGCTACGGTGAATTGCTGGATCGCTATCAGGCGCTGGACCGGAACCATGCGCAGCTGCGCGAGCAGCAGGCCGCGCTGGTAGAAGATCACGACCGGTTGCTGGAACAGCACGAGCAGCTGCAGATCCAGCACGAGCACCTGTGCCGGGTCCATGAGGAACTCTGCCAACAGCACGCGCTGCTCGGCCGTCAGCACGACGACCTGGGTCGACGGCACGAGCAGCTGCAGGCCGAATATGACGCGGTGGTCAACAGCACGTCATGGAAGCTGACCCGGCCGCTGCGGTTCGCCAGGCGGGTGGTGACCCGCAGGCGGTTGCGCAAGCTGGTCAATCCGCTGCAATGGATCCGAATGACCCGCGTTTTCCTGTTTCGTTGGCGCTACCGGGGACTTCGCGGCGCGCTGGACGCCCTGCAGCACTCGCAGGCCGAGGAACCGCGCCGCGAATCCTTCACCGAGGCGCAGCTTCTCCGGCCAGAGCGCGTGATCGATCCGGTGGAGCTCCCGTCAAGCGAAGACCCGGAGGTGAGCATCGTCATCCCGGTCTACAACCAGCTCGCCTACACCGCCGCCTGCCTGGAGAGCATTGCCTCCATAGCGACCGATGTCGGGTACGAAGTGCTGGTGGTCGACGATGCATCCAGCGACGAAACGCAGGCGTGGCTTGGTCGGTGCCGAGGCGTTCGGGTGCTGCGCAACCGGCGCAACAAGGGGTTCATCGGCACCTGCAATCGCGGTGCCAGGCAGGCGCGCGGACGCTACCTGGTGTTCCTCAACAACGATACCCGGGTCACCGCCGGCTGGCTGGATGCGCTGGTCGATACCTTCCGCGCCCACCCGGAAGCCGGCATCGTGGGCGCCAGGCTGGTGTTTGCCGACGGCACGCTGCAGGAGGCCGGGGGTATCGTGTTCCGCGATGCGTCCGGCTGGAACTTCGGCCGCGGCGACGATCCGGACCGGCCGGAATACCGCTTCCTCAGTGAGGCCGACTACGTCTCAGGCGCCTGCCTGGCAATCGAGCGCGAACGGTTTGCCGAATTCGGCGGGTTCGACAAGCACTACGCCCCCGCGTACTACGAGGACACCGACCTGTGCTTCAAGACGCGCCGGGCCGGTCTGAAAGTGCTCTACCAGCCCGCATCGACGGTGATTCATTTCGAGGGCGCCACCTCGGGTACCGACGAGACGACCGGTGCGAAGCGCTACCAGGTGGTCAACCGCGAAAAATTCATGCAGCGCTGGGCCGACACCCTGGCCTCGCACCCGGAGAACCCGGGCGAGTTCGCGCCTTCGGCCGCAAGCGAGTTCCGCTTTCGCAGGTTTCCGCGGCGGGCACTGGTCATCGATGCGGTCACGCCGATGCCGGATCACGATTCGGGCTCGGTGCGGATGTTCGCGATGTTGCGCCTGCTCGGCGAGCTCGGTTACCGGACAAGCTTCATGCCGCAGAACCTCGCCTGGACGGGGCGGCATTCCGAAGACCTGCAGCAGGCAGGCGTCGAGGTGCTGACCGCGCCGTGGGTGGCCAATCCCGGGGAATGGCTGGCCGCTCATGGAAGCGAACTGGACCTGGTCATCGTCAGCAGGCACTATGTGCTGGCGCCGCTGATGAAGATGTTGCGCGCGCATTGTCCGCGGGCCAGCGTCGTGTTCGACACGGTCGATCTTCACTTCCTGCGCGAACAGCGCGAAGCCGAACTGGCCGGCACCGAGGCCGCAGCCCGGATTGCCGAGAAGACCCGCGCCGAAGAGCTTGCGCTGATCGGACAGGCCGATGCCACGCTGGTCGTCAGCGAGTTCGAGCGCGAACTGCTCGGCGGCCTGGTGCCCGAGGCGCCGGTCATTGTCGTTTCCAACATCCATTCGCTGCATCCCCCGGGCAGGCCTTTCGAGCAGCGCGAGGGACTGGTGTTCGTCGGCGGCTTCCAGCATCCGCCCAACCTCGACGCGGCCGAATGGCTGATCGACGAGATCCTGCCGTTGATCCGTCGCGAACTGCCCGAAGTCGAGCTTCACCTGATCGGCAGCAAGATGCCTGAGCGTCTCAAGAGCCGCACGGCGCCGGGCCTTGAGGTGCACGGCTTCGTTTCCGATCTCGAGCCGTTCATGAACGGCTGCCGGATTTCCCTGGCGCCGCTGCGCTACGGGGCCGGCGTCAAGGGCAAGGTCAACCAGGCCATGAGCCACGGCTTGCCGGTGGTGGCCACCTCGTGCGCCGCCGAGGGCATGTACACCGAACACGGGCGCGACATCCTGGTGGCCGACGACGCGGCCGCGTTCGCCGCCGAGGTCTGCCGGCTGTACCGCGACGGCGATCTCTGGGCGCGGCTGGCCGCCAACGGCCGAATCAACGTCGAGCGCTATTTCTCGCTGGACGCGGCGCGACGGTCGCTGGAATCGCTGCTGGCCGAACTGGAGCCCGGCGGTTGATTACCCTCGGATATTGCATGGATTCCCGTTGGCCCACCCGGGAACACGACTCTCCGGGTTCCGGCATCCGAAAATTCATACGGCAGGAAGGCTAAGGAACCTCTGAATAACTCCGGGCGGAGCGCGTTTCAGTCGGAAAGGCCGCAGATCGTTTGGTGCGACGCGAGTGACAGTAGCCATAGCTACGGCCGAGGGGCGCAACGCGCGAGATGCGGCTTTTCCGGCAGCTGGTAATGACAATCGCCTTCGGGACGGGCCTTTGCGGGGCCTCCGGCTCGCTTGTCATGACAATCGGGCTCGCTTATTTGGAACAACCAAACCACGCTCGCCCAAGCCAAGCTGGAGCCTCCCGCAAAGGCGCCGTCGCGCCCGCCCAGAGTTATTCAGCGGTTCCCTAAGCAGAATTCTCCCGCAGGAGCCTGCTTGCAGGCGAATGGAACTGCGGAAAGTCCCCGCGAGGGTTCGCCTGCAAGCAGGCTCCTACGGCGTGGAACCCGGCCCGCGCAGGGTTATTCAGAGGTTCCTTACCGCAGCCGTCGGACCGAGCTGACGTTGGTGATGGACTGCAGCTTGCCCAGCAGCGTGCCGAGCTGTTCCAGGTCTTCCACTTCCAGCGTCAGCTCGATGCCGACCGCTTCGGGCTGTTCGCCGCGCTGCGCGTTCATGGCGCTGACGCTCAGGTTCTGGCTGGAAATGACCGAGCCGATATCCTTGATCAGGTCGCGTCGGTCCCATGCGTCGATGCGTACCCGCACCGGGTAGCGGGTGCGGGCGCTGCGCGACCAGTCGACCTGGATTCGTCGTTCCGGCTGGCGCTGGGCCAGGCGCAGGTATTGACGGCAATCCTCCCTATGAATGCTGACGCCCCGGGTACGGGTGATGAATCCCGCGATCGGATCGCCGGGGAGCGGCTGGCAGCAGCGCGCCAGCTGGTACACGAGGTTGCCCACGCCCTCGATCCGGATTTCGCTGCCTGTGCCGGCCGTCTCCTGTCCCGACGGGCGCCGGAACGGAAGCTCCGGCTTGTCGGCGTCGGGCCCGGCATGCAGGCGAAGGGCCGACTGGCCGACCTGGGCGGCCGTGAGGTCGCCGGCGCCGATCGAGGCCAGCAGGTCGTCGATGCGCTTGAAATTGTACTGTTCGGCCACCGGCTGGAGATTGGCGCCTGCCAGGTCGAGTCGCTTGAGTTCGCCTTCCATCGCCGCCTGGCCGGCGGCCAGGTTTTCGTCGAAGTTCAGTTGCCGGAAGTAGTGGCGTACCTTGGCGCGGGCGCGTCCGGACCTCAGGTAGCCCAGCTGCGGGTTGAGCCAGTCCCGGGACGGGTGTCCCTGGTTTGATGTGAGCACTTCGACCCGGTCGCCGTTGGCCAGCACGTGGGTCAGCGGCACGATGCGCCCGTTGACCTTGGCACCGCGGCAGCGGTGGCCGACCTCGGTGTGCACGTGGTAGGCGAAATCCAGCGCGGTCGCCCCCTGGGCCAGGTCGATCACGTCGCCGCGGGGCGTGAGCACGTATACGCGGTCCTCGCTGGTCAGCGCCTCGAAGTTCTCGATCAGCGCCTGATCTTCGATTTCCTGGTCGTGGGCCTGGTCGCGCGCCTTGTCGCCATCGCCGTCGCCGGCTTCGATCAGCTGCCGCATCACGCCGATTCGTTGCTCCAGCGCACTGTCGCGCGGGCCGCCTTCCTTGTAGCGCCAGTGGGCGGCGACGCCGAACTCGGCGTGCTCGTGCATTTCGTGGGTCCGGATCTGGACTTCGAACACGCGCCCGTGGCTGCCGCGAACGGCCGTGTGCAGCGAACGGTAGAGATTGGGCTTGGGGTTGGATATGTAGTCGTCGAACTCGCCGGGCACGGGTTGCCAGTGGCTGTGGACCAGTCCGAGCGCCGAGTAGCAGCTGGCCAGGTCGTCGACCAGCACGCGCACGGCGCGCACGTCGAAAAGCTGATGGAAGTCCAGGCCCTTGCGCTGCATCTTGCGCCAGATCGAATAGATGTGCTTGGCCCGGCCGCTGATCTCGTGGGCGATCCCGGCGCCGTCGAGTTTTTCCGACAGCTGCTGCATGAACGCGTCTATGTAGCGCTCGCGCTCGTCGCGCTGCTCTGCGACCAGCCGCTCGATGCGCGCGCAGGCCTCGGGCTCCAGGTAGCGGAACGCGAGATCTTCCAGCGGCCACTTGAGCTGCCAGATGCCCAGCCGGTTGGCCAGCGGAGCGTGTATCGCGCGCGTTTCGTGCGCCAGCGAGCGGCGGCTTTCGTCGTCGCGCGCGACCTGCATGCGCGCAAGCTGCCAGGCCAGCACCAGCAGCACCACGCGAACGTCGTAGATCAGCGCGAGAATGAGCCGCCTCAGGCCCTCGGCGCGGCTGGACGAATCGGGCAGGTAGCGCCGGTCGAAATGCACCACGCGACGAAACTGCTCGACCAGCCGGTCTTCGTCTTCTCCGGTCGGGCGGACCGGGGCACCGTCCTCGCGCGCCGCGACAATCGCGAGCGCGGCGAGCACCGTCGTCCTGTCCGGAGACAGGGGGTTGAGTGCCCTGAGCATGCGTTGGGCCAGTTCCGCATCATCGTCGGATTGTCGTTCGACGAGTTCGGCCGTCGCGACGATTTCAGGATCGTCGGCAATCTCGGGGGGGTAGTGGCCGATCAGGCGGCTCAGGGGCGATCGGGATTTTCGGACCATGTCGAACGTGCCTCAAGCAGACCCGGCTTCTGCCGCGCAGCGGATCGATGCAGGGGCGGTCATCCCTCGAGCAGGCCCGCCTCGGCAAGGCGCTCCCTGTAGCGGCGCTTGTTGGTTTCCATGTCCCGGCCCAGGCGATAGAGAAAGTCCCATGCGTAGATCCCGGTGTCGTGACCGTCGTCGAAACGCAGCGCAACGGCGTAGCTTCCGATCGGCTCGATGGCTTCGATGTTGACCTGTTGCTTGCCGGTCAGCAGCTTCGGCTCCGAGAGGCCGTGGCCGCGCACCTCGGCCGAGGGCGAGTGCGTTCGCAGGTATTCGCAGTCGAGCTCGAACGACTGACCGTCGGCGAACTCGCAGACAAGAACGCGGCGTGCGCGCTCCAGCCTGAGTTCGGTCAAGGAAGGTGTGTTCATTGACCGCTAGTGTAATACGTCGGCGAGCCGGGTCCGACCGGCAGGTCGAGACCGAACGTCCAGAACAGCAAGAGCAGGGACCAGCCGGTAATGAAGAATATCGAGTAGGGCAGCATGGTGGCGACCATGGTCCCGATGCCGAAGTTCTTGTTGTAGCGGGTCGCCCAGGCCAGGATAAGCCCGAAATAGCTCATCATCGGCGTAATGATGTTGGTGGACGAATCCCCGATGCGGTAGGCGGTCTGGATGACTTCGGGCGAATAGCCGATCAGCATCAGCATGGGCACGAAGATCGGAGCGGTAACCGCCCACTGGGCCGAGGCCGAACCCAGCGAAAGATTGATCATGCCGCAAACGAGAATGAAGAACACGAATACCAGCGGGCCCGTCAGGCCGATGCCCTGAAGGAAGTTCGCGCCGGTCACGGCGGTGATCGCGCCGAGATTGGTCCAGCCGAAATAGGCGACGAACTGTGCGGCGAAGAACACCAGTACGACGTACAGCCCCAGTGTGGCGATCGCCGAGGACATGCCGTTGATCACATCGCGGTCGTTCTTCATCGTGCCGACGGTCTTGCCGTAAGCAAATCCGGTCGCCAGGAAGAACACGAAGATCCAGGCCACGATGCCGCGGAAGAACGGCGAGCGGATCATCTCGCCGGTTTCGGGGTTGCGCAGCGGGCCCCATTCGGGCACTAGCGTGATCGCCATCAGCGCGAATACGCCGGCCGCGGCCAGGCCCGCGGCAAGCAGCCCTTTCTTCTCGTCGGAGGTCAACGGCTGCATCGAACGGCCGTCGAGGATTTCCTCGTCGGCCTCGGAGGCATCGTACTTGCCGAGCTTGGGCTCGACGATGAAGATCGTCACCAGCGAACCGACAATGGTGATCATGAACGTGGAGACGAACATGAAGAAGTAGCTGGCGGTGGCGTCGACCGTGTAGTTCGGATCGATGAGCTGCGCGGCTTCCTCGGTGATGCCGGCCAGCAGCGGATCGATCGTGCCGATCAGCAGGTTGGCGCTGTAACCGCCCGAAACGCCGGCGAACGCCGCGGCCATGCCGGCCAGCGGATGTCGCCCCAGCGAATAGAACACTGCCGCGGCCAGCGGCACCAGCACCACGTAGCCCATCTCCGAGGCGGTGTTGGACAGCACGCCGGCAAAGACGATCGCGACCGTCACGACGTGCCTCGGCGCGTTGAGCACGATGCCGCGCACCAGGGCCGAGATCATCCCCGATTTTTCCGCCACGCCGACGCCGAGCATGGCGACAAGTACCACGCCCAGCGGCGCGAAGCCGGTGAAATTGGACACCAGGTTGGTCACGATCATGCGCAGGCCGTCCGCGTTGAGCAGGCTGACTGCGCGAATCATGCCGTCGTCGGCGCGCCCGCTCATGCCTTCCGGGCGCGGATCGGGGACGGCCACGTCCAGCCAGCCGAACAGGCCGGACAGCAGCACCATCGCGATCGCCAGCAGGGCAAACAGCGTCACGGGGTGCGGCAGCAGGTTGCCGAGCCACTCGACGGTGTCAAGGAAGCGGGTGAACCAGTTCCTGGGTTCGCCGGTTTCGGTGCTGGAAGCTTTGTTGTCGGTCACTGGCGGACTTCCTGACTGATTTTCGAATCGCGCATCATAGCAACATCGCAGCGCGACCTCCGGACCAGTCCTGCCGCCGTGTCATTCGGGATCGATGGCGGAAGTCATTGTCCGGCGGCGTTTTCGGCGATGATCCTGAAGCGGATTCGCATCCGGTCGGAAACGCGCAATGCCCCCCCGGCGGTCGAGAAAGGTTCGATGCCGAAATCGGACTGCAGGAGGTCCAGCATGCCGCTGGCCGTCAGTCGCGTGCCCGCGAGCTTGACGGCGACCGGAACGACGACCTCGCGTACCTGGCCGCGAACGCGTATGCGTACCGTCACATCCGGCAACCACGCGGGACCCTCGACGCCGATCGATCGAATCGCGATTTCCGGATGCCGTTTCGCGTCCAGCACACGCTCGCCGAGCATGTTGTCCCGCGTGCCTGAAATCGCCGCTTCGTCCAGCTCGGCTTTCAGCCCGGCCTCGGCGCGCCACTGCGGTCTGTCGACTTCCAGTGCCGAGGCGTCGAGTCGCAGGTCCAGGCGAGCGCTCCGGTGCCCGTCGCCGAGCACCACCATTCCGCTCAGGACGCTGCCACCGATGATGTGGCTGTGGCCCAGGCGTGCCATCGCGCCTTCGGGGTCGACCCGGATCCGCAGTTCCGAAGCCGCTGTATCGACACGGTATACCCGCTCCGCCGCTTGCGGCGCGGCAAAAGACGGCCAGGCGACGGAGGCCGATTCCTCGAGATTGCGCTGCGGCGGGGCGGCGCAACCGACCAGGATCGCGAGCGTCCCGAGCGCGAAGACGCGCCCGAACGATCGCGAAGCCGCTTGCACCGAACAGCGCAGCGACATTCGCAACAACATGTTCATGGTCAATGCCGTATCGTTTCCATCAAACCAGATGGTAGCCTGCCCTGATGAAAGTGCCGCTTGGAAATACGCAGCGCACCTACGGGCTGATTGCCCAGGCGCTGCACTGGCTGGTGGCGGCCGGCATCGCGGTCCAGTTCGTCTGGGCCTGGCGGATCGACGAAACCGAATCGATCCGTGCGCAGTTCACCCTGGTCAACCAGCACAAGTCGATAGGCATGACGGTCCTGGCGCTGGTGGTCGTGCGTCTGTTTTGGCGGGCGTTCAATCGGCCGCCGCCTTTTCCGTCGAGCATGTCGGCGTGGGAAAGATTCACCGCATCGACGGCCCACTGGTTGTTGTACGCGCTGATTCTCTTGATGCCGGTCAGCGGCTGGATCTACACCTCGGCGGCGGGCTTCGGCCCTGAATTCTTCGGGCTCGTCGATATCCCGGCGCTGGTCGGCCAGGACGAGCGCCTGGAGAAGGTGTTCGGTGAGGTGCACGAATGGCTTGCGGTCGGCATCGCGACGCTCGTCTCGATTCACGTGCTTGCCGCGCTGCGCCACCAGTTCGTGCTCAAGGATGGATTGCTGAGGAGGATGATTCCCCCATGGAAATGAGAATGTTACCGACTGTCGGGGCCTCGGTGCTTGCCGTGCTGATGCTGGCAGCCGTCTCGGGTGCTGCGGCCGAAGTGAAATGTTTCCGGGGAAGCCAGGACACCGGCGAACTCGTGTTTTCAGGCGCGGTGGAAGAAACCGGCTTCACCGGCAGGTTCGGACAGTTCTCGGTGGAATACTGCATGCCCGACGGCGGGCCGACGGACGGTCGGATCGAAGTTCGGGTGCAGTTCTCCTCTGCCGATACGGACAACCCCGAGCGCGACGAAACGCTCAAGGGCGAGGCGTTCTTTGCTGTCGACCAGTATCCCGAAGCGTCCTGGAAAAGCCAATCGATTTCGGCCGAGGGCGAGGCGTACGTGGCCGACGGTGAACTCGATCTCAAGGGCGTCCGGGCCTCGCAGGCCGTGAATTTCACGCTGACGCCGAACGGCGACGACCTGGTCGCGCGCGGCGAATTCAACATGCGCGGCGGAGCCGAGGTGGAACGCCTGCGATTCGATGTCGGCACCGGCGAGTTTTCCGATCCCGGGTTCGTTCGAAACCGCGTCGACCTGAGCTTCGAAATCAGGCTGGTGGTCGAGGACTGACCGCCTCCACTCCAGAGTCCTTTGCACGCGAATTGGCGGCGGGACCTGGCGTACCCCGCCAGGCGTTAGAATCCTTCGGTTGAATTTGTCGAAACAATCGTCGAAATAATCGTCGAAAAAATCGGAGATCGCCCGTGATGCATACTCGAAATCGTTTTTTCCCGGCCCTGGCGGCATTCGCCGGCCTTCTCGTACTGGGCGGCTGCGACCGTCCCGAACCGGTCGCCCCGGAACCCGAGCCCGACGCCCAGGTGTCGGCGGTCGAGGAATCGGCCGGCTACGCCATCCCGGCGCTGCCGACGCCGGGATTCGACATCGAGCGCTACTCGAAAGACCTCCAGACGCTGGCCTCTGACGAGTTCGAGGGCCGCGCCCCGGGCTCGCGGGGCGAGCGGCTTACGGTGAACTACCTGGTCGAGCAGCTGGCCGAGGCGGGTCTGCAGCCCGGTTTCGGAGACAGCTACCTGCAGCCGGTTCCCATGGTGGAGCTGACCAATCAGGAGCGTTCGCCGATTTCGGTTGAGCAGGGCGGTGAAACGCTCGAGCTGACCTATCCCGAGCAGATGATCATAGGCTCGCGCCGCCTGGGCACCGATTTTCACGGTGTCGAGAATTCGGAGCTGGTCTTCGTCGGCTACGGCGTCGTGGCGCCGGAATACGACTGGAACGACTACGCCGGTCTCGACGTGAAAGGCAAGACGGTGGTGATCCTGGTCAACGACCCCGGGTTCGCGGCGCCCGATTCCGGCCTGTTCAACGGCCGGGCCATGACCTACTACGGGCGCTGGACCTACAAGTACGAAGAGGCCGCTCGACAGGGCGCCGCCGCGGCACTGATCGTGCACGAAACCGAGCCGGCATCCTATCCCTGGGAGGTGGTCACCAACTCGTGGTCGGGCGCCCAGTTCGAACTTGCCGCGCGCGGCGATGAGCCGGTCATGGCACTGGAGGGCTGGATCACCGTGGACACCGCGCGCGACCTGTTAGCCCGGGCCGGTCTGGACTACGAGGCGCAAAAGGCGCGCGCGGCCCAGCCCGGCTTCGAGGCGGTCGGGCTGGACGCCCAGGTCACCGCGCAGGTTCGCAACAGCGTTCGCGAGGGCCTGTCGTACAACGTTGCCGGTCGCCTGCCGGGAACCGAGCGCCCCGACGAAGCTGTGGTCTACATGGCGCACTGGGATCACCTGGGCCGCAACATGGCGCTGCCGGGCACGGCCGGCATCTTCAACGGCGCCATCGACAACGCTTCGGGCACCGCGGCGGTGCTGGAACTTGCCAGGATGCATGCCGCCGCCGGACCGGCCGAGCGCACCGGGATGTTTCTGCTGGTCACGCTGGAAGAATACGGGCTGCTCGGCTCGCGTCATTACGTGAACGAGCCGGCGTTCGCAGCGGCCGATACGGTCGCGGCGATCAACCTCGATGCGTTCAGCTTCATGGCCGGTCCCACCGAGGACATGGTCGTGGTCGGCTACGGCTCGTCCGAACTCGAAGAGATCCTTGCCGCGACGCTGGAAGCCTCCGACCGCTATATCGTCGAGGAGCCGACGCCGGAGGCCGGCTATTACTATCGCTCCGATCACTTCAATTTCGCCCGTGGCGGGATTCCGGCGCTGTACGCCAAGAGCGGCGTGGAGCACGTCGAGCTCGGCGCCGAGCACGTGCTTGCAATCGAGCGAGAGTTCCGGGACAACCGGTACCACAAGCCGGGCGACGTATTCGATCCGGAATGGGACCTGCGGGGAATTGCCGAGGACGCGTCGGCGCTCTACCAGGTGGGTCGCTACCTGGCCGAGTCGGATGCATGGCCGAATTGGTACGAAGGCAACGAATTTCGCGCCATCCGGGACCGACAGCGCCCCTGATTCCGGCGCCGCCAAGTGCGGTGATTCGCAAAATCGAGCCGACTTGCCCGTCCGCCGGGCAAGTCGGCCGGATCGGTATGAATATTGCATGTTCATGGTATGAGCAGCCCGTGCCGAACCGTTCACCCGCAAGCTGACATGAATCCAGGCGAAGTCGGTCGCCTGGCGCGTGCGTTCGAACATTCGGCCGCAGGCATAGCTCTGCAGTCGCCCGCGGGCCGCTGGCTGGAGGTCAATCCGGCGTTTTGCGCGCTGGTCGGCTACTCGCGGGAAGAGCTAATCGGCAATTCGTTCACCGCGATCACTCATGCCGACGACGTCCAGCGAAGCCTCGAGCAGCTCGGCCGCCTGAACCGGAAGGAAATCAGCAGCTTCCGTTTCGACAAGCGTTATCTGCACGCCAACGGTCGCGAGGTCTGGGTGCGGCTGGACGTGTCGATGGTGCTCGATGATCAGGATCGGCCCGAGTTGATCATCACCCAGGCCAACGACATTACCGCGAGTCGACAGATTCGCGAGCAACTGGCGGAAAACGAGGCCCGGCTGAGCTCCATCATCCGTTCTATGGCCGAGGGCGTCATCGCCATCGAGAAGGACGGAAGCTTTTCGGTCGCCAACCAGCGCGCCGCCCATATCCTGGGCGCCGTTCCGCACGCGCTGGAATCGCTGTCGTTGTCGGATTTCGAATCCGATTGCTGGCGCCTGGACGGGACCCCGATGTCGCTGGAAGAGTTTCCCGCATCCGTGACGCTGGCCACGGGTCGTCCCCAGCGCGAGGTCGTAATGGGTATGGAGCGGCCTGACGGCCGGCAGGTCTGGATCGAAATCAGCACCGAGCCGGTGCACGCCGAAGGCACCGAAGAGCTTATCTCGGTGGTCGCCACCTTCTCCGACATCACGGCGCGTATCAGTACCGAGCGGGCGCTGCGCGAAAGCGAAGAGCGCCTTTCGCTGGCCGTAGAGGGTGCGAAGCTCGGCATGTGGGACTGGCACCTGGACACCCGTGAACTGAGCTTCAACGGTATTGCCGAGCGCATGTTGGGCTATGGCAGGAACGAGGTCGAATCGAGTCTGAAGTCGGTGCGCGCACTGGCCCACCCGGACGACGAGGACCGCCTGGTCGATGAAATGGAAGCGCACCTGTCAGGTGCCCGTCCGTTCTTCGAGACCGATGTCCGGATGCGGCGCAAGTCCGGGGGCTACATCTGGACCAACATTCGCGGACGGGTCACCGAGCGCGACCCGCATGATCGTCCGCTGAGGGTGACCGGCATGCTGATCGACATCAGCCAGCGCAAGGACCTGGAAGCACGACTCAACGAGCTGGCGACCACCGACGAATTGACCGGGCTGTTGAACCGCAGGCACGCCACCGAAGTGCTGAGGCTGGAAATCGACCGTGCCCGCCGGAACGGCGGGTCGCTGGGGTTGGTCCTGCTCGACATCGACCATTTCAAGCAGGTCAACGATCGCTTCGGCCACGATGCCGGCGACAAGGTGCTGGCCGATGTCGCGGAGCTGCTGCTCTCGCGCCTGCGAAAGACCGATTTTGCCGCGCGCTGGGGCGGCGAGGAGTTCGCGATCATCCTGCCGGCGACCGATCGCGAAGGCGGCAGCACATTCGCGGCCGAACTGCTCGGGCGCATGCAGGAAATTCGGACGCCGGACGGCAACGGCGTATCGGCGAGCTTCGGCGTCGTGGATTACCGCGGCGACGAGTCGCCGTCGGAACTGGTCAAGCGCGCCGATCGCTTGATGTACAAGGCCAAGCACGAAGGTCGCGCCCGGGTGGAGGTCGAGAGCCAGGCTTGAACCGGCTCACTAGACCAGGCGGGTCGAGGCTTCAGGCGCGTCCGGCGTCCAGGTCGTGGGGCGAGTGAAGATACTCGCTGTCGATCGCCGATTCGCGCAGCAGGCCGACCAGCGCGTCGATGCGCGCCGATGCCGTCATCAGCCCCTCCATTTCCTCCTCGTCGGCCTGGTCGTCCGGCAGGTGTGCATACAGCCAGAAGTGCACGGCGCCTGCGATGAGGCCGTCGGCGATTGCCCACAGGTCGCCCTCGGGATTGGCATCTGCGATCTGGTTGCCGAGATCGACGACCTGGTCGGCCGCATCGTCGAACAATATGTCGTTGTCATTCATCGGATTGATCCCGGAGTCGGTCAAGAGCATTGATTGTACGCCGGTAGCCGAGATCGATCAGTTCATCTGCGCGGTGGAATTCGTGGATCATGCAGGCATCCTTGGGTACTTCGACCACCAGGCTCGGCCGGAAAACGGCCAGGTGCTGGCGGGTGATGACTTCCTGCATCGTTTCCAGCGATTTCATCAGCATCGCTGCCAGCCCCGGCTCGCTCTCCTCGACCGCCGAGCCGTCGCGCTCGATGAGGTCGTTGAAGAATCGCCTGACGCGTTCGGTGAGCGTGCTGTCATCGGTCTCTTCGCTTTCGCCTCCGGCCCGTTTCGCGGCCGCCCGCGACCGGCTCGCCGATATCGGCCCGTTGACGTTGACCACCACCGTCAAGTCGCACAGTGAACGCATGGTCGGCGCCACCGGCACCGGATTGAGAATGCCGCCGTCGACCAGCAGCCTGCCCTGGTAGCGGTGCGGCGTGAAAAGGCCCGGGATCGCTATGGATCCGCGTATGGCGTCGAAAAGAGATCCCCTGCTCAGCCAGATCTCCCGCCCCTGCTCGATATCGACGGCGACCGCGGTGAAATCGATCGGCAAATCCTCGATCCGGGCGTCGCCGACCATGTCCTTCAATCTCTTGATGATCCGATCACCCCGAATCAGTCCGCCTCCGGAAAACGTCCAGTCGACCAGTTTGAACACGTCGGACTGAGCCAGCTTCGACACCCACTCGGCATAGTCGTCCAGCCGTCCGGCGGCGTGCATGCCGCCCACCAGTGCGCCCATCGAGCTGCCGGCAATCGACTCGATCCGAAACCCGCGTTCCTCCAGCGCCTTGATCGCACCGATATGCGCAAGCCCGCGGGCCCCGCCGGAACCCAGCACGAGGGACATGGTTCGCGATTCGGTCGAGTTGTCGTCAGTCATGGGTAAAGGATACTACCGGTGTTCGGTACGATGGAAGAATCGGGGGATGATTCCGACCGGAGGTTTTACGGGTTAAGTGCTAGGAAACCTCTGAACAAGTCTGCGCGGAGCGCGTTTCAGTGGGAAAAGCCGCAGATCGTGTGGTGCGACGCGAGTGACAGTAGCCGTAGCTACGGCCGAGGGTCGCAACGCGCGAGATGCGGCTTTTCCGGCGAAACCCTTCGGGACGGGCCTTTGCGGGCGCTCCGCTGCACTTTGGCTCGCTTAATTGGAACAACCAAACCGCGCTCACCAAAGCCGCACCGGAGCATCCCGCAAAGGCGCCGTCGCGCCCGTGCAGACTTGTTCAGAGGTTCCCTAGGTTTTAGATAAAGGCGGTTCGGTTCCGGGCGCTTTCAAGGCCTGCGATGCAAGGAAGCTGCGGAAGGATTTTGCTTAACACCTAAAACGTAAAACCTACAACCTACAACCTAAAACCGCGGTTCTCATTCCGGCACATCGAACGCCTGGCGCACCCATGCCAGGTAATGCTGGTCGGTGGACACGATCTTGCCCGGCGAGTCGGAAAGCTTGACCACCGGCTGCCCGTTGCACTCGGTCATCTTGATCACGATGTTGATCGGGTCGGTGCCGGTGTCGTGGGTGAGGTTGGTGCCGATGCCGAACGAAACGTTGATGCGGTCGCGGAAGCGCTGCCAGATTTCGGCGGCGCGCGGAATGGTCAGTGAATCGGAAAAGACCAGGTTGCGTGTTTTCGGATCCACCCGGTTCCTTTCGTAGTGTTCGATCATCGCCTCGCCCCACGCCATGGGATCGCCGGAATCCTGCCGCGCGCCGTCGAACAGCTTGCAGAAGAACATGTCGAAATCGCGCAGGAAGGCCTTCAGACTGTAAGTGTCGGATAGCGCGATTCCCAGGTCGCCGCGATACTCGCGCGCCCAGACCTCGAAGGCGAATCGCTGGGTTTCGGCAAGCCGCGGTCCCAGCGCCTGGGCGGCCTGTATGAATTCGTGAGCCATGGTACCTATGGGCACGAGACCCAGCGCCTGTGCCAGACGCACGTTGCTGGTGCCGCGCAGGCTATCGGGAATTTCCCGGGCCAGGGTCGCGACCACCTCGTCGTGCCAGCTGCGCGAAAAGCGCCGCCGGGTGCCGAAGTCTGCGAATACGAATCCGGCCGGCCGGTCCAGGGACCGGACCTGCTCGATCTTTTCGTCCAGTCGTCGCCGAGCCTCGGAAAAATCGTGGTCCGGGTAGCGGTGCTGCGTGTACAACTCGCTGACGATGGCCAGCAACGGCACCTCGAACAGTATGGTGTGCAGCCACGGGCCACGGATGGTGACGGCCAGCTGCTCGTCTTCCTCGCCGACCTCGACGAACCGCGACTGAAGATGGAACAGGCGGAGAAACTCGATGAAGTCGGGCTTGAAATAGCGTTGGGCCGCGAGGAAATCCAGTTCCTCGGGGTCGAGCGTCAATGTGCACAAGTGCTCGATTTCTCGCTCCAGCGCCTGGCGCAGCGGGCGGAGATCGAGTCCGGGCGTGCGGCACCGGAAGCGGTACTCCACCTCGGCGCCCGGAAACTGATGCAGCACCGCCTGCATCATCGAAAACTTGTAGATGTCGGTATCGAGCAGCGACTCGATGATCACGTGCGTTGTCCCAGGGCTTCGACGCCGTCGAAGGTCTCGATACCTGCTCGGCGCATTTCTTCCAGCGCATCGCGAGTGCTGTCCGGCGCTATGCCGCGGGAGGCCGCCAGGTTGAGCAACACCTGAAAGCCGGCTGCCTGCAACTGGAGTGCGGTGGCCTTGACGCAGAAATCGGTGGCCAGCCCGCCGACCAGCACGTGACTTGTCCCGCGCGCACGCAGCCATTCGATGACGCCGGTACTCATCTTCTCGGCCATGTCGTGGAAGCAGGCGCCGTAGGGATGCATGTCGAGCTCGACGCCCTTCCACACGAAGTAATCGTACTCGGCCGGTCGAGGCAGACCGGGGACCAGTTCGAACCCCTCGGTGCCCGGAACCGCATGCACCGGCCAGTGTTCCTCTACGTTGGTTCCTGGCACCCCGGGTTTTCCGACCTTGTCGGCGTCCTCGGTGACCCAGACCGCCTCCGGGCTGTGCGAATCCTTGGAACCCAGTCGCCAGCGAGCCAGTCCGGCCTGTCGGTTGAGTTCCGGACCTATGGTCGCTCCGCCTTCGACCGGAAGCTCGTCCGGGCACAGCGGCGTGAACGTGCGCTGCGAGTCGACATCGAAACTGGCGATTCGCTCGATCGAGGGCAATTGCATGGGTCCGAACCTTGAGTGCGGGCGTAACGCCAAGGATACATGAGCGAAATTCGGTTTCCGTTGTCGCAAACTGTACCGACTACCGACCGCAGTTCTTGCTCAACCCTGGACCAGTGTTGCCGGATCGAGCCCGCCGAGTTCGCTCCAGCGGTTGGCGACGGCGCAGAACAGCTGGGCGGTGCGCTCGGTGTCGTAGCGCGCCGAGTGTGCCTCGGACTGGTCCCATTCCAGCCCGGCGGCCTGCACGGCTCGTGCCAGTACGGTCTGGCCGTATGCCAGACCGCCCAGTGTCGCGGTGTCGAAGCTGGAGAATGGATGGAAAGGGCTGCGCTTGTAATCCACCCGTGCGATCGCTGCGTTGAGAAACGAGAGATCGAAGAACGGATTGTGTCCGACCAGGATCGCTCGCTTGCAGCCGGTTTCGCGCAGTCTTCGGCGCACCGGCTGAAAAATGTCCTGCAAGGCCTCTTTCTCGGGCACTGCCAGCCGAAGCGGGTGGTCAGGTCGAATGCCGTTGAACTCCAGCGCTGCCGGTTCGAGATTGGCGCCTTCGAACGGCTCGACGTGCCGCGTGATCATGTCGCCTGGTGCAAGTTTTCCATCCTCGTCCATTTCGACGATGCATGCAGCGATCTCGAGCAATGCATCGGTGGCGGCGTTGAATCCACCGGTTTCGACGTCGACGACGACGGGAAGAAAACCGCGGAACCGGTTCTTGATTTCGATCATCGGGTTACAGCATGAAGAAGAGCCGTTAAGCTACCAGATTTGGCGGGTGCGCGGCGTGCTGATCCTGCCGCCCGACCATTCCGCGCAAACGACGGCATATCCAGGTCGCATCCCAGATAATGATCAGAATGTACAGAATCTCGCTTGCGCCACTGTTGATCGCGACCCTGCTCGCCGTGTTCGCGACGCAGGCCTGTCGCGCCCAGGTTTTTTACTCGGTGGTTTCGCCCGAAGGCCGCCACAACTGGCTGCTGGGCACGATCCATTCGGAGGATGAGCGCGTGCTCGCGTTTCCGCCGGTGCTGGAGCAGGCATTGAAACAGGCCGAGACGGTCGGGCTGGAACTCGTACCCGACCGCGAAATGCTCGATCGACTTGCCGAAGCCATGCGTCTGCCGGACGAAGCCAGGCTCTCCGACCGACTGGACGAAGCGCTTTACCGGCGGGTGCGCTCGGCCTTGACCGAGTATGGAATGAACGCCGAAAGCGTTGATCGGCTCAGACCCTGGGCGGCCGCCATGACGCTGGGGCAGCCGCCCGTTCGAACCGGGCGCTTCATGGACCTGGTGCTGGCGCGCACGGCCGCCGAGCACGGTGCGATTTCGGTGGCGCTGGAAACGATCGACGAGCAGCTGGCGTTTTTTACCGGCCTGGGCGAACAGGCTCACGTGGCCCTGTTGCGCCAGGCCGTCGAGGATCGTGAACGCGGCGTGGAGGAGTTCGAAGCGCTGCTGACGGCATACCTGGCGTCGGATATGAAGCAACTGGAGCAACTGGCGCACCGGCAGCTGTCACGGCTGCCGCAATCGGTTCAGGAGCAATTCCGCGTCGAGGGCATCACGTTGCGCAATATCGAAATGGCGCGCCGTGCGCAGCCGCTGCTCGATCAGGGTGCCGCGCTGATCGCGGTGGGCGCGCTGCACCTGCCTGGCAAGCAGGGATTGATCGCCCTGCTCAGGGAGCAGGGCAACCGGGTGGAGGTCATCTACTGACGCAGCGCGGTCGCCGTCCGTGCGACGGTCAGGCCGCGATCTTCTGGTAGACCGCGGCAGCCACGGCACCCAGCAGCAGGACGATGCCCCACAGCGGAATGAGATAGAGGAACACGACGCCGGGGACGAACAGCGCCAGCGACAGCGCGACGAAGTCGCCCTTGCGATCATGAATCAGGTCGCTGCGCTGGGACAGCTTCAGGATCAGGTGATCGAGGCTCAACTTTCCACCGCCCATGAACACCAGCGGCAACAGCATTGCCAGGAAAAGTGCCGGGATGCGGAAGTTCCCGCGAAACGAGCCGTCGTCGCCTTCGACCCGCGATACCGAGTAGCCTTCCCACAGCTGGCCGAGGCTTGTCCACGATTCCGGCCAGTGCGTGGAAACGATCGCGATGGTCGTCACGACCACCAGTGAAAACGCGAAGAAGCGGGTGAACAGGCCCAGCATCAGCGCCAGGCCGGCCAGTATCTCGGTCCAGGTCACCATGGTCCAGTTCATGCCGGCCGACAACCAGTCGAACGGCGCCGGGAAGGCCTTGTTGGCGAACCAGCCGGGCGTGCCGTCGATGCCGGCCTTCATCGTTCCTGCGTTGTAGAACTCCCAGGCCAGCAGCAGGCGAAGCCCCAACGGGGCAACCCAGTCGCCGGCCGCGCGCAGTCGGTCGGTAAGACGATCGTAGAGTTCGGTCAGGCTGTTCATGAAAAAGCTCCGTATTTCTTGATTTCTTGTTTTAATCGGCGCGGCGGCAGCACGATGTCAGTCTGCGGTCCGCCTCGAAGCGGTGCCCAGCAGCGCCGACTTGCGCACCAGCGATTCGAGAATCAGTGCACCGTGCTCGATCATAGCGGCCGGGTCCGCGTGGCCGATTTCGGCGGCCAGTCGTTCCAGGCATAGCTGACCGTTGGTTCCGGAATTCTCTTGCAGCAATTCGAGCAATCGACCGGTCACGGCGTTGATCTTCATCCTGCCGAGCCGGTCATCCGGCTTGCGGAATATGGCCAGCACGACCGGATTCGGTGCCTCCGGAGGCTTGCCGGCCCGGATTTCGTGAACCGGCCACCGGTACTGGCCGAGCCTGAGGGTGGGATTGACCACCGGGTGACCGGCCAGCAAGTCGCCATTCGGATCGGCCGACAATTCAGAGGGCTCCGCCTCGTCGTTGCGCACGCTGGTTGCGAGAAATTGCCAGTGGCAGATCTCGGCCAGCCAGGGCCACTCCGGGTAGTGTTCCGGATGATCGGCCAGGAACCGAACGAATTCGCGGCCGATTTCGGGAAAAAGCGGTGTGGTGGGGCGATGTTCGACCATGAAGGCCCGTATCATCGCGCGCCATCGATCATCGGGCACGGTCTTGCGTGCAATCGGAAAATTCTTGCCGAACAGGCTTGAAAGGTTGTTCAGAAACAGCCGACGATAAATGGCCAGGCGACGATCCTCGATGCCGTCCGGCGCAGGGTTGTTCTCCGGATCGCGGATATGGTCGGCGAATCGTTTTTGCAGCGCTGCGAGCGCTTCAGGAGGCGTGGGCATACCGGATCGGCGTGTCCTGGTGGGCTGCCTGCATGTCGTTTATGGTGCGAACCTCGTCGAGCAGTTCGTCGACGGGCGGGAAGTTGAAATCGCGCTCCAGCAGGGTGGGAACGGGTCCCAGCCGCCTGTAGGCCGCGTCCAGCAACTTCCATACCGGGTCGATCACGTCGGCGCCGTGGGTGTCGATGATCAGGTCCTCGGCCTCGTTGTAGTGCCCGGCGACGTGGATATAGGCCACGCGTTCGGCCGGCAGTCCCTGGAGGAAGTGCATCGGATCGTAGCGGTGATTGACGCTGTTGACGTAGATGTTGTTGACGTCCAGCAACAGGTCGCAATCCGCGCGTTCAAGCACTGCGTTGATGAATTCGAGCTCGCTCAGCTCGTTGCTGGGTGATGCGTAATAGGAGATGTTTTCCACGGCCATTCTCCGGCCGACCACGTCCTGGGCCTGGCGAATCCGTCCGGCCACCCAGTCGACCGCTTCCTCGGTGAACGGGATCGGCATGAGGTCGTAGAGATGCCCGTGCTCCGAACAGTAACTGAGATGCTCGGAATAGATCTTGATGTCGTGTTCGTCGAGAAATCTGCGTGTGCGGCGCAGGAAAGTCTCGTCAAGCGGCTCCGGCGCGCCCAGCGAAAGCGACAGCCCGTGGCAGACGAACGGCATGCGTTCGGTCCACTGCCTGAACTTCCGGCCGCGAATGCCGCCGACGCCGATCCAGTTCTCCGGGGCGACTTCCATGAAGCCCAGCGGCGCCAGATCGGCCTGCTCAAGCGGGCCCAGGAGGGCCCGCCTGAGACCGAGTCCCGCGCCGGAGATTGGAAATCCCGGGAATCTTGCGGTACTCATTACTTCAGGTCCTCGTGCAGACCGGATCAGGCTGTGCCGCAGGAACCTTCGCCACAGCTGCCTTCGCCGCAGGAACCTTCCTTGTCGTCGCCTTCACCTTCGCCGCAGCTGCCTTCGCCGCAGGAACCTTCCTTGTCGTCGCCTTCGCCTTCGCCGCAGTTGCCTTCACCGCAGGAGCCTTCCTTGTCGTCGCCCTTGTCCTTGTCTTCGCCGCAAGAGCCTTCGCCGCAGGAACCTTCCTTGTCTTCGTCGCCCATGCCGAGATTCTGCGACAGCGAACCGGCGCTCAGATCATCGGCCTGGAACGGGTTGGCCGACTGGTCGGCCGCGATGGCTGCCGTAGCGAACGATGCGCCTGCAACGGCGCCGATTGCGGTAACGAGTTGCGTTTTCTTAAGCATTTCAATAGCCTCCAACAGCATTGAGAAATTGTATGGCGGGCCACGTGGCCCATTTTCGACGCGCGGTCAGCGCGCTTGTCCGATTGGACCGGGAGGCGAGTCGATTTCTTTCGCCCGGCCGGCAACCAGGCGTCGATTGATACCACAGTAGCCGCGTGAATTACAACTGCAGCGTGTATCCGTGGTCTGCACCACAGGCGCTTGCTCAGTCCATGAAACGTTTCTTGTCCGAGAAATTGCACAGGTCGATGACCGGGCATTTTCCGCACAAGGGCTTGCGCGCCTTGCAGGTATAGCGGCCGTGAAGGATCAGCCAGTGATGCGCGTGCCTGAGATATTCGGGCGGGGTGCGCTTGATCAGCGCCTTCTCGACCGCCAGCGGCGTCTTGCCCGGCGCCAGGCCGGTGCGGTTGGCGACCCGGAAGATATGCGTGTCGACGGCCATGGTGGGCTCGCCGAACGCGGTGTTCAGCACTACGTTGGCGGTTTTTCGCCCGACGCCCGGCAGGGCTTCCAGCGCCGCGCGGTCGTGCGGCACTTCACCGTCGTGGATTTCCAACAGCGCCTTGCAGGTGGCCATGATGTTTTTTGCCTTGCTGTTGAACAGGCCAATAGTCCTGATGTGCTTCTTGAGGCCTTCCTCGCCCAGCTTCACGATCTGTTCGGGTGTGTTTGCGACCGGAAACAACCGGCGGGTGGCCTTGTTGACGCCGACGTCGGTGGCCTGTGCCGACAGGATCACGGCGA
Source organism: Lysobacterales bacterium (assembly GCA_002722315.1). Lineage (GTDB taxonomy): Bacteria > Pseudomonadota > Gammaproteobacteria > Xanthomonadales > Wenzhouxiangellaceae. Next base: position 12,673 of record PBLG01000027.1, on the reverse strand, counting down.
TCAGGAGCTCGAAGGTAGAGTCGTATTCCAGCTCTGTGGTCGGCTCGGGATCGAGTTCCTGCAGCCGGCGGAAGAATTCCGCACGCTTTTCGGGGTTCATCGGACGGCTCATGCGGTTTGCGGGTCCGTGTGTGCCGAGGCTTCGGCGCGGACGGCGCGGCTGCGGATCATCCGGTTCCTGGCCGCCACCATCAATCCCAACCCGATGAATGCACCCGGCGGCAGCACCGCGAGCAGCAGTCCCGTCTGCTGCGGCAGGAATTTGATTTCCAGCGCCCGCGCCCAATCTCCCAGAAGCAGGTGGGCGTCGGCCATCAGCGTGCCGTGGCCGACGATCTCCCGGGCCGCACCCAGCACGACCAGTACTGCGGCAAAACCCGTCCCCTGGGCCAGCCCGTCGATCAGGGCGTCGCCAACGGGTCGGCGCGAGGCGAATGCCTCGGCCCGGCCAAGAATGGTGCAGTTGGTGACGATCAGCGGAATGAAGATGCCCAGTGTTCGGCTCAGACTGGAAAACCACGCCTGCATGACAAGGTCGACCACGGTGACAAGCGTGGCGATGACGAGCACGAATACCGGAATCCGGATCTCGGGGCTGATGATGCCGCGCATGGCCGACACCGCCAGGTTGCTGATCACCAGTACGAACAATGTCGCCAGGCCCAGCCCGAGACCGTTGACCGCCGTGCCGGTCACGGCCAGCAGGGGGCACAACCCCAGAAGCTGCACCAGGCCGGGATTGTTGTCCCACAGGCCCTGTCGCCAGATTTCGATGCTGCCGGCGTTCATGGGTTGTTGCCGTCCCTCGTTTCGGAAGTCGAAGAGTCCTTCGATTCGGTCCTGATCTCGAACGCATTTTCGCGGTTGGCTGCATACCAGGCAAGTACGTTGCCGACGGCCTCGATTACGGCCGATGAGGTGATGGTGGCGCTGGACAGCGTGTCGAACGCGCCGCCGCGGCGATCTGCGGCCCAGGACTGTGCCGGTGGTTGTGCCAGCGACTTCCCGTCGAACTGACGGATCCAGTCGGATCGCTTCAGTTCGATCTGGTCGCCAAGCCCGGGCGTTTCGCGATGCTCGAGAACCCTGACCCCGATCACCTCGCCTTGCGGGGTCAGCCCGACCAGCAACCTGATGTCGCCGCTGTAGCCGTCCGGCGTGATCACGTCGGCCAGCAGCGCGACCGGTTCGCCATCCATGCGCGCGCGGTAAATGGTCGAGGGCGCCGACAAACCGGAAATCCAGGCGTTGAACCAGTCCTCGACGAGTGCATTGTCGTACTCGGATTCGGGCACCAGCTGATTAAGTGTGGCAAGCGCCTGGCGCTGCTGCTCGCTGGCGATCCTGTCGCGCGTGGCCAGGTGAACGCCCGAAAGCAGCGCGGCGGCCAGGAGCCCGATCAGGCCGAGCGTGAGGAGTGTCTTGAGCATTGTCTGCGCGTTGCGGGGACGCTGGAATTATCGCACGACCGGGGTTGTGGGCTGGTTGGCTGGTTGTTGGTTGTTGGTTGGTTGGCGGTGTTAGGTGTTAGGTGTTAGGTGTTAGGTGTTGGAAAATTCCTGTTGCACCACGGCGATTCGGTTGCGCCAAGCCTGAAATCCCTCGGAATTCGAACCGCCTTTACCTAAAACCTAAAACCTAAAACCTAAAACCGGGTTTCAATGCCCATAGGTGCGGGGCCTGGTCAGCCGGTCGATCAGCGGCACGGCCATGTTCATCAACAGCACAGCGAACGCAACGCCGTCGGGGTAGCCGCCGAAGCGCCGGATAGCGAGGGTCAGGATCGCGACGCCGGCGCCGAATACGAGTCGGCCTTTCATGGTCGAACAGCCCGATACCGGATCGGTGGCGATGAAGAACGCGGCCAGCACCAGCGCGCCGGAGAATATGTGCTGCATGGGCGATGGATTGATGTCGGGTCCCATCAGCCACATCGGCACGGTGATCACGACGACCGTGGCGAGCAGCGCGACCGGAACGTGCCATGAAATCACCCGCCGGTAGAGCAGCCAGAAGCCGCCCAGGGCATAGAAGTTCGCGATCCATTCCCAGCCCAGGCCGCCGAAATCGCCGAAGATGGGGGCATCGCGGATCTCGGTGACAAGACGGTTCTCGGCCACGCCGGTCTTCAACGCGTCCAGCGGCGTGGCCTGGCTGAGCGCGTCCCAGGAAAGCGTCTCGGGCAGGCTGCCGGTGAAGATTGCCTGCGCGGTCTGCCACAGGCCCGGCAGTCCGGGCGAGAGCTGGCGCGGCGCCAGCCACTGCGATAGATCCAGCGGAAACGCGACGATCACCGCGGCAAAACCGACCATGGCGGGGTTGAACAGGTTGTGGCCCAGCCCGCCGTAAAAATGCTTGGCCACGACAATGGCGAACACCATTCCGGTCAGGGCGATCCACCATGGCGCCAAAGGCGGCATGCACAGCGCGAACAGCACCGCGGTGACCACCGCGCTGTAGTCGGTCAGGAAGGGCTTGAGCGGCCGGTCGCGAAGCCGGAGCATTGCCGCTTCCAGGGCCAGCGCGAAACCGACCGCCAGCGCGATCTGGAACAGGATGCCGAAGCCGAAGAACCACACGTGTGCCGCGATGCCGGGTACAAGCGCATAAAGCACCTGCTTCATGACCCCGGAAACCGTGTTGATCGGGGGAAAGTGAGGCGGGCCGGCAAGCGTCAGCTTCATCGGTCCCCTTCCTTGTCCGGGCCGGCCGACTTCGACCGCGCGCGTTCGATTGCTGCCTGAACTTCGCTCTTGGCGTCGCCGCCGGACTTGAGCTTTTCCTCCCGCTGCTCGCGCCTTCGACGCAGCTGTTCCTTTTCCTCGCTTAAACGTTTTTCGCGCGCCTCGAAGCGCTGCCGTGCCTTTTGCGCCCGTGCGTCTTCGATGCCGCGCTCGCGCAGTACCCCCTTGCCGTGACGGTACCAGTCGACAAGCGGGATATGGCTGGGGCAGACGTGCGCACAGCAGCCGCACTCGATGCAGTCGAACAGGTCGAGCGAATCGGCTTCCTCGTAAGCCTCGGCCTGCAGATACTTGAAGAGTTCCTGGGGCAGCAGGTTGGCCGGGCAGACGCGAACGCATTCGCCGCAGTTGATGCACGGCATCACCGGCTGATCTCGCCGAGTGTCCTCGCGGCGCAGCACCAGGATGCAGTTTGAGCCCTTGGTGACCGGAATCCGGTCGCTGGCCAGCGGCAGGCCGGACATCGGACCGCCCAGCACCAGCCGCTCGACATCGCCATCGAGGCCGCCGGCGGCCGCCAGCAGGTCGCGCACCGGCGTGCCCAGCAGCGCCACCAGGTTGCGCGGATGCGCGATGCCCGGCCCGCTGACCGTGACGATGCGCTCGATCAGCGGCCTGCCCTCGATCACGGCGTCCCTGGCCGCCGCGGCAGTGCCCACGTTCAGACAGGCCAGTCCGAGGTCCTGCGGCAGGCCGTCGTGCGGGACCTCGGCGCCGGTCAGGACCTGGATCAGCTGCTTCTCGCCGCCTTCGGGATAAATGGTCGTGACCTCGACGATGCGGTAGATATCGTCCGGGTCGTATTCGGCGAGCGCCCGGGGCAGCGACTTGTCCACCGCCCCCATCTGGTCTTCTATCGCGATGACGACCCGTTCGGCGCCCAGTGCTCGGGCCAGGATCAGGCCGCCCTCGACGATCGCGCCGGGTCGCTCGCGCATCAGCATCTCGTCGCAGGAGATATACGGTTCGCATTCGGAGCCGTTGAGGATCAGGGTATGCACCTGCTGCCAGTCGCCGCGCAGCTTGGCCGCGGTCGGGAACATGGCGCCGCCCAGACCCGCCAGTCCGGCGGCCCGGATATGTTCGATCAGGTCGGCGGGATCGGTCTGTCGCCAGTCCTGCACGGCGGTGGTCTCGGTCCAGGTCTCTTCGCCGTCGGGCTCGAGCACCAGGCATTCGGCTTCGCTGTCGGGCGGCCAGCTGACCGGCCAGGACTGGATTGCCTTGATCGTGCCCGAGGTCGGTGCATGCACCGGCACTTCGCGGTCGTTGCGCGCGCGGCTCAGCGGCTGGCCCTTGAGCACCCGGTCGCCTGGCTGCACCAGCAGTTCGCCGACCGGGCCCTGGTGCTGCTGCAGCGGCAGGTAGAGCGCTTCCGGCATGTCGGGGCGGGCCAGCGGATCGCGGCAGGCGATCTGCTTGTGGTGCCGAAGCTTCAGTCCGCCGGGGAAACGGAAGAGATGCTCGCCGACCTCGAGATCATGCATGCTCGCGCTCCGCCCCTGCCGGTCGCGGCTCGGCTCGGGATTCGGGCGCGACGTCGGTCACCGGCCAGATGAACGGCCGGCGGCGCGGCACCAGGTCGATGCAGTCGACCGGGCAGGGCGGCAGGCACAACTCGCAGCCGGTGCATTCGTCGGCGATCACCGTGTGCATCATCTTCGGCGCCCCGACGATCGCGTCGACCGGGCAGGCCTGGATGCAGAGCTTGCAGCCGATGCAGCGGTCCTCGTCTATCACGGCCACAACGGGCGCCTTGGTCTCGCCGTGCGACGTATCCAGCGGCTTGGGCTCGCGGCCCAGCAGGTCGGCTAGCGCCTTGACCCCGGCCTCGCCGCCCGGCGGACACTGGTTGATGTCTGCCTCGCCGCTTGCAATCGCCTCGGCATAGGGGCGGCAGCCGGGATAGCCGCACTGGCCGCACTGGGTCTGCGGCAGTATCCGGTTGATCTGCTCGACGACGGAATCCTCGTCGGGTTTCCATTTCCGGGCGCTGAGCAGCAGTACCAGGCCGATGCCCAGCAGCAGTGCCAGCATGACGCCGACCGCAACCAGGATTGCCGCAAGCGAGGCGCTCACAGTTTGGCGAACCCGGCAAAGCCCATGAACGCCAGCGCCATCAGCCCGGCGGTAATCAGTCCGATCGGCGCGCCGCGAAAGCTCTCCGGCACGTCGGCCATGGCGAGGCGCTCGCGGGCCGCGGCCAGCAGCACCAGCACGCCGCCGAACCCGAGCGCTGCACCGAAGCCGTAAAGCGCCGACTCGACCAGCGAATGCTGGGCGCGCACGTTCAGCAACGCAACACCCAGCACGGCGCAATTGCTCGTGATCAGCGGCAGGTAGATGCCCAGCACCCGGTGCAGCATCGGTGCCGAATGGCGCATCAGCAGTTCGGTCAACTGCACCAGTGCCGCGATCACGACGATGAACGCCACGATGCGCAGATACTCCAGCCCCAGCGGTGCCAGCACCCACGCAGTCAGCATGTAGCTGGCCACCGACGCCAGCGTCAGCACGAACGCGGTCGCCATGGCCATGCCCGCCGCGCCCTCGAGCTTGTTCGAAACGCCCAGGAACGGACACAGCCCCAGGAACTGGACCAACACGAAGTTGTTCACCAGTGCGGCGCTGACGATGATGAGCATCAGGTCCATGGGGCGGGTGCGGCGGGTCCTTTAGTCGTTGGAACGGATTTTGGAGGCCGAGGCCATGATTCGAAGTTTTAGGTTTTAGGTTTTAGGTTTTAGGTTTTAGGTTTTAGGTTTTAGGTTTTAAGTGTTAGGTGTTTGACCGTGAGTTTATGGCTTCGGAATTTCAGATAACAAGATCCTTGAACCTCTGCTGCGCAACGGTCTTGCTTTTCAACCTAAAACTTAAAACTTAAAACTTAAAACGTTTATTTGATCCTCATCCCCGGCTTCGCGTCGCTGTCGGGGCTCAGCAGGTACGGCCCGCCCTCGTCGCCGGCGGCGGCCAGCACCATGCCCTCGGACAGGCCGAAACGCATCTTGCGCGGCTTGAGGTTGGCGACCATCACGGTCAGCCGGCCTTCCAGGTCCTTCGGATCGTACGCCGAGCGGATACCGGCGAATACCTGGCGGGTTTCGCCGCCGATGTCCAGCACCAGTCTGAGCAGCTTGTCGGCGCCTTCGACGTGACCGGCCTCGGTGATGCGGGCGACCCGCAGGTCGACCTTCAGGAAATCGTCGATCGATATTTCCGGGGCCAGGTCCAGCGCAGGCGCTTTCGCTTGTGCGCTTGCGGTCGGTGCCAGTGATTCGCGTGCGTCTTCCATCAGTGCCTCCACCTGTTTTGCTTCAACCCGCCTGGCAAGCGGGCTGAACTTGTTGATCGCGTGATTCAGCAGCGGATGTTCGATGCGCTGCCAGTCGTCGAGTTCGCAGTTCAGGAACTCGCCGGCGCGCTTCGAAATCTCTGGAATGACCGGCTGCAGCCAGATCATCAGCACCCGAAACAGATTCAGCGCCTGGGTGCAGACCGCGACGACATCGGCCTCGCGTCCGGGCTCTTTTGCCATCTGCCACGGCTTGTGTTCGTCCACGTACTGGTTGGCGCGGTCGGCCAGCGTCATGATGCGCCGGATGGCAGATGAATAGCTGCAGGTCTCGAAGTCCGCGGCGATCGCCTCGTGCTGTTCGACGAAGCTCGCGTAAAGCGCCTCGTCGGGGAGTTCGGCGGCCAGCCTGCCGTCGCCGAATTTGTGGATGAAGCCTGCGGCGCGGCTGGCGATGTTGACCAGCTTGCCGACCAGGTCGGAATTGACCCGGCTGGTGAAGTCGTCGAAATTCAGGTCGATGTCGGCCAGGCCGGCACCCAGTTTCGCGGCAAAGTAATAGCGCAGGTAATCGGGCGGCAGGTGATCCAGCCAGGTGCGGGCCATGATGAACGTGCCGCGCGACTTGGACATCTTGGTGCCGTTGACGGTCAAAAAGCCGTGCGCCTGGACCCGGGTGGGGCGCTTGAAGCCGGCCCCCTCGAGCATGGCCGGCCAGAACAGGCAGTGGAAGTAGATGATGTCCTTGCCGATGAAATGGTGCATTTCGGCATCCGAGCCCGGGCGCACCCAGGCGTCGAAATCCAGCCCGCGCTGGTCGCACACTTCCTTGAAGCTGGCCAGGTAGCCGATCGGCGCGTCCAGCCACACATAGAAGAACTTGTCTTTGGTACCCGGGATGCGAAAACCGAAATAGGGCGCATCGCGGGTCACGTCCCAGTCTCTCAGCCCCTCGTCGAACCATTCGGCCAGCTTGTTGGCCACTTCGGTCTGCAGGGCGCCGCCGCGCAGCCATTCCTCCAGCCCTTCCTGAAACGGCTTGAGCGAAACGAAAAAGTGCTCGGTCTTCTTCATCACCGGTACCGAGCCGGAAACCACCGAACGCGGATCGACCAGGTCGGTGGGCTCGTAGGTGGCGCTGCACACCTCGCAGGAATCGCCGTATTGGTCCTCGGCGCCGCATTTCGGGCAGGTGCCGCGAATGAAGCGATCCGGAAGGAACATGCCCTTTTCGGTGTCGTAGAGCTGCTCGATGGTCCGGGTCACCACGGAGCCACGGTCGACGAGTTCTTGCCATACCTCCTCGACCAGCGCCCGGTTGCTCTCGGCGTGGGTGCTGGAAAAGTTGTCGTAGGAGATGCCGAAATCGGTGAAATCGCGCCGGTGTTCGGCGCCGTAGTGCTCGATCAGCGCCTCCGGAGTCATGCCGCGCTTTTCGGCGTTGAGCATGATCGGCGTGCCGTGGGCGTCGTCGGCCCAGGCAAATACCACTTCGTGGCCGCGCGCGCGCTGGAAACGCGCCCAGATATCGGTCTGCGCGTATTCGAGCATGTGGCCGATATGAATCGGGCCGTTGGCATACGGCAGCGCCGCGGTGACGAGTATGCGTCGTTTCATTGATACAGGGGCAGTCGGGAATAGCGATCTCGATTATCGCATGCTGCCCCGGAAAACGCGCCGACTCTGGATGCAGCGTCGCGAATGAGCATGACGCTCCCGGAAGTAGTGCCGATTCAGCTCAGGAGGATTCGTCGGGCGTCGCCCGGTGAATCCGGTATCGAAGCCGCCGTTCACGAATTCGGTCCGGCTAGCGAACCTCGGCGCCGCCGGATTCAAGGCGCGGATCGTGGGCGGCCGAGAGGGTGTTGGTCAGTCGTTCCCACATCACCGCGTGCATGTTGCCCCAGGGCCGGTCGCGCACGCTGACGACATGTCCGCGGGCCTCCAGCGCCGCGATCTCATCGTCGGTCAGCGCAGCGCGCTCGGCGGAGATCTCGTCGGGCAGGTACTGGTGATGGAAGCGCGGCAGCGACACCCAGGATTCCGGCCCGTTGCCTTCGAGAAAATCGAGGATGCCGAGAATCACCATGGTGATGATGCGCGATCCGCCCGGCGTGCCCAGGATGGCGACGCGCTCGGGCCCCATCACGATCGTCGGGCTCATCGACGAGAGCATCCGCTTGCCCGGCTCGATGGCATTGGCCTCGAAACCGATCAAGCCGTAGGCGTTGGGTTCGGCCGCCTTGGCCGAGAAGTCGTCCATCTCGTTGTTCAGCAGCACACCGGTGCCGGGGGCCGCGAACGCGGCGCCATAGGGCAGGTTGACCGTCAGCGTGGCCGAGACCATGTTGCCGTCGGCATCGATCAGCGAGAAATGCGTGGTGTTGTCGGATTCCCTGAGCCGGCTGGGGTCGGCGGCCAGGTGCGAGGACGGCAGCGCGCGGTCCATCCTTATGGTCGAGCGCAATCCGGCGGCGTAGTCGTCGGACAGCAGCATCCCGGTCGGAATGTCGACGAAGTCGGGATCGCCCAGGTACAGCGCGCGGTCGCGATAGGCCCGGCGCATGGCTTCGGCCAGCAAATGGACTCGATCCACCCGCCCCATCGCCTTCCAGCCGAATGGCTCGATCAGGTTCAGTACCTGGGCGATTGCGATGCCGCCCGAAGACGGCGGCGCGGCGGTCAGCAGGGTGTAGTCGCCGTGCTCGATGGTGATGGGTTTTCGCTCGGTGGCCTGGTAGTTGGCGAAGTCGTCCAGGGTCCAGATGCCGCCGGCCTTGCGCGAACCCTCGACCAGCAGGCGAGCCGTCTCGCCGGCGTAGAAGCCGTCGTGGCCGCTCTCGGCCAGGCGCGCGAGCGTCGCGGCCAGGTCGGTCTGGACGATCACGTCGCCGATCTCCGGCAGTTCGTCGCCGGGCATGAAGATGGCGGCCGTGTAGGGCCACTGCAGCATGATGTGAGCGCGCCAGTTCAGCAGCTGCTGGTACTTGACGTCGACCGGAAACCCTTCGCGCGCCAGGCGGATCGCCGGGGCGAGCACTTCGGCCAGCGGCAGTTTGCCGTAGGTGTCGCTGATGTGCACCCAGGCCGCCGCCGCCCCTGGTATGCCGGCGGCGAGCGGGCCGTTGATCGCCAGGTCGCGGTTCACTTCCCCGTTTTCGTCCAGGTACATGTCGCGCGTGGCGGCCCCCGGCGCTTCCTCGCGCCCGTCGACCATGGTCGAAAAGCCGTCGGACGCGCGATGAAGCAGCCAGAAACCGCCGCCGCCGATGCCGGACGAGGCGGGCTCCACGACGGCCAGGGCGGCCGATACCGCCACCGCGGCGTCGAAGGCGTTGCCGCCTTTTTCGATGACCTCGAAACCGGCCTCGGTGGCGAGTTCGTGGGCCGAGGAGATCGCGGCCTTGCCCGGCCCTTCGGCCAGCGCGGGGCCGGCCAGTGCAATGACCAGGGCCAGGAGAATGAATCTGAATCTTGAAAGCATGTAGTTTTCCCGGGAACTTGATTTGAACACCGCAGATGAATCCAGATTAACGCGGATAAAAGTCAAAAACTGGACACGAAGAACACGAAGAAGGGCGCGAAGATAGAGCTTTTCTTGAATCCTCGAATGGTCTGTATCTGGATGCAACCAAAGCTATTGATTCAACATTCGTTCAACCCTTCGCGTCTTTCGTGCAACCGCTTTTTCAATCATCTTCAGCAAAAACTCAATCACCGAATCCGTATCGCGAACGGAGCGCGGCGACCACGCGGCGGTCGACGAACTGCGAGACGTCACCGTCCAGGCGCGCGATTTCCTTGACCAGGCTCGAGGAGATGAAACTGTATTCCTCGGCCGGCGTGAGGAACACCGTTTCCACGTTGCGGGCCAGGTGGCGGTTCATCGAGGCGAGCTGGAACTCGTACTCGAAATCCGACACGGCGCGCAGCCCGCGCAGGATGACCCCGGCGCCCTGGTCGGCGACGAAGTTGGCCAGCAGGTTGTCGAAGCCGAGGATCTCGACGTTTCGACAGCCGGAGTCGTCGAGCACGCTGCGAGCGAGCGAAATGCGCTCGTCCAGCGGAAACGCGGGCTTCTTGTGCGGGCTCTCGGCGATCGCGACCACGACCTTGTCGAACATGCGCGCAGCGCGCTCGATCAGGTCGGTGTGCCCGTTGGTCACCGGATCGAAGGTTCCCGGATAGATCGCGATGCCGTAGTCGAGCGCGTCAGCCATTGGTCCTGCCTTTTCAGTCGAGCGTCGATTATAACGAAGGACCGTCGCGGGAAACCGCGCGTTCAGCCGGCAGCCCGCGCAGCCTGCCGGTCGCTTCGATCGCCGTCACTCAGGCGGAGGTTCGAAGCAATTGCATTCGGACATCGCCCAGCCGCTTTTCGCGAAGCATGGACCATGTCCCGGGACACGGCGCAATCTCCTCGCCCTGGCAGGGGCTGGAAGCGGGGGGCATGGGTGGATTCGCCGTCGGCTGGAACGGGGCCGGTGACCGGGCCGCGCTTTCGACGTAGACCAGCGCGCCCGGTGCGAGCAGCCCGGGACGGGCCAGCGCAGACAGCGTTACGGCGTAGAGTCCGGCGCCGAACGGCGGGTCGACGAAGACGATGTCGAACGGGCCGTCGGCGCGTTCCAGCCAGCGCACGGCGTCGGCCTGGACGACGGTCAGCACTTCACCGCCGGGCCACTGCTCGCCGAGTTCGATCAACTGCCGGCACAGCCGACGATCCTGTTCCACCAGCACCACGCTGACGGCGCCGCGCGACGCGGCCTCCAGGCCCAGCGCGCCGGTGCCGGCGAAAAGATCCAGGCAGCGCGCACCCGGCACGCGGCCCTGGAGCCAGTTGAACAGCACTTCGCGGGCCCGGTCACCGCTGGGGCGCAGGCCGGGAAGGTCCGGCACCGACAGCCTTCGACCGCGCCAGTTGCCGCTGATGATGCGCAGCTTTCCACTCATGCGACTAGTCTAACCCTCGCGGCTCGGGCACGTTCCAGTCGACAGGCAGTTCGACGGGGGCGGGTTACACTACTCGTCTGTTCACAAAGCCTTGCTGGAAACCGATGTTCTCGATCTTTCGCCGCAAGAAAACGGGCGGCCTGGAGAAGGCCGAAGTCGTCGAAAAGCCGCAGACGGGCCAGGATCCCCTGGAGGCACGGCTGGGTCGCACGCGCTCCCATCTTGCCGAGCTGTTCGGCGTGGTTCGCTCGGCCAGCCGCATCGATGATTCGTTGCTGGAAGATATCGAGACCACGCTTCTGACGGCCGACCTGGGCGTGGCCGCGACCACCCGGATCATGGACAAGCTCGCCGAAGGCATCAAGGCCGGCGTGGTCGAGAAACCCGCCGACGTGCTGCCGGCCGTGCAGGCCGAACTTTATGCGCTGGTCGAGCCGTGCGAACAGTTCCTGGCGGTGGACACGGCCAAAAAGCCGTTCGTCATCCTGATGGTCGGCGTCAACGGCGTCGGCAAGACCACCACCATAGGCAAGCTCGCGCGCCGTTACCTCGACGACGGCCTGAGCGTGATGCTGGCCGCCGGAGACACCTTCCGCGCCGCCGCGGTCGAGCAGCTCAAGGCCTGGGGCGAGCGCAACGACGTGCCGGTCATGTCGCAGGGGCAGGGCGCCGATTCGGCCGCCGTTGTATTCGATGCGCTGCAGTCGGCGAAAGCCCGCGGCACCGACGTGCTGATCGCCGATACCGCCGGCCGCCTGCATACCCAGGAGCACCTGATGGCCGAACTCGGCAAGATCCGCCGCGTCATGGCAAAGATCGATCCCGATGCCCCGCACGAGGTGATGCTGGTCGTCGACGCCGGAACCGGCCAGAACGCCCTGGTCCAGGCCCAGCAGTTCAACAAGGCCGTCCAGCTGACCGGCATCACAGTGACCAAGCTCGACGGCACCGCCCGCGGCGGCATCGTGTTCGCCATCGCCGAAGCCATGCAGATCCCGATCCGCTTCATCGGCGTGGGCGAACGTGCGGTCGATCTGCGCCCCTTTGACGCCGGCACGTTCGTGCATGCGGTATTGCCGGTGGAATAAGGTTTTTACGAAAAGGTTTTACGTTTTAGGTTTTAAGTTTTAGGTTTTAAGTCTTAGGTTGAAAACCGGAATCATTGCGACGCGCGATGCATCAAGCGATTCGACCAGTGTCTGTATTCCGTAAATCCTAAAGCGTAAAGCGTAAACAACCAACAACCAACAACCAACAACCAACAACCAACAACCAACAACCCTGCAATCCAATCCCCGCCCTCCCGGTCCCGTCTGCCTCGCCATCGGCTAGACTCGGTTCCATGAAAAACACTTACGACATTGCCGGCTTCACCATCGTGCTGGACAAGATCACCATGATTTCGGCGGTGTTCCAGGCCAAGAACGACGAGGGCTGGCAGTTCAACATCCGGCTGGTGTCGGGGGATTTCCTGCCGGTCAAGCGGCCGGACCGGGCCAAGGCGACGCTGGATCGGGAGTTGCTGGTCAAGGCGATCAACGAGCAGTTCGCGGGCTGAGGGCTACGTCAGGCTTTCCGGGTTCCGGGTTCCGGGTTCCGGGTTCCGGGAAAGCATCGCTTGCAAGGCAAGCTTGTATGTTCCGTCATGCAGGTCTAAAAAGGGACCTGTCGGGGTGGAGGG
>PBLG01000026.1 GCA_002722315.1 Lysobacterales bacterium | reverse complement strand
GGCGGCGGTTCACCGGGCTGCCGACCGGTCAGGTGGCGGGAATAATTCTCGATGCCCTGGCAATAGCCCAGTTCCATCATCATTTCCAGGTCGAACCGGGTGCGTTGCTCCAACCGCTGGGCCTCCAGCAGCTTGCCGGCGCCCTTGAGCTGCTCCAGCCGCTCGGCCAGTTCGACCTTGATAGCCTTGGCCGCGTCCAGTACCACCTGGCGCGGGGTGACGTAGTGCGTTTTCGGGAAGATCGTCAGTTCGTCCAGCGATTCGCGCAACTCGCCGGTCAGCGGGTCGAACAGGCTGATCCGCTCGACCTCGTCGTCGAAAAGCTCGATCCGGACGGCCTCGAAGTCCGAATCGCCCGGAAATACGTCGATGACCTCGCCGCGAACGCGGTAGGTGCCGCGACGCAGCTCGAAATCGTTGCGGGCGTACTGCATCTCGGCCAGCTTGCGAAGAATGGTCCGCTGCTCCATCACCATACCGGTTTCCAGGCGCAGCGTCATCTTCAGGAAGCTGGACGGGTCGCCCAGGCCGTAGATGGCCGAAACCGTGCCGACGATCAGTGCATCGGGGCGCTCCAGCAACGCCTTGGTGGCCGACAGCCGCATCTGCTCGATGTGCTCGTTTATGGAAGCATCCTTCTCGATGAACGTGTCCGATGAAGGGACGTAGGCCTCCGGTTGGTAATAGTCGTAATAACTGACGAAATACTCGACGGCGTTGTCGGGGAAGAACGCCTTGAACTCGCCGTAGAGCTGAGCGGCCAGGGTCTTGTTCGGCGCCATGATCAGCGTCGGACGCTGGGTGCGCTCTATCACGTTCGCCATGGTGAAGGTCTTGCCGGAGCCGGTCACGCCCAGCAGTGTCTGGTGCTGGCTGCCCGAACCAACCGAATCGATCAGCTTTTGAATCGCAGCCGGCTGGTCCCCGGCCGGCTCGTAGCTCGACGCCATCCGAAATTTTCTGAGGGGCTGCACTGTGGGCTTGGAACTGGGCATGACGCTCGGCGTGACAATACACGTGGTTGGGACAAGTATCTATAATTGTGGCTTATCGGCGGTCAATGCAATGCCGCCATCTTCTTGCCGGGGACAATCCACGGGGACACATCATGCCAATCCGCACCGCTCAACGCGTCGCCCAGGTCAAGCCGTCCGCCACCATCGCCATGTCGATGAAGGCCGCGGAGCTCAAGGCCGCCGGGCGCGACATCATCAGCCTGAGCATGGGCGAGCCCGACTTCAATACACCTGATCACATCCAGCAGGCCGCGATCGACGCGATCCGCGAAGGCAAGACCCGCTACACCGCCGTGGACGGCACGCCGGGCCTCAAGGACGCGATCATCGAGAAATTCAAGCGCGACAACAAGCTCGAATACCGGCGCGACCAGATCCTGGTGTCTTCGGGCGCCAAGCAATCGCTCTACAACCTGATGCAGGCCATGATCGACCCGGGCGACGAGGTGTTGATCCCGGCGCCCTACTGGGTGTCCTACCCCGACATGGTCCGGCTTGCCGGCGGCGCGCCGGTCACGCTGCAGACCACGCTGGACGCCAGCTTCAAGATCAGCCCGGCCCAGCTGCGAACCGCTATAACGGAGCAGACGCGACTGCTGATACTGAACTCGCCCGGCAATCCGACCGGGCGCGCGTATCACCGCGAGGAACTCGCCGCGCTCGGCGAGGTGCTGGACCAATTCCCGCGCGTGGTCGTGGTCTCCGACGACATCTACGAGCACATCTGGTGGGCCGACGAGCCGTTTTCGACGCTGGCCGAGGTGTGCCCGGGGCTGGCCGACCGAGTGGTTGTCGTCAACGGCGTTTCCAAGGCCTACGCCATGACCGGCTGGCGCATCGGCTACGCCGCCGGCGACCCGGAACTGATCAAGCAGATGCGCAAGGTCCAGGGCCAGAGCACCTCCAACCCGTGTTCGATCAGCCAGGCCGCGGCCGAAATTGCGCTGAGCGACAGCCAGTTCTGCGTCACTGAGATGTGCAAGGCGTTCCACAAGCGTCACGACTGGCTGATTCCGGCGCTCAACGAGCTGCCGGGCGTCAAATGCAGCCCGGGCGAAGGCGCTTTCTACGTGTTCGCCGACTGCTCGGGCGCTATCGAATCGCTGGGCCTGGACGACGACCACGCGTTCTGCGAGCACCTGCTCGAGCACGCCGGCGTGGCGCTGGTTCCCGGCAGCGCCTTCGGCACCCCGGGCCACGCGCGCTTTTCCTTTGCCTGCGGTATCGAAACCCTCAAGCAGGCCGTCCAGCGGATCGACGACGCCCTGAAGTAGCGGAAAAATTTTCCTACCCCCGGCCGGGAATTTTTCCTACCCGCATCCCTCGCGATTGCCGACTGACGCGAGGGCCGTCGCACGTCAGCATGACTCCCATCGACACGACGGGAGAACACCATGCACGAACCGAAGGCCGGATTCACTCTGATCGAACTCATGCTGGCGCTTGCGGTGGCCGCGGTGCTGATGAGCTTGGCACTGCCCTCGATGCGCGATCTCCAGCAGCGCCAGCGGATCGTATCGGCGGCCAACGAACTGGTCGCGCACATAAACCTGGCCCGACAGCACGCCGTGCTCAAGCGCGAAATCACGGTGATGTGCCCATCCCTGGACGGCGCCGCCTGCACCGGCGGCAACCGCTGGGAACATGGCTGGATCGTGTTCCGCGACCCCGACCGCGACGGCGCACCCGACCGGCCCGGCGACGTGCTTCGCGTCGGCGGCGCAATGGCACACCTGCTGATCGACTCGGCCGGTCGCACCCGGATTCGCTACAGACCCTCCGGCGCCGCCTCGGGCACCAACCTCACCATCAAGCTCTGTGACACGGGCTTTCCCGACCAGTCGCGCGCGGTGATCGTGTCCAACCCCGGCCGGCCCCGGGTCGGCGAGGTCCCCGACCATCTCAGCTGCCCGCGCGCCGACGCATGATTCCGTGCCGAGGCAAGAAAAAAAGGCTAATTGGTCTTGACGAAACCGGGAATTCAACCGACAATATCGGGCTTGCAACAATTCCCCGGTAGCTCAGCTGGTTAGAGCGGGTGACTGTTAATCACTAGGTCGTTGGTTCGAATCCGACCCGGGGAGCCAGATCGGCAAAGGCCCTGCGAAATATGCTTCGCAGGGCCTTTTTTTATGCTGGCCCGGGGGGGCGTCCTTCAGCCTACTCGGCGGCCTCCGGCTTCAGATACGGGAACAGCAAGACGTCACGGATCGACGCCGAGTCGGTGAACAGCATGACCAGACGGTCGATGCCGATTCCCTCACCGCCGGTCGGCGGCATGCCGTACTCGAGGGCGCGGATGTAGTCGGCGTCGAAGTGCATGGCTTCCTGGTCGCCGGCGTCCCTGGAGGCGACCTGGGCGCGGAAGCGCTCGGCCTGGTCTTCGGGGTCGTTGAGCTCGGAGAAACCATTGGCGATTTCCCGCCCGGCAATAAACAGCTCGAACCGGTCGGTGATCTCGGGGTCGTCGTCGTTGCGGCGCGACAGCGGCGAGACCTCGGTCGGGTAGCCGGTGATGAACGTCGGCTGGACCAGCTTTTCCTCGACGGTCTTCTCGAACACTTCCAGCAGCAGCTTGCCCCAGCCCCAGCCGGATTCGGTGTGGATCTCCAGACGCTTGCAGATCTCGCGCAGCGCCGCCGGGTCGCGCAACTGGGCGGCCTCCAGGTCCGGATTGAAGGCGAGTACGGCCTCTTCCACGCTCTGGCGCGCGAATTCAGGGCCGAAGTCGATGGATTCACCCTGATAATCCACCCTGCCGCCATCGTGCCCCAACTCGCGGGCGATCTCCCGCAGCATGGCCTCGGTCAGGTCCATCAGGTCGTTGTAGTCGGCGTAGGCCCAATAGAACTCCAGCATCGTGAACTCGGGGTTGTGCCGAGTCGACACGCCTTCGTTGCGGAAGTTGCGGTTGATCTCGTAGACCCGCTCCAGCCCGCCGACCACCAGCCGCTTGAGAAACAGCTCCGGCGCCACCCGCAGGAACAGATCAATTCCGAGTGCGTTGTGGTGGGTCTTGAA
Source organism: Lysobacterales bacterium (assembly GCA_002722315.1). GTDB lineage: Bacteria > Pseudomonadota > Gammaproteobacteria > Xanthomonadales > Wenzhouxiangellaceae. The sequence continues at coordinate 101,074 of PBLG01000026.1, read as the reverse complement.
GGGCCGCGCGGCGGCCCCGCCGGGCAGGTGGTGCATCATCGGCGTCTCGACCTCGAGAAACTCGCGCGCCTCGAGAAACTCGCGGACGATCCGCACCAGCCTGGCCCGCGTGACGAAGACATCGCGCACATCCGGGTTGGCGATCAGGTCGACGTAGCGCTGGCGATAGCGGGTTTCCTGGTCGGTCAGCCCGTGCCACTTCTCCGGCAGCGGGCGCAATGACTTGACCAGCAGTTCGAGCCGGTCGGCGTGGACGCTGAGCTCGCCGGTCTTCGTGCGCATCAGCACGCCGGAGGCGCCGACGATGTCGCCCACGTCCCAGTGCTTGAAGGCCTGGTAAACGCCCTCCGGGAGGTCGTCGCGGCGCAGGTAGAGCTGAATCTGCGCGCCGGATCGATCGCGCACGTGAACGAAAGCCGCCTTGCCCATGATGCGACGCGAAATGATCCGCCCGGCCACGCTGGCCGGCACCTTGTCGGACTCGAGCCTGTCCTGCGGCCAGGCCTGGTCGTCGCCGTACTCGGCCAGCAGCCGCGCCGCGGTGTGGTCGGGCTTGAAGGTGTTCGGAAAGACCTGTCCCTGCTCGCGCAGCGCGGAAAGCTTGCCGCGCCGCTCCGCGATCAGCCGGTTCTCGTCGTGATGGTCGTCGTTGTTGTTCTGGTCGGTCATATCAAAATCCGGTTGTTTTGCCGCGGATCGACGCGGATGATCGCGGATGTAACGTCAAAAGCGTTACACAAAGAGCACGAAGAAAAACAAAAACTTTCTGCTGTTTGAATGCTTTTTACGTTCTTTTCCCTTCGTGTCCTTCGTGCATTTTTCGTGCTCTTCGTGTCCAGCCTTCAAGTCTTTCGACTTTCCTTTCCATCCGCGTTAATCCGCGCTGATCCGCGGCAAAAAAAAAGCTTTACTCCAACCCTGCCTTCAACGAGGCGCCGACGAATTCGTCGAGGTCGCCGTCGAGCACCTTCTGGGTGTCGGTGCGCTCCACGCCGGTGCGAAGGTCCTTGATGCGCGACTGGTCGAGCACGTAGTTGCGGATCTGGCTGCCCCAGCCGATATCGGCCTTTTCCTCTTCGGCCGCCTGGGCCTGCTCGCGCTGCTTCTGCAGCTCCATTTCGTAGAGCTTGGCGCGCAGCTGGCTCATTGCGCGATCCTTGTTCTTGTGCTGCGAGCGGTCGGTCTGGCACTGCACCACGATGCCGGAAGGCTCGTGCGTGATGCGCACGGCCGATTCGGTCCGGTTGACGTGCTGGCCGCCGGCGCCGGAGGCCCGGTAGACGTCTATCCTGAGGTCCGACGGATCGATCTCGATATCGATGTTGTCGTCGACTTCCGGCGACACGAACACCGAGGCGAAAGAGGTGTGGCGCCGGTTGCCGGAATCGTAGGGCGACTTTCTCACCAGCCGGTGGACGCCGGTCTCGGTGCGGCACCAGCCGTAGGCGTATTCGCCCTCGACCCGGATCGTCGCGCTCTTGATGCCGGCGACTTCGCCGGCCGATGCCTCGACGATCTCGGCGTCCCAGCCCCGATTTTCAGCCCAGCGCAGGTACATGCGCAGCAGCATCTCGGCCCAATCCTGCGCCTCGGTGCCGCCGGAGCCGGCCTGGATGTCGATGAAGCAGGGGCGATCGTCCATGTCGCCGGAGAACATCCGCTGGAATTCCAGCGCGCCGATCTTGCGCTCCAGCGCCTGCAGGTCGGCCTCTACGCTGGCCAGCGTGTCGGGGTCGTCTTCCTCTACCGCCATTTCGAGCAGCTCGCCGGCGTCGCTGACGCCCTCGATCACCTCACGCTGCGCGGTCAGCGACTTGTCGAGCGCGGCACGCTCCTTGTTCAGCGACTGCGCGCGCTCGGCGTCGTTCCAGACGTTCGGATCCTCGAGCTCGCGGGTGACTTCTTCCAGTTTTTCCTGCTTGCCATCGTAGTCAAAGATACCTCCTGAGCGCCGCGGCTCGTCGGGAGAGGTCGTCCTGCAGGGCTTTGAGTGCGGTCTGTTCCATGGGTCGGCTTGCCTGTTGAATCGATGGCGGCAATTGTATCCGGCATTGGCCTGCGGTTTGCGGCTGCGGCGACGCGGCGGGCGCGGCTACAATGCCGCCAGTCCTACAGAAATCGATAGCCGATGGCTCAGACTCACCGCGAACCCAACATGATCATAGGCGCCTGCGAGTGGGTGGCGCTTCCCGAGCTCGGCATCCCCAGGCTGCGCGCGCGCACCGATACGGGCGCCAAGTCCTGTGCGCTGCACGCCAGCCAGATCGAGCGATTCGTCGACGATGGCCGCGACCGCGTCCGGTTCCGGCTGCACACCGGCCATACGCGCCCCGACCAGTGGCAGCTGTGCGAGTCCGACCTGCGCGGCGTGCGCATCGTCCGGTCCAGCTCCGGCCAGCACCAGGAGCGATTCACGATCCGCACCGACATCATCATCGGCCACAATCGCTGGAGCGTCGACATCACGTTGACCAATCGTGCGAAAATGCGCTATCGCATGCTGTTGGGGCGCAGCGCCATGAAGGATCATGCGCTGGTCTACCCCGCACGCACCTTTCTTCAAGGCAAGCCACGACTCGATTCCGGGGATTTCTGATGCGCATTGCAATTCTGTCGCGCTCGAGCAACATTTACTCCACCCGCAGACTGAAGGAGGCCGCCACCGAACGCGGCCACGAGGTTCGAGTGGTCGATACGCTCCGGTGTTACATGAACATCGCCTCGCACCGGCCGACCATCCACTACCGCGGCGACCAGCTCGACGAGTTCGATGCCGTCATCCCGCGCATCGGGGCGTCCGTCACTTTCTACGGCACGGCTGTTCTGCGCCAGTTCGAGATGATGGGCACGTTCCCGCTCAACGAATCGGTCGCGGTGACCCGCTCCCGCGACAAGCTGCGCTCGCTGCAGCTGCTCTCTCGGCGCGGCGTCGGGCTTCCGGTCACCGGCTTCGCTCGCGCCACCGACGACATCGGCGACCTGATCCAGATGGTCGGCGGCGCGCCGCTGGTGGTCAAGCTGCTGGAAGGCACCCAGGGCATAGGCGTGGTCCTTTGCGAAACGAAGAAGGCGGCCGAGAGCGTGCTCGAGGCGTTCATGGGTCTGAACGTCTCGATCATGGTCCAGGAGTACATCAAGGAAGCCGGCGGCGCCGACATCCGCTGCTTCGTGGTCGGCGACAAGGTCGTCGCCTCGATCAAGCGCCAGGCCAAGCCCGGTGAATTCCGCTCCAACCTGCACCGCGGCGGCACCGCGAGCCTGATCAAGATTACGCCGGAAGAACGCTCCACGGCCGTGCGCGCCGCCCGCATCATGGGCCTGAACGTCGCCGGCGTCGACCTGCTGCGATCGAATCACGGACCGCTGGTGATGGAAGTCAATTCCTCGCCCGGCCTGGAAGGCATCGAAACCGCCACCGGCAAGGACGTGGCCGGAATGATCATCGGATTCATGGAGAAAAAGGCCGAAGCGGGCAAGACCCGGACGCGGGGGAAGGGCTGAAAATTGCAAACCCGGTTTAGGGTTTACGCTTTACGCTTTACGGAAAAGCTGGTCGGTCCGTCGAGGACTGACGCGTCTCGTCGCTGCGATGACTTTCATGCCTTTGACTTTCCGTAAACCGTTAACCCCTAAACCGTAAACCGTCTTTTTTACGCCTTCCGAATCACCCTTCCGCACCGCCACAAAAGATAATTCGCGACCAGCCAGAACCGCTTGAATGCCGGGTTGCGGGTCTGTCTGTGGTAATAACGATAGTAGATCTGTTGCACGATGACGGCCAGGCGGAACAGGCCGTAGACTTCGTAAAATGCCCAGTTTTCAGGTTTATAGCCCATCTTCCTGCAGTAATACTCGACCACCTCCCGGCGGGTGAACATGCCCGGGAGATGGGTCGGCTGGCGGCGAAAGGCGCGGAATACGCGGTCGTCGTCGGCCTGGACCCAGTAGGCCATCGCGTTGCCCAGGTCCATCAGCGGATCGCCCAGCGTGGCCATTTCCCAGTCCAGCGCGCCGATGATCTGCAGCGGATCGTCGGCGTCCAGCACCAGGTTGTCGAACCTGTAATCACCGTGGATCAACCGGATCGCGACCTCGTCGGGGACATTGTCGGCCAGCCAGCGCATGACCTTCTCGCCCCGCATCACGTTCCAGGTCCGGGCCTTGCGAAAACGCCCCGACCATCCGTCGATCTGGCGGCGGTTGTAGCCGGCGCCCTTGGCGAGCCTGTCCAGCCCGGCCGACTCGACGTCCACCGAGTGCAATTCGATCAGCGTGTCGACGGCGTTGCGGCACAGCTCGCGGGTCTGCTTTTCCGACAGTTCCAGGCCCTTTGGCATGTCGGCCCGCGGGATGATGCCCTCCAGCCGCTCCATCACGTAGAAATCCGACCCGATCACGTCGTGGTCCTCGCAGGCCGCGAGCATCTCGGGCACCTTGGGGAACACCGGCTTCAGGGCCTTCTGGATCCGGTACTCGCGGATCACGTCGTGAGCCGACTTCGCCTTGGTGCCGGCCGGCGGGCGGCGCAGTATCAGGTCCCGGCCCGGGTAGCGAAGCAGATAGGTCAGGTTGGAGGCGCCCTTGGGAAACTGCTCGATTTCCGGCTTGCCGTCGAGGCCGTCAACATTCCGTTTCAGCCACGCATCGAGCGCTTCGAGGTCCGGCATGTCCTCGTCGCGCACGGCGCGCGGCCTGTCGATCAGCTTCTCGTTGCGGGGCTCGGCCATCGTCGAATTCCAGTCGTTTCAGCTTTGAGATTTCAGTTTTCAGGTCCGAGGTCTGGCGCCAGCCCCAGGCCGGTATCCAATGGCCTGGCTTTAGGAGGGGATATCCGACCACCGACCACAGCAAACCGGAAAATCTTATCGATACCGCCCAAACTCGAACCGCGCCACCAGCATCTTGTGTACCTCGTCCGGCCCGTCGGCGATGCGCAACGAGCGCGCCCCGGCCCAGGCCTGGGCCAGCGGGAAGTCTTCACACATGCCGGCGCCGCCGTGCAGCTGCATGGCCATGTCGATGACCTCCAGCGCCATGCGCGGCACGGCCACCTTGATCTGGGAGACCTCGCTCATCGCGCCGCGAATACCCTTCTCGTCCAGCGTCCACGCGGCCTTGAGCACCAGCAGGCGGGCCTGCTCTATGGCGATGCGCGCATCGGCGATTCTTTCGGCGTTGCCGCCCAGTTTCGCCAGCGGCTTGCCGAACGCCTGGCGCGACAGCGCGCGCTTGCAGGCCAGCTCAAGCGCCTTCTCGGCAAGGCCTATCGAGCGCATGCAGTGGTGAATTCGCCCCGGCCCGAGCCGGCCCTGCGCGATTTCGAAACCTCGGCCGGGACCGGCGATGATGGCGGATTTCGGCAACCGCACGTCGCTGAAGGAGACTTCCCCATGGCCGTAGGGCGCATCGTCGAAACCCATCGCGTGGAGCATCCGCTCGATCTTCACGCCCTTGGCGTCCACCGGCACCAGGACCATCGAGTGCCGCCGATGGCGTTCGGCCGCCGGATCGGTCAAGCCCATGAATATCAGGATCCTGCAGTCGGGATGTCCCAGGCCGGTCGACCACCACTTGCGGCCGTTGAGGACCACCTCGTCACCGTCAATCTCCGCGGTGGCTTCCATGTTGGTCGCGTCGGACGACGCCACTCCGGGCTCGGTCATGCAGAATGCCGAGCGAATCTCGCCGGCCACCAACGGCTCCAGCCACTTATCCTTCTGCTCTTCCGAGCCGTAGTGATACAGCACTTCCATGTTGCCGGTATCCGGCGCGTTGCAGTTGAACACCTCGGGCGCGATCAGCGACCGGCCCATCACCTCGGCCAGCGGCGCGTACTCCAGGGTATTGAGTCCGGCACCCAGCCGTGCGTCCGGCAGGAACAGATTCCACAGGCCACGGTCGCGCGCAGCCTGCTTCAGCTCTGCCATGCCGTCCGGCACCTGCCAGCGATCGGCGCCCTGCTCGATGCGCTGCTGGATTTCACGTTCGAACGGCTCGATGCGTTCGTTCAGGAAAGCTTCGAGTTTCTGCTGGAGTTCGCGGGATCGCTCGGTCTGGGTCAGGTTCATCGATTCGGTTTCCGGTTTCGGGTTCGGTTTTCCGGCGAAAAATTTTCGGGCGCGGGCGTCGGGTGCCCGGCTGACCTTGATTCTAGTGCCTCCAGTCCCGGCTGTCCGGTGGTCGAAGCGGGGAGCGCTCACTACGTGATCGCCGGGCGGCTGCACGCCGCGAGTTACCGGCCGCGCCCGGAGCTCGGCGGCAGTTCCACGACCCGGTCGCCGGCAATCGGGAACAACTTCCACGGGCCTCGTTCCTGCCCGTCGAACCCCCCGGTAAAGCGCCCGAACGCCGGAAGAACGAGATGATCGCCGCGCCTGGCGAACGCCGGCAGGCGCGCTTTCTCCCGACCCGAGCGAAGCCACGCCACCGGGTGCAGATGACCCGACATGCCTGCGCCCGGTACTTCAGGATCGATTTCATGAAACATCGCCAAGCCATTGATCTGCATCGGTTCAAGGTGCGCGTCGATCCGCCACGTGTCCAGCCAGCGCGACAGGTGCCGATCATGATTGCCGAGCACCAGGTCGATGGCCAGCTGGTCGTGTTGCGCCCGCCATCTTGCAATCGCCGTCGGCCAGGATTCGCCCTCTACAGGCGCGGCATGCACCCAGTCGCCGAGTACCAGCAGGCGCTCGCAGCGCGTACGCCGGATGAGCGAATCCAGCATCGCCAGCTCCGAATCGAGGACGGCGGCGGGAATCGCGATGCCCGACCGGCGAAAGACCTGGTCCTTGCCCAGGTGCACGTCGGCGATCACCGCGGTTCCACGCGCCGGCCACCACACCGCGCGCTCCGGCAGCATTTCGACTTCGTTGCCGGCCAGCGAGAGCTTCATTCGGCGGCCCGGCCTTCAAGACGCTGCAGCATCCTAGCCACCCGCACCTGCCAGTCCTCGGTCGACAGGCTGGCCCGAAGTCGATCGGCCCATAGCGGGAACGCCAGCGGACTGAATCGCTCGGTTTCGACCACGACGATCTCCTGGCCGGCCGCGCGTTCCAGCGCGCTCTCGATTCTGCGAAGCTCGAGCTGCGCTTCCAGCACTTCCCGACGCGCCTGCGCCAACAGGCGGTTTTCGGGATCGTGCTCGCTGAGCACCTCGAAGATCAGGCTGCTGGAGGCCTGCAGCTGGCGCGTGGCCTTGCGCTTGCCCGGATAGCCTTGCTGGACCAGGCCGGCGATGCGCGCGATATCCCGGAAGCGGGACTTCGCGAGGTTCGCCGCATCCAGGCTGGCGGCGATATCGTCGACCAGCGCGGCCGGTGCCAGCAGGCGGCGCCAGTCTTCGCGGTCCAGCGAAACGGGCGCGGCGCTGACCAGCTCGAAGCCGTAGTCGTTGACCGTGATCGAAAAGGTCACTGGTTTTGCCCGCGCAATTCTCCATGCCACCAGGGCGGCCAGGCCCTCGTGCGCAAGCCGGCCGGCGAACGGATAGACGAACCAGTGATGCCCCTCGCGCGACGCGGTTCGCTCGACGAGGAGCCGACCGGGCCCGGGCAACGCCGAGACCTGCCGCTGCAGATCCAGCAGCGGCCTGGCCGCATCGGCCTCCGGCGTTTCCGGATACTGTCCTGCGCCAAGACTGTCGATCAGCTTCAGCATGCCGTCGGCCAGCAGCGTCGATAGCGGCAGTCGACCGCCGGCCCACGCCGGTATGGTGGCTTTTCCGGATGCCAGCCGCACGTATGCAGTCATGTCGCGAATTCGCACCAGCGCCAGTGTGCGGCCGGCGAAGACGAATCGGTCGCCGGGCCTGAGCCTGGCCAGGAACCGCTCCTCGATGCTGCCCAGGGCGCCGCCCTTGACGAACCGCACCTGCATCGCGCCGTCGGCCGTGATGGTCCCGATATTGAGCCGGTGCAGCATCGCGATGCGGCGGCTGGGCACCCGCATCAACCCGCCGGACTCGACCACCTTCTGAAAATCGGGGTACGCCTTCAGGGCCGGCCCGCCGCACGTGATGAAGTCCAGCACCCACTGCCACTGTTCGCGTCGCAGCCCGGCAAATGCATGCGTACCGCGGACTTCGTCGAACATGGCGTCCGGCGCGAACCCGCCGCCCAGCGCGATTGTGACCAGGTGCTGGGCCAGCACGTCCAGCGACAGCCGGAGCGGAAGGCGGGCTTCCACGCGACCCTCCCGGAGACGCTCTCGCACTGCCGCAAGCTCCAGGATTTCCAGCGCGTGGGTGGGCACGCAGACCAGCCGCGCGCGTCCGCCGGGCCGGTGCCCGGAACGGCCCGCCCGCTGGATCAGCCGCGCGATGCCCTTGGGGCTGCCGATCTGGATCACCTGCTCGACGGTCGGAAAGTCCACGCCGAGATCCAGGCTGGCGGTGGCGACCACGCATTTCAGCCGACCGTCGACCAGACCCTGTTCGGCCGACGCGCGCAGTTGGCGGTCGATGGAGCCGTGGTGCAGGGCAACCGCTTCCGGCCACGCACATACCGACGAGATCGCGTGAAACCAGGTCTCGGCCTGCGAACGCGTGTTGGTGAACACCAGCGTGGACGCGGCCGATTCGATCCGCGCCACCACCTTCTTGAGCTGGTGCACCCCGACCCGCCCGGCCCATGGGAAGCGCTCGATGCGCTCAGGCAGCAATGAGACCAGGTCGATCTCGCGCGGCGTTGTGCCCGCGACGATCTCGATTCGCGATCGAGCACCTTCGAGCGGCGCACCGGAAACGCCCAGCAGCACGTCGGCCGCCTCGTCGATGTTGCCCAGCGTGGCCGACAGGCCCCATATCCTCAGCGCCGGATTCAGCGCCTTGAGGCGGGCCAGCGCGAGCTGCAGCAGCACGCCGCGCTTGGAATCCATCAGTTCGTGCCACTCGTCGACGAACACGCAGCGCAGACGTCCCAGCAATCTGGACGCATCGGCGTAGCTGAGCATCACCGACAGGCTCTCGGGCGTGGTCACCACGGCCGGCGGCGGCTGCTGCAGCATCTTCTTCTTCAGATGCGAAGAGGTATCGCCTGTTCTCAGGCCGACCGCATCCCGCATACCGGCAAAATCCAGCGGCCGCGCAAGCGCCCTCGCGGTATCGCCCGCCAGCGCCCGCAGCGGCGTCAGCCAGAGGTAGTTCAATCCACTCGGCCCGTTCCCCAGCAATTCCTCGGCCGCCCCACCCCACGCCGCCAGCGTCTTGCCGCTGCCCGTGGGCGCATGAATCAGCCCGCTGGCGCCCCGACCATAGGCGGCCCAGGCGCGCCGCTGAAAATCCAGCACCGGCCAGCCGCGGTGGGCGAAATACGCCTCCATGTGCTGGTCAGTCGGCACTCGGGTCCGCGAGCAGACGCTCGAGGTCTTCGAGCCGATCGGCATCGCCGACGCCAAGATCCCGCCGCCAGCGGTGGATGCGCGGGAACCGCAGCGCGATGCCGGACTTGTGCCGACCCGATCGCGCGATGCCCTCGAAGGCCAGTTCGAAAACATGTACCGGTTCCACAGATCGGACCGGGCCGAATCGCTCGCGGGTGTTTGCGCGGATCCAGCGGTCCAGTTCGTCGATCTCGTCCTGCTTGAGCCCCGAATAAGCCTTCGCCACCGGCACCAGGTCATCCCCCGAATGCACCGCGAAGGTGTAGTCGGTGAAAAGCCCAGAGCGCCGGCCGTGGCCCGGCTGAGCGTAGAGCAGGATGCCGTCGAAGGTATAGGGGTCGACCTTCCATTTCCACCAGTCGCCGCGCTTGCGGCCGACCCGGTAGGGTGAATCGGCCCGCTTGAGCATCAAGCCTTCCACCCCGCGTTCGCGACTGGAGGCTCGAAGCGCCGGCAACTCGTCCCATCGATCGAAAGCAACCGATTCCGAGATCCTAATTGCATCGCCGGCCGATGCGACCATGTCCGACATGATTTCGAGCCGACGATCCAGCGGACAGGCCCGCAAATCCCGACCCTGGTACTCGAGCAGGTCGAACGCCAGCAGCACCGCGGGCGCTCTCTCCAGCGTCCTGGCACCGGGCTTCTTGCGGCCGATGCGCGTCTGCAGTACCGAAAACGGCAGCGGTCCTTCGTCTCGCCCGCCGCCGCGCCAGGCCATGATCTCGCCGTCGATCACCGTCCCGTCCGGCAGCCCGGCCGCGGCCTGCTCGATTTCCGGAAAACGGCCGTCCAGCCGCTCCTCACCGCGCGACCACAGGATGGTCTCGTCGGCGCGTCGGATCAGCTGCGCGCGGATGCCGTCCCATTTCCACTCCGCGCGCCAGTCGGCGGCCGATCCGAGGGTCGAGGGCTCGGCCTCCAGCGGCGAGGCCAGGAAGAACGGATAAGGGGTTGCATGATCGTGGTCGCCCTCGCCGGTCAGCAACCGCCGGAAGTTCTCCGGCGTCGGCTGCCAGTCGCCCATCAGCCGATGCGCGGTCAGGCCCGGATCCACGCCGGCCAGCTCGGCCAGCGCGCGGGTCACCAGCCGTTTCGACACACCCACGCGAAGCGCGCCGGTGATCATCTTGTTGTAGAGAAATCGCGCGGTGCCGGGGAGATGACGCCACTGCTCGAACACCGCCGTCCGCCTTTGCTCGTCGGTCATCGCACTCAGCGGTCGAATGCACTTTTCGACCATGTGGTGCAATGCCGGCAGCTCGGCCGGCGCGATGTCGGGCTCGGGCGCCAGCAGCGCCATGGTCTCGGCCAGGTCGCCGACGTGCTCGTAGCTGTCCTCGACCAGCCAGGACGGCAGGCCGGAGAATTCGCCGGTCCATTCGCGCAGTTCCCGGGTGCCCACCAGGCGCTTGAGCCGCTGTCCGGTAAGAAAGTACACCGCCCAGGCCGCGTCTTCCGGCTCGGCCTCGCGAAAATACTCCACCATCGCCGAGACCTTCGCATTGGTGCCTGTGGTTCGGTCCAGCGCCTCGAAAAGTCGAACGAAGCGCTTCATGCCGGACTTGCCGGTCGGTTTTTCGCTGAATCGGCAAGGGTAGCGCGCAGGTTCCAGGATTCGGTCTGGAGACCCCGGGCACCCAGGTAACCCGCCAAAGCCTCGCCGTTGCCGTGAATCGTGATCACGCGTGACGCCTTCATGTCCGCGACGGTATCGACCAGCGCCGGCCAGTCGGCATGGTCGGACATCACGAACCCGCGATCATAGCCGCGCCGGCGGCGGTTGCCGCGGATACGCATCCAGCCCGACACGAAGCCGGCCGAATGTCCGGGGAAACGGCGCATCCAGGTCGATCCGGCCGCAGAGGGCGGCGCCAGGACAAGCTGGCCGGCGAATTTTTCGGCCTTTTCGGCCTCCGACACCAGTCTTGTCGGCAACATCGCGACGCCCGCCTCGCGATAGGCATCGACCAGCGGCCGCATGGCGCCATGCAGCCAGACCGCCTCGTCAGTGCGCCCGGCCAGCTCGGCGAGGATGCGCTGCGCCTTGCCCAGCGCATAGCAGAACAGTACGGCGGGCCGGTTGGCCTTGCGACAGTCGCGCCACCACTGGAGAATTTCGTCGATCACCTGCTCGGGCGCCGGCCAGCGGTAGACCGGCAGGCCGAAGGTGCACTCGGTCAGCCAGACGTCCACCGGCTCGGGATGAAATGGCGGGCAGGTCGGATCCGCGGCGCGCTTGAAGTCCCCCGACACGCCCCAGGTGCCGGCATCGGACTCGATGCGCACCCACGAGGAGCCGAAGATGTGCCCGGCCGGAAACAGCGTCACGCGGGTATCGCCCAGTTCGAAAGGCCGGCCCCATTCGTGACCGTGGTGCGGCGCGCCCTCGCCGATCCGCGCGGCCAGGATCGGGAGGTTGTCGCTTGCCGTGTGGTAGTCGCCGGAACCCGCGCGCGCATGGTCGGCGTGGGCGTGCGTGACGATCGCGCGCCCGACCGGCTGGAGCGGATCGATCCAGAAATCCCCGGCCTCGCAATAAAGGCCGCCGGCGTCCGGACGCAGCAGGTCGTCGCTTTTCATGGGCGCAAGTGTGCCGCCCGGCGCGTAAAGATTATCTGATCACGCCTCGATCGAATCGCTTGCTACAGCGGCTGGTATTCGAATTTCTGACCGCCTACGGACGCTTCGGCCATCAGGCCACCCTTGGCCATGATGAACACTGCTACGCCTTTCTCGTAACTGGTCGTCTTGGCCGCCCCGGCGGTGGCGGCGATCGCCGTGGCCTGGGCCGAGAACTCGAAGTTGCCGCGCTGAAAAGTGCGCATTGCGGCTTCGTCCTGGAAGAAGATGATCTGGGCAAAGTTCTGAACCCCGATCTGCAATCCGACCGTTCCCTGCACGCTGCTGGTCGTGCCCGCCGGCTCCCCGCGCTCGAATACCACGCCGCGCCCGTAGGAACCGCCCACCCCGAAACCGCCCTTGTTCATGCTCGGGAACACTGCATAGCCATGGGCGTGGTTGACCCAGTCCTGCAAACCGGGGTCGCTGTCGACGAAACGCACCACGGCGGCTCGCGCGTCGGCAATCATCACGTTGTCCGACGGCTTGCTGGCGCAGCCTCCGGCGATCAATGCAGCAATCGCGATTGCGAACATGAAGAACGATCGTCCAAATGTGCCTGCTGTTCGGTATGCCATGCGTCGGGCTCCTGGTGGTTTCAGTACGGGTTCAGATTGTATCGACGGCTTCCGGTTCCGCGACTTCGTCGGGAAACTGCAACTGCGCCAGTCGCCGGTAAAGCCCGGAGTCACGCATCAATTCGTCGTGGGTCCCCTGCTCGACGAGTTCTCCGTTTTCGATCACGAGAATGCGGTCGGCGCGCCTGACCGTCGCCAGGCGGTGCGCGATGACCAGTACGGTGCGGTCGCGACTGGCCTCGTCGATGGCCTGCTGCACCAGGCGCTCGCTTTCGGCGTCCAGGCTGGCGGTGGCCTCGTCCAGCAGCAGGATGCTGGGGGTCTTGATCAGGGCGCGGGCAATGGCGAGGCGCTGTCGCTGTCCGCCGGAAAGCCGGATGCCGCGCTCGCCGAGGAACGCGTCGTAGCCTTCGGGAAGCGCGTGAATGAAATCGTGCGCCTGGGCCAGCCTCGCGGCATCGCGAACCTGCTCGTCCAGCGCCTCCGGCCTGCCGTAACGCAGGTTGTAGGCGGCCGTGCCGGAAAACAGCACCACGTCCTGCGACACCAGTCCGAGCGCCGCGCGGAGGTCTGTCGGGTCGTAGTCCCGGATGTCGTGCCCGCCGATCAGCACGCGGCCCGAATCCGGGTCGTAAAAACGCAGGATCAGCTGGAAGATCGTGCTCTTGCCGGCGCCCGACGGACCCACCAGCGCCACGGTTTCACCCGGGTTGACTTCGAAATCCAGATGCTTGAGCACAGGTTCGTCTGGCCTCGACGGGTAGGCGAACGTCACGCCGGAAAAGGCAAGTCCGACCGAACCGGCCGGGAATACCGCGGGCTCTTCGGCCTTGGGCAGGCTGTTGGTGGCGGTCAGCAGGTCGGCCAGCCGCTCCATCGCGCCGGCGGCCCGCTGGACACCGCCCCAGACCTCGCTGAGCGAGGCCGTGGACCCGGCCGCCAGCAGGGCGTAGAGCACGAACTGGCTGAGCTGGCCCGGGCTCAGCCGGTCGTCCAGCACGGCGTGCGCGCCAAGCCACAGCACGAAAGTCACCGCGCCGAAGGTCAGCACGATGACCAGCACGATCAGGATGGTGGTTGCGAAGATCCGGCTTTTCTGGGCATCGAAGGCGCTCTCGACCTGTCCGGCGAAGGTGTCCGATTCGCGCCCCTCCTGGGCAAAGGCCTGAACCGTCGGCACCGCGTTTATGGTCTCGTCTCCGTGCGCCGAGAAATCGGCAACACGATCCTGCGCATCACGCGACAGGCGCCGTACCCATCGGCCCAGAACCATGACGGGCAAAGCCACCAACAGAATCATCAGGCCGATGACACCGGCCAGCGAAGGTGCCGTGACCACGAGCATGATGGAACTGGCAATCAGCATCAGCAGATTGCGCACGGCCACCGATGCACTGGAGCCGATCAGCGATTCGACCAGCGTCGTGTCGGTGTTGAGCCTTGAGAGCACCTCGCCGGTGCGCGTGGTGGCGAAGAACTCCGGCTCCATCCGGATGACCTGCGAATAAACATCGCGTCGAAGATCGGTGACGATTCGCTGTCCCAGCCATGACACCCAGTAAAACCGCATGCCGCCGGCCACGGCCATCAACGTCGCGGCGCCGAAAAGCAGCCAGAACCAGAGATTGATGGTATCGGGATCGTCGGCCATGAAGCCCTTGTCGATGACCTGCCCGACCGCCGCCGGAATCGCGATGGTGCCGGCGGCCGCCAGGGTCAGGAACAGGCCGATAAGCCCGATCTGGAGCTTGTAGCGGCGAACATAGGGCTTGAGCGCCTTCAGCGAAGTGACGTTGCGGCTGCTCGGCCGATCCTTGATCTGCTGCTGGTCAGTCATCGATTGGTGTTGTTTCCGATTCGATCAATTGGCTGCGCGAATCCGCGCAATCCGGGATTCCGGCCGGTCTGCGCCCGTGCGTCGGGTCACGACGATGTTAACCGGTACGGCGCATGGACTCGGCGACAATCCGCCGCTGCTGGCGGGTACGTTGCCAGATCGCACCCGTGTAGAGCGCCAGCGCCGACCATATGGCGCCAAAAGCCACCGCATGGTGGATTGTAAACGGCTCGCGAAACAGGAACACGGCGAGGCAGAAAGAAATCGACGGCGCGAGGTACTGCATCAGGCCAACCGTGATCAGCGGGAGGCCGCGCGCGGCGGTCGCGAACAGCACGAGCGGAATCACGGTGACCAGGCCGGTGCCGATCAGCAGCAGATCCTGGGCCAGGCCGAGGTCGCCGAAGACGATTTCGCCGTGGCGCGAGGTCCAGAAGAGCCACAACAGCGCCAGCGGCATCATCATCAGGGTCTCCCAGAACAGTCCGACCATGGGACCGACGTCGGTTACCTTTCGGACCAGCCCGTAAAGACCGAAACTGAAGGCCAGCGCCAGGGCCAGCCACGGCGGCTCGCCGACCTGCACGGTCAGGTAGATCGTCCCGGCCGCGGCCAGGCCGACCGCAATGACCTGGGCGCCATACATCCGCTCGCGCAGCACAAGGGTGCCCAGCAGCACGCTGACCAGCGGATTGATGAAATAGCCCAGGCTGGTCGAAAGGACCTGGTCCGAATTGACCGCGTAGACGAATACCAGCCAGTTGACCGCCACCAGCGCGCCGCTGAGCATCAGCGCAGCCGCCACCTTCCTGTTGATTGCGACGTGCGCGCGGAAATTTCGCCGGTTGCGAAGCGTGAGCACCAGCGCCAGGAAACCCACCGACCAGATCACGCGATGGGCGATGATCTCGTCGGCGCCGGCAAAGGCGACAAGCTTGAAATAAAGCGGCACCAGGCCCCAGAAGGAATAGGCCCCGAGACCGGCAACCAGCGCCTTTCGGGCGGTATCGCCGGCATGATCCTGCATCACGCGATCAGTCATGCGACCGGGACCTGCGCCGGCGCGCGGGGCTCGTCAGGCAAGCTCACCCACCGTCGCTGCCGTCTTCCTTTTCCTCTTCCCGCTCGCTGCGCTTCTTCAGGAAATCCATGACGCGCCGACCGGCTTCCTCCTTGAGCGCCTCGCCCACATCGGGCACCAGTCTTGGCTGGGTCAGCGTGCCCTCCAGCGCGATCGGAATCTGGTTTAGGCGCTCGCCCTCGACCCGAATCTGCCCGTCCAGGCTGAGGTCCGCCATGCCCAGCCGGACGTCTCCGCTGATGCCCAGCAGTTCGGTGATGATCTGCATTCCCGGAAGGCTGATCGTGCCGTCCTGGATCGAGAGAACGCCTTCCAGCGTCTGGAACTCTGTCGTGCCGCCGACGCCCGTCCTGACCGCCTCGGCTATGTTGCGTGCGGCCAGGCTCTCCACCATGCCGTCAAGGTTCAAGCCCTTGATGCTGCCGTCGCGGAAGTCGTATTCGCCGTCGCCGCTCAGCGAGCCCAGAATCGATTTCACGTCCAGGCCGCGAGCGTTCAGTTCCAGATCCAGGACACCCGAGCCGGTCAGGAACCGGTCCATGCCCCAGGGCGCCAATGCCTGCCCGAGGTTTTCCAGGTCGAATACCGGCGACAGGCTTACCGAGGGCGGCTCGGCATTGAGGTCCACCCGGCCGACCGCGTCCAGTCGTCCGCCGGCCAGCGCGCCGGAGAGCGGATCTATGGTCACGATGCCGTTCTTCGCCAGCAGCCGGGTACGAATGCTGTTCAGGGTCAGCCCCGAGATCTTCATTTCTTCCAGGGTCAGTTCGGCGTCCAGGTCCATATCGCGGAGCAACAGCAACGGCGAATCCTCGGGCGCGTCGCCGGCACTATCGCCATCAACATCACCGCCAGCCTCCGGCGACTGGGTCGGTGCGGCCGGCAGCGACGCCAGCAACGCGTCGACGTCCAGCATCTCGCCTTCCAGCGTCGCCTCTATCATCGGGCGCGGACCGTCGGTATAGGAAAACGCGGCCTCGAACTCGCTGTCACCGAGGCGAATGCGTCCGTCGCTGAAGCTCGCCGCCATCGGCGGTCCCGGCTGGATTTCACCACTGCCGGAAAGACCCATCGCCACGCCGGAGAGATCGGCGTCCACTTCCAGGCGCGCGATCTGGATCGGGCCGGCGCCGGAAGGCACGACGACTTCGCCCTTGAGATCGATGTCGCTGATCACGGGCGGATCGCCGAGGCTGCCCTGGAATTCGAACGGTACCGGCTTGTCGTAGCTGAACGAATCGACCTGGAGACGTTCGACGACGAAGACCTGGCGCGAATCCGTCGCGGCGTCGGTCACGTTCAACCTTATGCCGCTGAGCAGGATCTGGCCGGTCGATACGCTGGATCGCGGCGCATCGGTTTCGGCCGGTGCGTCCCCGCCGGCCAGTCCGTCCAGCGAACTGACGCCCGACAGGTCGGTATGGATGTTGACCTCGGCCTTCTGCAGGCCGATATCACCGGTTTCCACGTTCCCGCTGAGCAGCGGCATCAGCGAAAGCGACATGCGGAACTCATCGGCCGTGAAGAGATCCGGGCCGCTGTAGTTTTCCGGCCCCGACAACTCGACATCCGAGGCCACCAGGGAAATGCCGGGGAAGAAGTCGAGCTTGAGCGGGCCGTTGATGATCAGCTCGCGACCCGTTTGCGCCCGGACCTGCTCGGTCGCGATCTGCTTGAGCTTCTCTTCATCGAAGTACAGCACCAGGGTGGCCCAGAGACCCAGGATGATCACCACGATTGCGGCTAGAAAGATCAAAAGGGTACGCATGTACGGTCTCCGACGTGGATTTCGCGCCATTGTAACTCCGGGAAGCACCGGTACGCGCCGGGCCGGCAGGGCGGACAACGCGTGTTGTCCGCGCTTTTTTCATGGCGAAAAAGCCGTTTTTCAGGCGAGCATCTCGCGCGCCTTCCCGAGTGCGTCGAGGAATACGTCGATTTCGTCGGTCGTGTTGTAGACGCCGAACGAAATCCGTGCCGTCGCCGGCACTTCGAAGAACTGCATTACCGGCATGGCGCAGTGGTGCCCGGTGCGGATCGCCACGCCGAAGTGATCGACGATGGTGCCTATATCGTTGGGATGAGCGCCTTCCAGCGTGAACGAAACCACTGGACCCTTTTGCTCGGCCGTACCGATGATGGTCAGTCCGTCGATGGCCTCCATTCGCTCGGTGGCGTAGGCCAGCAGCTGCGCTTCATGACGCGCGATCGCCTCGATGCCGGTTCGCTGAATGAAGCGAAACGCCTCGCCCATGCCGATGACGCCGGCGATATTGGGCGTGCCGGCCTCGAACTTGTGCGGCAGGTCGTTGTAGGTGGTCTCGTCGAAGCTCACCCGCGTGATCATCTCGCCGCCGCCCTGCCACGGCGGCATCGCTTCCAGCAACGCCTCGCGCCCGTAGAGCACGCCGACGCCGGTGGGGCCATACATCTTGTGTGCCGACAGGCAGTAGAAATCGCATCCCAGCGCCTGCACGTCGACGTCCACGTGCGGCGTCGCCTGGGCCCCGTCGACCAGGGTTGCGACCCCGTGTTCGCGCGCGATCCGGCACACCTCGGCGACAGGATTCACGGTGCCGAGCGCGTTGGAGACGTGGACGATCCCGATCAGGCGAGTGCGCTCGTTGATCAGCGCTTCCAGTTCGTCGACCAGCAGTTCGCCGCGCCGGTTGATCGGCGCCACCTTGAGCACTGCACCCGTCTGTTCGCACAGAAGCTGCCACGGGACGATATTGGAATGGTGCTCCATGTGGGTGATCAGGATCTCGTCGCCCGGCTGGATTTTCGGCCTCAGGAACGACTGTGCGACAAGGTTGACCGCCTCGGTGGTGCCGCGGGTGAAAACGATCTCGCGGTCGCTCTCGGCGTTCAGATGCCGTCGCACGGTCGATCGCGACTGCTCGAACGCCTCGGATGCCTCGACGCTGAGCTGGTGGACGCCACGATGGACGTTGGCGTTATACCGACTGTAGAAACCGCTGACCGCGTCTATGACCGACTGCGGACGCTGCGCCGAGGCCGCGCTGTCCAGGTACACAAGCGGCTTGCCGTGCACTTCCCTGGAAAGGATCGGAAACTCGGCACGTACTCGCTCTACGTCCAGGCTCGAAGTCTCCGAATGGTCGTCTATCTTTCGGCCCTCCAGCTTTGCGGCCATCACAGGTGCTCCTTGAGTCGGTCGGTCAGCCAGTCGCGCACCGCGCCCGACGCCATGGTGTCGAAGACCGCGGCGGCAAAACCGTACTTCAGCAGCGCGATCGCCTGCGCCTCGCTCAGTCCCCGCGAGCGCAGGTAGAAGCGCGCGTCGTCGTCGAGCTGGCCGATCGTCGCCCCGTGGCTCGCGGTCACGTCCTCGGCGTGAATTTCCAGTTCCGGCTTGGTATTGATGCGCGCATTTTCACTGAGCAGCAGGTTGCCGGTATTCATTTGCGAGTGACTGTCGTCGGCGCCGCGCAGGATGTGGATTCGCCCGTTGAACACGCCGGTCGACTGGTCGTCGGCCAGGATACGGAAGTTCTCGTGGCTTTCCGTACCGCCCACGCGGTGCTCTATCGCCGTGTGGTAATCGACCAGGGCGCGACCGGACAGCGTCGCAACGCCTGAAATGCCGGCCGTCGCGCCCGGCGACACCAGTTCGGCCACCAGGTCCTGCCGGGTCAGCGGACCGCCGCCGTCGAGTATGAACGCCCTGTAAGCGGCCGCATCCGAAACGCGGGCCGCGGTGCGCTGGATGAGGGCGGTCTCGGCGAAGCATCTTTCGATGACGTGAGTCAGGCTGGACCGGGCACCCAGCCGGAGGTCCAGAACGCCGTTGATCAATCCGGCGCCCGGACCGCCCTGGGTTTCGATCAGCGTCAGCGTCGCACCCTCGGCCAGTTCCACACACAGTCTCGGGTGAACCGCCACATCGAATTCGTCGTCGCAGGTCGTGGCGACCACCAGCGGTTCGTCGGGTCGGCCGTCCACCCGCAGCTTCCAGCCCTGGTCGAAGCGCGCGAGGTTCAACCACGCGAACGCGTCGGCGGGACCGGTGTCGTCCAGCGCCGAAACATCGATGTCGGCCGGCAGCATGCCGGTCAGCGAGACGCCGTCGGGAAGCCGACAGCTGTCCGGGTCGAGGCGACCGTTGTGAAAATGGATCACGCCGGCCTCGAACGGATATGTCGGCAGCGACGGCGTCGCGGCCCGGTCGGGAACCGCGTCGCTGAATGTGCGCTTTTCCAGCAGGCCCAGCGGCAGGTATTTCCAGTTCTCTGTCTTGCGGTGCGGAAAGCCATGCTTCATCAGTACCTTCTGCGCCTTCCTGCGCAAGGCGCCGAAGCTGCCGTCGTCTTCGCCAGCGACCTGCGGCAGCAGTTTTTCGATCAGTGCCGACATTCCGAATCAGGCCTCCGCGGTATCGAGGAACGCGTAGCCCTCGCGCTCAAGGCGCTGGGCCAGCGACCGGTCGCCGCTCTCGGCGATCCGACCGTCGGACAGCACGTGGACGCGATCCGGCACGAGATATTCCAGCAACCGCTGGTAGTGCGTGATGACGATGAACGAGCGGTTCTCGTCGCGCAATCGGTTGACGCCCTCGGCGACCAGCTTGAGGGCGTCGATGTCCAGCCCGGAATCGGTCTCGTCGAGGATCGCCAGTTTGGGCTGCAGCACGGCGAGCTGGACGATTTCGTTGCGCTTCTTCTCGCCGCCGGAAAAACCTTCGTTGACCGCGCGCTTGAGCAGCGCTTCATCCATTTTCAGCGCCTTGAGCTGCTCGCGAACGGTCTTGAGGAAAGCCATGGAGTCGACCTCCTCCTCGCCCCGGGCCTTGCGCTGGGCGTTCAGAGCGGCACGCAGGAAATAGGCGTTGTTGACGCCCGGGATCTCGACCGGGTACTGCAGCGCCAGGAACAACCCGGCCGCGGCCCGCTGCTCGACCTCGAGCTCGAGCAGGTCCCGGCCGTCGAACTCGACCGAGCCGTCCGTGACCTCGTAGCCGTCACGGCCTGCCAGCGCGTACCCCAGCGTCGACTTGCCGGACCCATTCGGTCCCATGATCGCGTGCAGTTCGCCGGGCCCGACTTCCAGATCCAGCCCCTTGATGATTTCCTCGCCGCCGACGGCGACGTGCAGATTCTTGATGTTCAGCATAAAACCTCTTGAAATATCAAATCTCTCAAGCCGCGGATGAACGCTGATGAACGCTGATGAAAATGGCAATCAAATTGGAGCCGCTTTGTCGACTCCATTGCCGCCCTTCGCGCTTCCGGTGGTATTCCACGTTGCCGGCAAGCTTTTCATCCGTGTTCATCTGCGTCTATCCGCGGCCGAATAGCTTCTAGCCGACAGCGCCTTCGAGCGAGATCTCCAGCAGTGCCTTGGCCTCGACGGCGAATTCCATCGGCAGTTCCTTGAACACTTCCTTGCAGAAACCGTCGACGATCAGCGCCACGGCCTCCTCTTCGTCCAGGCCCCTGGACTGGCAGTAGAAGAGCTGGTCTTCGCCGATGCGCGAAGTGGTCGCTTCATGCTCGATCTTCGCCGTCGGGTTGGCCGATTCGATGTACGGAAACGTATGCGCGCCGCAGGTCTTGCCGATCAGCAGGCTGTCGCACTGGGTGTAGTTGCGCGCACCGTCGGCCTTCCTGGCCACGCGCACCAGTCCGCGGTAACTGTTGGAGCTCTTGCCGGCCGAGATGCCCTTCGAAATGATCTTGCTCGACGTGTTCTTGCCCAGGTGAATCATCTTGGTACCGGTGTCGGCCTGCTGGTGGTTGTGGGTCAAGGCCACCGAATAGAACTCGCCGGCCGACCGATCGCCCCGGAGAATGCACGACGGGTATTTCCAGGTGATCGCCGAGCCGGTCTCGACCTGCGTCCAGGAAATCCGTGAATCGTCCTCGCGACAATCGCCGCGCTTGGTCACGAAGTTGTAAATGCCGCCCTTGCCGTTCTCGTCGCCCGGATACCAGTTCTGTACCGTCGAATACTTGATCTTCGCCTTCTTTCTTGCAACAAGCTCCACCACTGCGGCGTGCAGCTGATTCTCGTCGCGCATCGGCGCCGTGCAGCCTTCGAGATAGCTGACCTCGGCGCCGGGCTCGGCGATGATCAGCGTGCGCTCGAACTGTCCCGTGTCGCGGGCGTTGATCCGGAAGTAGGTCGACAACTCCATCGGACACTTGGTGCCTTCCGGAATGTAGACGAACGACCCGTCCGAGAACACTGCCGAGTTCAGACAGGCAAAATAATTGTCGCGATAAGGCACGACCGATCCGAGGTATTCTCGAACCAGTTCCGGATGTTCCTGCACCGCTTCGGAAAACGAGCAGAAGATGACGCCCGCTTCCTTCAGCTCCTTCTGGAAAGTGGTGCCCACGGAAACCGAATCGAACACCGCGTCGACCGCGACACCGGCCAACCGCGCCCGCTCGTGCAACGGCACGCCCAGCTTGTCGAAGGTTTCCAAAAGCTTTGGATCGACGTCGTCCAGGCTCTTGGGGCGGTCCTTCTGCTTGGGCGCCGAATAGTAGTGAATCTTCTGGAAATCGATACCGGGCAGGTTCAGCTTGGCCCAGTTGGGACCTGTCATGGTCTGCCAGTGATGAAACGCCTTCAGGCGCCATTCCAGCATCCATTCGGGCTCGTCCTTCTTGGCCGAGATCATCGCGATGATCTCTTCGTTCAGACCGGCGCCGACGGATTCCGACTCGATATCGGTGTAGAAGCCCGCCTTGTAGCGACTCTGGATCAGTTCCTCGACTTGCTGCTGGGTTTCACTCATGCCACACCATTGATGAATTTGATTGAAGACCGTTCAAGCGGCTACTTGGCCGATTCGCCAGGTACGGGCGCCGCTCGAGTGACCAGTCGCAGTCCCGGGTTCCGCGGCGCGGCAAGATCGGCCAGCGTCAGCGAATCCAGTGCCCGCTCGACCGTCTCGCCGATACGCTGCCAGTTCCCTTTCAGGCTGCAATCGTGCTCGCGCGAGCAAAGACCCGGTTCCAGCCCGCATTCTGTCAGTGCGATCGGACCTTCCATGGCGCGAATGATTGCGGCCACCGAGACTGAATCGGCCGGATCGTGCAGCCTGTAGCCGCCGTTGACGCCGCGCACCGAATCGATCAGCCCGGCCCGGGCCAGGGTCTTGAGTACCTTGGCCACCGTCGGCAATTCCAGCCGCGTGGCCTCGGCTACCTGCGAGGCCGACCAGCATTCGCCGGGGTGATCGGCCAGCTCGGCCATCACCACGGTTGCATAGTCGGTCAACTTTCCAATTCTCAACATTTCCCGGCGTCCATTTCGGCCCTCACTGGTATAGTGCCACCGGCCGCGTGAAAAACAAGACCAATTTGGTATTATTTTAACCGATAAGCGGCGGCAAGTGCGCCGAGGCGTCGGCGAGCGCGGTTTCAGGCCCGGGACGCGCCGTTGATGCCGGATGACACAATTCGTTTCCAGACTCGAGAAAGTGCAGCCGAACAATATGTCCGAGCAATCGTTCAGCTTTTCGTTCAGTGTGTCTTCGGCGCCGCCCGCGGCAGCGGGATCGAACCAGCGCATGGTGGCCAGGCCATTCGACGCCTTCCCGATCTCGCCGTCCGAAGCCGTTGTCCGGTTGGCGCACGGCGAGGCCATGCAACGGCTGGCCAACGTCGATGTGATGGTTCTGCAGCAATGCGATCGGCCGAGATCCCTTTCCGGGCATGCCGATGAATTGTGCCGGCGCCACGGGGCGGCCTTCCGCGCGCGCGCACTGGATAGTCTTCAGAACCTGCGCAAGCAGGGTTTCCTCGCGTCCGAACCGGAACTGTTCGGCGAGTTCGACCGGATTCGAGAGCCAGGCGTCAGGCCCGGGCTCGAGACCTTGTACATTCGATCCAGCGGTCGGCCCAATGCGCTGGCGCGCGGCCTGGACAGTATCGTCGACGGCCGCTGCGAAGACGCGGGGATCTTGCGCTGCATCATCATCGACGACACGCCGGATTCGACCGTGCAGCGACAGATCGACGAATTGATCTCCGACGCCGACAAGCGCACCGGCATCCGGCTGCTGCATCTCGATGCCGGCCATCGCAGACGGCTGGTCGATGTGCTTTCGGCGCGCGCCGATATCGACGGGCGGAAGCTGCGCTGGTTCATGCACGGTCACGACGACCAGGGCCTGCGCTATGGCTGCGGTATCAACGCAGCCCTTCTGATGTCTGCGGGCCGCAGGTTCGGACTGTTGGACGACGATGCCTCCCTGCAGGCCGTATTCGGGGGCCACGACCCCGATCCGACGCATGTGAGGATCTGCAGCAGCAACGATTACGGCGCCGCATTTCCGCAGCCCGGATCGTTGAGAACGCCGTTTCGCGATGCGGCCGGGCTCGATCCGGTTAGAGCGCACGAATCCTGGCTCGGGCGGACGGCCGGAGAGATCCTTTCCGACCTTGGCCCGAAGCCGGCGCGCATCGGAGATCCGACGCCGACGACCGTGGCCGAGATGCGTGCCGAGGGTCGAATCCGGTTCACCGTCAACGGCGTTTTCGGCGACCCGGGTACCCACTCACCCCGCTGGCTGTTCTGCCGGCCCTTGCGAGAGCTGTCCGAGTGGATGCAGGGCGAGGCGCGCTATCGAGCGGCGCTCGAACGGCGCTGGACCGCCCGCTGCGAGCCCGACCTGAGGGTCGTGACCGATTACAGCCTGATGACGACAACGCTTACCGGAATCGACAACTCCACGCTGATGCTGCCGACCTTGCCGAATGGCGCGGGAGAGGATTCGCTGCTGGGCGAACTCGTGCGCTTCATGGATCCCGGAAGCCTGCAGCTGGGAATGCCCTGGATGCTCAGGCACCAACCGGAACGGCCGCGTCATTGGTCGGCCGAGGATATCGCAAGACCGCCCGGGCTGAATGCCGGCCTTTTCTTCAGGCACGTACTGGACAACCTCGCGCGAACCGCGCGATCCAGCTCCCACCCTGTGCGCGCCGGACTGCTCAAGCAGACCCTGATAGACATGGCCCATGCAGACGATCGCGCGCTGCGCGACGAGTTGGTCAGGCAGATCATGAGCGCGCGCAGCGGGATTTCGATGCAGATCGCGCAGGTGCGTTCCGAAGCGCCCCTGCCGGATTACCTGGAGCGCGACTACAATCGCGTGGAAAAGGCCGTTTCGGAATCTCGAGACCTCGATCCGGCCCTGTTGGCGAATGCGGTCGGCATCGTCCGGAATATTGCGCAGCGATACGCCGCAGGCATGGACGACTGGATTTCGGCATGGGACATTGCGCGAAAAACCGGAGAAGAAGAACTTGTCGATCAGATCATCCAATCCTGACCCTGCTCCACCGGACGCCCGCGCACGCGAAGCACTGGCCTGGGCGGAACGTCATGCGGACTTCGAGATTCGGCGCCATTCGCCGATTTCGAGCGACGCCAGCTTCCGCCGATATTTTCGAATCACGAATGGCGACGAAAGCCGGGTCGTCATGGACGCCCCGCCCGAGCGCGAAGCCACCGGCCCGTTCGTTGACATCGCTGGCCGGCTGCGCAGGGCCGGGCTGAACGCACCTGAGGTGCTGGCCGAGGACCGCGAACGCGGATTCCTGCTTCTGACCGACCTGGGTGACCGTCCCTGGCATCAAGTGCTGGACGAGCACAACGCCGATGCCATGTTCGGCGAAGCCATGACCGCGCTTTCGAAGATGCAGTGCGACGCCGACGCAACGAGCCTGCCGGATTACGACGCCGCGCTTCTGCTGCGGGAGCTCAGCCTTTTCCCCGACTGGTTCCTGGCCCGTCACTGGGGGGTCGAACCGACCGAGTCCGAGCTCGACGACTGGGAGATGGTATGCATGACGCTGATCCGCTGGGCGCTGGACCAGCCCGCGGTTTTCGTCCACCGTGACTTCATGCCGCGCAACCTGATGGTCTCGCAACCGAACCCCGGCATCCTGGATTTCCAGGACGCGGTGCTGGGGCCAATCAGCTACGACCCGGTGTGCCTGTTGCGCGATGCCTTCCTGAGCTGGCCACCCGACCGGGTCGACGCCTGGCTGGAGGATTATCGAAAGCGCGCGCTGGCCGATGGATTGCCTGTACCGGAGGACCCGCAGTTGTGGCGGCGTACCTGCGACCTGATGGGCGTGCAGCGCCATCTCAAGGTGCTCGGCATCTTCGCCCGCATCCGCTACCGGGACGGCAAGCCCAGGTACCTCGAGGACGCGCCGCGCTTCTTCGCGTACCTCAAGGCCGCGATCGATCGCAACCCCGAGCTGGCCCTACTCGACCGGCTGCTCGGCGGCTGGCGCGCCCGGGCCCGCCTCGACGACTGACCCCGCCGGCGCCTCGCCGCCGTCGGGCACGCTTTCTTCGAGCTCGATCTCCTCTTCAGGCGTTGGCACATCGTCTTCGGGCAAGGCTTGCGAATCGACGTCTTCGGCTTCGCGCTCTTCCAGCGCCTCCGAACGTTTTTCGTCGACGACATCGAACAGCGCCTCCGCTTTTTCCTGGAAAGACTCGGCGGGCACGGGCTCGCCGATCAGCAGCGCCGGCGGCAGCCATTGCTGCTTGAGCGGATACGCCTGCTGGCTGGCAAAGCGTCGCATCGAGTCCTCGGGCAGGTTGTTCACGCCCAGCATGACCGCGACGATCGCGATGCTGATCAACGTGCGCCGAAGCAGCGAAATGTGGAACGCCAGGTAAAGAATGCTCCAGAGGTAGATGAACAGCATCAGGTAACCACGCGCCGAGTCCAGCCAGTCCAGCACCGGATATGCGCCGTCACCGCTGCTGAACGCCGCGACCGACAGCGCGAACTCCAGCAGCGCCGAGAGCAGGAACACCAGTATGAGCAGGCTCAGGTGGGCCAGGAAATTTCCGCCCCGCCTGAACAGTACCGACAGGAAGTAAACGCCGACGGCCAGCGCGAAGAAGGTCATGACCTCGCCCAGGTTGCGCTCGATGACCTGGCTCCACCGGAATTCCCCGATGGTCGAAAGCCAGGTGCCCAGAACCTTCGCGGCCACGAAGAGCAGCGCCAGCATCACGGTCACCTGCGGTTTGCCCAGCCAGAGCAGAAATACCTCCGACATCCGGATTCTTACCGCAGGCGGCACGGGGTGCGTGCCAAGAAACACTCGGATCCTGCTGCGGCCGATCAGGAAGACCTCGCCGCTGTTGACCTCGGTACGCTCTATGTGCGCCTTGTGCCGCGGCCTTCGAATGCCGTTGACGCTGCCCAGGTCCTCCAGCCACAGGCGGCCGTCCTCGTCGAAGACAAGCCTTGCATGGCTGGCGTCGACGTGCTCGTCGGACAGGATCACGTCGTTGTCGAACGCCCGGCCCAGCCAGACCGAATGCTGATCGAATTTCTGCCGATCCAGCACGTTGTTGGTCGTGCCCAGCTGTTCGACGATCATTTCCATGACAGCGCCCCCAGCAGATGACGATGGAATTCCATCGCCTTGTCCCGCCCGACTCCGGCCAGCGTGTAATGCACGTGCAGCCCCTCCGAATCCGGCATCAGTGCCCGGGCCACGTAGAGCACGTCGTAAAGCCCCGGATAGTCGAGATAGGTGCGCAGGCAGTATGTGGCCTTGAACTTGACCGGGGCGAGATTCTCGAACACGACCCAGTCTTCACGGCACTCGAATTCGGTCACGTCGTCCTCGCCGCTTCGGTTGAACGGCATGAAGGTGGTCTGCTCGAAGACCCGCGCGAACTGGAACTCGTTGAGGCTGTCGCTCTGGTACCAGCCGAAGATGAGCTCCACCGGACCTGTGTCCAGCGTGCGCGAGAGGTAGATGCGATCGTTCAGCG
Source organism: Lysobacterales bacterium (assembly GCA_002722315.1). GTDB lineage: Bacteria > Pseudomonadota > Gammaproteobacteria > Xanthomonadales > Wenzhouxiangellaceae. The sequence goes on along the minus strand of PBLG01000026.1, from coordinate 73,785 downwards.
TGCAGTTCGAGTGGCTCTCCACCCAGGGCGTTTCGGCATCTGCATCGCTGCCCGAACCGCTGCACGAAAGCCACGGGGTGATTTCGCGCGGAATCATCAGCGGTCCGAAGGCCTCGAGCGTCCAGTCACCCGCCAGCAGGTCGTCGATCATCTCGCCCTGGTGATCGATGATGCGCTGAACCACGCGACTTCGCATGTCGTCCAGCGATGAGGGCGCCTCCGGGGCGCGCTCCAGCAGCGCGCGAAGATTGCCTGCAGGCACGAGAAAGCTGACCGAATTGCCGGCGCCAGCCACGTTGATGCCGACGACCGCGCCGGCAGTGTTGACCGCCGGGCCGCCCGACATGCCCGGGTTGAGCGCGCCGGTGAAATGAATGTTCTTGCGATACTGGTTTTCCAGCAGGCCGTTGTAAGTACCCGGCACCAGGCTGATCCCGATGTCGTACGGATTGCCCAGGGCCAGGATGGTTTCTCCCATGCGCGGCTCGGATTCGACCAGGTCGAACGGCGCCGACACGTTCGGCGGCGCGCCGTCGATGAATCGCACCAGCGCCAGGTCGTGCAGGACGTCGACCTCGAGCACCTCCAGCGGTCCAGTCTGGCCGCCGGCATCGCGGTAGCGAAGCGAATAGCGCTCGGGATCCAGCACGAACTCGGAGACCACGTGGTAATTGGTCGCCAGCACGCCATCCCCGGTCACGATGAATCCGCTTCCCTGGGCATTCTTGTTGTTGCTGATCCGGTCGACCACCTCGACCGTATACAGCGCCGGCTGCAGCGATTCGAACAGTTCGCTGTACTGGGTATCCGCCTGCGCCAGTGCATTCGTGACGATACCCGGGCCCGTGCAAAGGGCCAGCACAAGGGCAGGAATGTAACGCAGTGATGAAATCATGACACTATGGATATCCTTTCGCGGAATTCGCAGCGTAACCGATACCGCCTCGAACCGGGCTGCAACACCTGAATCAGCTGCGGGGCTACATTATCTGGACTGAAACGATTGCAAAGGGTTCGCCATGCGCGCGATGATCCTGGCGGCCGGCCGCGGTGAGCGCATGCGACCGCTTACCGACCGTATCCCCAAGCCGCTGCTGGAAGTCGGCGGCAAACCGTTGATCGTCCACCAGATAGAGCGCCTGCGCTCGGCCGGGATCAGGCAGCTCGTGATCAACCTGGCCTGGCACGGCGCGATGATAGAGAACGTGCTCGGCGACGGCGCCGCGCTGGGCGTCGAAATCCGCTATTCGCGAGAGCCGGAAGGTGCGCTTGAGACCGCCGGCGGCATTCGGCATGCGCTGGGGCTGCTCGGCGACGATCCCTTCCTGGTGGTCAACAGCGACGTCCACTGCGACTTTCCGCTGGCTGGCCTGACGGGGATGGCCCCGACGGCGCATGCGCACCTGGTGCTGGTCGACAACCCCGCGCACCACCCGGAAGGCGACTTCGCATTGTCCGGCGGCCGCGTGATGCTCGATGGCGAGCCGCGATTCACCTACAGCGGCATCGGGCTGTTTCGCCCCGAGATGTTCGCCCCGCTGGCGCCGGGCTTCCGGGCGCTGCGGCCGGTCCTGGAAGCGGCCATCGCCGCCGACCGGGTTTCCGGCGAGCGCTACGCGGGATTGTGGCTGGATATCGGAACGCCGGAGCGACTGAACGAGCTCGACCGCGACCTCGGGCGCCGATGAGACATCCCGAACGGGACGGAATATTTCGCTCACCCGGGTTTTGATTGAGGCTACACTCGAACGGAGATACAGGAAAACCCAGGCGTCGTCCCGCGGGAATCGGGGCGCGAAGATTGATCGCGGACACCCTCGGATCCTCAAGCGGCGGCGTGAACCCGAGGGCTTCCCGGCACAACAACGAGCACAATAGCAACGCCAGGAGCACGTGAATGAAGATAGGTGCACCGAAAGAGACCGCATCGGGCGAAGCGCGGGTCGCGCTGACCCCCGAAAGCGCGGGCCGGCTCCAGAAGCTCGGCTACGACTGCATCGTCGAAACCGGGGCCGGAGCGGCCGCGTCGATCACCGACGAGGCATACCGTTCCGCCGGGGTGGAGATAGTGGCAACGGCCGCGGAACTCTGGCAGAACGCCGACGTGATCGTCAAGGTTCGCGAGCCGTCGCCCGAGGAGATCGAGGCGGCACCCGACGGCAGGATCCTGATCGGCTTCGTCTGGCCGGCCTCCAACGAGGCGCTGCTCGAGAAGATGAAGGCGAAGCATATGACCGTGCTGGCCATGGACATGGTGCCGCGCATCAGTCGAGCGCAGAAGATGGACGCCCTGTCGTCGATGGCCAACATCGCCGGCTACCGCGCAGTGATCGAGGCCGGCAACAACTTCGGCCGATTCTTCATGGGCCAGATGACCGCGGCCGGCAAGGTTTCGCCGGCACGGGTCCTGGTTGTCGGCGCGGGCGTCGCGGGACTGGCGGCGATCGGCACGTCGACAGCCCTGGGCGCCATCACGTTGGCCTTCGACGTACGCCCCGAGGTGGCCGAACAGATCGAATCCATGGGCGCGGAGTTCGTCTTTCTGGATTTCGAGGAAGCACAATCCGACGGCGCCGAAACCGGCGGGTACGCCGCCCCGTCCAGCCCCGAATTCCGCGAGAAGCAGCTTGAAAAATTCCGGGAACTGGCCCCCACGGTCGATATCGTCATCACCACGGCGCTGATCCCGAACCGCCCGGCGCCGGAGCTGTGGACCGACGACATGGTCGAGGCGATGAAGCCCGGCTCGGTGATCGTCGATCTTGCAGCCGAGCGCGGCGGCAACTGTACGCTGACCCGGGCCGGCGAGAAGTTCGTCACCGACAACGACGTCACCATCATCGGCTACACGGACTTCCCCAGCCGCATGGCCACCCAGTCATCCAATCTCTACGCCAACAACATCCGGCACATGGTCGATGACCTGACGCCGGAAAAGAATGGCAAGCCGGTCGTCGACATGGACGACGACGTGATCCGCGGCGCGCTGGTCACGCATGAAGGCGAGATCACCTGGCCACCGCCGCCGCCGAAGGTAAAAGCGATTGCCGCGGCGGCGCCAAAGAAGAAGGAACCCAAGGAGACCGCCGGGGAAAAAGCCGCGCGTGAAGCGGCCGAACTCAGGAAATCGCTCAACCGCAGCGGCCTGATGCTCGGCATCGGCGGCCTGCTTTGCCTGGCCCTGGGTTTTGTGGCGCCACCGAGCTTCATGCAGCACTTCATCGTGTTCGTACTCTCGGTGTTCGTCGGCTACCACGTGATCTGGGGTGTTGCGCATTCTCTGCACACGCCACTGATGGCGATCACCAACGCGATCTCCTCGATCATCATCGTCGGCGCGTTGCTGCAGGTGGTATCCGGCAGCAGCCTGGTGATGATCGTGGCCGCGGCATCGATATTGATGGCCTCGGTGAACATCTTCGGCGGGTTCCTGGTGACCCGCCGCATGCTCGCCATGTTCCAGCGGAGTTGAGGAGAGAATGATGTCGGAAGGTTTGATCACGGCCGCCTACGTGGTGGCGGCAGTCCTCTTCATCCTCGCCCTCGGCGGACTGTCGAACCAGGAGAAGGCCAAGCGCGCCATCTGGTACGGCATCGTCGGCATGGCGCTGGCGGTGGCCGCCACCATCGGCACGCCGGGCGTCGGCCAGTACGGGTTGATTGCCGCGATGGTCGTCATCGGCGGCATCGTCGGGTGGATAGTCGCCAACCGCGTTCAGATGACCCAGATGCCGGAACTGGTGGCCGGCTTCCACAGCCTGGTCGGGCTCGCGGCCGTATTCATAGGCATCAACGCCGACCTTGAGATGACCCGGGCGCTCGCCGCCCAGGAAGCCGGCACGACCGCGGACCTCGCGGGATTTGCAGCAACAATCGCGAAAAAATCCGCGGTCGAACTCAGCATTCTCAAGGTGGAGTTGTTCCTCGGCATCCTGATCGGCGCGATCACATTCACGGGCTCGATCATCGCCTACGGCAAGCTGGCCGGAAAGCTGAGTTCGGCCGCCCTGACGCTGCCGGGCCGACACACGCTGAACCTGTTCGCGCTGATCGCCTGCTTCGTGCTCGGATACCTGTACCTCGACGGTGCCGGCCTGTGGACCATGATCGCCGTGGCAGTCATCGCGGGACTGATCGGCTGCCACCTGATTCTTGCAATCGGCGGCGCCGACATGCCGGTGGTGGTGTCGATGCTGAATTCCTACTCGGGCTGGGCCGCGGCGGCGATTGGCTTTACGCTGGGCAACGATCTGCTGATCGTGGTCGGCGCGCTGGTCGGCTCGTCCGGGGCGATCCTTTCTTACATCATGTGCAGGGGCATGAACCGCTCGTTCGTCTCGGTGATTCTCGGCGGCTGGGGCGGCGAGACGCAATCGGCCGCAGCGGTCGACGGCGAGATGATCGAGGCGGACGCCGATGCGGTGGCCTCGGCGCTGGCCGACGCCGACAGCGTGGTCATCGTGCCCGGCTACGGCATGGCCGTGGCCCAGGCACAGGGCTCGGTATCGGAACTGACGAAGAAGCTGCGGGACCAGGGCAAGACCGTGCGCTTCGCCATCCACCCGGTCGCAGGTCGCCTGCCGGGGCACATGAACGTGCTGCTGGCCGAGGCCAAGGTGCCCTATGACATCGTGCTGGAGATGGAAGAGATCAACGATGACTTCCCGAGCACCGACGTCGTCATCGTGATCGGCGCCAACGACATCGTCAACCCGGCCGCCCAGGACGACCCCGGCAGCCCGATCGCCGGCATGCCGGTACTGGAAGTCTGGAAGTCGCGCCAGGTGTTCGTCTGCAAGCGCGGCCGCGGCACCGGTTACTCCGGGATAGAGAACCCGCTGTTCTTCAAGGACAACACCCGGATGTTCTACGGCGACGCCAAGGCGTCGATGGACGCGCTGCTGCGGGAGCTGGGCTGAGCGCGATTTTTGGTGAGCCGGTGAGCCGGTGAGCCGGTGAGCCGGTGAAGCGGGGAGCTGGTTGTTGGTTGTTGGTTGTTGGTTGTTTGTTGTTGGTTGTTGGTTGTTGGTTGTTGGTTGTTGGTTGTTGGTTGTTGGTTGTTGGTTGTTGGTTGTTGACCCTGAGAGCTCGACAGCTGCAGGTCTGCAACAAACCGTCGGGCGATCAGAACCGAACAACGAACAACCAAATAACCAATTAACCAGGTTTTACCTTCCCCGACGCAACAGCCACAGCCGGGCCTCCCATGGCTCGACGATGCGCACCGAAAGCGTCGAGTCGGTACCGCCGGTGTCGCCGCTCAGGCCGTTGGTGTCCTCGTACCCGCTCCAGCCGCCGCGGGCCCAGTCGACCACGGTTTCGGGATCGGCGTCCAGGCGCTGGCCGGTGAAGTCCCGGGCCTCGATTTCGAGCACCAGGCGGCCGCCTTCGATCAAACCTGAAGCGACCGGGGCAATGAAGCTCGTCTCGAACGTGTCGTAGCGGTAGCGATCAAAGACTTCATCGCTTTCCGGGTACCCCTGCCAGCGTCCGGCCGCGGTATCGACGACATCGGCCAGACCATTTTCCGCGCGTAGCACGATCCCGGGCTCGAAAGGCACCTCGCCGTGACCGGGCGCAGCGCCGGGCCCGTCGCCGCCGGCCCAGCGCATGGGCTTGTCGAACGAAATCGAGACGATGTACTCGAAACCCGGCAGCAGCGGCTCGCGTTCCAACCTTTCCAGAACGCGACGTCCATTGCCGGCGTAAACCCAGCGCGCGGCTTGAACCACCCTGCCCGACGCATTTCGAATCTCCAGCGACGTAATCGACGGCGGCCCGGCCTGGCGATAGGCCACAACAGCATGGGTAAGCGCCATGTCTTCGCGCAGCCGCGCGACCTCGGCATCGGGCAGGATGAAGCCGTCGTGCTCGGCGCCCAGGCCGCCGTAATCCACCGCTCCTCTACGCGGCTCGATCTCGAGCGTCCAGGCCGGAATCTGGTATTCATAACCGAAGTACTCGGCCGTCACGCCGATCCCCGCCCCGACCGGATTCGGGTCTTCGGGATATCGACGGCCGGTCCCGTGGCGCTGCAGCGAGAGCGCATCGTGGAAACGATCGAAGGTCGACAGCAGCTCCGACTGAATCGCGTTGCGCCGCGTGTTGAACGTGCTGACCGAAAACAGCACCTGGGTAAACGAATGCACGTCTCCATACCAGCGCAGGCGATCTTCACGCGCCAGCTCCGCGGCCGACATCAGCGCGCGGGTCTCCGGCTCGCTGAAGGAGACATTGCCGTGATAGACCAACGAGTCGGGATTGGACGACGACGAGTTGCTGGCCGCCCAGAACGGCTCGCTGTTGCGGTTCAGGTCGATTCCTCCCAGATGGTCGTCGACGGTGGACAGGTCGCTATCGACGCCGCGCATGTTCTTTCTCCGCATGCGACCGTCGCGCGGCCACGATTCCGGCACCCTGGGATCGGCGCCCACCAGGACGCGGGTCGGATAGCGCTGGGTCTGGACGAAACCATCGACGTTGTTGACCGGCACGACGACGAAATGCACGTTGTCGGCCAGGTAATCGTACAAGTGGGCGTCGCCGGCGCGCTCGACGGCAGCCTCGATCAGCGCCGTGGTCAGCTCCGGCGTCCCCCATTCGCGCGCGTGGATAGCGCCGTTGATCAGCAGCGACGACTCCGGACCGGCGTTGACGGTCCCGGCATCGTCGTCGCCCAGCGCGTAGGCCCAGATTTCGCGCCCCTGCAGCGTCCGGCCGACGACCTCACCGGTCACGATGTCGCTTTGAAGCATCAAGTCCTGGTGCCGCGCGTGCAGCGCCGCGTAGCTTCTGAAGCCGTCGACCGGAACGGTCGAATCGACCGGCGCCGGCGGCGGGTACCCGAGCACGAACTCGTTCCCGCCGCCGGCTTGCTCGGTGTATCGATACTCCTGCTGCGTCGGGGCGGCGAATGCCGCAGTCAGCGCGAGCACGGCGGCCAGCGAAAGCCCCGAAGTCCGCCACGAATCGCGCCTTACCGCCATGACCGGACCTCCCGGCGCTGCTGTTCGGTCAGCCAGGGGGCTTCGGCCAGTTCTGCCAGCAGCGCCCGCGAGGCTTCCGTGTCGCGCATTCGAAGCGCCAGCAGCATCCGCAGGCGAGCCAGCCCGGACGCTTCCGCGACACGAGCCGAAATCTCTTCGGTCAGCCGATCGGATTCCGCCGCGAGCATCCGCGCGGCATCGGCCCCGAACGACGGATCACCCAGCAGCGGCCAGCAGAACCGGTCCGGATGCATCCCGGACTGCCTGGCCGCGATCAACGAAAGCCCGCCGAGCTCGCGCCTGGACAGCGCGGCATCGGCGATCCCGCCCAGCTGCGGCAAGCCACGATCGATCGCCAATCGAAGCGCCCGCCGCGCCGTTCCTGCATCGCCGAGGCGGATGATCTCGGGCAGCAGATGCAGTTGCTCGGGCGCCGCCTCGGCGGCCTCGAGCAGGATTCTCGAGGCAGCCGCAGAGAACGGTGCATGCTGCCGATATGGGTCCACTAAGTTCGCCAGCAGCGCCGGGGAGACCAGGTGGAGCGCCTCCAGGCCGGCCTCGAATGCCGGCGAACCGGGAACGGATTCCAGCGCTTCGGCCAATTCGCCTGGCCGGCGCGCCAGCTTCCGGGCCCTGCTCGCGCGCGCGTGACGGGCAAGCAGCACCTCCGCGCGCGCCGCGACGGCGAACGCCGGCATCGTGCGCGACGGAAACTCGTGGTGCGGAATACCGACGACCGGCGCCCTCGTTTTCAGCTCGACAAGCGCCTGGACCTGATGCGGCTGCACTACGCCCGATCCGGCGAGCCTGTCCAGCCACGCGCTCCATTGCGCTTCCCTTGCAGCAGGATCGGTCTCGGCCCGTATCGCGCCGACCAGCGCGCCGGATTCCGGCCCGCGACCGGACAGCGAACCGACGCGCTTCGCCGCTTCGCGCCTCAGCCGGGCAAGGTGCGCCGTAGAAACCCGGACCAGCTCGTCGGCCGAAACCGACGCCACGGACTCCGGCCGCCCGTCCGCCTCCTCGCCCGCCGGTGTCGGCGAGACTGAGAATACAAGGCACAGAAGCGCCAACCCGGTAAAGGCTTTCATGAACTGAACCTTACTCCTGCAAATCGACAATGACAAATTGCTCCGCGCGGCAAATCGCTGGAACAAATCCCGGTGCCGGGACGGTCCGGGCCGGAGGTGCTCCAGGCGCAGAACAGTGATAGCATCGACTCTGGCCCGAGATGTTTGGAGTTTGTTATGACTGTGGAAAGCCTTCTCGGCATCCTGATCATCGGCGGACTGGCCGGCTGGATTGCCGGCCTGCTCGTGAAAGGCCGCGGTCAGGGCATCGTGATGAACATAATCGTCGGCATCATCGGCGCCTTCATCGGCACCTGGGTGTTCGATTTCTTCGGCATCGCCGCCGGCGGCACGATCGGCAACCTGATCGTCGCGATCGTGGGTGCGGCAATTCTCCTCGGGCTGCTTCAACTCGTCCGCCGGGCCTGAAGCCGGAGGGCCGGCCAGACGCCCGGCCCGCACCAACTCTGGCACAATCTGTCGCTGGCAATTCAAGGCAGGGCAGTTGAATGATCGACAACACACCGTATTTTGTCGGCTGGGGCACGCTGACCCTCATCAACGCCGGGCTGGCGCAGGGCAAGGGCCGAAGCGGCCTGGCGTGGTGGTTCTTCTCGTTGTTCCTGGGACCTGTCGCGACGTTCCTGATCGTGATCCTGGACCCCGTGACGACGCCGACGGGCTCCTGAACCGCGCCCGGCCCGTCGATGTTTCAATCGAGCCTTGGCGCCCTCAGTAGCGCCAGTTGAACTGCAGGCCGAGTATGTCGACCGTATTGTCGAACCGGCCGGTCAACCGGTTGCCCTGCTCCATCGAATCGATGCTGGAATCGTCGACGAACAGGTGGGCGTAGCCCAGGTCCATGCTGGCGTCCGGGCCGAACCGGTAGTTGAAGCCGGCGGATATCCAGACGCGGTCGGCATCGGGAATGCGCGGGGTGACGAACTGCGGATCATCCTGCGGCGCCTGGTCGAACGCGACGCCGAAACGCCATTGAAGGTGGTCCGTCGCCTGGAAGCTTGCCCCGGCGGCTGCACGGAAGGTATCGTCGTAATTCAATTCCAGGCGGCTCACCTCGCGTCCATTGTCGCTGTTGACGATCTCCACCCGCTGCAGCGAGCTCCACTGGGTCCATGCCAGGTCGCCGTGCACCGTCCAGCGGTCGCGAATCCGGTGCGAAACGCTCGCCGTCAGCGTATCGGGCAACTCGGCGTCTGCGCGTATTGGGCCCTGGAGTGATTGCAGGCTGCCGGCGCAGAACGGATCGGCAGCACAGTTTTCCGACAGCGAGAAAGATGCGTCACCACTCAGATCGAATTCGGCACCCTGGCGCCAGACGAGCCCGAGAGCGGTATTTTCGCTCGGCTGCCAGTGAAGGCTGAGATCGGCGACGATGGCGTCGTCGTCGCCGTCGATGTTGCTCTGGCTGTCGGCCACCGCGTTTGCCGGGCCGCCGTGCGCCGCGGCGCAGGCCGGCACGGTCCCGCCGCCGCCGACGCAGACCGAAAAGGAATCGACCGCGTTGTTCAGCTTGACCTCTGCTCGCTGGTAATTCAGGCCGAATCCCAGCGACAGCTCGTCGGTCACCGCGAACGCCACGCTGGGATTGAAGTTGACCACCGTCAGTTCGCTCCTGGTCGCGTGATATCGCACGACCGCGTCGTCGTCGTATTCGCTGATCAGGCCGAACGGCGCGCTGATGCCCAGGCCGAAGGTCCAGCGCTCGGAAATCGGCTGCACGACGAAGAGCCCGCCGGCAACGCCCGGATCGTCGGTAGCCCCCGGCGGCCCGGTCAACGGTTGCTGCAGCGGTGTTCCCGCCGCCGCCAGCGAACCCCGGTCGTCGAATTCGGAGTCGATCACCAGCAGGTGCCCGGCGATCGCCGCCTCGGCCTTGTCGAGCCGGGCCATGCCGGCCGGATTGAAGAAAGCCGTGGTCGCGTCGTCGGCAATCGATGCCGTACCCGCATAGGCCGTGCCGAGCCGGGACGTGCTCTGCTCGAGAATCTGGAAGCCGGAGGCCAGGCACAGTGGCGATGCCAGTGCGAGACACGAGGTGGCCAGTGCGCCGATCCCATTGAATCGAGATGAAGTCATGAAAGCTCCTTGATCGCGAATCTGGTCTTGACTTCTCAAGGCTAACATTGCGCGCGCCGGGCCCAGCAATCCGCTGAGCTGTGCAATGCTATCAACGGTTCAATTGCTGGAAATCGTTGCCGGATGAATGCCACCAAGATGCACTCCAGCCTGTCCGAAGTGATCGGCCTGCTGACGCTGGAGCAACTGGAAGACAACCTGTTTCGCGGCGAGAGCCGGGATATCGGCTCGCCCCAGGTGTTCGGCGGGCAGATTCTCGGCCAGGCCCTGTCGGCCGCGCACCGCACCGTCGAGGACCGGATTCCGCACTCGCTGCACGCCTACTTCCTGCGCCCTGGCGATTTCAATCGCCCGGTGGTCTACCAGGTCGAGCGTTCGCGCGACGGCGGCAGCTATTCGAACCGGCGCGTCGTGGCCATCCAGCACGGCCGGCCCATTCTGAATCTTGCCGCGTCGTTCAAGACGCCCGAGCAAGGCCTGGAGCACCAGGCTGAAATGCCCGAGGTCCCGGGCCCCGAGGGCCTGACCAGCCTGGTCGACATCAACCGCTCGATGCTCGACAAGGTGCCGGAGAAGATGCGCCGTTTCCTGGCCCACAAGCCACCGTTCGAATTCAGGCCGGTTGAGGCACCCAAGTTCATCGAGCCGGGCCCGCGCGAACCGATCAAGAACATCTGGATGCGCGCCTGTGGACCGGTGCCGGACGATCCGGAACTGCACCGGAACCTGCTGGCCTACGTGTCAGACTACGAGCTGCTGGGCACCGCCACCCTGCCGCATGCCATCGATTTCAGCACCAAGCCCTTGCTCATGGCAAGCCTGGACCACGCCATGTGGTTCCATCGCGACGCACGGGTCGATCAGTGGCTGCTGTACACCTTCGACAGCCCGGTCAGCACCGGGGGGCGGGGCTTCTCGCGCGGCCAAGTGTTCACGCGCGACGGCGTGCTCGTGGCCTCGACCGCCCAGGAGGGTGTGATCCGCGTCTGGGACCCCGGGGCCTGACACAGCTCCCCTGGCGCGCAAACGACGGCATTCACGCGACCTGGCTCGGGAACCTCTCGCTCATGATCTCATCGCCAGGAGCACGCTTCATTCGAAGCTGTCTGCAAAAATCGAATCCGACGTGACCGCGATTCCCGACATGGGGGTCACCAACGGACTTCCCGCGGCGTTGGTCTCGACTTCCAGGCGTGCAAACTTGAGACCCGCCGTCCCGGGACTGAACGTCACGGCCAGGTCGCAGGATTGATTCTGATTCAACGACTGACCGGTGCAGGCATCCTCGGTGAGCTGGAACTCACCGGCATTCGTGCCGACCAGGCTCACCAGCGCGACCTGTAGCGGGTCGGCGCCGGTACTGGTCAGAAGTAGCGGCTCGGGCACGCCCGATTGACCGGCCTCGACGTTGCCGAAGCTCAGTCGCTCGGGTAGCAGCAGTCCGGCGAAGTCTCCCGAGTCGTCGGTGACCACGAGATTGACTTCGCCTTCGGTGGCGGTATCGATCGAATACGAAAAGTCCGTCGGTGCCGCACCGATCGTCAGACCGTTGTCGACGAGATTCCGGGAATAGTTGATCAGCCGGTACGTGCCAGCGCCGAATCCCGCGCCTTCGACGATGTTCAGGGTCCCGTCCAGGGTCAGATCCCGGCCGCTTTCGATCAGGTCGTTGACCCCGCCGCCTACCGTACCCGGGGCGTCGAGCTCGAATTCCAGCACGGCGTTTTCGGCAAGCACCAGGTCGTCCATGGTCAGCGTGCCGGCCGAGCCACCCGGCGCGATCGTGCCCCCGGCTGCGACAAACACATCGGTGACGAAACCGGTGCCGCCCAGCGTGCCACCCGCATTGACGTTGAAGACCGCATCAATGAAAAATTGCCCGGGGAACAACGTGCCGTCGACCACGAACGTGCCGGCATTGACGTTGAAAGTGCCGCTGGTTTCACTGTTGCCGACGATCACCGTCGTGCCCGGGCCGTTGTGGTTTACCGTCAGGTCCGCCTCCAGCAGGACCGGCGTTCCGGCATCTGTGCCGTCGGTGGTCAGGTGATAGTCGATCGCATCGTGATTGATCTCGAGGACCCCGCCGCCAAAGACCCTGGCAATATCCAGTACCCCGGGGGCGCCGCCGGTGCCCAGCCGGACGGATCGGTTCCCGGCCTGGCTCTGTGGCGGGGTGATGATGATTTCGTCGCCCGAAATCCGACCGCCTGCCTCGACGACCAGGACGGCGCGGTTGTCGTCCGTGCCCGAGCCGACGAAGATGTCGAAACCGTTGGTGTTCCATCGAGATCCGACCCCGGTCACCGTGACCGTCGCGTCGGCGACCGCCCCGCGCGATAGCGTGCCGCCGTTGCTTGAAAGCGTTCCGCCGCCGGCCACGGTGAGCTCCGCGGTCCCCCCGCTGGCCCCGCCCGCACCGGTTGCCGGCATCGCGATTCGAAGGTCGTCATTGGCTTGCCAGCTCGACCCCGAGCCCTGGATCGTCACGCTGCCGACCGATCCGGTGTTCTCGGCGATGATCGTGTCTATCGTCGAGCCCGAAGTGTTGCTGGTCAGCGTGCCCCCGTTGTCGATCACGACCGTAACCGCGCCCAGTCGCCCCAGCCGGAGTTCGCGGAACAACGTCAGGCTCGAACCGGGGCCCGATATTTACAGCGTGCCGCTGGACCCGGCATTTTCCCCGAAGTTACCGAACGACGTCGAATCAAGCGAACCGCCGGCGCTGATTTCGATCGAGCCCGCGTTGGCCGACCCGACGGTCAGGAGGCCGAAGCTGGGCGGCGCCGAGCCGGCGACCTGCGCCGTGCCGCCGTTGTCGATCGTCACATCGGCGCTGTCGGGCACTGACGCCGGGGACCAGTTTTCCGCGGTTGTCCAGCTTCCGGTCCCGGGTTCGATCCACTCCGAACCGCCTCCGGCCGAGGCGCCGGCACTCCAGGCCAGCAGCAGCGGCAAGGTCATCCGCAGCCATTCCTGCGCCGTTCGCCTCGCTCGTCGAATTACAGGGTACGAATCAGCGATTCGCATGCCGTCGATACTGCGGATTTCCGGTGCTGCCTGATTCTGCATTTGTTCTTCCACGGGTGAGCTCACAATCAAGTATTCGAAAGCGTCCGCGAATAGTGGCCAACGGAGAATCCGCGACCCACTACGGCACGGCGCCGGACGCCGCGCTTGTCACAACCCGACCGAAAACTCCAGATCGAATTCGACCGGCACCTTGCGCAAGGCTGTGTAACGGATCTCCAGCGAGATCGTATCGGGCACTTCCTTGAGCACGAACTGATTGTCGGCAATACCCCAGAATTCGACTTCCGCCGAGTCGTCACCGTCGACCGGGTCGGCACTTACGATCGAACTTTCCGCGCCGGTCACGGTGAACTTTCTATAGGTCACACCATCCATCTCGGCGCTGCCGTCCGGCGAAACGATGATCGGTCCGATTTCGCTGGCAAAGCCTTCGGTGTCGTAGGGCATCTCGACCGGCACGTCGGCGACCTGCAGCGTCTCGGCCTCGCCTTCTCCGGCGAAATTGAGCATCGCCGCGCCCCGGAGATACAACCGGCCGGCGCCATCGGAGGGCGCGGCATCGACCGCTATCCGAAGCTTGATGTCCTTGTTGCTGGCATAGTCGGCCACGCCCCCGAAAGACATCGCGGGCTGCGTGGAGTAGCCCTGTTCGCGCAGCTCTCCCTGCCGGTCCTCGTGAATCCGCAGCAGATCGCGATCCCGATCGTCGGAAAAGACCGCCAGCGAACTTTGCTCCTCATCCATCGGGTTGTCGAAGTCGAAACCGTTCAATTCCATCGGCACCACGATCTCGACCGTGGTCCGATGGTCGTCCTCACTGTCCTTGCGCACCTCCAGCAACGTCACGTGCTGGCCAAGCGCGGGCGGCGCCAACAGGCATGCAGCAAGCAGCGGAATCGCCGCGCTTCGGGCTTTCATCGGGAATTCGTTTTTCATTTCCGCTCCTCGTATTTCGGTGTCGATTCAACTCGAGTCTCCCGCTCGCGGCGGCGCGTCTTGTCGCCCCTCGGGCCCGGCGCGAGCCGAACGCGTGCAGGTCCTGGTAAATCACTGTTCGTCGAAGAAGCATTCTTATGGCCACTTTTTTGCGCTCACGCCGAAAAACACTGACAGGAAACAACCAAACGTGAACCCGCATGCACCGCAAAAACATGATGTTCCAGGCCGCCGTCCCGGCCGTTCTTGCCCTCGGGCTGGCCTCGACGACCGGTCACGCCGCGACATTCACCGTGGACGCGCTGTTCGACGACGTCTTTTCCCAGGACGACGATCCGGGCGACGGTATCTGTGACGACACCGCGCCGGGACAGCTGTGCACGCTCAGGGCCGCGATACAGGAAGCCAATGCGCTGCCGGGTCCGGATCGAATCGAGTTCTCGGTGGCCGGCGAGATCGGGCCCGAATCGGCACTGCTCGGACCGCTCCCCGACATCACCGATGACCTGGTGATCTTCGGCGGTAACGCGCCCGGGGCCTCCTTCGGCGGCCCGCCGGTCATCTATCTCGACGGCGCGGCGATCGATGCCTCGACGGATCCATTCGCCGCCGGTCTCAGAGTGACCTCGGGAAACCTCGAGGTTTTCGACCTGGGCATCGTCGCGTTCCCCCGCGCCGGGATCGAGTTCGACAACGGCAGCGACGGCGGGCGCGTGGACCGAGTCTGGCTCGGACTTGACGACGGCGGCAATGTCGACGCACACCCCAGTTCTCTGAGCACGGTCGGGATTCGCTTGCTCGGATCCAACGCCGTGATCGGAAAATCCGGTCCGCCGGGCAGCGTGACCGGTCTCGGCAACGTCATTTCGGGCAATGCCGCCGGCGGGATTCATCTCCTGGGCGACAACAACACGGTCCTCGGTAACGTCATCGGCATGACCCTGGACGGGCTGACCGCTCGCGGCAACGGCGGCTACGGCATCTTCATGTTCGACACGGCCGACAACAACCGGATCGGCAGCGGTGACCCCGGCGACGATTCGGGAAACCACATCGCCAACAACAATCTTGGCGGCATGGTCGTCGACGGCAGCAGCAACGGGATCGACGCCAACACGTTCGGGTTCAAACCCGGTACCGGGGTGTTCTTCAACTCGTCGACCACAGCGATCGAGGTCGCCGGGGCCGACCACTTGATCGGCGGCGAAGTGGGCAACCGGATCATCGATCACTTCATCAGTCTCAGCGGGGGCTCGAACGCGGGAATCCAGCTCGGACGCGCGCTTCCCGGCGGCGACGCACCGGCGACGAACGTGATCGTCGAGCGCAACGAAATCGGTACCGATGACTCCGTCGGTCTCGACACCGGCATCCGGATCGCGGTGACCGGCTCTACCGGAAACACGATTCGCGCCAATCGCATCGCCGACGCCGCCATCGGCATCGACATCGCCGCGAGCGGGAACACCGTCACCGAAAACCGCGTCGGCATCGATGCCGATCTGGGCCTGGGCGCCGGTCCCGGAAACGCCACGGGCATACGGGTCGGTTCGTCCGACAACCTGGTCAGCTTCAACGAAATCGGCAACAGCACTTTTTCCGGCGTGGTGGTCGACGGCCCGTCGAACGACTTCATCGGCAACGACATCGGGTTCGCCGCCGGCATCGGCGACGTCGGCAACGGCGATGCCGGCATCCGGATGCTCAGCGGCGCGGTTTCCAACCTGATCCAGGGCAACCGCATCATCGCCAACGGCGGCCCCGGCATCGAACTGGTCAACCAGAACTCCGTCGCAGGCAACACCATCTTCGGCAACGGGATACAACGCAACGAAGGGATCGGCATCGACTTCATCGAGTTCGAGCTCGGCGTCGGCGCGGTGCGCGGACCGACCGAAAACGACCCCGGCGACGCCGACGCGGGCGCCAACCGGCGCATGAATTACCCCGAGTTCGGCGAGGCCGCGCCGGTCCCGGGGACCGATCCGGTCCAGACGGTCGTGACCTTTGTCGTCGACTCCGATCCCGCCAACCAGGCCTATCCGATATCCGTGGACTTCTACCGCGCGCCCGGCTATGGAGAGTTCACGGGCAGTTCGTTCATGGCCAGCGCGGTTTATGACACCTTCGGTGCCGTAGAAACCCTGACGCTGACCTTGCCGGCGGGCATCGGCATCGACCGTCACTTCACCGCGGTGGCTACCGACGCCGACGGAAATACCAGCGAGTTCGCGCCGGCGAGATCGCTGGGCGAGGTGCTCTTCCGCGATGGCTATGAGGATTGAGCGCGACGTTGGCCGACACCCGCGAACGGGACGAGATATTCGCGGATTCGGATCCTGGCGACCGATTCCACATGCTGGTCAACATCACGTTTCCGCCCGACCCGGCCGACGAACTTCTAGGGAACCTCTGAACGCATCGGCGGTTTCATTACTCCGACTCCTGCGCCAGCGCGACCAGCCACGCACGCCCCCGCTCCCATTTTCTCTGGACGGTGCGACGCGATATGCCCAGCGCATCCGCGGTCTCGTCGAGGGTATAGGCGGCAAAGAAACGGCATTCGACGATGCGCACCATTTCCGGATCGAGCTTCTCGAGGCGTTCGAGCAACTGGTCGACCAGCGCCACCTGCTCGGCGCGTGCCGGCCCGTCGTCGGGCAGGTGCGCCAGGTCGATGTCGACGCGAACGTGCCGGCGCTTGGCGGCGAAAATGCCCCGCGCGTAGTCGACCAGTATCTGGCGCATGGCCTGGGCGGCGATGGCGAAATAGTGGCGCCTGTCCTCCCATTCCAGCGCGGCCGCGTCGGCGAGCTTGGCGTACCCCTCATGCACCAGCGCAGTCGTGTTCAGGGTCTGGCCGGGACGCCATCTGGCCAGCTGATTCCTGGCGATCTTCTTGAGGTCCTCGTAGACCAGCGGCATGACCGACGCGGCCGCCGCTTCGCCCCCCTCGTGCGCGGCCCGCAGGAGGCGCGTGATCTCGCCGGCATCACGATCGTTCACTGCATGCTCCCCGTTTCCGAATCCAGTACCATCGACTCGAGCATATACGCAGCACGTCGCCGGGTCCAGATGCGCCCCGGGACCTCTCGGGAGTAAACAGCAGTGGATCAAGGACAGTGGGCTCGCGTCGACGCCGCGCTTCAGCAGCTGCTCGAAGACGAGCCGGTCGACCTGTCGACGTTCTCGGCATCCGAACGCGATCTGCTCCAGCGACTGCTGCACGCGGCCCGCGGCGAAATCGCCGGACTGGACATCCCCCCGGCCGAGGACGAAGCCCTTGCCTCCGGACTGATCGCGGCGCTGGCCGAGCTCGACGGCATAGAGCCGGGCGCCGCGATCGACCCGTTTCGGGTCCTGGAGCGAATCGGCGCCGGCGGCATGGGTATCGTGTTTCTCGCCGAGCGCGCCGAGGGCGGCTTCGAGCAGCGGGTTGCGCTCAAGCTGCTGGCGAACAGTACGCGCGACCCGGGTGCCGTGCGGCTGTTCGAGCGCGAACGAAAACTGCTGGCGCAGCTGGAGCATCCCGGCATTGCCCGTCTCATCGACGGCGGCCTGACCGAACGCAACCGCCCGTGGTTCGCGATGGAATACATCGACGGCAAGCTCTTGCCTGCCTATGCCGACGGGCGCCGACTGGGGATACCCCAGCGTGTCGAACTGTTTCTCCAGGCCTGTGACGCACTGGACCACGCCCACCGCCAGCTGATCCTGCATCGCGACATCAAGCCCGACAATGTACTTGTCACGCCCGCCGGCCGGGTCCGGCTGGTCGACTTCGGGCTCGGCCGGCTGCTCCAGCCCGAGGATGATTCGGCCTCGGACGAGACCACGATAGCCGCGGGTCGGATGACGCCCGGCTATGCGAGTCCTGAGCAGGCGCGCGGCGAGCCGGTCAGCGTCGCTTCCGAGGTCTACCAGCTCGGGTTGATGCTTTACCGCCTCACCACCGGCCTGCCGCCCTACCGCATCGAAGGGCGCAGCGCCTACGAGATCGCCCGCGCGATCACCGATGCCGAGATTCCTCTGCCAAGCTCGAGATGGCGGGATGCCGATGCGGCCAAGCGCGGCGTCCTGTTCGGCGAACCGCCGGATCGGTTGCGCCGACGGCTTGCCGGCGACCTCGACAACATCATTCTCAAGGCGCTTGCACCGGCGCCCGGCGAGCGCTACGCCAGCGCAGAGCGGCTCGCAGACGATCTCAGGCGGCACCTGGACCGTCTACCGGTGCGCGCCCGGGCGGCAACGCCCAGGTACCGGCTCGGGCGCTTCATCCAGCGCAATCGTGCGGCCGTCGGCGGGATTGCGGCGTTCTTCATGCTTCTGGCCGGTTCGGTCGCCGTGCTAGTCGTCCAGGCCGGCGCGCTGGAGCGGGAGCGCGATCGCGCGCTGGTTCATGCCGAGCGCAGCCAGCGGATGGTGGATGCACTGGCCGGCATGATCCGCATGTCGGACGCCGACCAGCCGGTCGAACAGCTTTACTCTCTCGGCGACCTGCTGGATCGCTACGTGGAATACGTGCGCGAGGAGCTGGACCAGGATCCCGAGGTTCGCGCGCGCCTGCTCGGCATTTTGGGCCAGGCGATGCACGGCATCGATCGCTGGCAACCGGCACGCGCCGTGCTGGCCGAGGCGTTGTCCGAGACCGAATCCATGCTCGGCGAATCCAGCGAAGCGGCACTGGGCATCAAGCCGATGCTGGCCGAAGCAACCGCTTTCGACGGCGAGCTGTCCGGCGCGGTGGACCTGCTCGACCAGGCCGAAAGCCAGCACGCCGAGAAGTCCGGACCGGAAAGCGAGCCCGCGGCCGATACCGTTTTTCTGCGCGGATTCCTGCGCACGCATCACGCCATTCCCGGTTCGACCGAATACGAAGCCGGCCTGGCCGACCTGCGGCGTGCGCTGTCGATGTATCGGCAGCTGTTCACGCCGCCGCACGAAAAGATCGCCCGCGCCACGCATGCACTGGGCTTCAAGCTGCGGGATCCGGACGCCGCGGTCGAAACGGTGCAACGGGGCCTGGAGATGACGCGCCTGCTGCTGGGTCGCGAGCACCCGGTTACCGCCATGCGGATGGCCGAACTCGCGCTGCTGGTCGACCTGCACGGCGACCCGGCGAGGGCAGCCGAAATCGGCGAGACCGCATACGCGATCCACGTCGAGCTGCAGGGCGAAACGCACCCCGAATCGCTGACGATGCTCAACAACCTGGCGGCATTTCACCGCGAGGGCGGCAATCCGGAACGCGCCGTGGAGCTCTATCGAAGATCGCACGAACTTCGCAGACGGATTCTCCCCGAAAATCATCTTCTGCTTGCATTTACCGCCCACGGACTGGGGATCTCGCTGCGCAAGACGGAGCGTTTCGACGAATCCGAGCGCTGGCTGCGCGAGGCGCTTCGACTGTGCCTTCTGCACGAATCGCGCAATGAAGCCGTCACGCGCGAGAATCTCGCCAGAACGCTGCTGGCCGCCGGAAGGTCGGCCGACGCGATCCGACAGCAGCAACTCGCGCTCCAGGCCTACCGTCTGCACTACGGCGAGGATTCCGAACAGGCGCGACAGGCGCACCAGCGACTCCGGGAATTGCACGCTGCGCCGGCACCCGGCGACGCCTGAGCCTTACCGGACTATCCGCGTGGCCCGCTGGCCGTCAAGCCATCGATCTGACCGTCACCCGGCGCCGATCGTCGACTGATTCGCCCTCCGTCCCGCTTTTCATGTCGCCGGTCATCTCGATCGAGATCTCGCAGCTCGCCGGCGGCAGGCGGCCACCGGCACGCTCGGGCCACTCGACGAGCAGCACGCTGTTTTCGCCCAGCAGGTCCTCGAGACCGATGAAGTCCAGCTCTTCGGGCTCGCCCAGCCGGTAAAGGTCCAGGTGGTGGATTTCCAGGCCGGCCACGTCGTAGGACTCGACCAGGCCGTAGCTCGGGCTCTTGACCCGGCCATCGAAGCCCAGACCTCGTAGAATGCCGCGCACCAGCGTGGTCTTGCCGGCGCCCAGGTCGCCGGACAGCGTGACGACCTGCCCGCCCTCGAGTTGCACTGCAAGGCGGGCGCCAAGCGCCATCATCGCGGCTTCGCTGTCGACGTCGAAGGCGCTCACGGCCTGGGCGTACCCGGCAGCACGCGCGGCACCGCCGCGATCAGTTCGCCGGCAAGAATCGCCCGGCGCCCCTCGGCCGCAACGTCGCCGGCTCGCGCATGCACCACGACGCCGGCACAGGCGGCGTCGAACAGCATGCCTTCGCGACGCCCGCCCTGCCCGACCAGGCTGGCGATGATGCCGGTCAGCGCATCGCCCATCCCGGCTGTGGCCATGGCCGGATTGCCGAATGGACATAACGCGACGCGCCCGTCCGGGTCGGCGACCAGCGAACCGGCGCCCTTGAGCACCACGACCGCGCGAAAGCGCTCGGCCAGTTCACGCGCGGCGGCGAAGCGATCACGCTGAACGTCGGCCGTGGAGACCTCCAGCAGGCGTCCGGCCTCCCCGGGATGCGGGGTCAGAATCCAGTTCTCGCGGTCGAACCCGTGCTCGGCCAGCAGGTTCAGGCCGTCGGCGTCCAGCACCACCGGCAGATCGCGCCCCAGCAGACGCCGCCAGGCCTCGCGCGACCAGTCGGAAGTCCCCAGGCCCGGCCCCAGGGCAATGACGTCGGTACGCGCGGCCAATGCATCGAGCGTGTCCCCGCTCTCGCCGTCGGCCCACATCGCCTCGGGCAGGCTGCCCGCAAGCGCCATCGAGTGCTCGCGCCGGGTGGCCACCGAGACCAGCCCGCTGCCGGTCACGAGCGCGGCGCGCGCGGCCAGCAGCACCGCCCCCGGCATGTTGAAATCGCCGCCGCAGACCAGCGGGTGGCCAAGCGCGCCCTTGTGGACGGCCCGCATGCGCGGAGGCAGGAATTCCTGTACGGCAGTATCCGAAAGTCGCACGGCATCCGGGTCGAGATCCCGGTAGGCCGAATCGGGCACGTCAAGGTCGTCGAACAGCACAGCACCGGTAAAGTCCGGCGCCCGCCCCGTTTCCAGACCGCGCTTGCGGCCGATGAAGCTTACGGTCGCGTCGGCGCGAACCGCGGTGCCCAGCGGCATCCCTGTATCCGCTTGCAGGCCCGATGGGACGTCGACCGCGACCACCGCTGCATCCGATGCGTTCATCGACTCGATCAGCGCCGCATAGTCGTCGCGCACCTCTCGGTCCAGCCCGGTGCCGAGCAGCGCATCGACGATGACGTCGGCCTCGATCTGCCCGTCAGGCTCGGAAACCGGGCCGCCGGCGTCGAGCCACGCGTCGGCGGCACGCCGGGCATCGCCGTCCAGTTCTGCGGGGGCCTTCATCGCGATCACGCGCACCTGAAGCCCCGCGCGCCGGGCCAGCGACGCGACCACGTAACCGTCGCCGCCGTTGTTGCCGCCGCCGCAGCAAGCCACGAGGCTCTTCGCCTCCGGAAAACGCGCCCGGACTGCCCTGAAAACGGCGGCGCCGGCGCGCTGCATCAGTTCGAATCCCGCGATGCCGCGATCTTCGGCGTTACCGGCAATCGCCCGCCGGTCGAGCTCACGCACCTGATCTGCACGGTAAAGTCGGCTGTCGATGTCCATCGGCTTTCCTGAATTCCCATTTGAAACCGCCATCAACGCGGCATGAAACCAGGCATGCCGGATGACTGCCGGGCCGGCACGGCCGGAACCGCGAAGCGAAGTCGAGCATTACGCAGATTAACGCAGATTCCCGATCGACTCGCTGGACTGTTTGTTCAGTTATTCAGGAATCTGCCAGAATCCGCGTAATCTGTGATTCACTGTTTGCCATGAACGCCGACAAATCCGCAAGCACAATGGATATCGAGATGCTGAAGGCGCGCATCAGGCATTGGGGCACGGAACTGGGTTTCCAGCAGGTCGGCTTCGCCGACACCGACCTGGCCGAAACCGAGCGCCGACTCGACCAGTGGCTGGCCGATGGACACCACGGGGACATGGACTGGATGGCCCGGCACGGCCGCAAGCGAACGAGACCGGCCGAGCTGGTGCCGGGCACCCGCTCGATCATCGTGCTTCGCATGGACTACCTGCCGGCCGACGCGACGCCGGTCGAAGCGTTGCTGAACCAGCCGGAGAAGGCCTGCATCTCGCGCTACGCCATCGGCCGCGATTACCACAAGACCCTGCGCGGCCGCCTCAAGAAGCTCGCGCAGATGATCGAAGACGAGATCGGTCCGTTCGGCTACCGCGTCTTCACCGACTCCGCGCCGGTGATGGAAAAGCCGCTGGCGGCCAAGGCCGGGCTGGGCTGGATCGGCAAGCACACCAATCTGTTGAACCGGCATGCCGGCAGCTGGTTCTTTCTCGGCGAAATCTATACCGATGTCGAATTCGAACCCGACTCGGCGGTGTCCGACCACTGCGGATCGTGCAGGAAGTGCATCGACGTCTGTCCCACCGGAGCGATCACCGCGCCCTACCAGCTGGACGCCCGGCGCTGCATTTCCTACCTGACGATAGAGCTTCAGGGCTCGATACCGCTGCAATTCCGGGAAGCGATCGGCAATCGCGTCTACGGCTGCGATGACTGCCAGGCGGTGTGTCCCTGGAACCGCTACGCGCAGTTCAGCGGCGAGGACGATTTTCAACCGCGCGAGGATCTGGATGCCGGATCGCTGGTCGATCTTTTCGGATGGGACGAAAAGACGTTCCTTGCCCGCACCGAAGGCACCGCTATCCGGCGAATCGGCTTCGAGCGCTGGCTCCGCAACCTTGCCGTCGGCCTGGGCAACGCGCCGACCTCGGCCGAAGTCGTCGCTGCGCTACAGTCGCGTCGCGACCACCCGTCGCCTATCGTTCGCGAGCACGTCGAGTGGGCGCTTTCGCGCCACGCCCGGCCGGACTGAATACAAGCCCCGGCCCTCCGCATTCGCGACCGTGGCGACTCAGAAACTGACGCCGATACCGAGGTTCAGGTTGGCGCGGCTGCTGTTCGGGTTCACCGGCCACAATTCGAGCTGTTCGGCCACCAGTACCGGGTGATCCAGCGCAAACGCGCCGACCGAGCGCGATTCGATGCCGGTGAAGCGCCCCAGCGCGGTCACGAAGCGGCCCGGCCCGTAAGTCATCGGGTCGAGAAACCCCTTGTGCAGAATCACGAAGCGGGCGCCACCGTCGGCTTCCCGTCTCGGCCTGTCTCCCGGGCCCAGCGGCAAGGCCAGCACTTCGAGTTCGGTTGCGTCATCCTGGTTGACGATGCCCACGATGCGCCCGCCCCAGATAACGCGGGCGCCGGTGGCATCGGGCTGCGCCAGCGCCTCGCCCGGCCCCAGCGCGGCCGGCTCGCCGCCGGCGGTCTCGAACGGGCTGCTCGCGCATCCGGCCAGCAATACGGCAAGAAAAATCGCGGAAAGAACTTGTTTCATGATGGCTGCCTGAATCTGTATGGATTGATGGGCTCGAATGCCTGCCGGTCGGCCCGCACGGTCTAGCGGGTCTGTCTCGCCAGCCGCTCGGCCAGTTCGGCCAGCTTGCGCTGCACCGGCGGCGCATGCTCCGGGCCTATCCGAACGAGGATCTTGCGGCCCCACGAGAGCTGTTCGAGCGACGGATCAATATACTCGTAGAGAACCTTCGGCTGGTGAACCGCGGGTCGCGAGCCGGGCAACTCGAATTCGGACAGGTGCTCCAGAATCTCGATCGAACGCTGGCGGAACGTTTGCTCCGAATGCTCGCCGAGGGCCTGCCAGGCCTTCTCCAGCGCCGGCTCGTAGCGATCGAACAGTTCGACCATCTCCACCGCGTCCATGCGATCGAACATGGCTCGATAGGGCCGGTAGCGCGGATCGGGCGTCTCGGGCAACCGGGATTCATCGCCGTCGCGGTCCAGGCGCGGCAGGCCCGGCACGTGCGCCAGCGGCCGAAAGCGCAGGGGAACGGGCGCACCGTCGAGGCTGTTGACGGTGGTCACCAGCCGCTGGATCAGGCGCTCATCGACGACCATTTCGAGCTGCCCGGGTCCCAGCCGCACGGCAAGGTCCTCTCGAAGCAGTTGCTGCTGCCGTTCGAGCACGATTTCAGGTTCAGGTTCGGATTCAGGCGCGGCCGCAGACTCTGGTGCGCCGCCGCTCTGCAACCCCGGATCTGCATCAGTCGGACCGCCGTCATCGGTCGCGTCGAAGTCGGTGCCGGTCGCCGGATCGGCCGGCCTGACCGCATCCCGAGGATCGGAGGGCTCCGGCCCATTTCGGGTGTCGACCCCCGAGGGCACATCCACGGGGGTCTCGGGCGGCACGGCTCGCTCGCTGTAAAAGTACAAGGCGAGAGCTGCAAGCGCCAGCACCATTGCAGCGACGACGCCGATTCGACCGCCTGTCCCATTGAATTCAGATCGCATCGCACATCCTCCTCGGTCAGGCCCCGGCCGCCTCATGTGGCGCCGGTGTTACCATATACGACCATTCGAATAGACAGGAAATTCCATGCACGCAACAGCCGATACCGTCGTGACCATCGACTACACGCTGACGGGCAACGATGGTGAGGTCATAGATACCTCGGAAGGCCGCGAACCCCTGGCGTACCTCCACGGGCACGGCAATATCATCCCGGGACTCGAAAAAGCGCTCGAAGGCAAGGCCGAAGGTGAGGAACTGAAGGTCAAGGTCGAGCCCGAAGAAGGCTATGGCCCGCGCCGCGACGAACTCATCCAGCAGGTTTCCATGGAAGCCTTTGCCGGCATCGACGAGGTCGAGCCCGGCATGAAGTTCAACGCCGAATCCGCGCAGGGCCCGCTGGTGGTCAAGGTCACCGAGGTCGAAGGCGACACGGTCACCATCGATGCCAACCACGACCTGGCCGGTCAGCCGCTGAACTTCGACGTCAAAGTGCGCGAAGTACGCGAAGCCAGCCCCCAGGAACTGGAACAGGGCCAGGTCGCAGGCTGACCCACTGGCAGGAATCCGAACGAAAAACCGGGCCTGGCGCCCGGTTTTTTTATGGCCTGGTCGTCCAACGACCGGATAACGACCGGTTAGCGTTGAAAGAAGACCGGGATACCGAATTCACAGCTCAGGCAGGCCCACGCGCCTTTTCCAGCGTCTTCGCCAGGCCCGCCACGACGCCGCCGATGTCGGACAACTCGGCCGGCAGGATCATGGTATTCGTGGACCTGGCCAGTTCGCCGAACTGCTTGACGTACTGCTCGGCGATGCGCAGGCTGACCGCGTCCGCGCCGCCGGGCAGATTGATCGCCCTGGCGATTCTTTCGATGCCGTCGGCCGTGGCCTCGGCCACCAGGCGAATTTCCTCGGCACGGCCCTTGGCCTCGTTGATCTGCTTTTGCATGTCGCCCTCGGAAACATTGATCATTTCCTGCTTCATGCCTTCCGAGACGTTGATCTTCGCTTCCCGCGCACCTTCGGATTCGGCCACCACGGCGCGCCGCTCGCGCTCGGCGCGCATCTGCTTCTCCAGCGCGTCCTTGATCGATTCCGGCAATCGGATGTCGGCGACCTCGTAGCGAAGCACCTTCACGCCCCACGGCTCGGAAGCCTCGGTCAGAACATCGACCACCCGCTCGTTGATCACCGCGCGCTCTTCGAAGGACTTGTCGAGTTCGATCTTGCCGACCACCGACCTGAGCGTCGTCTGGGCCAGCTGGATCGCGGCAAAACGATAGTCCTCGATGCCGTAGGAGGCCAGCTTGGGGTCGATGACCTGCATGTAGATCACGCCGTCGACGTGAATCTGGATATTGTCCCGGGTCACGCAAGCCTGCTGCGGCACGTCGATGGCCTGCTCCTTCAGGGTATGTTTGTAGGAGACCTTGTCGACGAACGGGATCATCAGGTGAAAACCGGCGTCCAGCACGCTCTGGAAGCGACCCAGGCGCTCCACCACGTACGCCGAGCGCTGCGGCACGATCTGGGCGGTCTTGACCACCGCAACGATGACGATCAGCAAGATGATCAGCGACATGATGGTCGCGGAATCCATGTTCATGTTGTTTTCCCTCGAAGAATGCGCGCCTCGTCGGCACAGTTTGTCGATGCCGCGGGACCCCGGCCCCACCGGCAGCATGTCATGCGCGGGGCTGTTTCTCCGCGCTCACCAGGAGCGTGATCCCGCGGTGGCCGACCACCCAGGCGGTGTCGCCGACCTCGAATCCATCCGAGTCGCACTCGGCCTTCCACTCCACGCCGTTCAGCCTGACCTTGCCGGCGCCCTGCCTGAATGCCCGGGTTACCGTCACGCGCGCCCCGCGGGCCGATACCGGGTCCTGGTCGCCCTCCCAGCGATCGCTGACCTTGCCCCGGAACCAGACCTTGATCTTCTCGCGCGCGAGCAGCAGCGCGGCCACGCTGAGCACCGCGAAAAGCACGATCTGCTCGGCCGGCGCCGAAACCAGGCCCAGGGCGGTCGCGATCCCGACCAGGATCGCGCCGATACCGAAGAATATCGCCACGATCCCGGTCGCGAAGAACTCCGACAGAATCAGCAGCGCACCGAGAATCATCCAGAACCAGGGCTCCTGCAACATTTTTTTGGGCTCCAACGCCAAGCGAGATGCGAGAAATTATAGGCGGCGAGACGCGCGCGCGCCACTCGACCGTGCATTGTGCCGACGTCCCGACCGCGCTTTCGACCCGAAATAGATCCGGGTGACGGATAGGAATCGATTTCCTGATAGACTCTGGATATGAACCTGCGCGCCGTCAAATACCTCGTCACTCTCGCCGACGTGCGCCATTTCAGCCGTGCCGCCGAGCTCTGCCACGTCAGTCAGCCCACGCTGAGCACCCAGATTCGCAAGCTCGAGGAAGAACTCGACGTTCAGCTGGTTGAGCGCTCGCCGCGCAAGGTCATGCTGACCGAGGTCGGCGAGGAGATCGTCGAGCGCGCTCGCGCCATGCTTGCCGACGCCGACGCGATCCGCGCCATCGCCCGCCGCAGCAAGGACCCGCACTCGGGCACCATGCGCATCGGCATTTTTCCGACGCTCGCGCCCTACTTCCTGCCGCACGTGGTTCCCGAGATCCGCAAGCGCTTCCCGCGTCTCACGCTCAGGCTGTTCGAGGAAAAGACCGAGGACGTCATCGAAATGCTGCGCCAGGGCCGCCTCGACGCGGGTCTGCTGGCGCTTCCGATCGAGGCCGAACAGCTTGCCTCGCGTGTGCTCTTCGAGGAGCCGTTCGTGCTCGCGGTACCCGAATCGCACCCGCTGAGCAAGCGCGACGCCATCACCATGGACGACCTTGAAAAGGAAGAACTGCTGCTGCTCGAGGACGGTCACTGCCTCAGGGAGCAGGCGCTGGAAGTCTGCCAGCTCGCCGGGGCTCACGAACAGCTGGATTTCCACGCCACCAGCATGGAAACCCTGCGCCAGATGGTCGCCGCCGGCACCGGCATCACCCTGATGCCCGTCATGGCGGTCAAGCCGCCGGTCGCGCACACCGACAACCTGTCCATCCGACCCTTCGTTCAGCCGGGGCCCAAGCGAACCATCGCGCTGGTGTGGCGCAAGTCCACTGCGCTAGGGGGTTTCCTCGAGGAACTTGCCGAGATCTTTTCTTCGATCGATCCGGAATTGCTCAAGCCTTGATTTTTTCTGGCCTGCGGCCGGCACATACCAGTCATGCGCCCGCAGGCTGCTTCCCGAATTCCAATTCAAATGCAGTTTCGCCGCCAGCTGCGCTGGCTTTGGCGAGTGACTTCTTGGCGCCCCAAGAAGTAACCAAGAAACGCTGCCGGGCGACGGCGGGGTACGGGCTCATCACGTGCGGAGATCTATCGCGACAGGCACCCAAAGTTCGGCGGCCACCCATCTGCCTCGATGGCGCCGAGAAGCGCAGGGCCGGGCGGAAAAAGACGCGCCGCATGTCTGAGCGACCGAAGGGAGCGAGTTCGGCGCGTCCCGCCCGGACCGAGCATCGCAGGGGACCCGGCGCATTTTGCCGGGCGCCTTCGCGGCATGAGCGGTTTTGCCTACTTTTGCCGCAACAAAAGTAGGTCGCATCAGCCAGCGAAGCTGGCGGCGAAACAGCCTTTGACGTAAGAGCCAAACTGACGCCACTAGCGACGCAATCATCGCGACAACCGATAACCCACGGCTACATCTTTTCCGGAAGACGCCAGTCCACCGGCGTCATCCCCCGCTCTTCCAGCCAGTCGTTGGCCTTCGAAAAGTGCCGACAGCCGAAAAAACCGCGGTGGGCCGACAAGGGCGACGGGTGCGGCGCGCTCAGCACCAGGTGACGGTTGCGATCGATGCCGGCGCCCTTGCGCTGCGCCTGGCTGCCCCACAACATGAACACGACCGGCCGCTCGCCACCGTTGACGACTTCCACCACTCGATCGGTGAATCGCTCCCACCCCTTGCCCTGGTGCGCACCCGCCTGGCCGCGCTCGACCGTGAGCACAGCGTTGAGCAGCAGCACGCCGTGGTCGGCCCACGCCTGCAGGCAACCGTGACCCGGAATATCGAAACCGATGTCCTCGCGCAGTTCCTTGAAGATATTCACGAGTGACGGCGGAACCCGCACGCCGGGGCGGACCGAAAAGCACAGTCCGTGCGCCTGACCGGGGCCGTGGTAGGGATCCTGACCGAGAATCACGACCCTGACGCGCGACGGCGGCGTGGAATCCAGCGCGTTGAAGATCAGGCCGCCCGGCGGGTAAATCTCGGCGCCGGCGGCCTTTCGCTCGAGCAGAAAGCGCTTCAGCGCGATCATGTAGGGCTGCTCGAACTCCGATTCCAGCACCCGCAGCCATTCCGGGTGCAGCTGAACGTTTCCGCTCATCGTGCCGTCCGCCGCGCCTTCTCGGGTCGGGTCGCTTGCGTGTTCGACGATATCGAATCATGCGGCACACGCCGGCGTGCGAAAAAATATTTGGCGCAGAACTTGGACATCGAGACGACCGCCTTCATGTCCTCTTGGGACGTCAATGCTACCGAAACGGCCATGCGCCGATGGTGCCGCATCGACGTCAAGCGCATCCAAGTACGGAATCGAATTCAAACTCGGGAATCTGCATGACCATTAAAACCGATGCCGTTATCGTCGGCGCCGGCCCCGTCGGGCTGTTTCAGGTATTCGAACTCGGCCTGCTGGGACTCAAGGCCGACCTGGTCGATTCTCTGGCCCAGGTTGGAGGTCAGTGCAGCGAGCTGTATCCGGAAAAGCCGATCTACGACATTCCTGCGTGGCCCACGATCGGGGCACAGGAACTGGTCGACAAGCTGGTCGAGCAGATCCGGCCGTTCGAACCGGGGGTTCACCTGGGCCAGGAGGTCACCGAGTTCGAGGCCCTGGACAACGGCCGCTTTCGCGTCGTGACGTCGAAGGGCACGGAGTTCGACGCCGGCAGCGTCATCATCGCCGCCGGCCTGGGCGCATTTCAGCCGCGCCGGTTGCGCGCCAAAGGGCTGGAAGACCTGAAGGCCACGAATGTGCACTACAGGGTCACCGACCGGCAGCAGTTCGCCGGCAAGCGGCTGATCATCCTCGGCGGGGGCGACTCGGCGCTGGACTGGACGCTGGATCTTGCCGACATCGCCGAGCACATCACGCTGGCCCACAGGCGCAAGGAGTACCGCGCCCAGCCGGCGTCGGTGGCGAAGATGAAGGAACTGGTCGAACAGGGCAAGGTCTCCGAGCAACAGGGGACGGTTGGCGAAGCGCTGGGCGTGCCCGGGCGCATCGACGCCCTGGAATTGAATACCCTGGAGCGCGAGAAGATTCGGGTCGAAGGCGACGAGATCCTGGTTTTCTGGGGCCTCGCGCCCGATCTCGGACCCATCGCTGACTGGTCGCTGGAGATCGAGAAGAAGCAGATTCCGGTGGATACCGAAAAATTCCAGACTTCCATTCCCGGCGTGTTCGCGGTCGGCGACATCAACACCTATCCAGGCAAGAAGAAACTGATCCTGTCCGGATTCCACGAAGCGGCGCTGGCGGCGTTCGGCGTCCAGAAACACCTCGACCCCGATGCACGCCAGTTCCTGCAATACACGACGACCAGCCCCATCATGCACAAGCGACTGGGCGTGGAAAAAGAAAAGGAAAAGACCGACTGAGGCGCCGGGCGCATGCCGGAAAAAGCATCCTTCCCGCACGGTCCAAGCTGAAATGATCGGCTGGTTCCGAAGGCAGCTGCTGTCGCGCAAGGCCGACGAAATGATGCCGGACGCCGCGGAGTTCGACGCTGTCTGCGGCGCCAGTCGCTGTCTCGCCCTGCTCGACCGGGAAGAACGTCGGCGACTGCGACGGCTGGCGGCCATGATTCTCGCCGGGAAGCAATTCCACGGCGCCGGGGGATTTCAGCCGGGCTGGGAGCATTGCCTGCCGGTTGCCGCCCATGCCGCCCTGCCGGCGCTCGAAATCGGCCTCGAGGCCTACAGCCAGTTCCACACGTTCATCCTCTACGAGGACGAGTTCGAGTCGGATTTCGAAGAAATCGACGACGCCGGCGTGGTTCATCGCGGGCGCGACCTTCGTGCCGGGGAGGCCTGGCATCGCGGCCCGGTGGTGCTTTCGCTGGCCGACGTCCATCAGTCGGGACACGGCGACGGGTATCACGTCGTGGTGCACGAGCTGGCCCATCAGCTCGACCATCTCAACGGCGATGCCGACGGGTATCCACCCCTGCCCCGACAAATCGCTCACCGCGACTGGGTCGATACCTTCAGCGCCGCTTACCGACGGTTGATTCGGGAGATGGACCGCGACGAGGAGCCGGCCATCGATCCCTACGCCGCCGAAAGTCCCGGCGAATTCTTCGCCGTGGCCTCGGAGTACTTCTTCGACTGGCCGGAGAGACTCTCCGAAGTCGAGCCCGGCGTATATCGGCTTCTGGCCGCGTTGTACGGGCAGGATCCGCTGGTCCGGTTGCGGAATCGCTGACCCGCGCGGAGCCAGGTAACGACGCGCTCGGAGCGTTCTTTCAGGCGCCGGCGGATCGCACCCTCGCGCCAAAATCCTCGAGCAGAGCCGCGGTCGCGCCCCAGATGTGGTGCGAGGCGTGTTCGAAGGTAACGATCTCGAAGCGCCGACCGGCGTAGCGTACGTTGTCGCGGCGGAAGCGTGCCGGGTCGGCAACGTGAGCCAGCGGCACCGTGAAGACGCTCTCGACTTCGTTGTGATCGGGATGGAAGACGGTGTTCGAGTCCAGGCTCGCGACCACCGCCGTCATGCGGTAACCGGTGATCGTGTCGTATCTGCCCAGGTATCCCAGGGGGCGGACGCTGCGCTCCGGGATGCCGGCCTCTTCACGCGCCTCTCGCAGCGCGGTTTCGACTACCGATTCACCCGGTTCGTCGCGCCCGCCGCCGGGAAAAGAGACCTGACCGGCGTGATGCTCCATCTGGCCGGAGCGCAGCGTCAGAACAACGGCGGGCTCGGCGTCGGAGGTCACCCCGACGAGCACCGCAGCGGCGCGCGGCCGGGCTTCCGAGTCCGGACGATAGCCGCCGACGGGCAGATCGGAAAGCGGTGTATCGAGGGAATACAGACCCGCTGAAAGCAGTGCCTCCAGCGCTTCTCGGGAATGCTGCGCCACGCCGGGCTGGTGGGCAGACTGCACGACAGGCGCGCTAATCGAAACGGCTTCCGGCGCGTGCCGGAAGCCGTTCCATGATCTCGCTGCGTTTCTCGTCCGAATACGATAGCCACTCGCCGATCTCGCGTGCGGTGCGGAAGCAGCCGACACAGACTTCATTCTCGTCGAGGCGGCAGATACTCACGCACGGCGACTCGATCGGTTGCAGATTCGCGGCAAGTTCGGTCATCCGAGAAATCCGGCGCTATTGACCGCCCTGCTGCTGGGCTTCTTCCGGCGCACCGATCTGGACCAGTTCGATATCGAACTTGAGCGCCTCGTTCGGGCCGATCAGCGGCGGATCACCGCGCATGCCGAAAGCGAGTTCCGGCGGCAGGAACACCTGCCAATAGGCGCCTTCTCGCATCAGCGGCAGGATTTCCTGCCAGCCCTCGAGCACGCTGTCGACCTGGAAGACGGCGGGGACGCCGCGCGCGAACGAGCTGTCGAATTCACGCCCGTCGACCTTCGATCCGCGATAGTGAACAGTTACGGTATCGCTGAGGCTCGGACGGCTGCCCTCGCCTTCCTCGATGACCCGGTACTGGACACCGCTGGGTAGCGTGACGATGCCGTTCTTGGACTTGTTCTCGGCCAGGAACTCGTCGGCACGCGCCTTGTTTTCTTCGGCGAGACGCTGGAACTGCTCCATGCGCTGCTCCCGAACCCGCTCGTTGAAGGCGTTGAGGACCTGCTGCATTTCCTCAGCCGGGACTTGCGGCTCACGCCCGGCGTCGGCGTCGCGGATGGCCGTGACGACCGCCTCGATATCGACATCCCACTGGCTGGTCTCGGACCCGAATTCATATCCAATGGCGTAACCCAGCTTGCCCTGGTCGGACTCCAGATCCTGCGCGGCCACCGGCAGTGCGACTGCCGTCAGAACCAGCGCGTTGAAAAACAACTTGAGCATAAAACCTCCGGTTGAAAAAATGATGCTTCGTCGTAAACCGCTTATTGTACCCGACCGCGCCGAAAAACGCCTTGGGTGCTGGCGTTGGACTCATCGACGTCTTCCGGGTTCAATCCGGAGTCGACCACAAGATCGGCTCGGAGTGGTTTAATTTACCTAAGACATGGCTTTATTAACCATGTGGCCATGGCGGAAATTACGCAACTCATTGTTCGATATATATTTTTAATGTTGGCATGGAAATTGTAATTGACAGGCAAACCAACCTGTTCGAAACACAAGGAGAAACCCATGGGCGTATTTTCGCGGTTAGGAGACATCATCAACGCCAACCTGAACGCGGCGCTGGAGAAAGCCGAGGATCCGGAGAAGATGATTCGGCTGATGATTCAGGAAATGGAGGACACGCTGGTCGAGATTCGCTCGGCCACGGCCAAGTGCCTGGCAGAGAAGAAAGAGCGCACCCGCCTGCTCAAGCGCCTCGAGCAGCAGAAGCTGGACTGGGAACACAAGGCCGGCCTCGCCCTCGACAAGGGCCGGGAAGATCTCGCGCGCGCCGCGCTGGCCGAAAAGACGGCGCTGGGCGACCGGATCCAGCACCTGAGCGAAGAGCTGTCCATGTACGACGAACAGCTGACCAAGTACGACGACGATATCGCAAGACTGCAGGCCAAGCTCAACGATGCGCGGGGCCGGCAGCGGGCAATCGTCATGCGTCATCGCTCTGCGCAGCACCAGCTCAAGAGCCGCAAGCAGATCCATAACGGCAAGATCGACGAAATGCTCAACCGCTTCGACTCGGCCGAGCGCAGGATCGACCACATCGAGTCGGAGGCCGAAGCGCTGGACATGGGCCGCAAGGCGAAGACGCTGGACGAGGAAATCGACCAGCTGCAGCGCGACGAGCGCGTCGAGGCCGAACTGGACGCGCTGAAAAGCAGCCGAAAAGAAAAGGAATAGGAGACCACCATCATGTCCGAACTGATGTTCGTTCCGGTCGTCCTGTTTCTGGTCATAGTTGCGCCGATCTGGCTGATCCTGCACTACGCCACGCGCAATTCGGCAAGCAAGCGCCTGACCAGCAAGGACGAGTCCCTGATCGAGGACCTGCACGAAAACGCCAGGCGCATGGAAGAGCGCATCCATAACCTGGAACGGATTCTCGACGCCGACGCGCCCGAATGGAGGAGCAAGTCATGACCCGCGACCACTACGAAACCTACAACCGCAACCGCCTGTACCGCAACCGCAAGCGCGGCCTGCTGGCCGGCGTGTGCGCCGGCATCTCGGACTGGAGCGGATTCAACCTCACGGCGCTTCGGGTCGGCGTGGTGCTGCTGGCCATTCCGTTCACCGCGGTGATCATCATCGGTTACCTGGTCCTGGCGCTGCTGCTGCCGGTCGCGCCGGCCGACCTGTACGCCGACGAGGCCGACGAGAGGTTCTGGCGCGAGACGCGGCGTTCACCCGTTGAAGGCGTCTCGACCCTGAACACCCGGTATCGGGCGCTCGACCAGCGGCTTCAGCGCATGGAGGCCTGGTTGACGTCTCGCGAGTACCGCATCCGCCAGGAGATCGACAAGTCATGAGAGCCGCCCCGGCAGTCGCCATTGTGGTTGTCGGGGCCGCCCTTTGCGGCGGTGCGCTGGAGCTTCTCGTCCCGGGAGGCGAACGGCAGACGATGGGATTCGACGAAGTTGTCGCGACGCTGGGCGCATGGCTGCTGGACAGGTTCATGGCGCTGGCCCGAATCATGAAGAGACGCTAGTCCGGTCCTGCGGTAGACTTTCGGCTTCCCCAACGCCGTCGACCCGCTCATGACCTACGAGACCCTCCAGATCGAGATGCACGACCAGGTTGTCGTGCTCACCGTCGCCCGACCCGAAAAACTCAACGCGCTGGACCACCGGACCATAGGCGAATTGCACCGGGCATTCGAAGCATTCGCCGGCGATGATTCGATCCGGGCCGTCGTCGTGACCGGTGCGGGCGAAAAGGCTTTCGTCGCCGGCGCCGACATCGCCGAAATACGCGAGCAGACGCCGCTGGACGCCCGCCGTTTTTCCGAGCGCGGTCAACAGCTGATGCGACGAATCGAGACCATGACCAAGCCGGTGATAGCCGCCATCAACGGCTATTGCCTGGGCGGCGGCCTGGAGCTGGCGCTGGCATGCCACGTCCGTTATGCCTCCGAAAATGCTCGTCTCGGCCTTCCGGAGATCAAGCTTGGCATCCTGCCCGGCTTCGGCGGCACTCAACGCCTGTCGAGACTGATCGGGCGCGGCCGGGCACTGGAAATGATCCTGACCGGCGAACCGGTGGATGCGCACACCGCGGAGGGTTACGGCATCGTCCAGGGCGTGGTCGATGCCGGCGAGCTTGCCGAGCATGCCCTGGGCGTTGCCCGGCGCCTGGCTGCGGCGGCGCCACACGCGGTCGGCGCCATCCTGGAAACGACCGACAAGGGGCTGGATATGCCGCTGGAACAGGGGCTGGCCTTCGAAACCGCGCGATTCGCGCTGTGTTGCGCAACCGAAGACATGCGGGAAGGCACGGCTGCGTTCCTGGAGAAAAGAAAACCGCAGTTCAGGGGCAGGTAGCGGGGTTCTGACAACCCCTCATCCCTGCGCGGGATCAGGCGGCACCGGAGCGGCATCGCTGATCGAAGAGCCGGGCTCACCTCCCTTGTCGAGGAAAACAATGACGCCACGCGCCGGTTGGGGAAAGCTTGCAGCCCCGCGCCGCTGATCCGGTCAGAAACCTGACAGGGCGGCGTCGGCCGGCAGGGCCCTGGGTTTCTCCAGCCCGGGCATGCCCGAATACTGCAATTCACCGGCGCGAATCCAGGCGTCGACGCGGTTTGACTGGGGCGGCAACGGGCAGGTCGTGTACGCATTGAACGCGCACGGCGGGTTGTAGGCCTGGTTGAAATCCAGCACCACGCGGCCGTCGCGCGGCAACTCGGCATACAGAAAGCGCCCGAGCCCATAGGTCTCTCGCCCCGACGTTCGGTCGGCGAAGATGAAGAACAGCTTATCGTCTTCGAGCACGGCTTCCAGCGAGAGCGTCTTGCCTTCATGGACAAACCGCGCGATCCCCGGATTGGGCTCCTCGATCAGTTGGCCCATGACGTTGGCGACCTGCATGGTCGATCCTGCCGGGTGCGGAATGAATTCGGCATCCACCCGCCAGTCAGGATCCAGCGGGTAATACTCGAGGCCGACGAATTCGGTTCGCGTCGACGCCCGCGGGTCGCGAACCCGCAGCGCCAGCTGGCCACCGGGCGAAACCAGGTGAATCCGGATCCCGTCGGCTTCGACGTGAACGGGATCGCCTTCGCCGCCGAGCGTCATCTCGGCCGAAGCCACGTCCTCGCCGTCGATGCGGACCTCGCCGGCGGCTGCGACGTCGAACCGGACGCGCCCGTCGTCATCAACCCGGATACTGCCCCAGCGCGCCGGTCCCGCAGACACCACCATATCGTTGCCGGGATCGCTACCGACTGTCGTCAGGCTACCGGGCCGGAGCGTTACCAGACCGGCCAGGCTCAACCATCCGTGAGGCTCGGTCAGACGCGCCAGGCGGCGCTCGCGCCAGTCCATGTTCAGGCGCTCGAACGACTCCGCCGAAAGTTCGCTACCAGGCAGCATGGAAAGGTCCTC
The DNA here is from genome assembly GCA_002722315.1 of Lysobacterales bacterium. GTDB lineage: Bacteria > Pseudomonadota > Gammaproteobacteria > Xanthomonadales > Wenzhouxiangellaceae. The sequence goes on along the minus strand of PBLG01000026.1, from coordinate 37,496 downwards.
CTGTCTTTCGCAACCGCCAAGCACGAGCGCAGCCGGCAGCAATATCCTGGACCAGAAGCTACACGCGCCCATAGACGTCCTCCAGTCGCTCGATGTCGTCTTCCCCGAAGTAGCTGCCGGTCTGGACTTCAATGATGTGCACGTTCTCATCGCCAGGATTCTCCAGCCGATGCAGCGAACCGGCCGGTATCTCGACGGTCTGGTTCGCGCCGAGGTCGAACTGCTCGTCCCCCACCCGCACCCGTGCAGTGCCTGAAACGACGGTCCAGTGCTCGCTGCGGTGCTCGTGGCGCTGCAGCGACAGCACGCCACCCGGGCGAACGACCAGTCGCTTGACCTTGCAGTCGTCGGCATCCTCGAGCACCGTATAGCTGCCCCAGGGGCGGTGCACGGTCTGGTGGAACACCGCCGAATCGTGATCGCGACGGGTCAGTTCCTCGACCACGGCCTTGACCTCCTGTGCCCTGCCCCGGCGCGCCACCAGCACCGCATCGCCGGTGTCGACGATGACCAGGTCATCGACGCCCACGGCCGCCACCAGGCGCTTGTCGCCCTGGACGAAGGTGTTCTTGGAATCGACCAGCACGGCATGGCCCTGCACCTGGTTGCCGGCGCCGTCGGTTTCATACAGTTCGCTGATGGCCTGCCAGGATCCGATATCGCTCCAGCCACAGGCCACCGGCACCACCGCCCGCCTCGGCGCACGTTCCATGACCGCAAAATCGATGGATTCGCTGCGTACCGTGGCAAAACGCGCCGAATCCAGTTCCACCGGATCCTCCTGGCGGGCGGTTTCGCTCCAGGTCGCCTCGACCCCGGCCAGGATGTCCGGCGCCTGCTCGCCCAGCGCCTCGAGAATGGCTTCTGCGGTAAAGCAGAACATCCCGGCATTCCAGAGATACTGGCGGCTCTCGAAATAACGCTGCGCGGTTTCGGCGTCGGGCTTTTCGACGAATGCCTCGATGCGTGCGCCGTCGTGATCCAGGCCTTCACCGGCGCGGATGTATCCGAATCCGGTCTCGGCGTGGGTCGGCTGCACGCCGAGGCAGACCAGCCAGCCCTCGGCGGCCAGTGCATCGGCGCGTCGAACCGCCTCGCCGAAAGCTTCGCGATCTCGCACCAGGTGGTCGGCCGGCAGCACCAGCAGGCGCGCATCGGCGCCGAACTCGTCGCGAACCCACAGCGCGGCAGCGGCGATCGCCGCAGCAGTGTTGCGCCCTTCCGGCTCCAGCACGAAAGCGTGCCGGGCATCCGGCGCCACATCGCGGTAGATGTCACGCGTGAAAAAGTAGTAATCGCGGGCGGTGATGGTCAGAACATTGTCATGATCGACCACCCCCAGCGCGCGCTTGAGCGTGGCGCCGGCCAGCGTCTGGCCGTCGGCCAGCCGCATGAAGGGCTTGGGATGCGCCTTGCGCGAAACCGGCCAGAGCCGCGTCCCGGCGCCGCCGGAGAGGATCACCGGTATCAGCATATCGATTCCTTCCAGAAGGCCAGGCATTCGTCGAGTCCGCGCTCCACCGAGGGCAGTTCGAGGCCCGTGAACTCCTCGTAGCGGCTGCAGTCGAGCACCGACCAGACCGGGCGCTTGGCCTTCTGGGGCCAGTTGGCGCTCTCGATGGGCGAGACCGGCACGGCCTTGTCCAGCGCCCCGATTTCGACCGCGCGCTCGACCGCAAGCTGGCCGAATTCATGCCAGGACATGCAGCCCTTGCCGGCGACGTGGAAAAGACTGCAGCGATCGGGCAGCCGGTCCCGGCGTTCGAGCAACGCGGTGGTCGCATCGGCCAGGTGCCCGGCCCAGGTCGGCGAACCGAACTGATCGGAAACGATCTTCAGCGGCTGCCCCTGGCCGGCGCGCGTCAGGATGGCGGAAAGAAAGTTGCCCGGAAAATGGCTGTACAGCCAGGCCGTGCGCACGATGACCGAATGCGCGCCGCTGGCGGCGATCGCGCGCTCGCTGTCGAGTTTCGTCCGGCCGTAAACGTTGCCCGGCGACGGCTCGTCGCGCTCGCTCCACGGCCTGTCGTTGGGGCCTGAAAACACGTAATCGGTGGAAAAATGAAGCATCAACGCGTCGTTTTGCGCACACCAGGCCGCGATCCACCCGGGCATCGCACGGTTCATCCTGGCCGCGAGTTCCGGCTCGTCCTCGGCCCGATCGACCGCGGTCCAGGCGGCGGGATTGACCACGACATCGGGTTTGACCCGGTGAAGCGTCTTGTCGAGAAGCCGCCGGTCGGAAAGATCGCACTGAAAATCCCCGCCTTCGCGATCTGTCGCGATGACTTCACCCAGCCGGGCAAGCCTGGGCGCGAGATGGCGGCCCAGCTGGCCCCCGCATCCGGTCAACAGGATTCGCATTTGGGTAAACGCTCCTTGGCTATCTGTTCAAGTCCGGGGGCCGCTGCATCCTTGGCCGAAAGCGAAGACGGGCGATGCGGCCACTCTACACCTATCGTCTCGTCGTCCCAGGCCACGCTCGCATCACATTCCGGCCGATACGGGCGCGTGCACAGGTACGAAAAAGTCGCCTGCTCCGACAGTACCTGGAATCCGTGGGCGAAGCCTTCGGGAATCCAGAGCTGGTGGTGATTATCGTCGCTCAGTTCGACCGCCGTCCAGCGCCCGAATCCGGGCGAGTCGGTACGAATGTCGACGGCCACGTCGAACACCCGCCCGGACGTGACCCAGACCAGCTTTCCCTGCGGCTCGGGCCACTGGTAGTGCAGGCCCCGCAGGACGCCGAATCGGCTGTGGCTGGTGTTGACCTGGGAAAACGAAACGTCGATGCCGGCCTCGGCAAACCGTTCGTCTCGCCAGTTTTCGAGAAACCACCCGCGCTCGTCGCCGAAAACATCGGGCCGGATCAGCTTCACGCCGGGAAGATCGGTATCGCGAATATCCATGCGCTCGCCTCCGCTCAGGCCCGGCCGAGCGCCGCTTTCACCGCGAGTCTCCGCGCGTGCCGAGTCTCTGGCCGCGGTAGGAGCCGTCCTGTATCCGCTGCCACCAGTCGCGGTTGTCGAGATACCAGGCCACGGTTGCCGCCAGGCCCGACTGCAGCTCCGTTTGCGGCGCCCAGCCGAGTTCATCTCCAATGCGCGAGGCGTCGATGGCGTAGCGCCGATCATGCCCGGGACGATCCGTCACGTGGCGAATCAGCTCCCGTCGCGGCCGCTGTCCCGGCACCTGCTGATCGAGCAGGTCGCAAAGCGTATGGACGATTTCCAGGTTGGTTCTCTCGGCGTTGCCGCCGACGTTGTAGGTGCGGCCCGGCGCACCGTCTTCGAGCACGCGCATCAGCGCGCGGCAGTGGTCGGTGACGAACAGCCAGTCTCGCCGCTGCTGGCCGTCGCCGTAGACCGGCAGTTCGCGGCCCTCCAGCGCATTGATCAGCATCAGCGGAATGAGCTTTTCGGGAAACTGCCTCGGGCCGTAATTGTTGGAACAGTTCGTGATCACCGCCGGCAGGCCCCAGGTGCGGTGCCATGCGCGAACCAGGTGATCGGCCGCCGCCTTGCTGGCCGCGTAGGGTGAACTGGGCTTGTAGGCGTTCGTCTCGCGGAATGCCGGCTCATCCGGCTCGAGGTCGCCATAGACCTCGTCGGTCGAAACGTGCAGGAACCGGAAATCGGAACGGCCACCCTTCCAGTAATCCAGCGATGCGTCCAGCAGCGCCTGGGTGCCCAGCACGTTGGTCTCGATGAACGCCGACGGGTTGTCGATGGAACGGTCCACGTGACTTTCGGCGGCAAAATGAACGATCGCGTCGGGCTGGTGCTCTTCGAGAAGCTCGCGAACCAGCCGGGTATCGGCGATATCGCCCTGTACCAGCGAGTGGCGGCCGGGATCGACGCCGGAGAGCGATTCGGGGTTGCCCGCGTAGGTCAACAGGTCGAGATTGACGACCGAGGCAGTCGTCGCTTCCAGGACGTGATGAATGAAATTGGCGCCGATGAAGCCGGCGCCGCCTGTAACCAGAAGCTTGGTCATGAATGCTTTCCGAAACTCGCGATCGACCGGATCAGAACGGAATATCGTCGGCCAGGTCGTCGTCGGCCGGGGGCGCCGGCTGCCGGGACTGCTGGGGCTGGGCCTGTCGGCCGCCATACCCGGCATCGTCCATCGGCGCGCTGCCGCTGCCGCTTCGGCCATCGAGCATCTGCATCTCGTTGGCGACGATTTCGGTGGTGTAGCGGTCCTGGCCGTCCTGGCCCTGCCACTTGCGCGTCTGCAGCCGGCCTTCGATATAGACCTTGCTGCCCTTCTTGAGGTACTCGCCGGCGATCTCGCCGAGCCGATTGAACATCACCACCCGGTGCCATTCAGTCTTTTCCTGTTGCTCTCCGGTCTGCTTGTCGCGCCACTGGTCGGTGGTCGCAACGCTGATATTGCAGACGGCCGTATTCGCCGGCGTGTAGCGAACTTCGGGGTCCGCCCCCAGGTTTCCGATCAGGATGACCTTGTTGATTCCGCGCGCCATTTCGCTTGCTCACAAGTATGAATTGAAGCCTGAAAGTCTAGCACAAGGAACCGGTCGCTCAGCCCCTGTCGCCCCCCGCACCGGCGCCCTCGGCGACCCGCGGCAGGCCCGACTGGCCTCTGCCCGGACCCGGTCGGCCGGCGGTATCGTGCCGGTCGCCCGAACCCGACCGGGGGGAGAATCGCCGGCGTGCCCGGCAACAGCAATCGGCAGCACCTCATCGGTCCGTGAAACGTATAATCACGGGTTATGAACCACGTCAGTTCGATTACGTCCCCGACCTCGCTAGCCGAGATCATGGGCCTTACCGCCGGCGACCGCCAGGCGATGGACGCGCTGATCCGGAAGCGGCTGCGATCCGATGTGCTGCTCGTCAACCAGATCGGCGAATACATCATCAACGCCGGCGGCAAGCGATTGCGTCCCCTCGTTCACCTGCTTTCGGCCCGCGCCTGCGGTTACGGCGGCATGGCGCATACGCAGCTCGCGGCGGTCATCGAGTTCATCCATACCGCCACGCTGCTGCACGACGACGTCGTCGACGGCTCGGAGCGACGGCGCGGGCAGCGGACCGCGCACCAGGTGTGGGGCAACGCGGCGTCGGTGCTGGTCGGTGACTTTCTTTATTCGCGCAGCTTTCAGCTGATGGTCGAACTCGAATCGAACTCGATCATGTCGATACTGGCCGACACCACCAATACGATCGCCGCCGGCGAAGTATTGCAGTTGATGCAGCTTGGCGACATCGAACTCGACGAGTCCGGATACCTGAAGGTCATCGGCGACAAGACCGCCTGCCTGTTTGCCGCCGCCGCGCGGCTGGGCGCGGTGATTTCCGAAAGTCCCCGCGAGGTCGAGCAGTCCCTGGCCGACTTCGGCTTCGCCCTGGGTCAGGCATTCCAGATCACCGATGACTGGCTGGATTATTCGGGCAAGGACGATGCGCTGGGCAAGAATCTCGGCGACGATCTCGCCGAAGGCAAGGTCACGCTGCCGCTGATTCTTGCGCTCAAGGCTGCCGAGAAGGCCGATCGCGATTTTCTGATCGAAACGATTCATGCTGGCGGCACCGATGAGCTGGACCGCGTCCGAGAGGTGTTGATGAAGACCGGCGCGCTGGACGACGCGCTGGAACGCGCCACGGCGTTCTCGGAACCCGCCTGCCGGGCGCTGGCGCCGCTGCCGCCGTCGGCCGAACGCGATTCGCTGGAGCTTCTGGCGCGCTTCGCGGTGGACCGGTCGCTTTAGCGCCGAGCCGTAGCGCCGACCCATCGGGATCGGCTATCCGCAGACTTTCGTCACGCAGCGTTCAGCGTGATCGGCAAGACCGGGCTTCCGACACGGCGTCTCGCCGTCGCCTCATGGATTCGACTCCGCCAGCATCCCGACCGCCTCCCGGAACGCATTGCCGCGCTGCTCGAAATCCCTGAACCGAGGAAAACTCGGAGCACCGGGGGAAAGCAGGATCGCGCCGCCCGGCGTGCTCAGCGACCGGGCAGCCGCCACGGCCTCGACCATGTTTTCGGCGGTCGATACGCGCCCGACCTCGACGCCGCCGGCCTCGACCACAAGCCTGCAGATGGCCGGCCCGTTGTCGGGAAGCCCGACCAGCCCGGACAGCGGGTTTGCCCGACAGAACGCCGCGACCATTTGCCAATCGGCGCCGCGCTCCAGCCCCCCGACGATCAGCACCGGGTTCGGCGGACTGGCCTGCAGCGCTGCAAGCGTCGCGTACGGGGTGGTCGCGATCGAGTCGTTCACCCACAGCGTACCGGCGGGACCGGGAACGGGTTCGAGCCGGTGCGGCAGGGGCCGGAACGAAGCCAGCCTTCCGGCGACCGGTTCCAGTTGTCCGTCGATGGATTCGACCACCGCCAGGGCCAGCGCGAGATTGTCCAGGTTGTGACGCCCGACCAGCGGACTGTCGGCGGCCGTCAGCAATCGTCTCCCCCGGCATCGGATGCCGTCGGCCTCGGCCCGGATGCCGCCTTCGACGTTGACCGGGCGAACGTTGGCCAGGCCCGAGACCGCTTCCGCCAACACCGGATCGGCGCCGTTGATCCATAGTGGCCCGCCGTCGAGCAGATCCGCAACACGCAGTTTGGCGGCGTAATAGTTCGCCACGCCGCCGTGCCAGTCCTGGTGCTCCGGAAACAGGCGCGTGATGACCGCCGTACTGGCATGCCCGTGCAGATCGGCGAGCTGGTAACTCGAAAGCTCGACGACGAACCAGTCGGAACCGTCCTCGAGCAGGTCCAGCATCGGCACGCCTATATTGCCGCCCAGCGCGACGGACTTTCCGTCCGCCGCAAGCAGGTGCGCAATCAGCGCCGCCGTGGTGCTTTTTCCCTTGCTGCCGGTCACGGCGACCACCCGGGCGTCGGGGCGTTCGGCGAACCATAGCGATGAGATGCAGGTCACCGGCGTTCCGGCCGCGCGCCAGCGGACCAGCGCCGGCAGATCGACCGGCACGCCGGGCGAACGCAGGACCCGATCGGGTGCGACGGAAATCGAATCCGGCGTACCGATGCGCAAGGGCCAGTCGTGCGGTTCGACATCGGGCGCTCGGTCGCACAGCACCTCGATACGTGCATCGGGCGCCCGCCGGACAACCGCTCGCTCCAGCGCCCGACCCTCGCGCCCGAAGCCCAGCACGAGCGTTCGGCCGCTCTTCAGGGTCTCGAAATTCATCTTCTGAAGCGACCAGGAATGCAGTCGGGACCAGCGGGGCGGACTATCGAAGCGAGATCCGGCAATCGAATTCCGCGAACCCGCTGCATCAACTCACGCACCACCGCGTGATCGCACCAGCGCGGGTCGGCGGCAAGCGCGCCGAGCGCGGCGCGCGCCTCCCCTGCCTCGCCCACGCACTCGAAAGGGCGCGGACCCGCCAGTTCCAGCAGCTCGGCAAACGCGTCGGCCTGTCCGGGTTCGGCCAGAAGGTCGCGACCGAAGATGGCCTCCAGGCGCTGCACGTCCATGAACGGCGCCAGGCCCAGGAAAACAAACCGGCATTTCGGGCATTGGCCGCACCACCGCGCGGTGCGCGGGCCATCGAGATGGAAGTTGCGATTGCAGCTGGAAAACACGTCGTGATAGGCGGTCAGCTCCGCGAACTCGCGGCAGATGGCCAGCTCGCTGTCGCGCCGCAGCAGGGAGAACACCGCCAGGTCGTCGGCAATGTACCGCGCTATCCAATCGCCCAGTAATTGTTCAAACGCATGGCTCTTGGCGAACTGGTGATTGACCGGCCGGCCGTCCGGAGTCGTCAGCGTCGGCGCATCGGCCGATCGCTCGTTGGCGAAAACCACCGCGTCGAAGTTCCATATCAGGGCGGCAATCACCAGGGTGGCGGCGTTGATCGCCGTGATCGGGACGTGCCCGTTGAGTGCGCCGGCGGCATTCAATGAAGCCAGTTCCGGGGCGAGCTGGCGCCGGATGACACGATGCCGCGTGCCGGCGCGCTCGGCCACGCGCCCGATCAGCGGCGCCGATCCCACCTGTACGGTTTCGGTCTCGATGCCGCGGGCGCGTACCCGCTCCAGCGCGACCAGCGAGTCCTTGCCGCCGCCCATGGGCACCAGCGCGCGCCCCCCCAGCCCGAGCGTCGGGGCATCGGCGGAAGCACAGCGGTCGCCGGCGTCGAAATCGGGCCAGTAGCGGCCTTGCAGTCGGTTGACCCAGGCCATCTCGGCCAGGCCGTGCCGGTAGATCTGCGCCAGCGCATCGGCCTGAAAGGCGTCCGGCACGCCGGCCGGGAAAAGAACATCGCCCCGGCAGGCGACCTTCCAGTAACTGACGCCGGCAATCCAGTGCAACAGGTCCAGGGCAGCCTGAAAGGAAGGGTGATCCGGCGAAACATGCGGCGTTGCGCGGCCGAAACCGAAGCGTTCTTCCAGCAACATATCCTGACCGTTGCCGAACAGCCGCCAGCGCAGCCGGAGTTCACCGGAATCCGGATCGAATTCGCGGCCGGTGAATTCGAGACCCTCGATTTCGGAAGGCTGCATGCTGCGGATCAGGGCTGTCCGTCGCCCGCCACAGCGTCGGCTTCGGCCTCCTGACGCGGCCACGCGCGCAGGACCGCGTTGACAAGCGTGGCCAGCGGAATCGCGAAAAACACGCCCCAGAATCCCCAGATACCGCCGAATACCAGGACCGCGATGATGATCGCCACGGGATGCAGGCTCACCACTTCGGAGAAGAGTACCGGGACCAGCACATTCCCGTCGAGCATCTGGATGATGGCGTAGGCCGCCATCACCCATGCGAAATCGGCCGTGAAGCCGAACTCGATGAACGCAACGATTGCAACTGGAATCGTCACGATCGCGGCGCCGATATAGGGAATCAGGACTGAGAATCCGACGATCATCGATATCAGCATCGCGAACGGCAGATCAAGCAGCGAGAATGTCGTGAAGGTCACGATCCAGACAATCAGGATCTCCAGCACTTTGCCCCGGATATAGTTGCCGATCTGGGCGTCGACCTCGCTCCAGACACGCATGGTCAGTGCTCGATTTCGCGGCAGGTAGCGGCCGAACCACGCCAGGATCTGACGCTTGTCCTTGAGGAAAAAGAACACCAGAATGGGCATCAGCACCAGGAACACGACAAGTCCGATCAGGTACATCAGTCCCGACGGGAGTCCGGACGGCGAAACCACTTTGCTGCTCTGGTCGCCGATATACCTGCGAATGCTTTCGAGAATGTCGTTGACCTGACCTTCCCCCACGATCTGCGGATAGCGATCAGGCAGTTGAAGCACAAACTGCTGAATCTGACCGATATAGCCCGGGAATTCACGCGCCGCATCGATGACCTGGCGGATGATCATCGGGGTGATGCCGAAAAACACCACGATCAATGCGGCCATGAAGGCACTGAATACGACGCTCACAGCCAGCATTCTGGGCATGCCCAGGCGCTCGAGTCGCCCCACCAGACCTTCCAGAAGATACGCCACGACGATGCTGGCGAATACCGGGGCCAGCATCCGCCCGAAGGCCATGATCACCACCACGCCGAACAGCAGCCACAGCGCGAGAATCACGACCTGCGGATCGGAGAAATTCCGGTGGTACCAATCCTTGATTTGCGAGAACATCGCCATCTTCTAGGCCGCGGTCGAGACTGCCAGCAGATTAACGCAATTCAGGGGTGTCCGGCTGTCGTGCACGAAACCGGGAGCGACTTTCGTCAGATCAGAACCGGATGTTGAGCCGCGCCGCGACTTCCACGGCCTGGTCGAGACGCTCGCTGACGACGCCGAGCACGTTGCCGCCGAAAGCGAACTCGGGCGGCGCATACGACGCGCTCAGATCGATCCTGGCACGATCGCCGAGTCCCTTTCCGAGTCCGACGAGAACGCTGTGCTGGGCCAGCTCGTCGTCGAGTGCGGCCATCAGCGACGGCGATGTCGGCGTCGGCTGTGAGCGGGTATGAAAATCGACCTTGAACTCGAGATCGTTCTCGTGCTGCCAGCGCATCCCCACCGTGTAGACGGTCAGGTCGTTCCACTCGAACCTGGGGCTGCTGCTGTCACCCAGCAAGGCGTTGAACCTGGCCGGAAGGGCTCTGCTGGGAAACGCGCCGACCTGGCTGTAGAACACCTGTGAGACCGCCACGGTGAAAAGCGTGTGATCGCCGGCGCGCATGTCGAGCCCCATTCGAACGCGCGAGGGTATGTCCAGATCGGCCGAATGACCGTGCACTCCGCGCACCGTGGACAGATCGTCCATGTCTATACGGGACTGGAACGTCGCATTCATCATCAGTCGCGGGAGCAATTCCGAAGCAAACCCCAGCTGAAGCCCGGCACCCTGCGAAAGCTCGCGGTTGGCGGCAAAGAAGTCGACCGGGCGGAACTCGCCGTCGTACTGGGCCAGATCCAGCATCGAGTGACTGAACTGCTGCGAGGCCAGCACGGCCGAGACGCTGACGCTGTTGAAGTCGTTGACTTTTCCGGACAGGCCGGAAAGAAGAAGCGAACGCTCGAAACCGGGCCCGCCGCGGTCCTGCTGTGCGTCGGGCAAAGCGCCGAACTGCAGCGAACGCGTGATGCCCGAGGTCAGGAATGAAAATCGTGGCGGTTCGGACCGCCCGACCAACGGCTTGGCGAAATCGGGCAGCACCACGTCATGATCGAAGCGCAGCCAGTTGATTTCAGGCACCTCGACCCGTTGCACGTACGCCATTTCCGGCGTCAGCCGCTGCGCCAGGTAGGCCTCCCACGGGCCCAGTTCGAAGCCGGCAAGATACCAGGCCATCGAAGACGGCAACATCATTCTGGCTGTGGCATAACCGGCATTGGCCGGGTTGACGGCTCCTGCCGAAGCCAGGATCAGCAGGATGATCGACGTACGACGCAGCATCTGTTTCCGATCGCGCGGTGTAGAGTGACGGGTCAAGTGTACTTTGTCTTTTGGTAAAAATACAACAGCATCAACCGATTTCTTTCAGGAACGGGCCCGGCGGACGTCCGGGATGGAGCGAAAGCATGAATTTTGTTGCAGAAAAACAACAGGCCGGCCGGCGTCCCCCGGTAGCCATGACCATCGCCGGATCCGATTCATGTGGCGGCGCCGGCATCCAGGCCGATCTCAAGACCTTCGCCGCACTGGGCGTGTTCGGCGCATCGGCCCTGACAGCGATCACGGCACAGAACACGGCGGCGGTCAGCGGCGTCAGCGTCCTGGATCCGGACTTCGTCGGCCAGCAGATTGCGGCGTGTTTCGCCGATCTGCCGATCGCAGCGATCAAGACCGGGATGCTGGCCAACGCCGAGATCGCGCGGGCCGTAGTCGAGGAGATCGGACGCACCCGGGAAATCGCCGGCAACCGGGTGCCGCTGATCGTCGATCCGGTGATGATCGCCACCAGCGGCGCTTCGCTGCTGGACGATCGTGCGATTGCCACCGTTTGGGAAGAACTGCTGCCGCTGGCAACGCTGGTCACCCCGAACCTGCCCGAGGCGGCCGCGCTGACCGGACGGCCGGTAGACACCGACCCCGAGACGCTGGGTGCTCTTCTACTGGAAAGCGGCGTCGCCGCCGTGCTGGTCAAGGGCGGTCACGCGAAGGGCGAGACCTGCCGGGATCTGCTGGTCGTGCCCGGTGCCTCGACCGCTTTCGACTGGCCCAGGATAGCCGGCGAATTCCACGGCACCGGCTGTGCATATTCGGCGGCGATTACCGCGTTGTGCGCGCGCGGACATTCGCTTGAAGTCGCGATATCGAAGTCTGGCGCCTGGCTGCAGCAGCAGATTCGCGGGGCCTTCCGACCGCTTCACGGCAGCCTCGGGATGCTGCCGTTCACCGCCGAAGACGATTCGGGATGACCCGACCGCCTCAGCCCGAAAGCCGGTCGATGATCGCGTCGGCGAAGGAGGACGTCGTGCCGGTGCCGCCGAGATCGGGGGTGACCCGTTCGCCGGCACTGATAACCTCCCGAATGGCGTGGCGCAGGCGGCGTGCGTCGCCCTGGCGCTCGAGGTGTTCCAGCATCTGGGCCGTGCCCAGCAGCAGCGCGCACGGGTTGGCGATGCCCTGCCCCGCGATGTCCGGCGCCGACCCGTGGACCGCCTCGAACATCGCGGTGCGATCCCCGATGTTGGCGCCCGGGGCCAGCCCCAGTCCACCCACGAGTCCGGCACACAGGTCGGAAATGATGTCGCCGAAGAGGTTGGTCGTGACCATGACGTCGAACCGCTCCGGATTCATGACCAGCTGCATGCAGCAGTTGTCGACGATCATGTCGTTGAATTCTATATCCGGATATTCCTCCGCCATCGATCGTGCGACGTCCAGGAACATGCCGGAAACATCCTTGAGGATGTTGGCCTTGTGGACGGCCGTCACTTTCTTCCGGTCGGCCTTGCGCGCCAGTTCGAAGGCATAGCGCACGACCCGTTCGCAACCGCTCCGGGTCGCCACCATCTTGGACTCGGCGCGTGAGCCATCCTCGGCGGTGAACGCGTCGGCCGCCAGGTAGGCGCCCTCGGTATTCTCGCGCACGGTGATCAGGTCGATATTGTCGTAGCGCGCTCGCGTGCCCGGGAAGCTGATCGCGGGGCGCACGTTGGCGTACAGGTCGAAACGCTTGCGGAGCTCGACGTTCAGCGAGCGGAAACCGCCGCCCACGGGCGTCGTCAACGGCCCCTTGAGCACCACCCGGGTTCGCTCGATCGACGCCAGCGTCTTGTCCGGCAGAAGCGTGCCTTCGGCTTCCTGGGCCGCCAGACCGGCGAGCTGGAAGTCGTATTCGAAGTGCGCATCCAGCGCGTCGAGCACGCGCAGCGAGGCGTCCATGATCTCCGGGCCGATGCCATCGCCGCGGATCACCGTGATTTCGGTCTTGTCGGTCATGATCGGTTCAACACCTCAGCTGGCCAGGATGCGATCGAGATCGCCGGCCTGCTCCAGCGCGTTCAGGTCGTCGAAGCCGCCGACGTGGAAGTCCCCGATGAAGATCTGCGGGACGGTCTTGCGGCCGGTGCGCGAGATCATTTCGGCCCGCTTGTCGGGCTCGGCGTCCAGCGAAACCTCGGTCCAGGTCAGGTCCTTGCCCCGCAACATGTTGCGCGCGGCGACGCAGAACGGACACGCGGCTCGGGAATACATCACGATTGATTTTTCAGTCATTGGGTTCTGTCGCTTCCAGTTTGGGTTTGCGGTCCCTGCGCTCATGCGCGGCGGCCACTTTGAGCTTGTTGAACGCCGGCCCTTTCGGCCCCGGTCAGATGCACGACTCCGGCCGAGGCAATCCACCGTACCTGCATGCCTCGCGAATCGGGCCGTCCGGAAAAAGGCGGTACAGGGTTCGGCTGGAGGCGTCCTCGATGCCGGCCTCCCGGCGCATCGCCTTGATCGCCACCCGCATCAACGGCGGCATCCCGTACTCGGCATGGTGGGCCCGCACGAAGCGAATAAGCCACCACCGCAGCCGGCAGAGCTCGAGGCCGTCGAGCCGCGCCATCTCGTCGGCAACCGACTCGGACCAGTCGTCGGGATCGATAAGATGCCCGTCGGCATCCAGTCCGATCTCGCGTCCGGCGATCGCCAGCGTTCGTCGTTGGGCCATTATCTCACTCTACAGAATCAAAATGGTCGCGGCTCCGGCCCGCAGGTCGGCAGCCTGCGGCGCATCCACGGCTTGCACGTCGATCTCTGTCCCCGGCCGGACGGCGCCTTCGGCGTACATGCCCAAAAGACCGAAATCGGTCACCTGGGCCCAGGCGCGCGCGCCCTCTCCGGCCAGGTGAGCCAGGCCGTCCCCGTGGAACAGGACCGACGCGTCGAGCTCCAGTGCCGCCGCGCCCAACGCCATCTCCAGCGCTTCTCGCCGCTGCTTTGGGTCGGCCGGCGCATAGCCGACCTCCAGCAAAAGGCCGGCCGAAGCTGTCCCGCCGCGATCGGCCGAGTCGGGCCGGAAGCAATAGTCACCGCCCAAGCCCATGCTGTCGACGCGCCGCGCGGAAGAAAGGGCGTGATAGAACGTCACCAGCGTTGCCGCCCTGAACGTCGACGCCAATGCAGTGGACGCCGCGCGCCTTTCCAGCGAAGTCCGGCACACGCACCAGTCGACGGCCGGATTCTCTTCCGGCCAGCCGGACATGACGTCGCGCGACGCATCGATTCCGTCACCGTGGAGAAATACCATCGAAGATTCATGAGCCTGAACCGCTTCGCGCAGATCGCTCACGAGCCCCGCGAAGACCTCGGGTGACGGCCTGCGTCGAATCAATACGATATAGTCGCTCATAAGGGCAGCTTCGGTTCCAGGCGAAATCGGACGTTGTCCCGAGCGGAAAACGATTCACCGGAAATTGAAACATCTTGCACGCGATCCGGTCTTAATAGCGTCGATCGGAGTGGAATTTCCGGTCGGCGGACATCATATTGTTGCACACAGGGTTCAGGGGCATCCATGCCATGAGTACCAGGCCATGACTACCATCACTCCGGATTCGATCGACGCCGCTTCCAGGCCGCGCCGCAGCCGCCGGTCGCGGGCGGCGACATGGCTGGCCGCGTGCGCCGTCCTGTTCCAGCCGCTGGTGCTGCCGGCGCAGGAAGGCGTTCGTCTGCCCGATCTGGGCAGCTCCGGGGAAGTTCTTCCGCCGGACGAGGCGCGCACGTTCCCCAACGACTTTCGCAACTACATGAGTGCCCAGGGCATGCTGGTCGAAGACCCGATCATCCAGTCCTACTTCACCGAGATGGGGTATCGACTGGTGATGCACAGCAGCGGCCGCTCCCAGGATTTTCATTTCCACGTTCTGAAGGTGCCCGGCATCAACGCGTTCGCCGCGCCCGCCGGCGTGGTCGCGCTGAACGCGGGACTGATACTGGCGGCCGAATCGGCCGACGAAGTGGCCGGCGTGGTGGCCCACGAAATCTCGCATGTCACGCAGAATCACCTGTCCCGCGGTCTGGAAGAACAGCAGCGGGTTTCATTGCCGGTCATGCTGGCAACGCTCGGCCTGGTGATGGTCGGCGGAATGGCCGGCAATCTCGACGTGAACACGGCCCAGGGCCTGCTCGCGGCAGGCAGCGGGCTGGCCCAGCAGGCCCAGATCAATTACACCCGGCAGAACGAAGCCGAGGCCGACCGCATCGGCATCCAGCTCCTGGCACGGGCCGGCTACGACCCCACCGGCATGGCAGACTTCTTCAATACGCTGAACCGCTGGGTACGCTCCCAGGGCGCCGGGCCGCCGGAGTACCTGCGCACCCATCCCCTGACCGTCAGTCGTGTGGCCGAAGCCCGTGACCGCGCCAGGCAGTACGAAACGAAGGGCCGCATCGACGACGGCCAGTTCGACTTCGTGCAGGCCCGTCTGCGCGTCCTGATGGCCGAGCATCCCGACAAGGCCATCGAGTACTTCGACCAGCGGCTCAGGGATCGAAACGGCAACGAGGCGGCCAATCGCTATGGCATGGCGCTGGCGCTGATCGATGCGCGCCGGACCGAGCGAGCGGTCGAGCACGTCTCCTGGTTGCTGGAGCGCGACCCAGACAACCAGCTTTTCCTCATTCTGAATGGCGAAATGCTGCTGGCGCAGAAGAAGACCGCCGAGGCGCTGAAGGAATTCGACAACCTTCACCAGGCCTACGGCGAGAGCACCATGATTGCGCTGGCCTACGCCAACGCGCTGCTCCGAAGCGACGACAGCGACGATGCCGCGCAGGCGGCCAGCATCCTGCAGAACCAGCTCAGGCGAAACCCCGACGATACCCGCATCACCGAGCTGCTTGCGCATGCCGCCGACCGGGCCGGTGATCCGGTGCGCGCAGCCGAAGCGGTCGCGACCAACTACTACCAGCGCGGCGGTCTTCCGCAAGCCATCGAGCAGCTGCAGCGCGTGCTCGAACGCGAGGATCTCGATTACTACGATCGCGCGCGCATCTCGGCCAAGCTCGACCGGATGCGGGTCGAGCGCATGCGCACCATGCCCGAACCCGGACAGCAGTCTCGTAATTGAGGGATGCGCGGTTCGACAACTTTCACGAGACCGAAAGATCACTGTAACGATCCAGTCATAACCAGCCGGATAATCGACAGGGAGACAATACCGTTGCCCGCAATCCATGAAGCCCACCATCCTGGTCGTCGACGATGAGGCACCGATTCGCAACATGCTGGCCTTCAGCCTGAATCGCGCCGAGATGAACGTGGAGGTCGCAGCCGGCGGGGACGAGGCGCTGGATCGGCTCAGCACGGCGATCTCATGCCCGGACCTTATCGTGATGGACTGGATGATGCCGGGCCTGGACGGGCTGCAGTTGACCCGCACGCTGCGCGAGACGCCGGGCCTGATGCATATCCCCATCATCATGCTCACCGCCCGCGGAAACGAACGTGACCGCACTTCCGGGCTCGATTGCGGCGCCGACGACTACGTGATCAAGCCGTTTTCGACCCGTGAACTGATATCACGGGTCAGGGCGGTGCTGCGCCGAAGCCAGGCGAGTTCCGATCGCACGACCGATGCCGCGGAGGTGCTCGAGGTTGGAGACCTGAGGCTGGACACCGCCTCGCACCGCGCGCTTGCAGGCGACCGCCCGCTGAACATGGGCCCGACCGAATTTCGCATCCTGAGGCTTTTCATGAGCACTCCCGGCCGTGCCTGGAGCCGGGCCCAGCTCCTGGCCGAGATCTGGGGCGACGGCCAGACCGTCGAGGAGCGGACGGTGGACGTGCATATCCGGCGTCTGCGAAAAGCGCTTGAAACCACCGGTCACGCCGCCTTCGTCCAGACCGTCCGCGGGCACGGCTACCGGTTTTCGGACGTGATCTGATGCCCTTGCCCGCCGGATCCGATACGTATGGCAATGGCGAACTCGAGCGCGAAGGTCCCGCCGCACTCATTGCGCAGGCGGCGCCGAAGCTGGATTCATGGCACGGCGACGATCTCGAAGACCCGCGGCTCTACCTGAACCGCGAGCTCAGCCTGCTGTGTTTCACCCGGCGCGTCCTGGAGCTTGCCCGCGACCCCGATATTCCGCTGCTCGAGCGGGTGCGCTTCCTGTGCATTTCGTGCACCAATCTCGATGAATTCTTCGAAGTCCGGGTGGCCTCGATCCGCCAGCGCCTGCAGCACGGCGCCACCCAGTCGGGTACCGACGGGCTGACCCCCATCGCGACGCTGGAGGCGATTCGAGAAGCGGTGAGCGAACTGGTCCAGGCGCAATACCGCGTGCTCAACGACGAACTCACCCCGGCGCTGGAAGCCGAACGGATCCGCATCCTGAAGCGCTCGCAGTGGAACCGGCGCCAGCAGCGGTGGCTGCATCGACACTTCCAGCGTGAACTGATGCCCGTGCTCAGCCCGCTGGGTCTGGATCCGGCGCACCCGTTTCCGCGCATTCTCAACAAGTCGCTCAATTTCGCCGTGGAACTCGACGGCTCGGACGCATTCGGACGCGACCCCGGCCTGGCGCTGGTGCGCGCCCCGCGCTCCCTGCCCAGGCTGATCCGGATCCCGAAGAGCTACACCCGCGGCCCAAACGATTTCGTATTCCTGTCTTCGATCCTGCACGCGTTCATTCACGAGCTGTTTCCGGGCATGCACGTGCGCGGCTGTTACCAGTTCCGGGTCACGCGCAATTCCGAGCTGTTCGTCGACGAGGAAGAAATCGAGGACCTGGCGCATGCGCTGGAGGGCGAACTGCTCGAGCGCGGCTTTGCCGAGGCGGTCCGGCTGGAACTGGCCAGCAACTGCTCCGACGAGGTCGCCAAGCTGCTGGCCAGCAAGTTCGGCCTGGAAGACGGTGACGTATATCGCTGTGACGGCCCGGTCAACCTCAACCGCATGAGCGCCATTTGCGACCAGACCGACCGCCCCGACCTGCTTTATCCGGCATTCAATCCTCGCATTCCGCCTGCGCTGGCGTCCGGCAACAACCTGTTTGCAGCCCTGCGTCGGCGCGATTTCCTGCTTCACCATCCCTACGACAGTTTCGCGCCCACGGTCGAACTGCTGCGCCAGGCGGTGGCCGACCCGGACGTGCTGGCGATCAAGCAGACCCTTTACCGCACCGGCGCGGATTCGGCGATGGTCGGCCTGCTGATCGAGGCCGCCCGGGCGGGCAAGGACGTGACCGTGGTGGTCGAACTGCGCGCGCGGTTCGACGAGGAAGCCAATATCACCCTGGCCACGCGCCTGCAGGAGGCCGGCGTGCAGGTCGTCTACGGCGTGGTCGGTCACAAGACCCACGCCAAGATGCTGCTGCTGGTCCGGCGCGAGCGGCGCCAGATCCGGCGCTACGTGCACCTGGGCACCGGCAACTACCACCAGGGCACGGCCAAGGGCTACACCGACTTCGCCCTGCTTACCGCCAACCAGCGGTTCGGCGAGGACGTGCACGCGCTGTTCATCCAGCTGTCCGGACTCGGGCGGGCCGCCCGCATGCACGAACTGGTGCAGTCTCCGTTCGACTTGCACGATTTCCTGCTCGCGCGCATCCAGCGTGAAATCGATCACGCCGGCGCCGGGCGACCGGCCGGCATAGACGCCAAGCTCAACTCGCTGACCGAGCCCGGCATCATCCAGGCCCTTTACCGGGCCTCGCGCGCCGGGGTCCCGGTCCGCCTCGTCATACGCGGCACCTGCTGCCTGCGCCCGGGAGTGCCGGGCCTGTCTGAAAACATCCAGGTACGCTCGGTGCTGGGCCGGTTCCTGGAACATTCCCGGGTCTACCGATTCGTCAACGGCGGCGAGCCGATGGTCTGGGGTTCCAGCGCGGACTGGATGGAGCGCAACCTTTTCCAGCGCGTCGAGGCGGCATTCCCGATCCACGACCCGCGGCTTGGCGAGCGAATGGCCGCCGAAGCGATGGAACTGGCGTTCGACGACAACCGGCAGGCCTGGCTGCTGCAGCCCGACGGCAGCTACCTGCACGCCTGGCCCGAAAAAGGGGAAACGGTGCGCGTCGCACAGGAAGTCCTCATGCAGCGTGCCGAGACGGATCAGGGAAACGCTTGACAACCCGGCGCGGGCGCGACATCGTCCTTGCCGAACGCGCCGGCGCGGATGACTGGATTGCCGGTCCGCGGAACTGCAGCGGTTATCATCTCTGCCCTGACCAACGAACGATGCCCGGATGCCTCACCGCCACCTGTACGCCGCCGTGGACCTGGGAAGCAACAGCTTCCACATGCTGGTCGCACGCCGTGAAAACGGCGAATTGCGCGTCATCGACAGGATTCGGGAAATGGTCCGGATCGCCGGCGGCCTGGACGCCAACGGCCGGCTGGACGAGGCCACCCGCTCGCGTGCCCTCGAATGCCTGGCCCGCTTCGGTCAGCGCCTGGCGGAAATTCCGGGCCACCAGGTGCGCGCGGTCGGCACCCAGACGTTTCGCCGACTGAAGAATCCCCAGCATTTCCTGGTCGTCGCCGAAACGGCGCTGGGTTGCCCGATCGACATCATCAGCGGCCGGGAAGAGGCGCGCGTCGTCTGGCTGGGGGTGAGCGAAGGCACTTCGTTCGCCGAGAGCCCGAGAATGGTGATCGACATCGGCGGCGGTTCGACCGAGATTGCGGCGGGGAACGAAACGGATCCGCAGTTTACCGAGAGCGTCCAGTTCGGCTGCGTCGGCGTGACCCGCGCGGCGTTCGGCAAGGGCCGGATCACGGCGCGCCGCTGGCAGCGCGCGGCCGGCGAGATCGAAACCGAACTGCAGGCCATAGCGCCCCAGCTCGCCCGTACCGGGTGGCAGCACGCGATCGGCTCCTCCGGCACCATCCGGGCCGTCCAGGCCATCGTAGCAGCGCGTCAGGGCGCACTCCCCGGCCCGATCGAAGCCGCCCAGGTCGACGAGCTCTCGAAGCTGGTCATCGAATCGGGCCACGTCGACCGCGTCGACCTGCCGGGCCTTTCGAGTACACGCCAGCCGGTCATTGCAGGCGGCCTGCTGGTGCTCCAGGCGTGCATGCGGATATTCGGCATCCGGACGCTGGAAGTCAGCCCTTTTGCGCTGCGCGAAGGCCTGCTGCACGACCTTGTCGGTCGCCTGGAGCAGCGCGACCCGCGCGAAAAAACCGTTCGAGGCATGGCCGAACGCTTCCAGGTCGATCGGACCCAGGCCGAACGCGTGCGCGATTTCGCGCTATGCGCCTTCGAGCACCTCGCCGAACCTTTCGAGCTGCGCCGAATCCATCGCGACCTGCTCGACTGGACCTGCCAGCTTCACGAAATCGGCCTCGGAATCGCCCACAGCCACTACCAGCTGCACAGCGCCTATATCGTCGAGCACTCCGACATGGCCGGCTTCACCCGCCAGGAGCAGCAGTTCATGGCCTTCCTGCTGAGATATCAGCGGCGGAAGATGCCGGACGACGCACTCGCCCAGCTCCCGGCGCGCCTGCACCACAGCGCTCGAATCCTGCTCTCGATCATGCGCCTGGCCGTCGCGCTGGCCCGCTCCAGAACCGATGCAGACCTGCCGGACTTCGCTCTCACACGCCCGGACGATCGAATGCTGGTGCTGTCTTTGCCTGCCGGCTGGCTTCAGTCGCACCCGCTTTCGGCCCGCAGCCTCGAGCTCGAGCGTCGCCAGCTGGCCCGGCTCGGAATGCGCCTGAGGTTCGACACCCTGGCCAACCCGCATCCGGTGTCCCCGTGAACGACGCGGGCGCAGCGCCTTCGGCCAGCGCGGATGTCGAGACGCTGCGCGCCGGCGCCAAGATCATCGATAGCATCCGCGCCTGGTTCCGCGCCAGGAGCGTGCTGGAGGTACATACGCCGACCATCACCCCGGCGGGGGTGACCGATCTGCACATCGAAAGCATGGCCCTGGCCGACGGACGCTATCTGCGAACGTCTCCCGAATACGCGCACAAGCGCCTGCTGGCGGCCGGCGCCGGCGACATCTACGAACTCGGTCCGGTCTTTCGCGCCGGCGAGAAAGGTCGCTTCCACCGCGAAGAATTCCTGCTGCTGGAGTGGTATCGGCTCGGCTGGGAATGGCGTGCTCTGGCCGACGAGGTTGTCGATCTCGTGCAGCACGTCGCTTGCACCCGGCAGTGGACCGTGGAGTTCATCGAATGGCGGTCGCTGCTGGCGCGCGAGACCGGCATAGAGTTCGAGACCGCGACCGAAAGCGACCTGCGGCGAGCGGCACCGGGGGCGCCGGACGACCTGGCCCGGCCCGAGCTGCTGGACTGGCTGTTCGCCACGCGGCTGCAGCCCGCGCTGCCCAAGGGATGTCTTACGGTGGTGCACGACTTCCCCGCCTGCCAGGCCGCGCTGGCGCGCCTGAAGCCCGGCCAACCGGACTGGGCGGAGCGTTTCGAGGTGTTTGCCGGGCCGGTCGAACTGGCCAACGGCTACCGCGAGCTGACCGATCCGGTCGAACAGCGCCGGCGCTTCGACCAGGACAACCTCAGGCGCCGCGAACTCGGCCGAAACGCGATGCCGATCGACGACGACCTGCTACGGGCCCTGGCCCTCGGCCTTCCCGAGTGCTCGGGCGTCGCGCTGGGCGTCGACAGGCTGATGATGATTGCGCTGGGTATCGACGACATCGCCCGTATCCGGCCTATCGCCTCCTGAACGTCGGCGAAGGCTCGTCAAAAGACGTCGATGCCGGGAAGTGCGCGCGAAAATGCCAGCCGTGCACGCGCACCCAGGTGCATGCGATTCGGGCGCGAGACTTCGGTGACACGATTGCAGGCTACCCACTCGACCACTCGCCCGGGCACCTTGAAACCCAGTTCGCAGTCGTCGCCGTCCGGTCGCCAGACCGCGCCGCCGGGCGGTGTGCGCGGTGCTTCGTCACCGGCGCGAATCGCCACGACATAACCCAGCACGTGGGCCTGGTCGTCGAACTCGATGCGCGCCGCGTTCAGCGGCCGGCTGCGCACCATGCCGTCATTGCCGTACAGCGGCATCGACTCGCGCAGCGTCACGCGACCGTCCGGGAAAACCTGTTCCACGATAGGCTCCGGCCAGTTGGCCGCCGCAAGCCGATACAAGGGCAATGCCAACATCAGTGATGCAAACGCCAGCAAGGTAAGCGATACTAGCGCCGAGCTCAGCCAATTGTCGAGACTGGGGGGAGTCTTCATCAGCGAAAATATAGCATGGGGTTTTTGCCATGAATTCGAACCAGGATCAGGTCCGCATCCGACCCGCACGTGCATCCGAGCTGCCCAAGCTCGCGGAGCTGGTGCGAGGGCGCCTGCCCGACCTGATGAAGCCCAACCCGGCCACCCAGCGTGACAGTATTCGCAAGCACCTTGCGGCGCTGCTTCCGGACGAAGCACTGCTGCTGGCGATCGACAACCGGAAACTCTCCGGCATGGCCGCACTGGACCTCGACCACGCCAAGCTGCTGGCGATGTACCTGGATCCCAAGCAGGCCCGCGCGGACACGGCTCGACAACTCATAGGCCGAGTCGAGGAGACCGCGCGCGGCTACGGCATCCAGCGCTTGAACTGCACCGTCAAGCCCCAGGCCTGGGCATTCATGGAGCGCATGGGATACCAGGCCACCGGCCTGCCCGACGACAACCAGCCCGTAGACCTTTCCAAGCGCCTTTTCGACGAGGCCAGCGATTGGGAGCAGCAGGTCGCCCGCGTTCATCGCGAACTGGGCATCCCGGCCAATTACGGGGTCAAGCACAGGCTCAAGACCGTGCCCGAGGCCCAAAAGCGCGTCTCGGTCGGCCTGGATATCTTCAACAGGGACACCGAACTGGCCGTTGCGGCCGCCGATGCGTGGAAAGCCATGCGAGTCGATGCCAGGCAGCACGATATCGAACTGCAGCTGGTCTCGGGTTTCCGCGGCGTGCACTACCAGGCCGAACTCATTCGGAAAAAGCTTGCGTCAGGCCAGTCCATCGACAGAATCCTGAGGGTCACTGCAGCACCCGGCTACAGCGAGCATCATTCCGCCGAAGCCCTGGACCTGACGTCGCCGGGCATCACGCCGCTTTCGCAGGAATTTTCGATGTCGCGGGCCTACGAGTGGCTGAAGTCGCAGGCCCGTCTGTACGGATTCCGCGAATCCTATCCCAACCACAACCGCCACGGCATCGAATGGGAGCCCTGGCACTGGCGCTACCGTCTGAATTTCGATCCGCGCAATCGCTGAGCGCGAGCACGCGAAAGCGCGTACGCCCGCACCGGGCCGTGGATTTCCGGCGCATCAGCCCGTGTTCTTGATGTCCTCGAACGCGTCCAGCGCTCGCCGTCGGCTCTCCTTGAGGTCCACGCGCATCTCGGGATAGCTGCGCCGCCTGCGCTCGGCGTCGTCAATGCGCGCCAGCCCGCGGGCGTCCAGCCCTTCCAGCTCCGGACACCATTTCCGGATGTAGGCGGCTTCGGGATCGAATTTTTCCGCCTGCAGTTCGGGATTGAACACCCGGAAATACGGCGCCGCGTCGGCACCGCAACCGGCCGTCCACTGCCAGCCCTGCGTATTGTTCGCCAGGTCGGCGTCCACCAGCGTATCCCAGAACCAGCGCGCGCCTTCCTGCCACGGGATCAGCAGGTTCTTGGTCAGGTAGGAGGCCACCACCATCCGCACCCGGTTGTGCATCCATCCGGTCTGCCACAATTCGCGCATTCCGGCATCGACCAGCGGCACCCCGGTGCGGCCGCGTCGCCAGGCCTCGAGATCTTCGGCATAGTCCGATGCGGCGCGCCAGGGAAAGTCCTCGAAGCGCCGCTGCAGCGGCTGGTCGGACAAGCGCGGCAGGTGATACAGCAGCACCGCGGAAAATTCCCGCCAGGCAAGTTCCCGCACCAGCGAAAGCGCGCCCTTGCCGCCGGGCAGCTCGCCCGAGGGCTCCAGCGCATCAACCACCTGCACCGGCGAGACGTGTCCGAAATGCAGGTACGGCGAGAGCCGGGAGGTGCCCTCGCGATCCGGCAGGTTGCGCGTGTCGTCATAGCTGTCGACGGGCCCGTCGACAAACGCCTTGAGCCGGCGCCGGGCTGCCAGTTCGCCGGGCGTCCAGAATTCGCCCAGCCGATCGCCCCAGTCCCGGTCGGGAAGCAGTTCAAGCTGCTCGAGCTCAAGGCCCTGAACGTCACCACTGCCGTCTTCCAGCGAGCGCGGCTCCGGACAGGGCTGGACCGCGCGCCAGTCGCGCTGCATCCGTTTCCAGAACGGCGTGAATACCTGGTAGGGGCTCTGGTCGTCCTTGAGCAGCTCCCATGGCTCGAAAAGCACGGCAGCGCGAAAACTGCGCGCGGTGATCGAGCCGGATTTCAGGCGGGCCTTGATCTCGCGGTCGCGGGCGACGATTGCCGGTTCATAGAGTCGGTTCCAGTAAACACCGGTCGCGCCGGTCTCGTCCAGCAGCCGGTCCAGTTCGGCGCGCGCGTCACCGCTTCGGATGATCAGGCGGGCGCCGCGCTCGGCCAGGCGCCCGCGCAGCTCGTCCAGCGCATGGTGAAGCCACCAGCGGCTGGCCGCACCGGGCGCCCACGGCGCTTCGGCCTCCGGGTCGTGGATGTAGACCGGGATGAGTCGCTCGAAGTCCTGTCGGGCGCGATCCAGGGCCGGATTGTCGGCCAGCCGGAAGTCCCGCCGAAACCACACGATAGCTGATTCAGTCATGCGTCGATGTTGATCGGCCGGCCATGAACAGCGGGTGAAACCCCGGCGTCAACCGCTTCCGGCTCGCCTTGTCTCCTTGGCCAAATCGGAACGGCGCGCCTGAAGGGCTTCCAGGTAGCCGTCTTCCAGGCCGGTCACGTACTTGCCGTTGAAACACGACGAATCGAACCCGGCAAGCACCGTGTTCTTGCCGCGCACCGCGCGCTCCAGGTCGTCGAGATCCTGGTAGATGAGCCGGTCGGCGCCGATGATCTCGCGCACCTCCTGAACCGTGCGGCCGGCCGCGACAAGTTCGCTGGCCGCCGGCATGTCGATGCCGTAGACGTTGGGATGGCGCACCGGCGGCGACGCCGATGCCAGGTAGACCTTCCTGGCGCCGGCCTCGCGCGCCATCTCCACGATCTGCCTCGAAGTCGTGCCGCGCACGATGGAGTCGTCGACCAGCAGCACGTTCTTGTTGCGGAATTCCAGCTCGAGCACATTGAGCTTGCGCCTGACCGAGAGCGCGCGCTCGGCCTGCCCCGGCATGATGAAGGTCCGCCCGATATACCGGTTCTTGATCAGACCTTCTCGGTACTTGACACCCAATCGATGGGCCAGCGGCAGACACGCGGTGCGGCTGGTATCCGGGACCGGAATGACCACGTCGATATCGTGGTCCGGCCACTCGGCCAGGATGCGCTCGGCCAGCTTTTCGCCCATCCGCAGCCTTGCCTTGTAAACCGACAGGTCGTCGATCAGCGAATCGGGCCGCGCGAAATAGACGTATTCGAACAGGCACGGGGTGTGGACGCTGGCGTGCTCGCTGGGATGACGGACCAGTTCGCCGTCCAGCGTCACCAGTACCGCCTCGCCCGGCTCCAGGTCGGAAATCAGGTCGAAGCCGAGGATGTCCAGCACGACCGATTCCGACGCGACGATGTATTCCTCGCCGTGTTCGCCGTCGCGTCGCCCGAGAACGGCGGGACGAATGCCGTGCGGATCGCGAAACGCCAGCATGCCGACGCCGGCGATCAACGCCACCGCCGCGTAGGCGCCGCGGCAGCGATGGTGCACGCCCTCGACCGCGGCGAACACGTTGGCCGCGTCCAGCGAACGGGTGCAGCGCTCGGACAGTTCGTGGGCGAGCACGTTGAGCAGCACTTCCGAATCGGACTCGGTGTTGATATGGCGACGGTCCTCGCGGAACAGCGACTCGCTCAATGAATCACTGTTGACAAGGTTGCCGTTGTGGCCCAGCGCAATGCCCCACGGTGCATTCACATACATCGGCTGGGCCTCGTCGGGCCGGTCGCAGCCGGCGGTCGGGTAGCGCACGTGGCCGATGCCGATATCGCCGGTAAGACCGTCCATCGACTTGGCGTCGAAGACGTCCCGAACCAGCCCGATGCCGCGCGCCGAGCGCATTCGCTGACCGTCCAGCGTCGTGATTCCCGCAGCATCCTGTCCGCGATGCTGCAGAATCGTCAACGCGTCGTAAAGGCGGGCCGCAACCGGGCCGCGACCGAAAATTCCTACAACACCACACATTGTCTAAGGCTCCAATATTGCCGGAAGCGACTGTTCGCCGACGGCGGGTCGCACCGGCTGATTTTCAGGGTCCAGCAGGCCCTGCACCGACTCCGGCAACCAGGTCCGGGCCTGCTCGGCCAGGGCTTCGAAGGTCGGTAGCAGGCGGGAATCGTGCCACCACGGATCCTGGGCAAACGGGGTCACCCGCAATAGCAGCACGGCCAGCACCACGATGACCAGCCCGCGCGCCAGGCCGAAAAGTCCGCCGAAAAGCCGGTCGGTGGGCGAAAGCCCGGTCTTCTCGACCATCTTGCCGACGAGAAAGCTGATCAGCCCGCCGACGACGAGCACCAGTACGAACACCGCGGCGAAGGCCAGGATGAACCGCGCCGAAGGCAGGTCGATGATCGGCTCCAATGCGCCGGCCAGGGGGCCTGCAACCTGGAACGCGGCAAATATGGCCGCGGCCCAGACCAGGATGGAAAACACTTCCTTGATGAACCCCCGGAACAGGCTGACGACGATCGAGACCAGCAAAATACCCAGAATGACCAGGTCGGCCCCGTTCATGCCGCCTCGGGAACCCAAACCATCGAACAAGGGAACCTCTGAATGACTCTGCGCGGAGCACTGTTCAGAAGTTCCCTCATCACGGGTAGCTGACCACCAGGCCTTCCACGCCGGCCTCTTCGACCACGCGGGACTGGAGCGCATCGGCTTCGCTGCGCTCGGACACCGGGCCGACCATCACGCGCCAGATCAACCGTTCGCCGATCTGTTCGCTGAACCGGAACGATTCGAAACCCAGCCCGGCCAGGCGCGCGGTTTCGCTTTCGGCGTTGTCTTCGCCGACTAAGCTGCCCACCTGTACCGCGAAGCCCGCTTCCGTGCCCTGCTGCAGGTCCGCATCCATTTCCCGGACGATCGGTTCCACGCCCTCCACGGTCGCGCTGATCTGCGCGAGCGCCCGTTCGGCCGCCGCCCGACTAGGATACGGTCCGGTGCGCAAGCGATACAACAGGGACTGACCGCGCACGATCTCGTCGCGGGCAACGATGTGACCCAGGGCCTCGAGTCGAGCTCGAACCTGTTCTGCCGCGTCCTGCGAGCCGAAACTCGCCACCTGGACCACCCAGTCGCCCATCGACACCTGAGCCGGCTCGGCGGTCTCGGCGGGTTCCGGCGCAGGCCGAGCCTGGACCCGGGCTTCGGGTTCGGCTTCGGCTTCGGCCGGCGAGACGTCAACATCCGTCGATTCGGACGGATCCGAGGCGCCATCGGGCACCGTCTCGGCCCGTGAGCCGGGCTCGCCGGCCGGTGTCCGGCTTGCCGCCGTCGGTTGTTCCGGCTCGGCCAGGTCCGGCCTGAGCACGATTCGATCGTCGGGGCTCACGCGATCGGCGGCCGGCGCCGATTCAGCCGGCTCGGGTGCCTGGGTCGATGCCCGGCCGTCGCCGCGCTGGGTCGCCGGCCTGTCCGAGTCCGACACTCTTGCCGCCTCCGGATCCAGCGGGATTCGCCGGACTTCTCGCGCCGAGTCCGGCATCGGCGGCACGTCGATCGCGTCGCCGTCGCCGTCGCGAACCGAATCCGGGTCGACCAGCAGCATCGGAACGAAAATCACGGCGAGCGCGATGATGATGGATGCGCCGATGAGGCGCCGCTTCAAGACCTTGTCCATGGAATAAACCGAAAACCCCGAATGTCAGTCCGAATTGCTCTGGTTCAGTGCCTGCAGCGCGGCGGCCACGGTGTAAAAGGAACCGAACACGATAATTGTATGTGCCGGCCCACCGGCAGGCGCGCACTTCGACGCTCGGTCCGCCTCGCATGATTCGCGCGCCGCGGCCAGCGCATCCGCGACCGATTCTAACGCTTCCGGGCGTCCCCCGACAGGCAAGCCGCGCATCCGTTCGATCAATTCAGCTGCACGGAGGCCGCGGGGCACGTCGAGGTTTGCGACAAACCAGCGTCGAAAGGCACCGGCCAGTGGACGAACAATGCCGGCGACGTCCTTGTCCTCGAGTGCCGCGAACACCGCGACCTTGTCGCCCGGCAGGCGTTCGAGCTGCGCGGCAAGCACGCGCGCGGCGGCCGGATTGTGCGCCACGTCGACAATGACGTCGGGCGCGACGGCGACGCGCTGGAACCGCCCGGCCAGCTGCGCGCCGGCAAGGCCGTCGGCAATTTCACGATCGGACAGCGCGGGCGCCAGCGCCAGCGCCGCCGCCGCAGCCGCCGCGGCGTTGCCGCCCTGGTGGCGACCGGCGAGACCCGGAGACAGTCCGCCGATCATGCGACTGCCCAGCCGTATGTCCAGCTTTTCCGAGCGCCAGCGCCAATCGAAATCGCGCCCGGCGAGACTGACCTGGGCCCCGGTGGCTTCCAGGGTTTGCAGCATCCCGTCGGGCAGCTTCTTTTCGGCCACGATCGCCGGCCTGCCGGTGCGCGCGATGCCGCACTTCTCACGCGCTATCGCGGCCCGCGTCCGGCCGAGAAAGCGCTGATGGTCCAGCCCGATGGACGTGATCACGGAGACGTCGGCGTCGACCGCATTGACCGCGTCCAGTCGCCCGCCCATGCCGACCTCGGCGATCAGCCAGTCGGGACAGCGCCG
This sequence comes from Lysobacterales bacterium, assembly GCA_002722315.1. GTDB lineage: Bacteria > Pseudomonadota > Gammaproteobacteria > Xanthomonadales > Wenzhouxiangellaceae. Next base: position 8,803 of record PBLG01000026.1, on the reverse strand, counting down.
GGCCGCCAGTTCGAAACCGGCCAGCGTCACGTGCTCGAACCAGGTCAGCTCGATGTCGCCGCGGGCGCGTTCAACGGCGCCCAGGGCACCGGCAATTTCGTCATCGGGCAGCGGCTGCCCGCACAACCGGAAGCGTTCGCCGAAGGCAACCAGGTGGGGCGAGGTGAACGCCATGGATTCAAGGCCCGCTCGCGCGGCAATCGATTCGAGAAAGGCGACCGTGGAGCCCTTGCCGTTGGTGCCGGCGACGCTGACGATGCGCGTGCCGGCCAAGTCCAGGCGCTGCCGGTCCAGTACCTTTCGCACCCGGTCCAGGCCGAGCTCGATCCGGGACTGCGGCGCGCGCTGTTCCAGTCGCCGAAGCATGCCCGCCAGCGATGTGGGAAATTCAGTCATGGCTTGCGTCGGCGCGGGCCGGGAATCGCGTCGATGGCCCGGCGCGGCGGTCGATCCGGCTCAATCTTCGTCGCTGCGGTCTTCGGCGGGATCGTCGCTCGTCCGCCCGGAATCGGTCCCGGCCGGTTCCACGCTGCCTTCGCGCGGGCGACCGTAGCCGTGCCCGCCGAGCAGCAGCGAGAGCAGTTGATGGATCTTCTGGCGCATCTCGCGTCGGTCGACGATCTGGTCGATCGCGCCCTTGTCGAGCAGGAACTCGGCGCGCTGGAAGCCTTCCGGCAGCTGCTCGCGCACGGTCTGCTCGATGACCCGGGGTCCGGCGAAACCGATCAGCGCATTCGGCTCGGCGATATTGATGTCGCCCAGCATGCCCAGGCTGGCCGACACACCGCCGGTGGTGGGATGGGTCAGCACGGAGATGTACGGCAGACCCGCCTCGGTGAGCCTGGCAAGGCCGGCCGAGGTCTTGGCCATCTGCATCAGCGAAAACAGCCCTTCCTGCATCCGGGCCCCGCCGGAGGCCGAAAAGCACACCAGCGGCACCCGGTGCTCCAGCGCAGCATCGACGCCGGCCATGAACTTTGCGCCGACCACCGAGCCCATGGATCCACCCATGAACTTGAAATCGAAGGCGCTGGCGACCAGCGGAAGCCCCAGCACATGTCCGCGCATGGTCACCATCGCGTCGTTCTCGCCGGTGGACTTGTGGGCCGCCGCGAGGCGGTCACGGTAGCGCTTGCTGTCGCGAAACTTCAGCGGATCGGTAGGCCTGAGGCCCGCGGCCAGCTCCTCGCGCCCGTCCTGGTCGAGAAAGGCGTCCAGCCGGGCCCGCCCGGACAGCGTCATGTGGTGATCGCACTTGGGGCAGACCATGACCGAGCGCTCCAGTTCCGGCCGATACAGCACCGCCTCGCACTGCTTGCACTTGGTCCACAGCCCGTCGGGCACCTTGCGCGTCTTGCCGCCCTCTGTCCGGATGCGCGACGGCATCAGTTTCTGGAACCAGCTCATGCCCGTGCCTCGACCGGGGCGGACTCGTCGAGACCATCGAGCGCCGCGCGGATGCTGCCGATGTAGTCGGCGACGATATCACCGGCGACCTCCCGGGATTCGGCGCCGTCGAGTTTGCGCACCAGCGCCGAGCCGATGACCACCGCGTCGGCCACCGCGCCCACGGCCCGGGCCTGCTCCGGGGTCGAAATCCCGAAGCCGACCGCGACCGGCAGATCGGAGCGCGCACGAATGGAATCGACGGCAGGCGCCAGCTCATCGGCGTTGAGCGCGGCCGAGCCGGTCACGCCCTTTAGCGAGACATAGTAGATGAACCCGCCGGCCAGCGGCGCCATGCGCTCTATGCGCGACTCGGTGGTGGTCGGCGCCACCAGGAAGATCTGGTGGAGTTCGTGCTCGTCGAACACGCGCGTGGTGTCGGCCGCCTCGTCGGCCGGGCAGTCGACGATCAGCAGCCCGTCCACGCCGGCCTCGGCGGCCTGCTCGGCAAAAGTCTCCAGGCCGCGCCGCTCGACCGGGTTCATGTAGCCCATGAGGATGACCGGGGTGTCGGCGTCGCGCCGGCGGAATTCGGCAACCTGGGCGAAGACCTTGTCCAGCGTCATGCCCTGCTTCAGCGCCGCTTCGCAGGCGTGCTGGATCACCGGGCCGTCGGCCATGACGTCGGAGAACGGGATCCCGAGCTCCAGCAGGTCGGCGCCGCCGGCGACCAGGGCGTGCATGATGTCGACCGTCAGCTCCGGCTTCGGATGGCCGGCGGTCACGTACGGGATCAGGCCCGTGCGGCCCCGCTCGGCAAGCTCGGCGAAACGCCGATCGATTCTGTTGGAAAAACGAGTCAAATGCTGATCCCCTCGAGATCGGCCACGGTGTGAATGTCCTTGTCGCCGCGCCCCGACATGTTCACCAGGACAACCTGGTCGCGGTCCATGCCGGCGGCCTGCTTGATCGCCCAGGCCACCGCGTGCGCGCTCTCCAGCGCCGGCATGATGCCTTCCTTGCGGGTGCAAAGGTGGAAGGCCTCCAGCGCCTCGTCGTCGGTCACGCCGACGTATTGTGCCCGATGCGAATCCTTGAGCCAGGCATGCTCTGGACCGACGCCCGGGTAGTCCAGTCCGGCCGACACCGAATGGGTGTGTCGAATCTGACCGGCATCGTCGTCGAGCAGGTAGGTGCGCGATCCGTGCAGCACGCCGACTCTTCCCGCGCACAGGCTGGCGGCATGCTCGAGCCCGGACAGGCCGCGGCCGGCCGCCTCGACCCCGTACATCTCGACCTCGCGGTCGTCGATGAACGGGTAGAACAGGCCCATGGCGTTGGAACCGCCGCCGACGCAGGCCACCAGCGCGTCGGGCAGCTTGCCGTATTCGTCCATGCACTGCCGACGCGCTTCGCGACCCACGACGGCATTGAAGTCGCGCACCAGCGCCGGATAGGGATGCGGGCCGGCCACGGTGCCGAGAATGTAGAAGGTATCGTCTACATTCGTCACCCAGTAGCGCATGGCCTCGTTGAGCGCGTCCTTGAGCGTGCGCGAGCCGGAATCGACGCTCACCACCTCGGCGCCCAGCAGCTTCATCCGGAACACGTTGATGGCCTGGCGCTTGATGTCGTCGGCGCCCATGTAGACCACGCACTTCATGCCCAGCCGCGCGGCCACCGTGGCCGACGCCACGCCGTGCTGGCCGGCGCCGGTCTCGGCGATCACGCGCTGCTTGCCCATCGCGCGGGCCAGGAGCGCCTGGCCGACCGTGTTGTTGATCTTGTGCGCGCCGGTGTGGTTGAGGTCTTCGCGCTTGAACACGATGCGCGCGCCGCCGGCGTGCGCCGTCAGCCTTTCGGCCAGGTACAGCGGCGAGGGGCGACCGACGAAGTGCGCGAGATCGCTGTCGAGTTCGGCCTGGAACTCGACATCGTCGCGGTACTTCAGCCAGGCCTGCTCGAGTTCCTCCAGCGCCGCCATCAGCGTTTCGGAAACGAACCGGCCGCCGAACCGGCCGAAATGACCGCTCGCGTCCGGAAGCGCCTGGCGCGGGTCAGCAGACGCCGCGGTTGCCTTTTCCACCACTTCAACCATTGTGAATCTTCTCCATGAATTGCCGCATCAACGCAGCATCCTTGATTCCCGGCGCGCTTTCGATACCGGATGAAACGTCGACCGCCGAAGGCGCCAGGACGTCCAGCGCACGAGCGATGTTGTCCGGCTTCAGGCCGCCGGCAAGAATCCAGGAAGTGGCCGGCAATACGGCGTTTTCCCAGTCGAAGGCTTCACCCGACCCGCCCATGCCGCCGGCGGCATGCGCATCCAGCAGCAGGGCCGGCGCGTCGGACCAATCATGATACTGCACGTCGGCCGGTGAAGCCATTGGCAACGCCTTGATCCAGGGCCGACCGAAGGATCGGCAGTATTCGGGCGTCTCGGAACCGTGAAACTGCAGCCAATTCAGCGGCACCTCGGCGATCACCGAACGAACGAATTCGTCGGGCGCGTCCATGAACAGGCCGACGGTCCCGACCAGCGGCGGCAGCGCCCTGCAGATCTCGGCCGCGGCGGTCTTATCCACCGAGCGCGGCGGGCCGGGCACGAACACCAGGCCGATCGCATCGACGCCCAGTGACGCGGCCAGGACGGCATCCTCGACGCGCGTGATCCCGCAGAACTTGACCCGGGTCGGCTTATGCATGTCCTGGCACCATCAACTCAGATTCCACCCGCGCGGAAATGCGCCTTGTTCGAAGGTCGGCAGGTCCGGAAAATCCGGGTACTCAACGCCGACGAAATAAAGCCCGTCAGGCGTCGCCGTGACGCCCGCCACCGCCCGCCGGCGCTCGGCCAGCACGTCGGCCACCCAGCCCGGCGGCCGCTTGCCCGTCCCGACCGCGATCAGGGTGCCGGCGATGTTGCGAACCATATGATAAAGAAATGCGTTGGCCGTGACTTCAATGACAATTTCGTTGACGTGACGTTCTACCGATATCGAACGCATCGTGCGGACGGCATGTTTTGCCTGGCAGCCGGGCGCCCGGAAGCTGGAGAAATCGTGTTCTCCGACCAGCGCCTGGGCCGCCTCGTGCATGCGCTCGGCATCGAGCTTCCGGCGCTCCCATGAAACCCGTCCCGCCTGCAGCCCGGGCCGCGTCCAGCGGTTGAGAATCCGGTATCGGTAGGTTCGCCCGCGGGCGCTGAAGCGCGCGTGAAAGCCCGGCGCCGCCGGCCGCGCCCAGAGCACGCTGGCCCCGGGGGGCAGGTGGCTGTTGCAGCCCAGCACCCAGGTCCGCTCGCTGCGCTCGGCTTCGGTATCGAAATGCACCACCTGGCAGACCGCGTGAACGCCGGTGTCGGTCCTTCCCGCACAGTGTACGGTTACCCGCCGGTCGGCAACCCGAGCGATCGCGTCTTCCAGCACTTCCTGCACCGTGGGCTTCTGGCGCTGGCGCTGGAAGCCGTAGAAGCGGCTGCCGTCGTACTCGAGGCCGAGCACGACGCGGGATCTCGATTCGGAGTCCATCACGACGGGCGGCTCGCCCGGTTGCATCAAGGGCTCAGTCGTCGGAACCGTCCGACAGGTCGTCGAGCAGCTTGCGCGCCTCGTCGCGCTGCGATTCGTTGCCCTCGCGGGCGACTTCTTCGAGCAGCGTGCGCGCCGAGTCGGTGCTGTTCCAGGAAAGGTATGCCTTGGCCAGGTCCAGCTTGACGTCGATATCGTCGTCGCTCGGGGCGAAGATATCGTCTGCGGTCTCCTCGCCGTCCGCACTCCGGTCGTCGGCTTCGACCCCTTCTGAACCCGGCGCCGCGTCGCCGGCGTCGCCTCGCGCGACGGGCTCCTCTTCGTCGGGCCAGTCCAGGACCAGGTCCTCGTCCTTGCCCGCTTCGGGCGGCTGGTCCGGTGCATCGGTCTGCAGGCCGGATTCGGATTCATCCTCGGGGCCTTCTTCTTCGTCGCCCCAGTCGCCGAAATCGAATTCCTCTTCGAACTCGTCCGGCCGGGACTTCGAGCCTTCGACGCCCGGCGACAGGTCCTCGCCACGGTCGGACGCGACGTCGGCACCGGCATCGTCGTCACCGCGAAGAAGCGGCCCATCGGGTTCGTCGGGCGTTTCTTCGCCCAGCCAGTCGCGGTCATCGGACTCGTCCAGGTCTGAATCGAGACGGGTCATCAGGTCGTCGACTTCCGACTCCTCGTCGACTTCCGACGGCAGCTCGTCGACATCCCTGACGGGCCCTTCGGCCACCCAGTCGGTACTGCCCTTGACCAGCGGATGGCCCGGCACGACTCGACCGGCCAGATCCAGCGCCTCTCGCCACTCGGGATCCGAATCGGAGTCGACGTGGACGTACATTGCTTCGAGGGCTTCGCCGAATTCGTCCTGGTTTCCGTCGCTGGCCAGCGTCTGCAGCAGGCCCAGATGCGCCGCCAGATCGTCCGGGTTCCTGTTGAGCTGCGCACGCGCCGTCTGAATCGGATTTTCGGTCGATTGCGTCGTCGGCGACAGCTCGGCCGCGCGCTTGAGCGGCGTCCCGGGCTCTGCCGATTCGCGACCGCGGCGCACCAGGAACCTGACGATCGCCAGGATCGCCAGCAGCACGACCAACCCGACAACGAGCAGCAGCATCGGGTTGCCGAGCAGGCCCTTCGAACTCTGTATTTCGGTGACCGCGCGCTCCGGCGCGGGCGTGGGTTCGGCGTCTTCGGCTGCCGCATCCGCTGCGGTTGCTTCTTCGTCCGGCGCCTGCGCCGCTGCATCGTCCTGCGCACCGATCATGCCCTCATCGCCGGCCGGGTCGCTCTCGGCCGAGACCGCTTGGTCGCCGTCCGAACCCGCCTGCGACGCGGCTTCATACTGCGCCAGATAACCTTCAAGGCGCTCGGAGACTTCCGCCCGCAGTTCGGGATCGGCATCCTCGCGTGTGGCTTCGCGCGCGGCCCGGAGCGTGGCTTCCAGGCCGGCCAGTTCGGCGTCGCGAAGCCCGATGCCGCCGGGGTTGTCGCGAATTGCGGTCTCCAGATCCTCGACCCGTGACTGAAATTCCTCGGCCTCCTGGCGGGCGGCATACAGTTCTTCTTCGGCACGCGCCAGTCGCTGCCTGAGATCGGCGACTTCGGCGGCGTCTTCCGACAGGCCGTTGCCCGATTCCTCGTCGCCCGGCGGCACCAGCGAAAGCCTGTGGTCGACCGGGTCGGCGGATTCCGCCTGCTCCGGCCTGCCTGCCATGTCCCGCGCCGCGGGCGATTCCGTGGTCGGGCCGGAATCCCGGCCGGCCGACGACACCGTTGGAAGGTCCGAACTCATGCGCCGGCTGAACGCCCTGTTCTGGGCCGCCACCTCGGCGGCCGCGGCGGCCTCGTCGAGCGCCCTGACCTGCTCGGCGTCGGGCAGCTGCAGTTCGGCGCCCCGCAGAAGCTGGTTGATGTTGCGATCGCGGAATGCGTCGGGGTTGAGCTCGACGATGGCGATCATCATCTGGTTCATGCTGACGTCGCCGGCCGGCAGGTTCGCACGCGCGATCGACCAGAGCGTATCGCCGCTGGCGACCGGTCCGTACCTGCGGGATCCCGATGCGGCAACCGCGCGGGTTTGCTGCGTCTGGGCCTGCTGCGGGCGCGATTCCCGGGCGCGCGGCGCCTCGGTCTGGCGCACCGGCGCTGCCGTCCGGCGATCGGCGGCCGGCTCGTCCTGCTGTGCGGGCCGTGCGGGCGCGGGCGCCTCGACCGCAACCGTCGGCGGATCCAGGAAGAGGGTGTATTCGCGCAGCATGCGCCCGCTGGCCCAGCGTGCGTCCACCAGCAACTGCACGACGGGATCGGACACCGGCCGGGCCGATGTGACGCGAACGATCGGCGGCGACACGCTTCGATCGACCTCGATCTGGATGCCCAGCGCCAGCGAACTGCTCATCAGGCCGAGCCGCTCGAAGTCCTCGGGAGAGGCCGGCGTCACGGTGAGCGAATCAAGGTCGTCGTCGGAGACGTCCAGCAGGCGCATGCGAACGTCCAGGGGCTGGTTCAGGAACGACTCGACGCGCGCCTCCCCCAGGCCCAGCGCCCAGGCGCCGGCCGGTATCACGAGAGCCACGGTCAGGGCGATTGAAGCCATCGCCTGTTTGCTCAACATACGCTTCGCCCGAGTCATCAGATCCGTTCCCCATATTCTTGTTCGATATTCAATGGAGTATAGCAAGCGTCACCGAGCAGAAACAATCGCCGCCCGGGCCCTGCCGGTCACGCATTCCGGGCCACCAGGAACTCGGCGATCTGAATCGCGTTGAGCGCCGCGCCCTTGCGCAAATTGTCCGAGACTACCCAAAGGTCGAGGCCATTGGCGTGGGTGATATCGCGCCGGATGCGACCGACGAAGACCTCGTCGCGGCCCGACGCGTGCACCATCGGCATCGGGTCGCTATCGCCCTCGACCAGGCGCACGCCCTCGGCCCCGGACAACAGCGCCCGGACCTCGTCCAGGTCGGCCGGCGACTCGGTCTCCAGGTGCACCGCCTCGCTGTGCCCGTAGAACACCGGCACGCGAACCGCGGTGGCGTTGACCCCGATCCTTTCATCACCCAGGATCTTGCGCGTCTCGTTGTGCATCTTCATCTCTTCGCGGGTGTAGCCGTTGGCTTCCACGACGTCGATGCGCGGGATCACGTTGAACGCGATCGGCGCACTCAATACCTTTGCGTCGGGCTCGCGGAAGTTCAGCTTGTCGGCGGTCTGCCGACCCAGTTCCTCCATCGCCTTGCGGCCGGCGCCGGAAACGGCCTGGTAGGTCGCCACGTTGATCCGGGTCACGCCGTAGCGTCGATGAATGGGCGCGACGGCCAGCAGCATCTGGATCGTGGAACAATTCGGATTCGCGATGATGCCGCCGGACTGCGGTCGCCGGTACCAGTCGGCGATCTCGTCGCCGTTGACCTCGGGCACGATCAGCGGCACGTCGTCGTGCATCCGGAAATGCGAGGTGTTGTCGATCACCGTCGCCCCGGCCGCCGCGGCCCGCGGCGCGTGCTCGGCCGAAACCGACCCGCCGGCCGAGAAGAACGCGAAATCGATCCCGGCGAAGTCGAAGCCGGCCAGGTCGGTCACGGTCGCCGAACGCTTGCCGACGCGAATCATCTCGCCGGCCGAACGCGCGCTCGCCAGCACGACAAGCCGCCCGACCGGGAACTTGCGCTCGGCCAGCAACTCGAGCAGCACCTCGCCCACCGCGCCGGTCGCGCCGACGACGGCGACGTCGTATTTATCCTTGGGCTGGGGCATGGCGGGGTCGGCTTGCGGGTGGGGGTATCTGGATGATAGCGGGAATCGGTGGTCGTTTCGTCGTTTCGTCGTTTCGTCGTTTCGTCGTTTCGTCGTTTCGTCGTTTCGTCGTTTCGTCGTTTCGTCGTTTCGTCGTTTCG
>PBLG01000025.1 GCA_002722315.1 Lysobacterales bacterium | reverse complement strand
TAGTCTTCATGAGTGGACGCCTCCTACGCGAATGACTGAGTCGAGATACCAGTGTGGCGCATTACGACGCCGGCGCGAATGATGGAGGCGTCCATCTCATCACCCATCAACTCGGTATCGCGCGTGATCGAGACGATCGGCTGGTCGAAGTCCAGGTTCGCGATGGTGATGCGGTTGCGGATTCGGCCGGCGTGCCGCTGGACGTACTTGTCCATGCGCGTCGACACGCTGGCCACGACAGGATCGGACAGCCAGTCCAGCCGGCCCAGCTTCTTGAGCTCCAGCCGGCCGTTCGACCCGCTGTCGATCAGGATCCGGCGTTCGCGACCGTTCAGATCGACCTTCAGCCACGGCCGGTCGTCCCGCCCCCTGGCCGAAAACACGGTCTTGCCGTCGGGTTCGGGCAGCGTGCCTTCCTCGATACGCATCTCGCGGGCCGGGTAGTCCAGCACCAGCAGCTTGCCGTCGAACGCGGGAAACGGCAGGAAAACGTCGAAATCCAGTCCCAGCGCGGCGCCCAGGTGGCTCATTTCCCGCACCCGGGGCCGGAACTTCGAAAAATTCAGTTTCGAGGCCGAAACACCTTCCATCCGGACCCGCTTTCCCTCGTCGATGCGCTGGCCGCTGACGCGCGCCAGGCCGTCGGGATCGATGAACAGGTGCGAGCCCGAACCGCCGGTATCGAATACCGCGGTCAGCTCGTGAGACTTGCCGCTTTCTTCGGACGTCCAGGTCAACGGCACGATCCACAGTCCGTTGCACAGTTCGCGCGAGATGACGACCGGTTCGGCGGCGTTGGCCGCGGAAGCGAGCAGAATTGCGGATGCAGCCACCCATCGCAGCGCATCGGGCGGGATCGAACGCGGCATGGGTTTCGTCATCGCGATTCCAGGGCTCCGTGTATTCACCTTCTTGAATGAACGCTGATTCTTGTTCTGGGGTGCTGACTCTTCGAGATGCGCACGGGAGCCGAAAGGTTGGAATTCGCCGCCGACTTCAGATGGTCGGAAGACATCCATCGGTCAGCACCGGCGCTTCGTGCAGATGCTTCGCATCGAGCGCGCACTCGACCAGGAATTCCGCGACGTCGGCCCGGGAAATGAAACCGTTCCGCCAGGATTCCGGATCGACCAGGGCCTTGTACTTGCCGGTCGCCCGTCCGTTGGTCAGAATCGTCGGCCGCACGATCGTCCAGTCCAGGCTGCTGCGCTCGACGATCTTTTCCTGCACGCTCTTGTCGGCGTACGCGCGACCAAGCACCATGTTGTGCCCCAGTTCCTCGACCGCGTTCATCGCGCTGCGGGTTTCGCCGGCGCCGAAACCGGTCACGGCCACCAGGCGCTTCGGGCCATTTGCCTCCATCTCGTCGACCAGGACCTCGGTGGAGCGCGAGAACACCGTGACCGGGCGCAAAAGCCGCGTGATGCCGGCCGGCATGCCAATCGCGAGAATCACCGCGTCGACGCCGTCCAGCGCGCGCCGCACGTCGTCGGCATCGGTCGCGTCGCCCGGAAATTTCTCCAGGCGTTCATGCTCGAGATCGATCCTGTCGGCGCCGCGCGCCATCGCCCGAACCGAGCAGCCGCTCGCCAGCGCGCAGTCGACCGCATGCCGGCCGATGCCCTTGCTCGCGCCGATGATGAGTAGAGTCTTGTTTGTCATGGTTGATTGGTTCGCTGGTTTGTTGGTTTGCTGGTTCTTTGGTCCGGTGGCGTTGGTCCGTTCGCCCATTGTCCCATCAAGCCTCTTGTTCATGCCTGACTAGCGTCGCGTCTCATATCTGGCGTTACCTCTTGGAGCTTTAGTAGGGTGGATAAGCGGCAGCGCATCCACCATTCAAGCCGGAGAAAGGTGGATGCGCTAGCGCTTATCCACCCTACAGAGGCAGGAATTTAGTCAGCAGTCCTTAACAAAGTACCCATAACGCCTCAACCGTCGAGAGTCCGGCCAGAGATGCCAATCTCGTCAATACAAGTGTCGCTGAAATCCAATGAACACTTCGCGAATGTTCCCGACCGGGCCCAACTCGGTGACCGCGTCGGTGACGGTGTTGTACTTGAGTTCTATCAGGTGCGGCAGCTTGTCGGTGTCCAGCTCGCCGATGCCGCGCTGCACGTAGTGGTCGAGCACGAACGCCAGGAACTCCTGCTGGCGATAGTCCATCCCCTGCATGACGCGCTCCCGGTGCGATTCCACGCGCTGGGCGCGTGTGACCGGGGCAAGGGAAAATGCGATGTAGGCCAGCACGTCGTACAGGTCGCTGTTGTCGGCGTCGATCATTCGGCCGATTTCGCGCAGCTGCTCGGTGCCGAACCCCTTTTCCTCCAGGCCGGCCAGCAAGGCCTTGCGGGTGTCCGGGTTGCCCCAGAGCTCGCGCAGCTGGTCCTCGTCGCGGAACAGCTCGGGCAGTTCTCCATACAGGCGCTGCACGAACTCGGCGGCCGAGATCGGCTTGCCGTCCGGGCTCCAGAACGTGGTCGCGCTCATGTGCTGCAGCGTGCGTTCCTTGCCGTCGGCGAGCTTCACCTTCACCTTCCGGCGCTTCTCGCACTCGCAGGGGTCCTGGCCGCAGACCGGGCATGCTTCGGGTCGCTCCTTCTCGCAGACACACGGTAGTTCGCCGCATACCTCGCACGGGCGGGGCGGGTCGATGGCGCAGACACACGGTTTCTTGCCGCAGCGCGGGCAGGGCTCGGGCTCCAGCGGCTCGCCGTCCCATTCCGGATCGCTGAAATGCTCGTAAGCCCGGACGAAATCGTGAATCGTGAAGTGGTCCTTGCCGTCGAACAGGCGCGTGCCCCGCCCGATGATCTGCTTGAACTCGATCATCGAATTCACCGGCCGCATCAGCACGATGTGACGCACGTTGCGCGCATCGACGCCGGTGGACAGCTTCTGCGACGTAGTCAGGATGGTCGGGATGGTCTTTTCGTTGTCCTGGAACGCCTTCAGCCAGCGCTCGCCCTCGGCGCCGTCGTTGGCCGTCACGCGCTCGCAGTAGTGCGGGCTCGAATGCGTCTTCATCTGGTTGACCAGGTCGCGCACGGCCAGCGCGTGTTCCTGGGTGGCGCAGAACACCAGCGTCTTTTCGCGCGGGTCGATGCTGTCCATGAACACCTTCACGCGGAATGCCTCGCGCTCGCGGATCTCGATCACCCGGTTGAAGTCGTCCTCGGTATAGCGCCGGCCCTGCTCGATCTCGCCTTCGATCACCTGGTCGTCGCTGGTATAGACGTAATCGTCCAGCGTGGTGGCGATCTGTCGGACCTTGAACGGCGTCAGGTAACCATCGTTGATGCCTTCCTTCAGCGAATAGATGTAGACCGGCTCGCCGAAATAGGCATAGGTGTCGGCGTTGTGGGTGCGTTTCGGCGTCGCGGTCAGCCCGATCTGCACGGCGGGGCTGAAATACTCGAGGATGCCGCGCCAGTTGCTCTCGTCGTTGGCGCCGCCGCGGTGGCATTCGTCGATGACGATCAGGTCGAAGAAATCCGGCGGATAGTCGCCGAAACTCGGCGCCGGGAAACCCTCGGCATCGCGTCCGGCCATGAAGGTCTGGAAGATCGTGAAGAACAGGTTGCCGTTCTTCGGCACGCGGCCCCGCTTGCGAATCGTCTCCGGGTCGATGCGCACCAGCGCGTCTTCGTCGAACGCCGAGAAATCGTTGAACGCCTGGTTGGCGAGAATGTTGCGATCGGCCAGGAACAGGATGCGCGGCCGGCGGCCGGGCTCGCCGCCATTCTCGGCCTCAGCCTGGCGCGCGGCAAGGCTCCAGCGGGCATGGAACAGCTTCCAGGCGATCTGGAACGCGATCGCGGTCTTCCCGGTGCCGGTGGCCAACGTCAGCAGGATGCGATCACGCCCGTCGGCAATCGCCTCCAGCGCATTGTTGATCGCGTTGTGCTGGTAATAGCGCGCCTGCCAGTAGCCGCCCTTGTCCTCGAACGGGATCGCGCCGAAGCGCTCGCGCCACGGGCTGGGCGCCTCGAAGGTTTCCGTCCAGAGTTCATCGGGCGCGGGAAATGCCGAAACCGGGCCTTCCTCGCCGGTGTGCATGTCGACCCGGTAGATGCCGGCGCCGTTGGTGGAATAGGCGAACCGGGCCTGCAGCCGCTCAGCGTAGCGCTTGGCCTGGCCAAGCCCTTCGGTTTCGGGAAGGGATCGCTTCTTGGCCTCGATCACCGCCAGCTTCTGGCCGCGATGGATCAGCACGTAATCGGCGATGTCCTGCTTGCCGCGATGCCCGCCGCCGATCAGCCGCCCCGGTGCAATCACCTCGCGCCGCACCCGGCTGCCGTCGTCCACGCCCCAGCCGGCCGAGCGCAGGGCCGGGTCGATCAGTTCGGCACGGGTTTCGGCTTCGTTCATCCAATGTCCCCGTCAATTGTCCCCGTCAATCGGCCCTTGATGGACATCCCCCGGACCGGGATCCGCCTCGAGACGCAGGCTCGATTCTAACCGGCCTCGGACCAGCAACGCCAATCGGCCTCGATTCCTCAGCGGGGCGCAGTTGCCGAGCCGCACTTGATAATCATCCTCGTTAAGCATAAACTATTTATGCTTTCAACACATATTGATCAAGCCATGGAGCCACGGAGCTTTCTCCAGCAACACAAGTTGTTCCGCGTCGAGCAGTTCGAGGCGGCGACCGGCCTCAGCGGCTCGAACCGCAAGGCCTCGCTGGACTATCACCGCAAGCGGGGCCACATACTGCCGGTGCGCCGCGGTTTGTACTGGATCGTGCCGCCGGGCGGCAGCGTGGAAGACTGCCCCGTCGATCCGTTCCTGGTTGCCGGACACATCAGCGCCGACGCAGCGCTCGCCTATCACAGCGCGCTGGAGCTGCACGGTCGAGCCTACAGCAGTTTCAACGAAGTCCAGTTTCTCACCGGCCGCAAGATTCGTCCTTTCGAGTTCCGGGGCGTTCAATACCGGCCGGTAGGCATTCCCCCGGCGTTGGGCCGGGCCGGTCGGGAAGACCTGGGCATTCAGTCGATCGATCGTGGCGGCGAAACCTTGAAAGTGACCACGCTGGAGCGCAGCCTCGTGGATGCACTGGATCGGCCCGAACTGTGCGGCGGCTGGGAGGAGGTCTGGCGGTCGCTGGAGATGATCGAATATCTGGATCTCGCGCTGGTCTGTCGCTACGTCCACGCGCTGGGCAACGCGACCACCGCCGCCAAGACCGGCTGGTTTCTCCAAACGAACCGCCAGCGGCTGATGGTCGATGACGACACGCTCGATAAACTCCAGGCGCAGCGGCCCGCCATGCCTCACTACATCGATCGGGGAAGCCGCGACCCCGGGCGGTTTCTTTCCCGATGGAATCTGATCGTGCCCGCATCGCTGGCCGAGCGAAGCTGGGAGGAACCGGCGTGACCCTTTCGGCGGAGTCGCTGAGCCGGCTTGCGGGTGAAACCGGCTTTCGCGTCGAGTTCCTGGAGAAGGTCGATCGGCTCGTGGAGCTGCTGCAGGCCTTGTTCTCCGATTCCTACCTCAAGGGCCGACTGGCGCTGAAGGGCGGCACCGCGCTCAATCTGTTTCACTTCCATCTTCCACGGTTGTCGGTGGATATCGACCTCAACTTCATCGGCGCAGTCGACCGCGAAACGATGCTCGAGGAGCGTCCGCTCGTCGAGCAGAGAATTCAAGCCATTGCCCGTCGTCAGAATCTCTCGCTCGTTCGCGCCCCCACCGGCCATGCCGGCAGCAAGTGGAGCTTTCGTTATAGCGCTGCGTCCGGCGGGGGCGGCACGCTGGAAGTCGATCTGAATTACCTGTACCGTCAGCCGCTATGGCCCCTGCAACGGCTCGACTCGCACCCGCTCGGCCCGATCGCCGCACGCGCGATTCCGGTGCTGGACATTCATGAACTCGCCGGCGGAAAACTGGCAGCTCTGTTTTCCCGCGCCGCCGCGCGCGATCTTTTCGATGCCCATCACCTGCTGACGGTCTCGCAGACCGAGGAAGCGCGTCTCCGGACAGCGTTCATTCTGTATGGCGCAATGAACCGCCGGGACTGGCGTACGATCACGCTGGACGACATCGCGGTCGACTATCGGGACGCTCGCCGCAACCTGTTCCCGCTGCTCGTGCAGCATCGCCTCACGCGCCGGCATGAGCAGGACGAAATGCTCGACCGATTGATCGGCGAGACCCGCCAGGCACTGGAAGCGCTGCTGCCCCTGGACGAAAAAGCGCGCGACTTTCTGAACCGCTTGCTCGACGAGGGCAGCATCCGGCCCGAACTACTGGACCTGGACACCGGCCTGACCGACATTGTCAACACACACCCAGCGCTACTCTGGCGCGCGCAGCAAGCCCGACGCTGACCCGAGGAGTCTCGCCCAGACAAAATGTCACCACAAATCGATAAATGGTGACAGTTTGTCTGATTTTTGACTGGCGCCAAAATCGTGCGCATGCGCAGCCCGGGTAAGCGAAGCGCACCCGGGAGCAAATATCCGGCACCTCGCAATCTCCTGGAATCGGCGGGCAGACAAAAAGGAAGCCTCTGAAAGCGTAGCGAGCGTGCGGCTGGCGGTGGCCGCCGGAGCGCAGGAGCCGCAGCGTATATGCGAATACATGAGGACTGCGAGCACCGCCGGACGCCGTCAGTCGCGCGCGCAGTAGCTTTTCGGAGGCTTCCTCAGACCGTGGCCGACTCGAGCTCCTCTTCGACCCGGTCTGCGGTCAGTTCGCCGGAGAATGCTTTCTGGAGGAGGGATTGTTTGAGTTCCTGGAGCGCACAAAGCTTTCGCTTATGTGTTGCTTCAAGCCGCTCAAGATCACCCCGCAAGTCATCAATTCTGAAAGTCAGTTCGCTCGCTTGATCAGGTGGCGCGATTGGAACTTTGAATCGCTTCAGGCTTTGTCCCGTGAAATGCTGAATTCCGGCTCCCGTGAAGGATGAGCGCAAGTATCCTGTGGCGTCAGCAAGGTAAAGAAAGTACATCAACCAGCGAGTATGAGCCGGATCGTGGCAACGGACACGATGCACGGCTTTTTGAAAGAATACCGGTTCATCCTTTTCCCAAACAGCTGCTCTGCCTGGGTAGCCGCCTTCGCAGATCAACAAATCACCCTTGCGTACCATGTATCGCTCAAGTTCTTTCTCTTCGATCTTCATTTCCAGAAGGTCGCTAGTGTCAACGCCAAACCATCGAACATTGATATTGCGAAGATAGGGTCTTGGTGTTCCCTTGTTCTTCCGCTTGTCCAGCATTTTTCCTAGACAGGCATCAGCAAAATCGCTTACAGCGACTTCTTTCCAACCTGATCTGCCTTGGACAAAAACGAGCTTGAGAAAGGCAAGAAAGAGCTCCCGCGCATTGGCAAGGTTCTTTTCGGTATTCGCGATGGCCGTTTCAATGCCCGCGAAGGCCTCGTCGAGAATGGCGACGATGCGCTTTTGCTCTTCTGGCGGCGGAACAAGGATCTTAAGCTCAGCCAGCTTGGAGGCATTGAACCCACCCTGAGCACTTCCGATCGTTCCCGTCTTGACTTGCGTCCAATAGTCAGCCGATTTAAAGAACAATTCCAAGAATGCTGAAGTCAAACCCTTCTCTGTAATACGGACCCGGATAAGGTATGAGGCTGCAACTGCTTCGGGGCCATCTAGGATTCGATAGCTTTTCCCGGTTGTGGCTCCCGTTCGAGCAAATACGATGTCCCCTTTTTGCAGCCTGTGCTTCTCCAAATCCTGTGAGGTAATCGGACAAACTGGAACGGTAGGCCAATTGACAGCGTCATTCTGAATATCAGTTATCCGGAGAAATTTCGGCCCGGCGATATCCGCGGAGGCCTTGGCCGTGTAGCCGTACCTGATGTCCGAAACCTCGCCTAAGCGGCACTCTCGCCACATTTGATTCACAAGATCCCCCGAATCTCTTCCAGGATCTCCTCGCTTTCCCGATCCAGCGTCTCGATCTCGTTGATGATGACTTCCGGGTCGCGCAGCGGAGCTTCTTCAGCCTTGTTGGGGTTTTTGACGGACAGGTCCCAGCTATCCGGGTCGATGTCGTCGATATCGACGGTCCACGACTGATCGGAGTCGGCGAAGGTCTTCTGCTTCTCGACGAAATCGCCCAGGTCGCCATCGTTGAGCGGGTTGGTCTTGCCCAGACTGCGACCAGGGTCCAGCTGGTAGTACCAGATCTTCCGCGTCGGCTCGCCTTTTTCGAAGAACAGCACCACGGTCTTGACGCCGGCGCCGAGGAAGGTGCCGCCGGGGCAGTCGAGGATGGTGTGCAGGTTGCAAGCCTCCAGCAGTTCGCGCCGGAGCGCCTTTGCGGCGTTGTCGGAATTCGACAGGAACGTGTTCTTGATGACGATGGCCGCGCGCCCGCCGGCCTTGAGGTGCTTGACGAAGTGCTGCAGGAACAGGAACGCCGTCTCGCCGGTCTTGACCGGGAAGTTCTGCTGGATTTCCTTGCGCTCCTTGCCGCCGAAGGGCGGATTGGCCAGGATCACGTCGAAGCGGTCTTTCTCCTGGATATCGGCCAGGTTCTCGGTCAGGCTGTTGGTGTGAATGACGTTCGGCGCCTCGATGCCGTGCAGGATCATGTTCATGATGCCGATCACGTACGGCAGGCTTTTCTTTTCCTTTGCCGTGAATGTGCGCGTCTGCAGCGTCTCCAGGTCGGCGGTCGACAGCTTCACCGGCTTGCCGCTCTCCGGTCCGCCCGGTCCGTAGCGCAGGTAGTCATGAGCCTCGCACAAAAATCCGGCAGATCCCGCCGCCCCGTCATAAATGCGCTCGCCGATCTTCGGGTCGACCACCCGCACCATGGCCCGGATCAGCGGCCTGGGCGTGTAGTACTCGCCGCCGTTGCGCCCGGCGTTGCCCATGTTGCGGATCTTGGCCTCGTACAGGTGCGACAGCTCGTGCTTCTGGTCCTGCGAGCGGAAACTGAGCGAATCGATAAGCTCCAGCGCGTCGCGCAGGCTGTAGCCGCTGGAGAACTTGTTGCGGATCTCGCTGAAGATCTCGCCGATCTTGTACTCGATCGTATCCGGCCCGGAAGCCCGCTCACGGAAGCCCTGCAGGTACGGAAACAGCTCGCCGTTCACAAACTCGATCAGGTCCGGCCCGGTCAGCGCGCTGTCGTGGTCGAACTCCCCGTCATTGTTCTTCGGCGCCGCCCACGCCGACCAGCGAAACCGCGGCTCGATGATGAACGAATACCGCTTCCCGACCAGCTCCGCTTCCTGAGACCGCTCGTATTCAAGATCGTCCAGGTACTTCAGAAACAGCATCCACGACGTCTGCTCCGTGTAATCCAGCTCGGTCGCACACCCGGCCTCCTTCCACAGCACATCGTCGATATTTCGGAATGTCTGCTCGAACATCATCTACCTCGGCCGGGTCAGGCCCATTCACAGAAAAGGGATTTTCGCACGGCTGCAAACGAGAATAGTGGTCTAGCCGCACCATGTAGGTCGGCGATAATCTGATGGACCTCTTGAGTGATTGGAGGTCCACGGTTTTATGGCAATGCACCTTCTGGCTTCTGTCACACAAAGCGATCACTCCTTGCCCAAGAAAGCGCATGCCCCAGGAAGGGCCGGCCTACAGCTAGCGAAACGGATCTTGCGAATCCGGGTGACTTTTAGTACGATTATAGGCTCTAAGCTGTGTTCTGATAGCCATCATCTATTTGTTTTGGAGCTTTGATAGGTTTCATGAATTGGACTTTGCCGCTATGTTGACAGGAGTGAAAATTCGTGATATTTGGGAATTACAGATGTTGTACGATAACGGTTGAAATTGTTCAAAATAGAAAGTAAAAAAGGAGCCTTGACGATGTTTTGCGAACCCACTGGAACCGATCCAATCAAAATTTAAACGCATTAGTTATGATTGCGAGAAAAGCGCGTCAGAATTCTTTCTGACGCGCTTTTTTCGTCTCTACGAAGAAATAACGCCTCACTTCCGACAGGCTATTTTTCGATTCGCAATACTTCCAGCTAAGAATTCGTGCGCGATCCCATTATCTTTCTACAAAGCTCTTCAAAGTAAACATACGATAGACTCTTTCGACCTTAATATTCAGGACTTGCATCTTCACATTTCAAACTCATGCCTTCAACAATACCTCATATCGCCTTTGAAGCTTTTCCAGAAACTTCTCATCGCCCAAATTTCTCACCAAGTCAATCAAGTCCGTAGCCCGTTGCTTAAGACGTGCTTCATCTGCCATTTCAAAAGCCCAGTCGGCAAATAGCAGCGAGTCTGCATGGTAGATTCTCCAAGGCTCCTCAAAATCAGATTTTTCTTTTTGCTTTTCCATTTCTTGATTAGAAAACTTCTCCAAAATAAGCTTCAGTTTAGTAACCTTATGCCGAACGTCATAACTATCCCCTATGCTCCCAGCGCTCTGTATTTCGCAAAGCATTTCTTTGAACCTAGGCTGAAAGATACAGGCCAAAAAGAAGATACTGTTATTGGCAGCCTTGACTCTTAAATGCCAGATTGTTTCATCGGTAGAATCGATATTCTTTCCGGCACTTTTGGCGTCTTCTAACGACTCTTCAGCTTGATCAAGCCTTATATGAGCATACTCTGTATGTGTGTACGCCCGTAGTAGCGACTTAAACTCTTCATAGAGGGCATTCGTCTCTGGGTGCTTTTGTATCTGAATACATTCGATTATTTTCCATTCTCTATAACTCAGCTCCAAAGCAACTAATGCAGATGACATGTTAAGTCGTGTCCGCTCAAAGTCATGAAGCTCTCGCTCTTTTTTATCTACAATTTTATGTGAACGAATTTCAGCTTCGCCCAACAGCTCGTCGAACGTTGATTTAAGACGATCCTCTACTTCTTTAACCTTCCCCCTGAAATGTGTTTGTAGGCCCGAGTAGATCGCGATCCCTACGATTGAGATTACAACAGCTGTTACCGTAAGAATTACTGAAATTATCGTGAGAAGATGTCCCGCATAAACTTGGCTTTCTGTAGAGCTTTCCGAATCTAGAAACTCGTTAAGCCCTGACGAAGCTTCTAAAAAGTACGGCAAAGAAATAGCTCCAGTCAAAACTAATAAGAATGCCACTATAGTCGTAAGGCCAATAATACTGATTACTCGATTTAAGGTATTCATTTAACCTCTTCCCTACTCTCAGTTAATACTAGTCAGAATTTACGTTTTTTTCCTAGCAATAAGCTTATCCTGGACCCAATCACAAAGTCTCTGGCATCCCATTGCACATCCCGTCTTCCGGAATACAACGGTTAAATCTACCGTCGTGCACCCCATCTCAACCTGCCAAGTGGCACAGCCATTGTCATGGAATTTGGTAGTCCTACAGCGATTTCCTAGGTTGAGGTAGTCGCCCTGCTACGCAATGGAGTCCGGGCAAAGGCTCGCGCGATTGCACCACGGCTGTGGTCTCGAGTCCAGCGGCAACCGAAGCGAGCGCGACGATGCCTTCAACTCTCTGGTATGTGCGACACGATGTCTCGGGCCCCTACACTACTATTTCGCACTCTTCTACGCTACCGTTTCGCAGAAATTCCGGTCATATCGACAGTGAACGCTCCTGAGAATCAGTCTTCGCCAATCGCTTCGCCTCTTCCAGGGTCTCGCCGATCTCGTCGTCGCTCCGGATGGCCAGCCGCTTTCCGTCCGGCCATTCGGCGATGACACGATAGCCCGTGCACGCCAGCGCCACAGCCATATCGTTCGCCGGCAGCTGGATTGTTACCCGCATCGAGCAGGCAGTCGACATCGGCGCGGCGGATGAGAACTTCGCTTTGCTATTTCTAGGGAAGCTCTGAACAACGAATGATTCCTCGTTGATTTCGGATTTTCAGATTCAAAAGCACGTTTTTTACAAATTTTGGTTGGCTATTTGATCATTTTCTATCCAGAATCTGCCTTTCCGGCAAATTCCGGACGGACTGACCCTACGTCGGTAGAAATTTATCCACCAGAAGCAGGTTGGTAAAGCCAGCCAGAACATGAAACCGATTGCGGTTCTTGGCCTGACCCCGATAACGGACTTTGTCGTAACCGAACATCCGCTTCATGTATCGGAAGGGATGCTCGACCTTTGCCCGAATCTGGCTTTTGATTTTCTCGACCTTCGCCTCGTCGCTCTCCGGGTCCATCTCTTTGCGCTTTCCCGGCCGTTCGGCAATGTACCAAGTGACATCCCGATCTCGATGGGAATCTCGTTTTTCAATGCCTCGATATCCGGCATCGCCGAACACGCGCTGTTCCTCACCGTGCAACAATCTGTCAGCCGCGTCCAGATCGTGGGTGTTGGCAGGAGTGGTATCCAGGCTGTGAACGAGACCGGTCATGTCATCGACTCCAATATGCAGCTTCATGCCGAAATGCCACTGGTTCCCTTTCCGGGTCTGGTGCATCTCCGGGTCGCGCTTCTTTTCCTTGTTCTTCGTCGAGCTGGGTGCGGCAATGATGCTGGCGTCAACGATGCTGCCCTCGCGCATCATCAGGCCGTGCTCGTCCAGATGTTTGTTGATCTCCGCGAACAGTTTCTCGCCCAGCTTGTGACGCTCGAGAAATCGCCGGAAGTTGAGAATGGTGGTCTCGTCAGGCAGCGGGTCCGACAGCCGGAGGCCCGCGAAGCGCCGCATGGATTCGATCTCGTAGAGCGCATCCTCCATCCCGGGATCGCTCAAGTTGTAGAACAACTGCATGCAATGGATCCGGAGCATCGTTTCCAGCGGGTACGGTGGCCGGCCAGTACCGCCTTTTGGATAATGCCGCTTGAGCTTCTTGACGAGGCGCTCCCAGGGAATCAGTCGTTCTATCCGGTCGAGGAACTTCTCGCGACGCGTTTTACGCTTCTTATTCTGATATTCGGCCTCGGCAAAGCTGATCTGATCCATGAAAATCACTCGGCTGATGAACGATGCGGGTATTATCTCAAAAATCGGGACTTATTCAGAGCTTCCCTAGTTCTCAATCAGCCTAACCTCATACGATCGCACGTTCTCTTCGGTCGCGAATTCACGTGCTATTTCGACGCCGGGAATCTGATGGACAAGGATGCGCTCAACGATCAGTTCGCCAAAATCAAGTTTCCGGAGCCGTTCTTCGTAGAATCCCAGAGATGGCACAATGCTCTGCGGCCGCTTTGGTGCCGTGGCCACCGGTCGGGGTGGCGCCCCGCCGAACCATCGTCGGAAAAAACCAAGTGCCGATCTTTCTTGTTCCCACTGCCTGTATTCCTTGAGATAGTGTTCTTGTGATTCCTGGTTTTTCTTTTCAAGCTCAGCTTTCTCCTCTTCGTATAAGAGCAGGGCGGGTTGCTGCCGGTACTTCGCTATCTCCTGCCGCATTTGGGATTTCTTTCTGAAATACCATAGCCGCTTGGCCTTGTTCTGCTTGGATTGAGAAGTGGCGCGCAGCTTACGGACCAGCCCCAAAAAGACGCCTTTCAAGAATGAAAGGTCTTTGTCGGATGTAGTAGACGCTTTTTCAGCGGCATCGCCAAGCTTGGCGATGGCCAGCTCGAGTTCTCGATCTGTCAGAAGGGAGGCATAAAGAACCAGTTCCGCCAAAGCATCTTCGACGGAGTGTTTGAATCGGATTTGCTCTTCGTATCCCATATCCGGTTCATTGATGCCTGGAGACTAAAGAGACGCGGTTATTCCCCGCACGCGACGGCCTTTTCGGCTTTATCGGGAAGATCGACAGAAATGAACAGTTCGCTTGGGTACAGGTGATCAGCGCCGGATTCGTCCTTGATTCGTAGCTGGCCGAGCGGCTCGGCATCGGCATCCGGGATGACTTCATAGATTTTCCTCCGCTCCAGGGAGAGCGGATAATTTTTGTTGTCGATGCAGATCACGAAGTGTCGATTCATATCAGTCTTCCGGAATCCGGCCATTCCTTCTTGCCGTCGTCAGTCGCTTCCGGAGATTCCGTGGTCACGGTCCCACACCGCGCTTTCGTTACGACGCACCTACCAGTTGCCCAATCTGCCCGCTAATAAAGCGATTGTCAAGCAATTTGGATGACAGCTGCGCCTCTAAAGCCATGTCCTCTATTGAATCCGCCAACTTGCCAAGCAACAGGTGCCCCCAACCAAATTTTCTGGCATCGTCATCATGGGCTCGGTCGTAGCTTCGGCTTCTGCCCGAGCGAAGGGGGAGGTTTTTTGGCCATTTCGATACCGTTTCCCAAGCCTCTACACTACCTGTTCGCAGAAACACAGGTCAAATCGGCATCGACCCCTCCCGAAAATCTGCCGTCGCCCGCCTTATTCACCACCCTTCCGTTGCGAGGGGTCGCCAAGTGCTGTGGCTGCGGCGTTTTGCGACCGAGCGCACCGCAGGCCTACTCAATTTTCCATTTTTTTTAAGCCGACGTCTAGTTAATTAGCTTTTCGGCTTCGGTGACAAGTAAAGTGACTCTCGCTTCAATAAATTTCGAGTAGTCATCTTCAAATATCGACTCAGGGCACAGGGCTGCTTCAAGTACAGCAGAAGGGTCGGATGGCATTTTTTTCCGATATTCGCTTGGGGCTTCTCCACCTAGTTGATTGTTATCTGTTCTTGAAAGAAAACAAAAATTCGCGAAGATTCCTTGTTCCTCGACCGGAACACCTTGAGCCGTGAGGTATTTCCGCGGATAAATATGATGAAACTCGCTTCGATTGTAGTCGCGTAAAACATTTGCCAGGCCGATACGGTTTCCGGAGATGAAGCTTCGTGGGTTATATTGGGCAAGTATTAGTACAAATGTCTTTGTATTTACTGAATTGATGCGAAACGTGTTTGTACTGAAGAAGACATCTAAGGGCGGTACGGATATCTCCGCAATGCTTTCATCGCCGTTATCACGCAGATTCTGCATTCCATAAATATCTTCTTTCAAGTGTCGGAGAACACCGCTACTGAAGCGACGTGAAAGACAAGATCGCCAGAACCAGCGAAGCAACGTGGCGCGCTGTTCGTCCGTCGTCTTTGCTTGCGCGCCGTCTTCGCCGGAGAAGAAAACGGTGAGCGGCACAAGAATCGTCGCAAATGGGAGGTTTGTAAGTTTCTCCACGCTTACATTGGCCTTTAAGAAATCGATCGCTCCTTTAAGGCCGTTTGTGATCTCAGCGAAACGGGCTCTGACCTCAGCACCGTGTAATTCAACCAAAGTTCTCGGGGCCGCATCACCCGCCAATACAGCTGCACAGCAGCGGAGTATTAAATTAGAATCATCTCCGACACCCCCGAAACCGAACTGTGCTAGATCTTCCCTCAAGCTTTCAAACTCTGCTTGAAGATCAAATTCTTCGCTCCAGGTCCAGGCCGTTAATAGTTGGAGCGTATCTAGAGGGACGCCAGTTCTATTTATTCGCTCAAAAACTATTGCAACTTTGGCGCGATCTTCAGTAGTCAACTGCTGATATGGAATGCGAGCTTCTTTGAATCGCTCCTGTAGGTCATCTATTATTATTACTTCATCGTCTGATAGTCCAGACGTTGCCTGTCGGTACGCGACCGACTGAAAAAGCGTATTAAGCGGGAAATGTCGCGCGGCATCAAATTCTCCAGTATTTAGCGCAATAAACTGCGATTCTTGAAGGTCCTCATCCGCCTTGAAATCAAAATAGATATTGGTCCATCCCGCCTCATCTGTCGGCTCAAGCTCATGCTGAAAGACGCCGAAGAGGGACGTTAGCCTCTGCTGACCATCTAAAACGTAGTCTAGTGGATAGTCTGGATCAGAGTCCGGAAGACTGAATGGACCCAGCTCTCGCTCGTGGTTCAGTTTTTCTTTAGTTCTCCAGAGCAAAAGCGAGCCAAAGGGATATCCTTTGTATATAGAGTCCATCAGAAACGCGACCATGTCAGCATCCCATACGAAGCCGCGCTGAAAAGCTGGTATGCGTATCGTCCCCTTCGGAACTGCCTCTAGAATTTCTCTGATTGTGAGTTCAGCCATATAGTGTTCCGCTCGCGTTGACTCTTAAATTTTAGGGGCAGATCGTGCATCGTGCACCGCCAAAGACACGCCTACCAATTTATCCAAACCGCTTCGCTTGGTGACAAAGCGATTGTCAAGTAACTGAGCGACAATTGAGCCTCTCCGGCCAGCCCCTCTCCTGAACCCACCGCCACCGAAGGAGACTGTCGGCGTGCCCGCTGCCTCTTCTGCAATATAGATCGGCGGGAGAAACTCTTCCGCTCTAAGCTTCAGCGTGCCTTTTACCACTTCTTTGTGGCGAAAATCGCCATTTTACCGCTCGCTACGCTACCATTTCGCAGGCTTCTACACTACCGTTTCGCAGAAATTCCGATCAAATCGACAGCGACCCTCGCGAAAATCCGTCTTCGCCAAGTCACGTTGACCGGCACGGGTCAGCCGTCTTTCGCCAATCGCTTCGCCTGTTCCAAGAGCTCGCCGATCTCGTCGTCGCTCCGGATCACCAGGCCCTTGCCGCCTGGGGGGCCTCTGAACATCCTTGCGTGGGCGCGAGGGCGCCGGGGTCGACCCAGCGCAGCGGGCCTTGTGTCATCGATCCGAGTCGGAATTCAAATGCTGGTGGCGGGCCAGCCATGCCGAAAATTTCAGCAGCGAGATTCCGACCACGGCCAGGATGACGATGCTGACCACGTCCAGGCCCCGGTGCAGCACCGAGATTCCGGGAAGGCCTGGCGCATGGTAGACGGTCAGTTCCGCGCCGGTTCGTGCGTATCGTTCCCAGCGCATCTGCCCGAACGGCGAAAGCGTCCACGGCGCCAGCCCCATGCCGATACGCGTTCCGGTCATCTGGTTTCCTTCCGCCCGGTACCGATAGGTGACGGCAAGCGTGCTGGTGTGACTCGACCGGCGGTGCACGAAAGGGACGCCGCTGTAGCCGCCGCTCATCATCATGTCGGCGTCTGCGAACTCGATCAATTCGCCGCGGGTTTCGGTGAACGTGAATGTCCATGCGCCGAGCAGCACCAGCAGTGTCGCCGCGGCCAGAAAGAGCATGCCGAGGAAACGGAACGGGCGCCTGGAGATGCTGTCGATCATGCCGCAGATTCTCGCATCAAAAAAAGTGGCAGGCACCCGGGCGTGGCATCGATCAACCCCGAACGGGTTCAACCATGGGGAACCGACTTGCCCCCGGCATGCGACGGAGCGGGCTCGGATTCGGGTACGACATCACCGGCGGCCTTGTCGACCAGTATTGCTATCGCGCCGTCACCGGTGACGTTGCAGGCGGTGCCGAAGCTGTCCTGGGCCATGTACAGCGCGATCATCAGCGCCACGGCCACTTCGCCGAACCCGAGCATGGAGCCCAGCAGCCCGACCGCGGCCATCACCGCGCCGCCGGGCACGCCGGGGGCGGCCATCATCACCACGCCCAGCATCATGATGAACGGCAGGATGTCGAACAGGCCGGGCATGGCCAGCCCTTCCTGCAGCACGGTGACGGCGATGGCGCACGAAACAATGGTGATCGTGGATCCGGAAAGATGCACCGTGGCGCACAGCGGCACCGTGAAGTCGGCGATGTGTTCACGCACCTTGTTGTTGCGCGCCGACTGCAGGGTGACCGGGATGGTGGCCGCGCTCGACATGGTGCCCAATGCGGTGAAATAGGCCGGCAGCATGTTGCGGATCAGCGACAGCGGCGAGGCGCCGGCACGCGCACCGGCAATCAGGAACAGCGTGACGATCCAGACCCAGTGCAGCGACACGGCCAGCGCCAGCACCACGCCGAAGGTCTTGAGCGTGTCGAACACGGTGCCTGCCGCGGCCAGGTCGGCGAAGATGCCGGCGATGTAGAACGGCAGCAGCGGGATGATGACCGTGACCAGGAGTTTTTCAATGACGTCGCGGCCCTGGTCGAACACCTTCTTCAGCACGTCGGAGTTGGTGGCCGTGATCCCGAGGCCGAAGATGAAGGCCGTGGCCAGCGCGGTCATGATCCCCAGCAACGGGGGAATCTCCAGCGAGATGTAGGGCTCCAGCACGCCGTGCGAGACCTCTCCGGCCGCGCTGCCGGCCGCCGACAGCATCGGCACGACCAGCGAGGCGATGAAGAATGCCAGCAGCCCGGCCAGTATTGTCGAGATATAAGCCGTGGCCAGCGTGCGGCCCAGCAGGGCGCCGGAATTGCGCGGCAGGCCGGCGATGCCGCTGGTGATGTAGAAAAGGATCAGCAGCGGCACGGTAAAGAACAGCAGTTCGCCGAACAGCACCTTGAACGTGACCAGCAGGCGGGTGATCCATTCCGGCGCGAACAGGCCGACGAGAATACCGGCGACGATCCCGGCAATGAGCTTGAGTACGAGTTTCACGGCATTCCCCGTCTGGTTGTTTGTGACTTCGTTGTTGGTTGCTTCGTTTTGCGTTGCGCCGCCCGATGATACGCGCCCGGGCCGTTCGGGGCCAGCCGTCAGCTGGTGGGCCCAGCATACGCGCGCTCGACCCGCGCGATCCGGATATCGTAATGCGTGTACCAGCGCCGATTTCCCTGCTCCTGCGCGGCGCAGTGCTCGATATCCTCGCGCCATCGTGCGATGTCTTCGGTCGAAGCCCAGTAGGAAACCGTGATGCCGAGGCCGTCCGGGCCCCGGGCGCTTTCGATGCCGAGAAAGCCCGATTGGGTCGACGCCAGCGTTTCCATTCTTGCTGCCATGTCATCGTAGCCATCCGTATCCTCGGAAAGGCGCGAGGTGAAGATCACGGCGTAGTACGGCGGTTGGGATTTCATGTGACGCTTTCCGGGCATGCTTTACAGAAGGCCAGGTCGCCGTAGGGTGGATAAGCGCAGCGCATCCACCGCTGACGGTCACGAATGGTGGATGCGCTGCGCTTATCCACCCTGATATGGATTGACCTGTCAAGTCTTGCCCGATTATCTTGCATTCATAGTGTTTCTCGTCAGTGGTTTTGGGTCAGGGTCTGGAC
>PBLG01000024.1 GCA_002722315.1 Lysobacterales bacterium | reverse complement strand
GGGACGATATCTCCCACGGTCTGTGCCGAAAGGCCAGAAGCTTGCTTGGGCCCTCCACCCCGTCTAGGCCCTTTTTAGACCTGCATGACGGAACATACAAGCTTGCCTTGCAAGCGATACATTTACCGGAAACCGGAAACCGGAAACCGGCCGCGCCGCGGGCGCGGCCTAGTTGGCCTTGTGGATCGCCCGCTTGTCGACGGCCAGGGCGGCTTCGTGCACGGCTTCCGACAGCGTCGGGTGAGCGTGGACGATTCGCGCAAGGTCCTCGGCGGAGCCGTTGAATTCCATGGCCACCACGACTTCGCCGATGAATTCCGAAGCGTACGAGCCCACGATCTGGCACCCGAGCAACTCGTCGGTCTCGGCGTCGGCAATGATCTTGACCTGCCCGACCGGATTGCCCATTGCGAGTCCGCGACCGGTCGCGGCAAACGGGAACGCGCCCGTGCGGTACTCGATGCCTTCCTCTTCGAGCTGGGCTTCGGTCTTGCCCACCCAGGCGATTTCCGGATCGGTGTAAATCACCCAGGGCACCGTTTCGAGATTGATGTGACCGGCCTGGCCGGCGATCGTCTCGGCCACGGCAATGCCTTCCTCGGAAGCCTTGTGCGCCAGCATCGGGCCGCGAACGAGATCGCCGATGGCCCAGATATTCTCTGCGCTGGTCCGGCAGTGATCGTCGACCTGGATCTGGCCGCGCTCGGTCAGCTCGACGCCGCTGTCGTCGGCCACCAGGTTGTCGGTCGCCGCCTTGCGGCCGACCGCCACCAGAAGGCGATCGAACACTTCCTCGTGGTCTTCCTTGCCGTCGTTGTAGCCGAGCTTGACCTTGCCTTCGGAAACTTCGGCGCCGCTCACCTTGCAGCCCATACGGATGTCGAGTTTCTGCTTCTTGAACTCGCGCTGGGCCACCTTGGCCATGTCTCGGTCAATCGCCGGCAGGAATTCGTCGAGCGCTTCGAACAGCACGACCTCCGCGCCCAGACGGCTCCAGACGCTGCCCATTTCCAGGCCGATGACGCCGGCGCCGATGACGCCGAGGCGTTCCGGAACTTCCGGGATTTCCAGGGCCCCGACGTTATCGAGGATGTGCTCGTTGTCGACCTCCACGTTGGGAATCGAGAACGGCACCGATCCTGCCGCCAGAACCACGTGCTTGGCGGTGGCGGTGTATTTGTCGCCGTCGTTCGGCGTGACTTCCACCTGGCGTTCGGAAAACAGCTTGCCGCGACCGTTGATGAACTCGATCTTGTTGGCCTTGAACAACTGGATCAGGCCGGTGTTGAGTTGCTTGACGACCTTGCGCTTGCGATCGAGCATCTTGTCGATGTCGATGGATACACCCTCGGTGTTGATTCCGTGGGCGGTGTAGTCGTGCTGGATGTGGTGGAAGTGCTTCGACGAATCGAGCAGCGCCTTCGACGGAATGCATCCGACGTTCAGGCAGGTGCCGCCGGGCGCGGGTTTCCCGTCGTCGCCCTTGCGGTCGTCGATCAGCATCGTCTTCAGGCCCAACTGGGCCGCGCGGATGGCCCCGGCGTAACCGCCCGGGCCGCCACCGATGAAGATTACGTCGAATTCTGTGTCAGTCATTTTGGTACTCAAAGTCGTTTGGGATTCGTGCCGCATTAACGCTTTGCGGCTTCGGTTTATGGTTTTACGTTTTAAGTGTTAGGTTTTACGTGTTCGGTGCTTGCACGCGAATCCGATTCTGAAATCACCAATGGCGATCCCTCCAGACTGAAGCTTAGAACCTAAAACCTAAAACCTGAAACGTGGGGTCTGAGCGAGGTTTGTCCGCTCAGAGTCCCAACAGCATCCTTGCCGGATCTTCCAGCGCTTCCTTGACCGCGACCAGGAACTGAACCGCGTCCTTGCCGTCGATGATCCGGTGATCGTAGGACAGCGCGATGTACATCATCGGCCTGACCACGATTTCGCCGTCGATCGCCACGGGACGCTCCTTGATCGTGTGCATGCCCAGGATCGCGCTTTGCGGCGGATTGAGCAGCGGCGTGGACAGCAGCGAGCCGAACACGCCGCCGTTGGTGATCGAGAAGGTGCCGCCCTGCAGGTCTTCCAGCTGGATCTTGCCGGCGCGCGCCTTCTCGGCGTACTCGGCGATCTGCGCTTCGATCTGCGCCAGGCCCATGTTCCCGGCGTTGCGCAGCACCGGCACCATCAGGCCGCGGTCCGTGGACACGGCGATGCCGACATCCTGGTAACCGTGGTAGACGATCTCGTCGCCGTCGACCGAAGCGTTGACGACCGGATGCTTGTCCAGCGCCTCGCAGCATGCCTTGACGAAGAACGACATGAAGCCAAGCTTGACGCCGTGGCGTTTCTGGAAGGCTTCCTTGTAGCGGCTTCGGATCTGCATGACTTCGTGCAGGTCGACTTCGTTGAACGATGTCAGAATCGCAGCGGTGTTCTGCGCTTCCTTCATGCGTTCCGAAACGCGCTGGCGCAGCCGCGACATCTTGACCCTTTCTTCGGGCCTTGCGCCGCCGGCCTTGCCGCTGGTACCGATGTGGCGCAGCACGTCGGCCTTGGTAATGCGCCCGTCGCGGCCGGTGCCCTCGATTTCACCCGGCTCCAGCCCGTGCTCGGTCACCATCTTGCGGACTGCCGGGGCGAGCTTGTCCGCGCCCTCCGGCGCCTCATGGGTAGTCTTGCCGCGGTCGCTCGACTCCTGGTCGGCGCCCTTGTCCGTGGATTCTTTCTCACCGGACTTCTTCTTGTCCTTTTTCTCTTCCGTCGCTTTATCTTCGTCGCCGCTGTCTTTCTTGTCTTGTTCGTCCCCGGCCTCTTTCCTTTCTTCTTCCTTTTCTTCCTTGCCATCGTCCGAATCGTCCCCGGATTCGCCTTCGGCAATCCTGCCCAACAGGTCGTCGGCGTTCACGGTTTCGCCTTCTTCGGCATCGATGGATTCCAGCACCCCGTCGGCCGGGGCGGGCACTTCGAGGACGACCTTGTCGGTTTCGAGATCGACCAGGTTTTCGTCGCGCTTGACGCTGTCGCCGGCTTTCTTGTGCCACTTGGCGACGGTTGCATCGGATACCGATTCGGGCAGGGTAGGGACCTTGACTTCAGTGCTCATGGAAAATCCTTCGAAATACTTGCGTTATTGATCGATGTCTCGAGCACCCAGCGCCTGTTCGACAAGGCGTTTCTGCTGCTCGATGTGAACCTGGTAGTAACCGACCGCCGGCGACGCGGAGGCGGCCCGGCCGGCATAGCGCAGCGACTGCTTGTCGCCGATGCACGCCTGCAGATGGTGACGGATCTGGAACCACGCGCCCTGGTTCATGGGCTCTTCCTGGCACCAGATGACCTGGTCGGCATTGGCGTAGCGCTCGATGATCGCGGTCAACTCCTCTCGCGGGAACGGATAGAGCTGCTCGACGCGCACGATCGCGACGTTGTCGAACGACTGCTCGGCGTCGTCGCGCGCCTTGGCCAGGTCGAAATAGACCTTGCCGGCGCAGAACACCACGCGCTCGACCTTTTCCGGGTCGGGCCCGGCCGGATCGTCGATGACCAGCTGGAAACCGCCGTTGGCGAGATCCTCGAGGCTGGACACGGAGTCGCGGTGCCGAAGCAGGCTCTTGGGCGTGAACACCACCAGCGGCTTGCGGTAAGGGCGGAGCATCTGGCGCCGGATCATGTGGAACATCTGGCTCGGCAGCGTCGGCACGCAGACCTGGATGTTGTTGTCAGAGCACAGCTGCATGAATCGCTCCAGACGCGCCGAGGAGTGTTCGGGCCCCTGGCCCTCGTAGCCGTGCGGCAGGTACATGACCAGTCCGCACAGCCGGCCCCACTTGGTTTCGCCGGAGGTGATGAACTGGTCGATGACGACCTGCGCGCCGTTGACGAAGTCGCCGAACTGGGCTTCCCAGATCACCAGCGAGCCGGGCTCGCCGGTGGCGTAGCCGTACTCGAATCCGAGCACGGCTTCTTCGCTGAGCAGCGAGTCGATGACGGCCACCTTGTGGCGATTCTCGGCCAGCTCGCTCAGCGGCGTGATGTAGCGGCCGTCTTCCTGGTTGTAAAGCACCGCGTGGCGGTGGAAGAAGGTGCCGCGGCCGGAGTCCTGGCCGACCAGGCGCAGGCCGTAGCCCGAATCGATCAGGCCGGCGTAGGCCATTGTTTCGGCAAAGCCCCAGTCCAGCGGTGCGTCGCCGGCGGCCATCTTGCGCCGCTGATCGATCAGCCGCGCGACCTGCTTGTGCAGCTCGAAGCCGTCGGGCAACGTGGTCAGCCGCTCCGAAAGCGCCTTGATATCGTCGACCGCCATGGTCGTGTCGGCTTCGGTGCGCCAGTCCGAATCCAGGTACGGCGTCCAGTCGACAGTGATCAGCGCATCGTCGGCGTCGGCGAGTTCGACCACGGTTTCGCCATCGTCCAGGCGGTCGCGGAACCCGCTCTGCCACTTGTCCAGTTCGTCGGGATCGACCAGCTCGTCGTCGATCAATTGCTTCGAGTACTGCTTGTAGACCGAATCCAGCTTGCGGATGGCCTCGTACATGCGCGGCTGCGTGGCGGCCGGCTCGTCGGCCTCGTTGTGGCCGAGCCGGCGATAGCAGACCAGGTCGATGACCACGTCCTTCTTGAATTCGCGCCGGAAGTCGGCGGCCACCCGGGTGATGAACAGCACCGCTTCCGGATCGTCGGCGTTGACGTGGAAGATGGGCGCCTGGACCATCTTGGCCACTTCGGTGCAGTAGAGCGTCGAGCGCGCGTCCAGCGGATTGGAGGTGGTGAATCCGATCTGGTTGTTGACCACGATATGGAACGTGCCACCGACCTTGAAGCCGCGCGCCTGGGACATGTTAAAAAGCTCCATGCCCACGCCCTGGCCGGCCAGGGCGGCGTCGCCATGGACCAGCACCGGGAGCACCTGCTCGTGCTCGTAGTCGGCCAGCCGGTTCTGCCGCGCACGCGCCGAGCCGGCCACCACCGGATTGACGATCTCGAGGTGCGATGGATTGAACGCCAGCGCCAGGTGCATCACGCCGCCGGGCGTGAGCACGTCGGAACTGAAGCCCAGGTGATACTTGACATCGCCGGAGCGGGCCGGGTCGTCGTGCTGGATCTTGCCTTCGAACTCCGCGAAAAGATCGCGCGGAGACTTGCCGAGGATGTTGACCAGAACGTTGAGGCGACCGCGGTGGGCCATTCCGATGACCATTTCACGGATGCCCTGGCTGCCCGAGTGCCGAATCAGGGTATCGAACAGCGGAATCAGGCTCTCGCCGCCTTCCAGCGAGAAGCGCTTCTGGCCGACGTAGCGTGAGTGCAGGTATTTTTCCAGGCCTTCTGCGGCACCGAGCTTTTCGAGCAGGCGCTTGCGGTCCTCCGCCGGCAGTTCGAACGATCCGCTGCCGCGCTCCAGGCGCTGCTGCAGCCAGCGGCGCTGGTTGGTGTCGTTGATGTGCATGTACTCGACGCCGACGCTGCCGCAGTACGTGCGCTGGCAGATCTCGATGATCTCGGACAGCTTGAGGTGGTCCGGCGCGGCCAGGCTGCCGGTGTGGAATTCGGTATCGAGATCGGATTCGGAAAGCGCGTGGAAGTCCAGGTCAAGATCGGGGACCTCGGGCCTTTCGCTCAGGTTCAGCGGGTCGAGCCGCGCGCGCTGATGACCGCGCACCCGGTAGGCGTTGATCAGCCGAAGGACGCCGGCCTGCTTGAAATCCTCGGCGGCCGATGCGGCCTGCTGCCCGGCCGGCTGTCTTCCAAGCGCCTCGAAATGCGCCGCGATGGAGCGGTGACGGGTGTCGTCGTCCGCGCCGTCGAGCAGCCCGCGAAAGGCGTCGCGCCAGTAATCGGGCACGGCTTCAGGATCGTCCAGGAACTCTTCGTAGAGTTGTTCGACGAATGCAGCGTTCAGACCGGACAGGTGCGATGTCCGGTATTTTCTTTCCAGGTCTTCGGTCATTTGAGAATGCTTGAGCCGGGGTTGCCGCTGGCCAATTCTTGATTATAACGGTTAAGGAGCCTCTGAATAACCTTGCGCAGAGTCGGTCGGTGATTTGCCGGACCATTTTTGCCGGACCGTTTCCCTACGGCCGGATCAGTTCGTCCTGCTCGATCAGGTTCTCGACCAGCCGGCGTGCATCCTGGTCTTCAGGCCAGGCGTCGATGCGGCAGGTGCGACAGAGCGTCTGGGCGAATTCCGGCGGGCACGACCACTTCTGGCCGTTGACGAACAGCAGTCCGGAGTCGCTCCAGGCCAGGCGCGTGCCGGGCGCGAACACCAGCGGCGGCTCGATGTCGACCTCCGGCGCGCTGTCGTCGTCGGCGGGGGCGGGCGACCACTGCCGATACGCGGTCAGGGTCTGGCCCAGCCAGCTGACCAGGGCCTCGTCGTCGAGCTGCACGGCCTGGGCCAGCAGCCGGCGGGCGTGCTGCAACAGGGTCTGGTCGATGCGCTCGGCGCGCTCGGTGTCGTACTTGAGGGGATTGAGCCGCGGCAGGCGCGCCTCGTGCTCGCCGAGGAAAGCGGCCAGCTCCGAGAGCAGCTCGGCCGAAGAAGGGGCGCGCAGCCCGACCGACCAGGTCTGGCTGTTCTGCTGGGCGATCCCGTGATGCGCCACGCCCGGCGGCACGTACAGCACGTCGCCCGGTTCGGTGACGCAACTGGTTTCGGCCTTGAAGTTGCGCAGCACCGCCAGCTCGAAATCCTCGTTGAGGTCGGGCTGGAAGTTGCCGGCCAGCTCCCAGCGCCGTGCGCCGGCGGCCTGGACCAGGAAAACATCGTAGGCGTCGACGTGCGGCCCGACCGAGCCGCCGGGACCGGCCTGGCTGACCATGATGTCGTCGAGCAGCCAGTTGGGCAGGAAGCGGAACGCGTCCAGGAGTTCCGCGACCTGCGGGTACTTCTTGTCCATGTCCTGGACCAGCAGCGACTGGTAGGGGCGGTCCAGGGACGGCAGATCGTCCTCGGTGAACGGTCCGTACTCGAGCGTCCAGTCAAGGTTTTCGAACGAGCCGACGACCAGCCTGGATCCCAGGTCGTCGTCGCCGGCGGCAGCCACGACCTGGTCGATGCCCAGCGCCGCCGGCTTCAACCATCCGCGAATCAGAAGCGGCGTGTGCTGCCAGTGTTCGTCCAGGAAGCGCCGCGCGTCGAAACCCTCCCATTCCGCGAGCTGGATCGCCTTCATACGTATCGTCCGATGGCGCGCGCCATGTCGGCCGCGTTGCCGGTATAGCCGGCCGGCGTCAATTCCATGAGCCGCTGTTTTTCACTCGCAGGCAATTCGAGGCGCTCGAGGAATTCGCGCACGCCGGCGGCATCGATGGTGCGCCCGCGCGTGAGCTGCTTGAGCTTTTCGTAGGGCTCGGAGATGCCGTGTACCCGCATCACGGTCTGAATGGCCTCGGCCAGCACCTCCCAGGCGCTGTCGATGTCGGCCGCGATCCGCGCGCGATTCGGCGCGATCCTGCCGAGCCCGCGCTGGATGGATTTCCATGCCAGCAGGCAATAGCCGAACGCCGATCCGATCGAACGCTGGACCGTGGAGTCGGTCAGGTCGCGCTGCCAGCGCGAGACCGGCAGCTTTTCGGCCAGGTGTCCGAGAAGCGCGTTGGCGAGGCCCAGGTTGCCTTCGCCGTTTTCGAAGTCGATGGGATTGACCTTGTGCGGCATGGTCGACGACCCGACTTCGCCCTCGACGGTCTTCTGCGCGTAGTAGCCCAGCGAGATGTAGGCCCAGCTATCGCGCGCGAAATCGAGCAGTATCGTATTGATCCGGATGAGCGAATGGGCCAGCTCGGCGATCATGTCGTGCGGCTCGATCTGGGTCGTGTAGGGATTCCAGACAAGCCCCAGCCCTTCGACGAAATCGCGCGCGACGGCCGGCCAGTCGACGTTCGGGCAGGCCGAAAGGTGCGCGTTGAAATTGCCGACCGCGCCGTTGATCTTGCCGCTGATCTCGACCCGCGCGAGCTGACGGCGCTGGCGGCGAAGCCGGAACACCGTGTTGGCGATTTCCTTGCCCAGCGTGGTCGGAGAAGCGCTCTGGCCATGGGTGCGCGACAGCATCGACAGATCTGCGTAATTTTCGGCCATGCCGGCAAGGTGCGCATCCAGCTCGCCCAGAACGGGGTCGAGCACTTCGACCAAGGCCTGCTTGAGCATCAAGCCGTAGGCGAGGTTGTTGATGTCTTCGGAGGTGCAGGCGAAGTGCACCATCTCGAGCTTCTCGGTCAACCCCGGGCGCTCGGTCATGCGCTTCTTGATCCAGTACTCGACCGCCTTGACGTCGTGGTTGGTGGTCCGCTCGATCTCCTTGACCTCGGCGGCGTCGGCGTCGGAAAAGCCGTCGGCCAGTCGGTCGAGAAAGGCCTCGTCGTCGGGCGCCAGCGGCGCCAGCGCATCGAACTCCGCCACCCCGGCCAGGTGCCGGAACCAGGCCAGTTCGACGCGCACGCGCTGGCGGATCAGTCCGGCTTCCGAGAACAGCCGGGCAAGCGGCTCGAGCCGTCGGGCGTAGCGGCCGTCAAGCGGCGATAGTGCGGTCAGGGCGTTGGAATCCATGGGGGAAAGAGTCGTAGCTTGAGTGCCGGAGGGCAATGATACCGTCAACCGCCGGAATTCGTGACCGGGTCGGCGCTTTGCTGCTGCGTCGGCGTATTCGGTGTCGCCGGCTGAGGTTCGGGAATCTCGATTTCGGGCACGACCTGCTCGAAGCGCTCGATCAGCACCAGCACGCCGAACAGGCTGGAATCGAAATACTCCAGGCGGCCGGGCTCGACGATTCTGGATTGCTGCAGCCGGTGCAATTGCCATTCACCCTGGCCGCTTTCGGTGCCGCTGGTCACCGCGGCCGATTCTTCGGTCGGCGGCATGCGGTTCGCCAGACCGCGCGCCCGCGCCTGCCAGGCCAGGTCCAGGTCCAGGTGCAGGAACTGGCGTCGACGCAGTCGCAGCGTGCCGTCGAGCCGGTAGATGTCCAGCGCGGGCGGCGGCATTTCGGTCAGCGGGCCGAACGGCAGCACGTTCGGCACGGGCACCAGGCTCTGTCCGTCCTCGGGCTCGACCCGATCGACGACGGTCTGGTCGTGAATCCGCATCGCTGCGGTGGGCCGGTTGCGCGGGGCCAGCTGGATCCATGCGCGCGCGGTCACCGGATCGTACTCCGGCGCGTCGAGCAGGCGGTCCATCGCGCGCTGGATCGGGCGTGACAGGTCGCCCAGCGCCGAATACACCGGCGGAATCGGGCGAAGCGTACGCTCCTGGGATTGCAGGTAGGGCGTGGTCTCCCGGATTTCGCCGGGCACCCGTGCGACGGGCAGAAACCCGGCAAGTCCGGCCAGCTGGCGCTCGGCCATGGCGTTCGCCCGCGCGACCAGCAGCGGGTCGGAGCGATCGGTAAAGTCCAGCGGGCCCGCGCCGCGTATCCGGTCGGAGCGGCCATCGGCGTGGCTGAACACGATCA
This sequence comes from Lysobacterales bacterium, assembly GCA_002722315.1. GTDB lineage: Bacteria > Pseudomonadota > Gammaproteobacteria > Xanthomonadales > Wenzhouxiangellaceae. Next base: position 6,820 of record PBLG01000024.1, on the reverse strand, counting down.
GCTCGACGCGATAGACCGGCGGATATTCGACCGCTACGGACTCGCTGGCGGCGGGCTGCTGGGCGCCGAGCGACGCCGCAGCGACCATCATCGCCAGGCCGGAAAAAGCGTTGAAGACGGCGATTTTCATGCGACCGAGTTTAGCCTGTCTCGGCCCCGTGTATTCGTGCCCCGGTCCTTGGGGCGCAGACGCTCGAGCAGGTTCTCCGCGACCGCAATCCGGTCCTCGAGCCGCTCGAACTCGCCCTGGACCCGCAAGCGGTCCTGGGCGGGCAGGGAATAGGTGTGCGCCTCCTTCTGGATCATCCGGATCATCTCCGCCATGTCGATGTCGGGTTTGGGCAGGAATTCCACGCGCCCGCCGGCCGGGCCCACTTCCAGCTTTCGGATACCCAGCGCGCGCGCTTCCAGTCGCAGCGTGGCGGCGGAAAACAGGTTCTTGACCTCCTCGGGCAGCAGGCCGAAGCGGTCGATCATCTCGACCTGGAGTTCGTGCAGTTCCTTGCCGGTGCGGGACTGCGCGATGCGCTTGTATAGCACCAGCCGCTGGTGCACGTCGGGCAGATAGCCGGCCGGGATCATCGCGGTGGTGTGCAGGTCGACTTCGGACGAGACGTCCACCGGCTCGTCCAGGTCCGGTTCGATCCCGGCCTTGAGCGCCTCTACGGTGCGATTGAGAAGTTCGGAGTAGAGCTGGAAGCCGATCGCCTCGATCTGGCCGGACTGGTCCTCGCCCAGCAGCTCCCCGGCGCCGCGGATCTCCAGGTCGTGGGTGGCCAGCGTGAAGCCTGCGCCCAGTTCCTGCAGCGACTGGATGGCTTCCAGGCGCTTGCGCGCGTCGGTGGTCATCGCTTTCCACGGCGGGGTCACCAGGTAGGCGTAGGCCAGGTGATGCGAGCGGCCGACCCGCCCGCGCAGCTGGTGCAGCTGGGCCAGCCCGAACTTGTCGGCGCGGTTGATGATGATGGTGTTGGCGGTCGGGACGTCGATGCCGTTTTCGATGATGGTGCTGGCCACCAGCAGGTTGATGCGGCGGTGGTAGAAATCGCGCATGGTCCGCTCCATCTCGCCGGGCGGCATCTGGCCGTTGGCGATCCCGATCCGGGCGCGCGGGAACAAGGACGCAAGATCCTCGGCCATGCGCGGCTGGGTGCGCACGTCGTTATGCAGGAAATACACCTGGCCGCCGCGCTGGAACTCGCGGTTGCCGGCGTCGCGAATGGTCGCGGTATCCCATTCGGACACGAAGGTCTTGACCGCCATGCGCCGCGACGGCGGTGTGGCGATGATCGAGAGCTCGCGAAGCCCGGTCATCGACATGTTCAGCGTTCGCGGAATCGGCGTCGCGGTCAGGGTCAGCAGGTCGACCTCGGCGCGCAGCCTTTTCAGCTGTTCCTTCTGCCGAACGCCGAAGCGCTGTTCCTCGTCGACCACGACCAGCCCGAGGTTGCCGAATTTCACGTCCGACTGCAGCAGACGGTGGGTACCGATGACGATGTCGATGGTGCCGTCGGCAAGCCCTGCAAGCGTTCGCTCGGCCTCCTTCCTGCTGCCGGTGCGCGACAGCAGCGCGACGTTGACCGGCCAGTCGGCGAACCGGTCGGCGAAGGTCCGGTAGTGCTGTTCGGCCAGCAGCGTGGTCGGCGCCAGCATCACCACCTGGCGTCCGCCGTCGACCACCGCGAACGCCGCGCGCAGCGCGACTTCGGTCTTGCCGAAGCCGACGTCGCCGCACACCACCCGGTCCATCGGCGTGGAAGCCTTCAGGTCGGCCAGCACGGCATCGATGGCGTCCTGCTGGTCATCGGTTTCCTCGAACTCGAAGCCGGCGGCGAATCGGGCGTACATGCCTTCGTTGAATTCGAACGCGTGGCCCTGGCGGGCGGCTCGGCGGGCCTGCACGTTGAGCAGTTCGGCGGCCACGTCGCGCACCTTTTCGGCGGCCTTGCGGCGGGTCTTCTTCCACTTGTCCGAGCTCAGCCGGTTGAGCGTGACCGCGTCGGGGTCGGCGCCGGTATAGCGGCTGACCAGGTGCAGGTCGGTGACCGGCACGTAGAGCTTGTCGCCTTCGGCGTACTCCAGGGTCAGGAATTCGCCGTGCGTGTCGCCCACATCGAGCACTTCCAGGCCCAGGTATCGCCCTATGCCGTGTTCCAGGTGCACCACCAGCGCGCCGGGCTGCAGGTCGGCCAGGCTGCGCACGATGCTCTCGGGATCCTGGCCGCTCTTGCGGTCACGCCGTCGCGTGCGCGTATGACCGGGAAACAGCTCGGACTCGGTCAGGACGGTGACGCCTTCGTCGGGCAGGCTGCAGCCGCCGGAAAACGGCAGCACCGCCAGCGCCAGCCGGTCGTCGCCGCTGGTGAACGCGGCCCAGGATTCCAGCATTCTCGGCTTGACGCCGAACCGCTTGAGATTCGCCGCGATCAGCTCGCGCCGCCCGGCGGTGTCGGCCGCCAGCAGGATCCTGCCGGACGCTTCGCGCAGTCGCTCGGCGGCCTGCTCGGGCGCGTGATCCAGGTCCAGCGCGTCGGGCGGACGCAGCGTGGCAGCGGCCGGCTGGCGCCGGGTCAGGCGCACCGCGGCGCGGTCCTTCAGCGTGGTGAGAAGCTCGTCGGAATCGAGGTAAAGCTCGTCGGGGTTGAGCGGCGGGCGCTCGCGATCGCCCGCGCGCTGCTCGTGTCTCTGCGCCACCTGCTCGGCGAATTCGACGGCGGCTTCGTCGCAGCCGGCCAGCATGACCAGCCGGTGCTCCCGCGGAAGGTAGTCGAGCAGGCTCGCGGTCCGGTCGAAGAACAGCGGCAGGTACTGTTCCAGCCCCTGGCCGTGGGTGCCCTCGCCGACCTCCTGGTAGGGCAGGGCGCGCCTGAGATCGACCTCGAAGCGGTTGCGGAAGCGGCGCCGGAACTCGGTCCGGGCGCTCTCGTCGAACGGGTACTCGCGGCCCGGCAGCAATTCGACCCGGTCGAGCTTGTCTATGGAGCGCTGGGTTTCCGGGTCGAACGAGCGAATGGATTCGATATCGGTGTCGAACAGCTCTATGCGATACGGCACCGGCATGCCCATCGGCCAGAGGTCGAACACCGAGCCGCGCACCGCGAACTGGCCGGGTTGCCAGACCTGGTCGCAGCCCTCGTAGCCGGCGTCGGACAGCCGCTCCCGGAAACGGCCCAGGTCGAGTTCCTCGCCGACCTTGAAGTCGACGCTGCGCCCGGCGATGAAGCCGGTCGGCGCGAGCCGCTGCATCAGCGCGTTGATGGGCGCGATGATGACGCCGTCGCGCCGTTCCGGCAGGCCGGCGAGCACCTCGAGCCTGCGGGACACCAGGTCCGGATGCGGCGAGTACAGGTCGTAGGGCAGGATTTCCAGGTCCGGGAACAGGTCGGCCCGAGGTCCGTCCAGGTGGTTGATGTCGTCCCTGAGCCTGCGCGCCGAATAGCCGTCGGCGGTAGCCACCAGCACCGGTCCGCCGCGTCGCCGCGCGTATCCGCTGATCGCCAGCGCAAGCGCCAGGTCCTCCAGCAACGGCCACTGCTGGCCCTCGCCGGATTCGGCGCGCGGCGGATTGAGAACGGAAAACGGCTGGGACATCGAAACGTTCGCTGCGGTCGGAGCCCGATATTTTAACGGGGCGCCTGCAAAGGAACCGGCTTCATTATGGATCGATTATGCTGATCGCTCGTTTTTAGCCAGGAAGCCCGCCCATGCACTCAGACACCAGACCCGTTGCGTTGATCAGCGGCGCCGGTTCCGGCCTCGGCGCCGCCATGGCGGGCCGTTTTGCGGCCGCGGGCTGGCGCGTGATCGTGACCGACCAGCACATCGATCGCGCCGAGAAGGTAACGGCGGGGCTTGCCGGCACCGATCACGCCGCACGTGCGCTGAACGTGACCGATTCGTCGCAATGGGAGGCGCTGGCGGCATTCGTCGACAGCGAATACGGGCGCATCGATCTGCTGGTCAACAACGCCGGGGTCGCGACCGGCGGCATGCTGGGCGAGACGCCGCTGGAAGACTGGGAATGGGTGCTGGAGATCAACCTGATGGGCGTGGTGCGCGGCTGCCACCACTTCGTCGGTCGATTCCGCAGTCAGGGTTTCGGTCATATCGTCAACGTGGCGTCCTGGGCCGGCCTGGCCGCCGCCCCCGGAATAGCGTCGTACGGCACCGCCAAGGCCGCGGTGGTCTCGATGTCGGAAATGCTGCGCGCCGAACTCGCGCCTTACGGCGTCGAAGTGTCGGTGCTGTGCCCGGCGTTCGTCAAGACCGCCCTGACCGATTCGATGCGTGCGCCCGACGACACCTACGCCAAGCGCGTGCAGCGCTGGATGGAACACTCCGGGATCTCTGCCGACGATGTGGCCGAAATCGTGTTCAAGGCCACGCAGAAGCCGAGATTCCTGTTGCTGACTCATCCCGAGACCCGCTGGCAATATCGCCTCAAGCGGTGGTTCCCTTCACTTTATTTCCGCATCCTGATGCGCACCATGCGCAAGCTGATGCCGCGGAAGGACGCTTGAATCGCGAGAATCCTTCAAAAGCGGAACACGAAGAGCACGAAGAAGGCACGAAGGACACGAAGAAAGGCTTTGGCCCCGATACCGCTGAGCCAGGAAACTTTTGTAGGAGCCTGCTTGCAGGCGAATGGCTGCGAAGATCAGCTTTTGTTCGCCTGCAAGCAGGCTCCTACAAAGTGCCAATCCTTACCTTGACCGGGTTCGATAATCTGCGTGAATCTGCGTAATCTGTGGTTCGCTTTTGATCAAAACGGAGAATAAGGAATGAACAAGTTGATGCTATCCGTGGCGCTGTTGATGGCGCTGCCCGTTCTCGCGCAGGAGGAATCCGAATCGGAGCGACCCTTCGTGCAGTCGATTCGAGCTGCAATGGAAGCCGAGGCGCGCACCGAGGCCGAGCGCGAGCGGGATGCCAACCGGTTGCCGGTGGAAACGCTGGACTTCTTCGGTCTTGACGAGACCATGACGGTGGTCGAGCTGATTCCGGGGGGAGGTTGGTACACTAAGATCCTTGCGCCGGCGTTGCGCGATGAAGGCAAGCTATACGTCTCGATAGGCGCATCGAGAGTCGCGGACGCAGAGTTCTTCGGAACCCCGCCGTACGATCGAATCGAGATGCTGGAGCCGGAACTGGAAGTCGCACGCGACGAGGATTCGGGCCTGACGACAATCAAGCCCTTCGACCTGGGCGTCGAAAACGTCGATGCGGTGCTGACCTTCCGCAACTTGCATAACCTCAGCGCCGAAGGACGCGACAGCATGAATCGTGCCGCGTTCGCCGCCCTCAAGCCCGGCGGCATCTACGGCGTGGTCGACCACACCCGTCGTCACATGCAGCCCGACGACCCCGAAAATCGGCGGCGCGTCGATCCGGTGCTGATGATCAAGGAGATCCAGGCCGCGGGTTTCGAATTCGAGGCCTATTCCGATCTGCACTATCGGCTGGACGACGAGCTTCGCTACGAGGTCGGGCGCAAGACGGTGACCGGGAACACGGATCGGTTCACGTTCCTGTTCCGAAAGCCTGGCGGCGACTGAGCTTCTTGACTTGACATGCGTTCAAGTGCGCTTTCGTCTCGCACTGCGCGGCGAAAGCATTTTGAATCTTCATTTGACTTGAAGAAGACGCCGGCAGCGATGAAAGGTGCTCCCGCGACCGGCGCCCCGGCCAGGGTAAGAATTCCGCCGCCGTGAACCACAGCGCGATCCCCGGCTTGCGTATCATCCCGCCATGCTTCTGTTCATCCTGATTGGCGGCCTGCTGGGCCTGGTCGTCGGCGGTGTCGTCGGCGCGTTGCTGGGCGCCGTCGTCGGCGGCGTGGCGGGACATTTCCTGTTGACGGTGCTTTTCGGTCGGGGTCTGGGCGCGATCAGGGCGCAGTTCGTCGAATCGACGTTTGCGGTCATGGGGGCTCTTTGCAAGGCCGACGGTCGCGTTACCGGTGACGAAATCCGGGTGGCCGAGCAGTTCTTCTCGCGCCTGGCGCTTTCCGACGAGCAGCGACGATCGGCCATGGCGGCATTCAATCGCGGCAAGTCGCCGGATTTCGATCTGGACGCCGAGCTGGCGCTCTTGCGCGCCTCGGGCGGGCGCAGCCCTGCGCTGCTTCAGTTGTTCCTGCAGATTCAGCTTTCGGCGATCGCGGCCGACGGCAATGTGCATCCCGAAGAACACGCGCTGTTGCTGCGCGTCGCCCGCGGCCTCGGGCTGTCCGGCGCCGACGTCGAAAGCCTGGAAGCCCTGTTGCGGGGCTCGGCAGCGGCGGGGCCGGACGCCGGCGCACGGCGCGGCAGCGCACGACTCGCCGACGCATACGCAACCCTGGGCATCGGCGCCAAGGCAGGCGACGCCGAGGTCAAGAAGTCCTATCGCCGCCTGATGAGCCGGCACCACCCGGACAAGCTGGCGGCCCGCGGCATGCCGGAGAACATGCGGCCGATGGCTGAAGAAAAAACCCGCGAAATTCGCAAGGCTTACGATCTGATCAAGGAAGCTCGGGGTTTGTGACGGTTTTTTTGAATGGTGTTGTCGAGGGTGTTGCTCCTGGTTCACCTTCACCTTCAAGTTCAAGTTCAAGTTCAACTGCAACTTCAACTTCAACTTCAACTGCGTTTCGCCCCGCGCTTCGCGTTTGCGGGCGACCTACTTTTCACAAGCGCCTGAAAAGTAGGCAAAAGCGCTTTTTACAGGCAGCAGAGAGTTGCGGTGCGGGTCGATGGGGTCGGTGGTTAGGTGTTTGATCGCGGCGTCGGTTGAAGATCTTCTTGCCCGAGCGTCATGGGCGGCGTGCTTTGCGGGCGGT